>CAZMDA010000015.1:0-62241 GCA_964564865.1 uncultured Bordetella sp. | reverse complement strand
AGACGAAGAACAGGATCAGTCGCTGCGTATCCAAGGCAATGTTCCGATCAAGGTTGCAGGGTGGTCGCCGGCTTCGCGGTGCAGTCCGGCTCCGGGACCGGGTCGAACCCGCCCCGGCTCCACGGCCCGCAGCGACACAGGCGCCGCGCGCTCAACCATCCCCCCTTCAGCGCGCCGTAGCGGCCAAGGGCCTCCTCGGCGTACGCCGAGCAGCTCGGATGGAAGCGGCACGACGGGGGCAGCAGCGGGCTGACGCAATAGCGGTAGGCCAGCACCGCCAGGCGCATCGCGCGGGCGATCATGGCTTGAGTCCCGCCAGCAATCCCCGCAGCAGCACGATCATTCCCGGGCCCGGCTTGGCGCCGTAGGGCGGCCGCACCAGCAGGTCCACGGCCCCCAGCGCGTCGAGCGCGGACTGCTCGAGCCGGAAAGCCTCGCGGATACAGCGCTTGATGTGGTTGCGCACGGTCGCCTTTGCCGAATGCTTGCGTGATATCAGGATTCCCAGCCGCGGCGGACCGGACTCGCGCGGCGCGAGGATGAACACGAAACCCCGGCTGGACCTGCGCCTGCCGGCACGCAGCAGCGGTTCGAAAGCCGCGCGGCCGCGGATGCGCCGCTCCGGTCCCAGTCGCGCCCGCTCCGGCTTGCCGGGCACGCCGGGTGGCCGGCCTAGACCGCGAGGCGCTTGCGCCCCTTGGCTCTGCGAGCGGCCAGCACCGCGCGCCCGCCGCGCGTGCGCTTGCGCACAAGAAATCCGTGGCGGCGCGCGCGCCGGGTCTTGGAAGGCTGGTAGGTTCGCTTCATCGTCGCGCTCGATTGAAAAAGGGCGGTATTAGAGCCCGCGCATCAAAGCCTTGTCAAATATTCCTTGTCCGGCGCGCCGCGCCCGAACAAGGGCCGCCAATCGCCCTCCGGCCTGTGGATAACCCGGCGCGGAACGGGTAAAATTCGAGGCCGTCGACGCTTTGCGCCGGCGCGTCGTCTTCGAAGCGGCGACCGTCTCCCCGAGAATCACCCAGACCACACCGAACCAGCGCTCGACCGGACCCCGCAAACTGACGATGCAGACTCTCTGGCATGCCTGCCTGCGCCGACTCGAGCAGGAGCTGCCCGCGCAACAATTCAACACCTGGATCCGGCCGCTCGCGCCGGAGGCCGATGCGGCGGACCCTGCGGCGCTGGTCCTCGCCGCCCCGAACAAGTTCGTGCTGCAGATGGTGCGCGAGCGCTTCGTCGCCCGCATCGGGCGGCTGGCGGAGGAAACCAGCGGCCGCGAGACGCTGGTGAAGGTGGTGCTCGCGCGGCCAGCCGAGGCCCCGATCCGCAGCCTTGCGCCGGGCACGGGCGCCGCCACCGGCCCGAGCCGCGGCACGCCGCCCGCGGCGCCCGAGCGCGCGCGATTCAACAGCCAGTTCAGCTTCGACAGCCTGGTGACCGGCAAGGCCAACCAGCTCGCCCGCGCCGCCGCGGTGCAGGTGGCCGAGAACCCCGGGATGTCCTACAACCCGCTGTTCATCTACGGCGGCGTCGGCCTGGGCAAGACCCACCTGCTGCTCGCCATCGGCAACTGCGTCGCCGCGGCGCGGCCCGAAGCGCGGATCCGCTATACCCACGCCGAGCAGTACGTCACCGACGTGGTGCGCGCCTACCAGCAGAAGTCGTTCGAGGAATTCAAGCGCTACTACCATTCCCTCGACCTGCTGCTGATCGACGACATCCAGTTCTTCTCCAACAAGGACCGCACCCAGGAGGAGTTCTTCTACGCCTTCAACGCCCTGGTGGAGGCGCACAAGCAGATCGTGATCACCTGCGACACCTACCCGAAGGAGATCGCCGGCATGCAGGAGCGCCTGATCTCGCGCTTCGGCTGGGGACTCACGGTGGCGATCGAGCCGCCGGAGCTGGAGATGCGGGTCGCGATCGTGCTGAAGAAGGCCGAGGCGGAGGCCGCCGCGCTGCCGGAGGACATCGCCTTCTTCATCGCCAAGCACATTCGGTCGAATGTGCGCGAGCTGGAAGGCGCGCTGAAGAAGGTGCTCGCCTATGCGCGCTTCACCGGCCGCGAGCTGTCGCTGGAGCTCGCGCGCGAGGCTCTGCGCGACATCCTGCACGTCGCCAACCGCCAGATCAGCGTCGAGGGCATCCAGAAGACGGTGGCGGAGTACTTCAAGATCAAGATGTCGGACATGCACTCCAAGCGCCGCACGCGCAACGTGGCGCGGCCGCGCCAGGTGGCGATGGCGCTTGCCAAGGACCTGACGCAGATGAGCCTGCCCGAGATCGGCGAGGCTTTCGGCAACCGCGACCACACCACGGTGCTGCACGCCTGCCGCACCATCGCCACGCTGCGCAAGTCCGACCAGGGGCTCAACCGCGACTACCACCTCCTCGAGCAGGTGCTGAAGGGTTGAATGAGGAAGCTGTGCGCAACCCAGGGACGGAATGTGCATAAGCGGCCTTGCGCGCGCGCCGGCCGGAACCATCCACAATCCGCGGCCAAGGCATCAACAGCTTCCGGGGCGTCCCGGATCCGCCAAGCCCTTGGCCGCATGCGCGAATCGGACTTATCCAACGAACTGCCGGGCCTTACTAGCTACTACTATATTTAAGGAAACAAGAATGATCCTGGTGAAAGCGAAACGGGACGAGCTGCTGGGACCGCTGTCGGCGGTCAGCGGCATCATCGAGCGCCGGCACACACTGCCGATCCTGTCCAACGTCCTGATCGAGCGCGGCGCGGGCGCGCTGTCGTTCCTCGCCACGGACATCGAAATCCAGATCACCGCGCGCAGCGCGGTGGAGCCTTCCGGCGAGGCGCGCGCGGTCACCGTGGGCGCGCGCAAGCTGGTGGACATCCTGCGCGCGCTGCCCGACGGTTCCGAGGTCACGCTGCAGCAGCAGGACAAGCGCCTGCAGGTCAAGGCCGGCAAGAGCCGCTTCTCGCTGCAGACCCTGGCGGCGGAGGACTTCCCGAGGCTAGCCAAGCCCGCGGGGGAGGTGGCGCGCTTCTCGCTGCCGCAGAAGGCGCTGCGCCGGCTGATCGGCCTGGTGCAGTACGCCATGGCGCAGCAGGACATCCGCTACTACCTCAACGGGCTGCTGATGGTGGTGGACGAGGGCCAGTTGCGTCTGGTGGCGACCGACGGCCACCGGCTCGCCTTCGCCTCCATGGAGCTGGCGGTGAAGGTGCCGCGCCAGGAAGTGATCGTGCCGCGCAAGACGGTGCTGGAACTGGCCAAGCTGCTGGGCGACGTCGAGGACGAGATCCGCGTCGAGCTCTCCGCCACCCAGGCTGCCTTCGCCTTCGGCAGCGTGGAGCTGGTCTCCAAGCTGATCGACGGCAAGTTCCCGGACTACACCCGCGTCATTCCCTCGGGCAACAAGAACAAGCTCGCCATCGAGCGAGAGAGCCTGCGCCAGTCGCTGCAGCGCGCGGCGATCCTGTCCAACGAGAAGTTCCGCGGCGTGCGCTGGGTGCTCACCGACGGCACGCTCAAGATCGTGTCCTCCAACACCGAGCAGGAGGAAGCCGAGGAGACGCTCGAGGTGGCGTACAAGGGCGACGCCCTGGACATCGGCTTCAACGTCAACTACCTGCTCGACGTTCTGAACAACGTTGCCGGCGGCGAGGTGCACTGCAGCTTCGGCGACTCGGCTTCCAGCGCCCTGCTGCAGTTTCCCACGGAGCCCGATTTCCGGTATGTCGTCATGCCGATGAGGATCTGACCCGGTGGACGAGGCGGAAAAGCAGCAGCAGCAACTCGACTCCGACGGCTACGACTCGGACTCGATCAAGATCCTCAAGGGCCTGGAGGCGGTGCGCAAGCGCCCCGGGATGTACATCGGCGATACCTCCGATGGCACCGGCCTGCACCACATGGTGTTCGAGGTCGTGGACAACGCGGTGGACGAGGCCCTGGGGGGCTACTGCGACGAGATCCTGGTCACCATCCACACCGACAACTCGGTGTCGGTGCTGGACAACGGCCGCGGCATCCCGACCGGCATCAAGGAGGACGACGAGGAGAAGCGCTCGGCCGCCGAGATCGTGATGACCGAGCTCCACGCCGGGGGCAAGTTCGACTCCAACACATACAAGGTCTCCGGCGGCCTGCATGGCGTCGGCGTCTCGGTGGTGAACGCGCTCTCCAGCTGGCTGCGCCTGACCATCTGGCGCGACGGCAAGGTGCACCAGATCGAGTTCGCCGACGGCGTGCCCACCGCGCCGCTGCGCGTCACCGGCACCACCGAGAAGCGGGGGACGGAAGTCCACTTCCTCGCCTCGCGCAGCATCTTCGGCGCGGTCGACTACCACTACGAGATCCTCGCCAAACGCCTGCGCGAGCTGTCGTTCCTCAACAACGGCGTGCGCATCGTGCTGCTGGACCAGAGGAGCGGCAAGGAGGAGAACTTCGCCTTCGGCGGCGGCGTCAAGGGCTTCGTCGAGTACATCAACCGCTCCAAGAGCGTGCTGCATCCGAACGTATTCAACGCCTCGGGCGACAAGGACGGCATCACGGTGGACGTGGCGATGCAGTGGAACGACTCCTACCAGGAGAACGTGCTCTGCTTCACCAACAACATCCCGCAGAAGGACGGCGGCACCCACCTCACCGGCCTGCGCGCGGCGATGACGCGGGTCCTCAACAAGTACATCGAGGAGAACGAGGCGGCCAAGCGCGCCAAGGTCGAGACCACCGGCGACGACATGCGCGAAGGCCTCGCCTGCGTGCTGTCGGTGAAGGTGCCCGAGCCCAAGTTCTCGTCGCAGACCAAGGAGAAGCTGGTGTCCTCCGAGGTGCGCCCGGTGGTGGAGGAGATCGTGGCCGACAAGCTGCGTGAGTTCCTCGCCGAGCGCCCGGCGGACGCGCGCACCATCACCGGCAAGATCATCGAGGCCGCCGCGGCGCGCGAGGCGGCGCGCAAGGCGCGCGAGATGACGCGCAGGAAGGGCGTGCTGGACGGCCTGGGGCTGCCCGGTAAGCTGGCCGACTGCCAGGAGAAGGACCCGGCGAAGTGCGAGCTGTACCTGGTGGAGGGCGATTCCGCCGGCGGCTCGGCCAAGCAGGGCCGCGACCGCAAGTTCCAGGCGATCCTGCCGCTGAAAGGCAAGATCCTCAACGTGGAGAAGGCGCGCTTCGACAAGCTGCTGGGATCCGCGGAGATCGCGACGCTCATCACGGCGCTCGGCTGCGGCATCGGCAAGGAGGAGTACAACCCGGAGAAGCTGCGCTACCACCGGGTCATCATCATGACCGATGCCGATGTCGACGGCTCGCACATCCGCACCCTGCTGCTCACGTTCTTCTACCGCCAGATGCCGGAGCTGGTCGAGCGCGGCCACATCTACATCGCGCAACCGCCGCTGTACCGCGCCAGGCTGGGCAAGGACGAGCGCTACCTCAAGGACGAGCACGAGCTGAACGAGTTCATGCTCCGCCAGGCGCTGGTGGACGCGGCGCTGCAGCCGGCGGCGCGGCGCGACCCGATCACCGGCGACACGCTGGCCGAGCTGGCCAAGTCCTACCTCTTGTCGGAGGCGGTGATCGAGCGCGTCTCGCGCTGGGTCGACCGCGAGGTGCTGAACGCCCTGTTGCGCGGGGTGCGGGTGGATCTCGCGCGCAGCGATGCGGCGAAAGCCTCGGCGGAAGCCCTCGCCGATGCGCTGGCCGGCACCGGCATCAAGGTCGGCTCGCATTTCGACACCAAGACCGAGCGCTACCAGATCCGCATCGAGCGCACGCGGCACGGCAACGTGCGGGTCACCACCATCGACTCGGAGTTCGTGCAGTCCGGCGACTACGCGCAGATCCGGCAGACGGCGGAGATGCTGCGCGGCCTGGTCGGCGTGGGGGCCCAGGTGCGGCGCGGCGACAAGCAGCACCCGGTGAAGGACTTCGGCGAGGCCATGCGCTGGCTGCTGGCGGAAGTGCAGAAGTCCATGAGCCTGCAGCGCTACAAGGGCCTGGGGGAGATGAACCCGGGCCAGCTGTGGGAGACCACCATGGACCCGGGGGTGCGGCGGCTGCTCAAGGTGCAGATCGACGACGGCATTGCCGCCGACGAGATCTTCACCAAGCTGATGGGCGACGAGGTGGAGCCGCGCCGCGCGTTCATCGAGTCGAACGCCCTCGGCGTGCGTAACCTCGACGTCTAGCGGCCGGTCCTAGGCCGCCCGCTGCTTCTTCGCCGCCGCGCGCGCGGCGGGTTTGGCCTTCGCGGCCTTGGCCGGGGACTTGCCGGTGGCGGCTTTCTTCAGCGGCTTCACCTCGGCCGCCGCGTCCGCCTTGGCCGGCGCCTTCGCGGGCTTCTCCGCCCGCGCCATGAACTCGAAGCCGATCTTCCCGCCCGGGGTCTTCACCAGGAAGGCCTTGAACTTGCGTCCTTTGCGCGAGACGAAGTTGACCAGCAGGTCGGTGCGGCCGGTGGCGAGGAGCTTGCGCATCTGCTCGCGTTCCACCGGCTGCTGCAGGATCATGCGGCCGCTGCGGAAGTCGCAGCTGCGCTCCGGGCCGACGGACTTCTCGCAGACGTACGACACGCCGTGCTCGAACACCCGCGCGCCGCACTTCGGGCAGGCGCCCAGCGCCTCCTGGCCGCTGAAATCGGGCGCCTCGGCGCCCTCGCCGTCCAGCGGCTGGCCGAAGTCGAACTCAATGCGGTGTTCCGGGGTGAGCTTCAGGCCCGCCGAGAACGGCCGACCCTGCTTGCTGCGGAAGCCGCTGAGCGGCCCGATGAACCGCTTGGTCAGCAGCTCCGCGACCTCTTCGGGCGACCATTCGCGCCCGAGCAGCACCGGCCAGATGTAGAAGTCGCACTTCTGGCACTGGAACTTGCGGTAGGTCTCCTGGATCACCCCGCCGCACTTCGGGCACGGCGCGGCCACGGTGGCGAACGCCTCCTCGGGGATGGTGCCGTTGCGGACCCGCTCGACCAGGTCCCGCGTCACCTGCTCGATGTGCTCCATGAACTTCCCGCGCGGCAGCTTGGCCTGCTCCATCTGCTTGAGCTTGAACTCCCAGTCCCCGGTGAGCTCGGGCGAGGTGATCTCGTCGACGCCGAAATGCTTGAGCGCGAACATCAGGCGGAACGCCTTCCAGGTCGGCTTCAGTTCCCGGCCCAGGCGCTCGACGTACTTCTCGTTGATCAGGCCCTCGATCACCGCGGCGCGCGTCGCCGGCGTGCCCAGGCCCTTGGCGCCCATCGCCTCGCGCAGCTCGTCGTCCTCCACCAGCTTGCCCGCGCCTTCCATCGCCGAGAGCAGCGTGGCTTCGTTGTAGCGCGCCGGCGGCCGCGTCTGGTTGGCAAGGGTGTTGACCTCGACCGCCTTCACTTTCTCGCCCTGCTCGATGGCGGGCAGGGTGACGGTTTCGTCCTGCAGGCTCTTGCCGTAGACCGCGAGCCAGCCCGGACTCTGCATCACCCGGCCGTCGGTCCGGAACTGCTCCTCGCCGACGGTGGTGATGCGGGTGGTCTGCAGGAACTCGGCCGAGGGGAAGAACACTGCGAGGAACCGGCGCACCACCAGGTCGTAGAGCTTCTGCTCGGGCTCGGACAGGTGGCCCGGTGCCTGCAGCGTCGGGATGATGGCGAAGTGGTCCGAGATCTTGCTGTTGTCGAAGATGCGCCGGTTGGGCTTCACCCAGCCGCCCTTCAGGACCTGCCTGGCGAAGGGCGCGTACTCCTTCGCCAGCGTCAGGGTGTCCATGGTCTTCTTCACCGTCGCGAGGTAGTCCTCGGGCAGCGCGCGCGCATCCGTCCGCGGGTAGGTGAGGACCTTGTGCCGCTCGTACAGCGACTGGGCGAGCGCCAGCGTGCCCTTGGCCGAGAAGCCGAAGCGACCATTGGCCTCGCGCTGCAGGCTGGTGAGGTCATACAGGAGCGGCGAGGCTTGGGTCGAGGGCTTGGTTTCCTCGGTGGCAACGCCGGTCTTGCCGGAGCAGGCCGCGGCGATCGCCGCGGCACGCTTCTCGTCCCAGATGCGCTCGGGTTTGCGCTCGCCATCCTCGTCCTTCCTGAACGCCGGGTCGAACCAGCGCCCGGCGTACTCGCCGGCCTTGGCCCCGAAGCGGGCGTGCACTTCCCAGTAGTCGCGCGCCTTGAAGGCCCGGATCCGCTCCTCCCGCTCCATCAGGATCGCGAGCGTCGGCGTCTGCACCCGGCCGACGGTGGTCAGGTAGAAGCCGCCCTCCTTGGAGTTGAAGGCGGTCATGGCCCGGGTGCCGTTGATCCCGACCAGCCAGTCGGCCTCCGAGCGCGACTTCGCGGCGTCGGCGAGCGGCAGCAGGTCGCGGTCGGCGCGCAGCGATGCGAAACCCTCGCGGATCGCGCCTTGGGTCATGGATTGCAGCCAGAGGCGCTCGACCGGCTTCTTCGACTTCGAGTACTGGACGATGTAGCGGAAGATGAGCTCGCCCTCGCGGCCGGCGTCGCAGGCGTTGATCAGGCCGGTGACGTCCTTCCGCTTGATCAGCTTCAGCAGCACGTTGAGGCGCGGCTCGTTCTTCTCGATCGGCGCCAGGTCGAAGTGCGGCGGCACCACCGGCAGCCGGGCGAAGGACCACTTGCCCTTCTTGACGTCGTGCTCCTCGGGCAGCGCGAGCTGCAGCAGGTGGCCGACCGCGGATGACAGCACGTACTCGTCGCTCTCGAAGTAATCGCCCTTGCGCGTGAAGCCGCCCAGCGCGCGCGCGATGTCGGCGGCGACGGAGGGTTTCTCGGCGATGATGAGCTTCTTCGACATGGGCTTGCCCGAAAAGGGGGCAGAGGATACCTGCAAAGAGAGCGGCCTTACAACCACGACCGCCGCGGAGCCTTGTTTTCAGTGCAATTTCTGGTAAAGCCCGCCGGGCAATGCCGCGACGCGGCCGGCCAGTTCCAGCGCGAGCAGCGCCGCTCCGACCTCGGCCGCCGCCAGTCCGGAGCGCGCGCTCAGCGAATCCACGTCGATGGGGTCCACGCCCATGTGCGCCAGCAGCGGATGGGCATCGCCGGCGCTCGCCGGCGGCGGCGCGGCCGCCGCGTCGACGCGGAAGCCCGGCAGTTCGGCGAGCACGTCCTCGGCCGATTCGACCAGCTTGGCGCCGGACTTGATGAGCGCGTGGCAGCCCTTGCTGAGCGGCGAATGGATGGAGCCGGGCAACGCGAACACGTCGCGTCCCTGCTCGGCCGCGGCGCGCGCGGTGATCAGCGAACCGGAGGCGAGCGCCGCCTCGATGACCAGGCAGCCCCGCGCCAGCCCGCTGATGAGCCGGTTGCGACGCGGGAAATGATGCGGCAGCGCGCGCGTGCCGAGGGGAAACTCCGACAGCAGCAGGCCGTCGCGCTCGATGTCCGCGGCGAGCGCCGCGTTCGACTGCGGATAAATGCGATCGACGCCGGTGCCGAGCACCGCGATGGTCGAGCCCTCGGCGCCGAGCCCGCCGCGGTGCGCGGCGGCATCCACGCCCTGCGCGAGGCCGGAGACGATGGTGATGCCGGCCGCGCTGAACGCGCGCGCGAAATTCTCCGCGTCGCGCCTGCCCTGCGGCGTGGCGTTGCGGCTGCCGACGACGGCAAGCGACGGCCGCGACAGCAACTCGACCCGACCCCGGCAATACAGCACCGGCGGCGGATCCGGGATCTCCAGCAGCAGCCTCGGGTACTCCGCGTCGGCGAGCGTGACCAGCGCGCGGCCCGGCTGGGCGAGCCAGTCGAGCGTGCTGGCGACGGCACTGGACACCGACGCGGAATCGAGCGCGCGGGACACCTCCGGCGGCAGCGCTTGGCGATTGGCCAGCACCTGCTGCGGCAGTCCGAAGCGGGCCAGCAGGGCCCGCAGCGCGGCCGGGCCCAGGCCCGGGGCAAGGGTGAGGCGAAGCCAGCCCTCGAGGTCGGGGCCGTGCGCCATGGCCGCCGCCGGGAGGGGGCTAGCGGGGAACGGAGGTTCCTCTGTTCCTAGGGGTTCTGCACCACGTCCATGGGGTTGACCGGCCGCGCCACGTCCATCACCAGCGCGTAGGACACCCGGTCGAAGACGCGGAACACGAACACCAAGCCATAGCGTTCGTCGGGCAGCTTGATCGGCGCCGCGCCGCGCTCCTTGGTGGAGGCATCCGGAACCGTCGCGCCCAGGCGATGCAGCGCGAGCACGTGGCCGGGCTCGACGCCCTGCGACTTGCCGACGTTGAGCGTGACGATGGCGTTGCGGGCGGCCTCGCCGACCTGGCCGACGCCGCCGAAGATGCCGATGACGCGGCCGCTCACCTTGGCGCTGGGCGCGCGCGGGGCGTAGGTCACCGGCTCGGGCTTGCCGGCCGCGACCAGCCGGTCGCCGGCGCTGACTTCCTGCGTCGTGGAGGTGATCTCGATGGTCGCCGGCTCGCCCGCCACCACCGTCTTGGCGGTGCCCAGGTAGATCGCCTCGTAGCCGAGCGTGCTCTTGCTTTCGGGATCGACCAGGGCCTTGCCGCGGCGATAGACGAACCAGTTGCCGTCCGCGCCGCCGCCGCTGCCCTTGACGAAGGCGCGGTTGCCCGCGCCGATGATCACGCGACCGCCCTCGGTGGCGACGATGGTCGGCGCCCGGTCCAGGCCGTCGGCTTCGACCACCAGCGGCCGGGTGAGGAAGGGCTCGATCACCGCCGGCGGGATGCTGGGAATGGCCGCCTTGGCGGTGGATTCGGCGCGCACGCGCGGGCTGAGCTGCACGGTGTTGCCGATCGCGACCTGGCCGCGCGCGCGGTCGAGCACGATCACGTTGCCCGGATAGATGCGGTGCGGATTCTTGATGTCGTCCTTGTTCAGGTTCCACAACTCGTTCCAGCGCCACGGCGAGTCGGTGTAGCGCTCGGCGATGGACCAGAGCGTGTCTCCGGGCACCACGACATAGCGCTCCGGGGCGTCCGGCTTCAGGGTCAGCGGGGACTTGGGCGCCTGCGCGATGGCCCCCTGCCAGCCTCCCAGGCCGAGGACAAAAATGAGTGTTGTGATATACTTACGCATTAGGTCAGACATGTGGCCCCCGAGCGGTGGCTGCCGTTTTCTCTGCTGGAATGTAGCACAAAGCCCCTAGTGCTTACACTCCGCGTGAGATACTGCCCGTAATTAATTCAATCTGCAAGCTTTTTCCGGATTTATGGCGATTCTGAACATCCTGCGTTACCCGGACGCCCGCCTGCACAAGGTCGCCGAACCGGTCAAGGTTTTCGACGAGTCGCTCAAGCGCCTCGTGGGCGACATGGCCGAGACCATGTACGCGGCCCCCGGCATCGGCCTGGCCGCCAGCCAGGTGGACGTGCACAAGCAGATCATCGTGGTGGATGTCTCGGAGCGCCGGGATTCGCTGGTGGTACTGGTCAACCCCGAGATCCTCGAGGCGAGCGGCGTCTCCGACATCGAGGAAGGCTGCCTGTCGGTGCCCGGCATCTACGACACCATCGAGCGCGCCGAGCGCATCAAGGTGCGCGCGTTCGACCAGAACGGCAACGCGTTCATGCTGCAGGCCCAGGGCCTGCTTTCGGTCTGCATCCAGCACGAGATGGACCACCTGAAGGGCAAGGTGTTCGTCGAGCACCTGTCGCAACTCAAGCAGCAGCGCATCCGCGCGCGCATCGCCAAGCAGCTCCGCAAGAGCGCCTGAGCGGCGGCGCCGCGGGCTGCGCTCCCCGCATCTCGCGCCCTCCAGCCACCGGGGACACGACCGGCATGCGCATCGTCTTCGCAGGCACGCCGGCTTTTGCCGAACGGGCCCTCGCGGCCGTGCTGGAGGCGGGCCATGAAGTCCCGCTGGTCCTCACCCAGCCTGACCGGCCCGCAGGACGCGGCCTGCAACCGGCCGCCAGCCCGGTCAAGCAGCTGGCGCTCGCGCGCGGCCTCGCGCTGCACCAGCCCGCGACGCTGAAGGACCCGGCTGCCGCAGACCCGATTCGCGACGCGCGGCCCGACGCGCTGGTGGTCGCCGCCTACGGCTTGCTGCTGCCGCAGGCCGTGCTCGACATCGCCCCGATGGGCGCGATCAACATCCACGCCTCCCTGCTGCCGCGCTGGCGCGGCGCGGCCCCGATCCAGCGCGCGCTGCTGGCGGGAGACGCCGAGACCGGCGTCGCGATCATGAAGATGGAGGCCGGGCTGGACACCGGGCCGGTGATGCTGGAGCGCAGGGTCGGCATCGAGGCCGACGATGATGCGCGATCGCTCCACGACAAGCTGGCGGCGCTGGGCGCCGCAACCATCGTCGAGGCGCTGGCGCAGATCGCCGCGGGGCGCGCGCTCTGGCGTCCGCAGGGGTCCGAGGGGGCGAGCTACGCGCGCAAGATCGAGAAAGGCGAGGCGGCCATCGACTGGTCCCGGCCGTGCGCGGAACTGGAGCGCAAGCTGCGCGCATTCCGGCCCTCGCCGGGCGCGCAGAGCACGTTGCGCGGCGAGCCGGTGAAGCTCTGGCGCGCGCGCTGCATCGAGCGCAGCGGCGTGCCGGGTGAAGTACTTCGCGCGGATGCCGCGGGGATCGTGGTCGCCTGCGGCGAAGGCGCGCTGGAGGTCCTGGAGCTGCAGCGAGCCGGCGGCAAGCGCCTGGCCGCGGCGGAGTTCCTGCGCGGATGCCCGGTCGCCGCCGGGGAGCGCCTTGGCGCCGCTCGCTGAGGCGCTGGCGGCGGCGGCCAGGCGCGTGGCGCAGGTCGCCGCCGGCCGCCGCCTGGACGACGCCGGGGATGCGGGCGAGGCACCCGGCGACGAGGCGCGCAGCCTGCGCGCCGCCACCGCGGACCTGTGCTATTCCACGCTGCGGCGCTATGGCCGCTCACAGGCGATCGTCGCCGCGCTGTCCCACCGCGGCCAGTCGACCGACCCGCTGGTCGAGGCCCTGCTGTGGTGCGCGCTGGGCGCGCTCGAATCGAAGCGCTACGCCGACTACACCGTGCTCGACCAGGCGGGCCGCGCCTGCGAGCTGCTCGGACTGGCGCGCGCCAAGGGCTACGTCAACGCCCTGTTGCGCGCGTTCCAGCGCGGCGGCGCGGCGATGGCGGCGCGCCTGCAGGCCGACCCGCAGGCCCGCTGGCAGCATCCGCTGTGGTGGATCGAGTGCCTGCGCGCCGAGTACCCGCGGGACTGGGAGTCCATCCTCGCCGCCGGCAACGGCCATCCGCCGATGTGCCTGCGCGTCAATGCGCGGCGCATCACGACCGAGGCCTACCAGGAACGGCTCGCGGCCGAGGGCATCGAGTCGCGACGCGTCGGTCCGGCTGCGCTGCTGCTGGAGAAGCCGCGGCCCTCGGCCACGCTCCCGGGATACGCCGACGGCCTGGTGTCGGTGCAGGATGCGGGCGCGCAGCGCGCGGCGCCGAACCTGGACCTGGAGGACGGCCAGCGCGTGCTGGACGCGTGCGCCGCGCCGGGCGGCAAGGCCGCGCACATCCTGGAGTCGGCGCAGGTGGCGCTCACGGCGCTGGACGCCGATCCCGCGCGCTGTCGCGACGTGACGAAGCTGCTCGAGCGGCTCGGCCTGGCCGCGGACGTGCGCGCCGCCGACTGCACCGAGACCGCCGCCTGGTGGGACGGCACGCCGTTCGACCGCATCCTGGCGGACGTGCCCTGCTCCGCCTCGGGCATCGTGCGGCGACATCCGGACATCAAGTGGCTGCGCCGGCCCGCCGACACTGCGGCCTTCGCCGCGCGGCAGGCGCGCATCCTGGATGCGCTTTGGCGGGTGCTCGCCCCGGGTGGTAAATTGCTGTATGTCACCTGCTCGGTGTTCGGCATGGAGAACGGCGCGGTGGTCGATGCGTTCGTCTCCCGCGCGCCCGGCGCGCGGCGCCTGCCGCTTGCCGACGGCGGCGCGGCGCAGCTGCTGCCCGGCGCCGGGCACGACGGATTCCACTTCGCGCTGCTAGAGAAGCCGGCCTGACGCGGAGCGCGATGCCGGGCGCCGTCCTCCCCAAGATCCTGCTGGCGCTCGCCCTGTGCGGCGCGGCGCTGCTGGCGCGCGCCGACGATATCGAGGTGCGCGAAGCGCGCCTCGCGAGCGCCGAGGAGGGCCTCGCGCTCAGCGCCGAGTTCGCCTTCGATTTCAATCCGCGGCTCGCGGAGGCGGTGGCGAACGGGGTTCCGCTGTACTTCGCGGTCGAGTTCGAGCTCACGCGCACGCGCTGGTGGTGGTTCGACCAGAAGGCGGCGGCCAAGCGCATGCAGCTGCGCCTGTCCTACCACGCGCTGTCCAGGCAGTACCGCCTGTCCACCGGCCTGCTGCAGCAGAATTTCTCCACCCTGCAGGAGGCCCTCGCGGTGCTGCGGCGGGTGCGCAACTGGACCGTGGTGGACCGCGCCGCGCCGCTCCCCGAGGGCAGCTACGAGGCGGCCGTGCGCATGCGGCTGGACACCAACCTGCTGCCCAAGCCGTTCCAGCTGAGCGCGCTCACCAGCCGCGAGCTGACCCTGGAATCGCCCTGGAAGCGCTTTGCCTTCCAGGTGGCGGGGGCGGAGCCGCGCGAGGCGAAGGACGGCAGGGACGGGCGGGAAGCAAGGGACGGACGGGAGGCGGACGGCCGATGAAGCTGCTGCTGCTCATCGGCGCGGCGCTGGCCGGGGTGCTTATCTTCCTGCTGGCGACCGCGAGCGGGAACACGACGCTGTTCGCGCAGCACTACCCGCTGCTGCTGGGCCTCAACGCCGCGCTGGCGGCGCTGCTGGCGGTGCTGGCGGCCTGGCAGCTCGCGGCGCTGTGGCGCAAGGTGCGCGGGCGCGTGTTCGGCTCGCGGCTCACCCTGCGCCTGATGGTGCTGTTCGCGCTCATGGCGCTCGTCCCGGGCGCGCTGGTGTACACCGTGTCGGTGCAGTTCCTGTCCAAGAGCATCGAGTCCTGGTTCGACGTCAAGGTGGACGCCGCGCTCGAGGGCGGGCTCACCCTGGGCCAGTCGGCCCTGGACCAGATGCTGGGCGAGATGCAGATGAAGGCGCGCGCCATGGCGCTGGAGCTCTCCGAGCAGCCGCAGGCGCAGCAGGGGCTGGTGCTCAACCGCCTGCGCGAGCAGGCGGGGGTGCAGGACGCGGTGCTGGTTTCTGCCGGCGGGCGCCTGATCGCGAGCGCAAGCGGCGACGTGTCCAAGTTCGTGCCGGACCTGCCCTCGGCGCAGAACCTGCGCCAGGCGCGCATCGGCCGCGGCTTCGGCGCGGTGGACGCGCCCGCCGGCAAGCCGCTCGCGCTGCGCGTGGTGGTGCCGCTGGCGAGCTTCGCGCTTGCCGAGGAGTCGCGCTACCTGCAGCTTCGCCAGACGGTGCCGGACCAGTTCGCGCGCAGCGCCGAGGCGGTGGAGGCGGCCTACCGCGACTACCGGGAACTGGCGCTGTCGCGCCAGGGCCTGCAGCGGATCTACATCGTCACGCTGACCCTGGCGCTGTCCATGGCGCTGCTGGTGGCGATCGCGCTCGCGGTGCTGCTTGCCGACCGGCTGTCGCAGCCGCTCGCGAACCTGGCGCAGGCGACCCAGGCGGTGGCGCGCGGCGACTTCAGCCGCCGCGCGCCGGTGACCAGCCGCGACGAGCTGGGCGTGCTCACCGAGTCCTTCAACTCCATGACCCGGCAGCTGGACGAGGCGCGCCGCGTGCTGGAGGCCAACCGCGATGCGCTCGAGACCGCGCGCGCGCGCCTGGAGAACATCCTGTCCAACCTGTCCACCGGCGTGCTGGTGTTCGACGGCGCGCTGCGCCTGACCATCGCCAACCATGGCGCGCACGCGATCCTGGGCGGCGAGCTCGCCGCCTGCGCCGGCCGTCCGCTGGCGGAGTGGCCGGCCATACTCGCTTCCTTCGCCGCGCCGGTGGGCGCGCGGTTCGCCGCCGAGCCCGACCGCGTCTGGCAGCTGGAACTGGAGCTGAAGGGCACCGGCAAGACGCTGCTCGCGCGCGGCGCGGCCCTGCCCAAGGCGCCCGAGGGCGGCTACGTGCTGGTGTTCGACGACATCACGCAGCTGCTGCAGGCCCAGCGCGCCACCGCCTGGGCCGAAGTGGCGCGGCGCCTGGCGCACGAGATCAAGAACCCGCTTACCCCGATCCAGCTCTCGGCCGAGCGCCTGGAGATGAAGCTCGCCGACAAGCTCTCCGGCGCCGACGCCGATGTGCTCCGGCGCGGCATCCACACCATCGTCAACCAGGTCGCGGCGCTGAAGAGCATGGTGGACGACTTCCGCGACTACGCGCGGCTGCCGGCGCCGGCGCTGGCGCAGCTCGACCTGAACGCGCTGGTGACCGAGGTGCTGTCCCTGTACGAGACCTCGCCGGTGCCGATCGCGCGCAGCCTCGCCGCGGGCCTGCCGCCGGTGCGCGCCGACGCGCAGCAGATGCGCCAGGTGCTGCACAACCTGGTGCAGAACGCGCAGGACGCGCTGGACAAGCGCGAGGGTGCGGCGATCGAGGTGCGCACGGAGGCCGCCGGCGACCGCGTCCGGCTCACCGTGGCGGACAATGGCGGCGGCTTCCCGGAGGCGATGATGGCGCGTATCTTCGAGCCCTATGTCACGACCAAGCCGCGCGGCACCGGCCTCGGCCTCGCGATCGTGAAGAAGATCGTCGACGAGCACCACGGCGAGGTGGCGATCGAGAACCGGCCGGCGCAGGGCGCCGCGGTCAGCGTGCTGCTGAAGGCGGCCTGAGCCCATGGCGCAGATCCTCGTAGTGGACGACGAAGTCGGCATCCGGGAGCTCCTGCTGGAGATCCTGGCCGACGAGGGCCACGAGGTGCGCCTGGCCGAGAGCGCCGCGGAGGCGCGCCGGGCGCGCGAGGCCGGCCGGCCGGACCTGGTCCTGCTCGACATCTGGATGCCGGACACCGACGGCATTTCGCTGCTGAAGGAATGGTCGGCCAACGGCCAGCTGACGATGCCGGTGGTGATGATGTCGGGACACGGCACCATCGAGACTGCGGTCGAGGCGACGCGCATCGGCGCGCTGGATTACCTGGAGAAGCCGATCGCGCTGCAGCGGCTGCTGGGCACGGTCAAGCGCGCGCTGCGCAACCAGGAGGCGCTCGCGCCGCGCGAGCTGTCGCTGGCGACGCTGGGCCGCGCGCCGGCCCTGGCGGAGGCGCGCAAGCGCCTGGCGCAGCTCGCGCTGTCCGCGGCGCCGCTGCTGCTGCGCGGGGACCGCGGCACCCGCCCGGAGCTGTTCGCGCGGCTGCTGGCCGCGCCCGGGGCGCCGTTCCTCGAGGGCGTCGACCTGCTGGCGGATGCGTCCTCCGAGGTGCTGGCGCGCGCCAGCGGCGGGGTGCTGTTCGTGGGCGACCTGTCGCGGCTGGGGCGCGGCGAGCAGAAGAACCTGGAGTTTTTCCTCGGCCGCGCCGACAAGCACCGAGCGCGGCTGGTGTCGTTCTCGCCGGTGGACACGCGCACGCTCGCCGAGAAGCACGAGTTCGACGCCGCGCTGCTTGCCCGGCTCTCGGAGCTGGTGCTCAAGCTCCCCGCGCTGCGCGAGTTCGCGGAGGACGTGCCAGACCTGGCCGGCCTGATCCTCGCGCAGCTGGTGGAGGCGCGCGCCTGCCCGCCGCGCCGGCTGTCGGTCGCGGCGCTGAACGCGCTGCGCCACCATGCCTGGCCGGGCAATCTCGCGGAACTGGAGAGCGTGGTGCGCAACCTCGCGCTCGGCGCGCTGGAGGAGGAGATCGGGCTGGCCGAAGTCGATCGCGTGCTCGCGGCGCACGCCGGGCCGGCTGCGCCGCCCGAGATCGCGCTCGACCGCCCCTATCGCGAGGCGCGCGAGGCCTTCGAGCGGCTGTACTTCGAGAACCTGCTCGCGCGCGAGAACGGCAGCATGTCGCGCGTCGCGGAGCACTCGGGCCTGGAGCGCACCCACCTGTACCGCAAGCTGAAGGCGCTGGGCCTGGCGGTCGGCCGGCGCGAGGAAAGCTGATCTGCGGGTCCCGCTCCAGCCGGTGAGCGATCCCGGCGCGCGCCGCGAAGGCTGGGCGGTGCTGGCGCTGGCAGGCTGCCCCTGCTGCACCGCGCGGGTGGAGTTGCAGGTGGCGCTGGTGCGCCTGCTGCGCGCGCAACGGCCCGCCGGCGTGCTGCTGGTGGTTCCCGACCGGGACCATCTCCCGGTCCTGGCGCGCGCGCTGCGCGAGCGCCCGCTGGCGGACTACGTCGAGCTGGTCGGCGCCTAGCCCTTCTTCTTCTTCGCCTTGACGCGCCCCGGGCGCGTCTTGCCGTAGCTGCCCTTGTAGATCTTGCCCTTGCGCGTGCGCTTGTCGCCCTTGCCCATGGTGGTTTCGCGTTCCTGTCAGGTTGAGACGGCGGAAATTATATCGGCCGGCTCGTAGGCGAGGTTCGGCGCGAGCCAGCGTTCCGCATCCTCGACGCGCATGCGCTTGCGGCGCGCATAGTCCTCGACCTGGTCGCGGCCCACCTTGCCGACCGCGAAATAGGTCGCATCCGGGTGCGACAGGTAAAAGCCCGAGACTGCCGAGGCCGGCAGCATGGCGAAGGACTCGGTGAGCTGCATGCCGGCGTTGGCTTCGGCCTGGAGCAGCGCGAACAGGCCGCCCTTCTCGGTGTGGTCCGGGCAGGCGGGGTAGCCCGGCGCCGGGCGGATGCCGCGGTAGGCCTCGCGGATCAGCTCCTCGCCCGAGAGCCTTTCTTCCGGCGCATAGCCCCAGAACTCGCGCCGCACGCGCTCGTGCAGGTGTTCCGCAAAGGCCTCCGCCAGCCGGTCGGCCAGCACCTTGAGCATGATGGCGTTGTAGTCGTCATGGGCGCGCTCGTAGGCCGCCAGGCGCGCCTCGAAGCCGCCCGCGCTCACCGCGAAGGCGCCGATCCAGTCCGGGACGCCGGATGCCTTCGGCGCGACGAAGTCCGCCAGGCACAGGTTCGGGTTGCCCTCGGGCTTGTGGTTCTGCTGGCGCAGGTTGTGCCAGACGAAGGCCGTGGCGTCGCGCTTTTCATCCTTGTAGATCTCCACGTCGTCGCCGTTCACCTGCGCCGCCGGATAAAGGCCGAACACGCCGTTGGCGCGGATCCACTTCTCCCTCACCACGCGGTCGAGGAACTCGCGCGCCTCCGCGAACAGCTTCCTCGCCGCCTCGCCCACCACCGGGTCCTCGAGGATCTTCGGGAACGGGCCGGACAGCTCCCAGGCCTGGAAGAAGGGGCCCCAGTCGATGTAGGGCACCAGCTTCTCCAGCGGATAGTCGCGCAGCACCGTGAGGCCCGATTTCACCGGTGCCGGCGGGCGATACGCCTTCCAGTCAGTCTTCGCGCCGCGGCGCCGCGCTTCCGCGAGCGGATGCAGTGGGCCGGGCCCCTTCTTCTGCGCGTGCTGGGCGCGCACGCGGTCGTAGTCGGCACGCACAGTGGCGATGTACGCTTCCCGGTTCTCCACCGACAGCAGGTTCTGCGCCACGCCGACCGAGCGCGAGGCATCGGGCACGTAGACGACGGGGCCGGCGTAGTTGGGCGCAATCTTCACCGCGGTATGGGCGCGCGAGGTGGTCGCCCCGCCGATGAGCAGCGGGATGGTGAAGCCCTGGCGCTGCATCTCCTTGGCCACATGCGCCATTTCCTCCAGCGAGGGCGTGATCAGGCCCGACAGGCCGATGGCGTCGGCATTCTCCGCGCGCGCCGTTTCCAGGATCTTCTGCGCCGGCACCATCACGCCGAGGTTCACGATGTCGTAGTTGTTGCACTGGAGCACCACCGCCACGATGTTCTTGCCGATGTCGTGCACGTCGCCCTTCACCGTGGCGATCACCACCTTGCCCTTGGCCTTGCCGGATTCGCCGGTGCGGCGCTTCTCCTCCTCGATGTAGGGGATGAGGTGCGCCACCGCCTGTTTCATGACGCGCGCCGACTTCACCACCTGCGGCAGGAACATCTTGCCGGCGCCGAACAGGTCGCCAACCACGTTCATGCCGTCCATGAGCGGCCCCTCGATGACCTCGATCGGCCTGGCATAGGCCCGGCGCGCCTCCTCGGTGTCCTCGATGACGTGCGAGGTGATGCCGTTCACGAGGGCGTGGGCGAGGCGCTCCTCGACCGTGCCGCGCCGCCAGGCGTCGTCCTCGCGCGCCGCCCTGGCGCCGCCCTTGACGCTGCCTGCGATCTCGATCAGGCGCTCGGTGGCGTCCGGCCGGCGGTCGAAGATCACGTCCTCGACGCGCTCGCGCAGCTCCGGCTCCAGCTTCTCGTACACGCCCAGCTGGCCGGCGTTGACGATGCCCATGGTCATGCCGGCCTGCACCGCGTGGTAGAGGAACGCGGTGTGCATCGCCTCGCGCACCGGGTCGTTGCCGCGGAAGGAGAACGAGAAGTTGGACACCCCGCCCGAGACCTGCGCGCCCGGGAGATTCGCCCTGATCCACCTCGCCGCCTCGAGGAAATCGATGCCGTAGCGGGCGTGCTCCTCCAGCCCGGTGGCCACCGCGAAGATGTTGGGGTCGAAGATGATGTCCTCGGCCGGGAACCCGGCCTGTGTCGTCAGCAGGTCCCAGGCGCGGCGGCAGATCTGGATGCGCCGCTCGAGGGTGTCGGCCTGGCCCTGCTCGTCGAAGGCCATCACGATCACCGCCGCGCCGTAGCGGCGCACCAGGCGCGCCTGGCGCAGGAATTCCGCCTCGCCCTCCTTCAGGCTGATGGAGTTGACGATGCCCTTGCCCTGCAGGCACTTCAGGCCCGCCTCGATCACGCTCCACTTGGAGGAATCCACCATCACCGGCACGCGCGCGATGTCCGGCTCGCAGGCGGCGAGGCTGAGGAAGGTGGTCATCGCCTTCTCCGAATCCAGCATCGCCTCGTCCATGTTGACGTCGATCACCTGGGCGCCGTTCTCCACCTGCTGGCGTGCCACCGCCAGCGCCTCGGCGTACTGCCCGGCGAGGATCAGGCGCGCGAAGGCCTTCGACCCGGTGACGTTGGTGCGCTCGCCGACGTTGACGAACAGGGAATCCGGGCCGACGTTGAACGGCTCCAGGCCCGCGAGGCGCAGCATCCGCGGCTTCGACGGGATCGCGCGCGGCTTCACGCCGCGCACCGCCTCGGCGATGGCGCGGATGTGCTCCGGGGCAGTGCCGCAGCAGCCGCCGGCGATGTTCAGGAACCCCGAGCGCGCCCACTCGCCCATCTGCGAGGCCATGGACTCAGGCGTGTCGTCGTACTCGCCGAAGGCGTTGGGCAGCCCGGCGTTCGGGTAGCAGGACAGGAAGGCCTCGGCGAGGCCCGACAGCTCCTCGACGTAGGGCCTGAGCTCGCGCGCGCCCAGCGCGCAGTTGAGGCCGACCGCGAGCGGGCGCGCGTGGCGGATGGAGTTGTAGAACGCCTCCGCGGTCTGCCCCGAGAGCGTGCGGCCCGAGGCATCGGTGATGGTGCCCGAGACGATCACCGGCCAGCGCCCGCCGCGTTCATCGAACTCGGCCTCGATGGCGAACAGCGCGGCCTTCGCGTTCAGGGTGTCGAAGATGGTCTCCACCAGCACGATGTCCACGCCGCCATCCAGCAGGCCGCGCAGCGCGTCGCGGTAGGCCGCGACCAGCTGGTCGAAGCTCACGTTGCGGAAGCCCGGGTCGTTGACGTCCGGCGAGATGGACGCGGTCTTGGTCGTCGGGCCCAGCGGGCCGGCCACGAAGCGCGGCCGCGACGGTTCGCGCGCCGTCCACTCGCGCGCCGCCGCCACCGCCAGCTTCGCCGCCGCGAGGTTCAGCTCGTAGGCGATCTCCTCCATGCCGTAGTCCGCGAGCGAGATCGCGGTGGAATTGAAGGTGTTGCAGGAGATGATGTCGGCGCCGGCCGCGAGGTACTCGTCGTGGATGCGGCGGATGAGCTCCGGCCGGGTGAGCGACAGGAGGTCGTTGTTGCCGCGCAGGTCGCTCGGCCAGTCGCGGAAGCGCTCGCCGCGGAACTGCTCTTCCGTCAGCCGCTCGCGCTGGATCATGGTCCCCATGGCGCCGTCGAGGACCAGGATCCTCTCGGCGAGCAGGGACTGCAGCGTGGCGGTGCGATCGGTCATCGGAACCCGGAAAACAAAACGCCCGTTCAGCTTGGCGGCAGAAACGGGCGTTGGCGCGTCTCTTTAGCTGGATTTCTTTGTCCCTGCCTTCCGGCAGTGCGGCGCCCGCAAGCTGAACTTCAAATCGGCGCGAGGCGGGATTCTGCCCACGAACCCCTGATCTGTCAAACCCTTAGGTCTTATAATGCCCCTCCTTCCGGAACCGCTCATGAGCACCGAAACCGCCTTCGAATCGATCACCGGGGTCTTCCCCTGCCAGGTGCACTGGGGCGACTGCGATCCCGCCGGCATCATCTTCTACCCGACCTACTTCCGCTGGATGGACTCGGCGACCTGGGCGTTCTTCGAGTCGGTGGGCTACACCGCAAAGCGCTTCCGCGCCGAGCACCTCGCCATGCCCCTGGTCTCGGCGGACTGCCAGTTCAAGTTCCCCGCCGAGCAGGCCGACCGCTGCGAGGTGCGCTCGACCATCGCGCGCTTCGGCGGCAAGTCCTTTGTCGTGAAGCATGAGATCCTGCGGGCCGACGGCATCGCGCTCGCCTCGGGCAGCGAGACCCGCGTCTGGGGGCGCTTCGCCGACGGGCCGAGCACCCCGATGAAGGGCGAGACCATTCCGGACACGATCAAGGCATTGTTCAGGAGAAAGGCATGAACGACATCGCGATGGATTCCTCGGGCTGGCGCGCGCTGGCGGAATCGCTTCAGCCGGACACGGTGGCGCTGCGGCGCGCGATCCACGAGGAACCGGAACTGGGCCTGGAGACGCCCAAGACGCTCGCCAAGGTGAAGGCGGCGCTGGCCGGCCTGCCGCTGGAATGGAAGCAGGGCCCGTCCTCCAGTGGCGCCATCGCCGTGCTGCGCGGCGCCAAGCCCGGGCGCACGGTGCTCCTGCGCGGCGACATGGACGCGCTGCCCATGCCCGAGGACACCGGGCTGCCGTTCCGCTCGAAGATCGCCAACACCATGCACGCCTGCGGGCACGACACCCACACCGCGATGCTCGCCTCGGCGGCGAAGGCGCTGTGCGCGCGGCGCGAGGCGCTCGCCGGCACCGTGCTCTTCATGTTCCAGCCCGGCGAAGAGGGCTGGCACGGGGCGAAGAAGATGATCGACGACGGCCTCCTCGACAACCCGGCGCCGGACGCCGCGTTCGCCTTGCACATCATCCCCAACGCGCCCGCGGGCGTGTTCACCGCCAAGGCTGGGCCGATGATGGCCTCGGCCGACGAGATCTACATCTCGGTGAAGGGCAAGGGCGGCCACGCCTCCATGCCGCACCACGCGGTCGATCCCATCCCGGTGGCCTGCGAGATCGTCACCGCGCTGCAGGTGTTCGTCACGCGCCGCATCGACATCTTCGACCCGGTGGTAATCACCTTCGGCAAGATCGAGGCCGGCTCCACGGACAACGTGATCCCGGAAACCGCGCGCCTGCTGGGCACGGTGCGGTCTCTTTCGGAGGAATCGCGCAAGGCGGCGCACGAGGGCATCGCGCGGGTGGCGCAGAACATCGCCCGCGCGCACGGCTGCGAGGCCGAGGCGGAGATCGTGCTCGGGTTCCCGGTCACGGTGTGCGACGCGAAGGCGGTCGCGCATGCCGCGGCCTCGATCGGCGCCACCTTCGGCAAGGACGCCTGGCAGGACATGAAGGCGCCGGTGATGGGCGCGGAGGATTTCTCCTACGTCCTGCAGCGGGTGCCGGGGGCGATGGTGTTCCTGGGCGTGTGCCCGGAAGGCCAGGCGTGGCAGAGCGCCTGTCCCTGCCATTCCAACAAGATGGTGCTGAACGAATCGGTGCTGGCGCGCGGCGTGGCGGCGCATTGCGCCATCGCCGAGCGCTACCTGGCAAAGGGGCTGGGCGGCTGAGGCAGGGCGGATGTAACCGATCGGTTACATCGGGCGCCTCTCAGCGGGCCGCTTCCTCGATCAGCCTGCGCGCCTGGGCGAAGGCGGTGTTGGCCACCGGCGCGCCGGCGTAGATCGCCACCAGCATCAGCATTTTCTTGAGGTCGGTGTCCGACAGCTCGCGCGCGAGGCCGGCGCGGGCGTGCAGCTCGAACTTCTCCCTGCGCTTCAACGAGGAACCAGGGCGGGCGCCTTGATCTTCGAAAGCGAGCCGCGCCGGATGGTGCGGTAGCGCTCATCGTCGCGCGCCATGGACGCGCTCAGAACTTCGCTTCCACCCAGAGCCACAGCTTGTCGGTGTCCACCGAGAAGGACTTCGCGTCGTAGGAAGCGTACTTGATGCCGACGGCGTAATGTTTGCGGTACTGCAGCACCGCCTGGAGATCCCATTCGCTGCCGTAGCGGGCGCCGCCACGGTCGGCGCGGAAGCGGTGGACGATCGCGTCCAGCCGGACGCCCGCCACCGTCGCGCCCGCTTTCAGATGCGTGTCGCGCAGCCCTGTCGCCGGCGTGGCGAGAAACTGGTCGGCCCAGCCGTTGAAGGCGTGCAGCGTCGCGAGCGGGGTCTGGAAGGCGTTGGTGCCGTCGCTGCCCAGTGTCTCGTGGCCGAGTTTCACCTCCACCCCCTTCAGCGCCACGCCGCCTTCAAGGAAGTGGTACCTGACGCGTGTCCGGCGCGGGTTGTCGCGCCAGTCGTGCTGCGACGCGTACTCGGCGGCATAGAGCAGCTTCAGGTCCTTGCGCGCGTCCGTCGCGCCCTTGAAGCGCAGGCCCCAGGTGCGTGTCGAGTTCGCCGCCGTGTTCGGGAAATCCAGCAGGTACCCGTAGCCGGAGAGCTCGCCCGCGGCGAAGCCCTTGTAGCTCGCATGTACGATGGGCGAGGCGGACTTGAAGTTCCCCACCGCGCTCTTGTCGCCGAAGACGCGGTTGACGTTGTAGACATAGCCTGCGGTAAGCCGCGTGTACGGCAGCGACTCGTTGACCACCCACAGCGCGTCGAAAGTCTGCTCGTTCTGGCGCCAGCCGACCGCGCCGATGAAGCGCTGGTTGTCGAGCATGAGGCGCTGGCGCCCATAGGTAACGCGCGTCCCGGGCAGACCGCCGTAGCGCAGCCAGGCCTGGTTGATTTCCGCGTCCTCGGGGTCGGCGACGACCGAGTAGCCGGTCTTGCCGTTCACCGTGCTGTTGTAGCGGTCGTTGCCGACCGCGACCACTGCCTCGGCCTCGAGCATCGCGGAGAACCCGTGCCAGGCGCCGGTCTCGTAGCCACCGCGCCCGCGCAAGGTCCAAGCCCGGGCGTTGCGCAGCGCGTTCGCCTGATCCACCGCCTCGAAGCGGTAGCGCAGGTCGACCGAGAACCTGCCGCCGGTGAGCGCCTCGCCAAGGTCTTGCGCGTGCGCAATCGGCACCTGGGCCCAGGCGAGCAGGACGACGATGGCAAATTCGGCGCGGCGCGGGCTGCGGCGAGCGCGAGAACGCCGGCAGAAATGAGCTATGCGGATGGCTGACATCGATCCACGCACATCCTCCAAGTACCGTGCACTGTAGGCCACCGCAGGGGCAGGTGCTTGATGCAGATCAAGCGCGCCCGATCCCCGGAACCGATGGCCGCGGGAATGCGCTTCGTAGTTTGGATGATGCTCGCCATGGGTCCAACGCTGTCCGCCAGGTGGTTTCGCCGCATGTCGATCGTTGGCAAACTTCACGCTCGTGATCCCCGATCCGAACGTGCAGGCGGCGCGATGCTATGGCACCGCCGCGCCGAGACGTTGGCCGAGTGGCGCGACCTGCTGCTGCTGCTGGGTGCGCACGGCGCAGGTGGCCGGAGCGGCGGCCGCATTCGCGGGGGGTGCTGGTACTCGCGCCGCTCACGCTCGCGAAGGTCGTAGTCGCGCGCAGCCCGCCGTTTGAGTGGCGCGCGCTCGCGGCGGCACTGATCGTGGGGCTTCTGCCGGGGTACGGTGCCTACCAGGCGTACTCGTGGCTGCTGCTCGGCGAGGCGATGCGCGGCTATCACCTCGCCGGCGCCATGCTGGCGCTTGGGGGAGTCTGGCTCGCGAGCCGGGGAGCCACCGGGCGCTCTTGAAACGGGCCGACGGATGCTGTCCCGATGTAATCGATCGGTTACATCGGGCGCCCCTCAGCGGCCCGCCTCCTCGATCAGCCTACGCGCCTGGGCGAAGGCGGTGTTCGCCACCGGCACGCCGGCGTAGATCGCCACCAGCATCAGCATTTCCTTGAGATCCGTGTCCGACAGTTCGCGCGCGAGCCCGGCGCGGGCGTGCAGCTCGAATTCCTCCCAGCTCTTGAGCGAAGCCAGCATCGCCAGCACCAGCAGGCGCCGGGTGCGGTCGTCGAACACCGGCCGCGTCCACATCTCGCCCCAGGCGTAGCGCGTGATGAGCGCCTGGAACTCGTCGGTGAACGAATGCCGATTGGCGAGGCGCGCCTCGACGTACTTCGCCCCCAGCACTTCCTTGCGGCGCGCAAGGCCCGCGTCGTAGCGGGCTTTCTCCGAGTCGGATCCGGCGGGAAGCAGGAAGCTGCAGATGGCGTCTACGTAGGCATCGGGGCATTCGGGCGGCGGCAGGTGGGCGCAGGGCAGCTCGACGTATTGCGCACCGGGCAGCGCCTTCGCGATCGCCTGACCCGTCTCCGGCGTGGTCGCCAGGTCGCGCTTGCCAACGACCACCAGCGTGGGCGCCTTGATCCTGGAAAGCGAAGCGCGCTGGTCCATGTCCCGGATCGCCGCGCCGCAGCCGATGTAGCCGCCGGGGTCGGTGGAGAGGAATCCGCGCCGGACGGTCAGGTATCGCTCGTCCCCCCGTTCCATGAACGCGGGCGAGAAAAAGCGCCCCATCACCATGTCCACGATGGCCGCCATGCCGCCCTGCTTCACCAGCCCAATGCGCTGCGCCCAGGCCTCCGGCCCGAAGTACGGCGAAGTGTTGGACAGGATCAGGCGCTCGAGGCGGTCGGCCGCGTTCGCGCCCAGCCACATGCCCACCATGCCGCCCAGCGAAATCCCGGCGAAGTGGAAGCGCTTGGCTCCGGCCGCATCGGCGACCGCCAGCGCGTCCCGGCCGAGGCGCTCCATCGTGTACTCGGCCTGCGGCGCGTCGGAGGCGCCATGGCCACGCATGTCGTAGCGGATGACGCGGAAGCGCCGCGCCAGCGCCGGGACCACCGGGTCCCAGAGTGCGTGGTCGCAGCCGATGGAGTTGGCGAGCAGGAGAGTGGGGCGGTCGTCGCGCCCATCGCAGCGCCAGAACAGGCGGGCGCCGTCAGCTTGTGCGAATGGCATGGAAGAACCTCAGGAGTGGATCAGGCGGATTGGGATTGCCAAAGCGCGAGCGCGCGGTCGATCATGGCCTGCGCAGAGCCGTAGCCGGACTTCGGGTCGAACAACTCGGCGCGCTCGGATTCGGGAATGATCTTCGCGGCTTCGGCGTCGCGGTCCAGTGCCTCGCGCAGCGTGATTCCTTGCCGCACCGCCTCCGCGCAGAGCTTCTCAGTGAGCGTGTGCGCGGCGGCCTTGCCGAGCGCCGCAGACAGGCGGATGGAAACCGCTTCCGAGTACACCAGGCCCCGGCTGCGGTCGAAGTTGGCCTGCATCGCGGCCGGGTCCACGCGCAGGCCTTCCAGCACCTCGGCCATCGCGGCGAGCGCGCTGGCGGTCGAGCAGAAAAGGTCGCGCAGCGTGTACCACTGGCTTTGCCAATGGCCCAGGCCGCGCTCATGCTCCGGGGCGAGCTGCGCGACCAGCGTCGCCGCGAGCCCCGGCACGCGCTGCGCGGCTTCCAGCGCGGCGAGGCAGCCCACGGGATTGCGCTTGTGCGGCATGGCCGAGGAGCCGCCCTTGCCTTCGCCCTCGGGCTCGAAGGCTTCGCCGACCTCGGGTTGCATGAGGAGTGACACGTCGCGGGCGATCTTGCCGGCGGCGCCGGCGAGGAGCGCCGCTTCGGAACCGAGCCGCGCGAAGCCGTCGCGCGCGCTGTGCCAGGTGATGGGCGCGAGGGCGAGGTCGAGGCCGGTTGCGAGCGAACTTGCGATGGCGTCGCCCTTCGCGCCGTAGGCCGCGAGCGTGCCACCGGCGCCGCCGAACTGCAGCACCTGCGAGTCGCGCGCCGCGCGGGCGAAAGCGGCATGGCAGCTGCCGACGAGGGAGAGCCACACCGCGGCCTTCCAGCCGAACGGAACCGGAACCGCGGGTTGCAGCAGCGTGCGCGCGACCGTCGGCGTGCCGCCGTGCGTCCTTGCGAGCGCGGCCGCCGCATTGCCGACCCGCCTGGAGAGTGCGATGACGCGCGCCGAGCTTTCCTTCAGGCACAGCACGACCGCGGTGTCGATGACGTCCTGGCTGGTGGCGCCGAAGTGCACCCAGCGCGCCGCCTCCGGCGACACTGACGCCACCTGCGCGGTCAGGCTCTTGACGAAGGGAATTGCCAGGGTGCCCGCGCGACGGGCGTCGCGCGCGAGGGCGGCGGCGTCGAACTTTGCTCCGGCGCAGACCTGCGCGATGGTCTTCGCGTCCGCCGCGGAAACGATGCCGGCCTTGGCCGAAGCCCCGGCCAGTGCGCCTTCGAAGAGCGCCATGGCGGCGAGCAGCCGCGCATCGCTGAAGAGCTCCGCGCAGGCCTCGTCCTGGAACGCGTTCTGCAGCACGCAATCCCCTAGGCCATCGGCAGGCCGACGTAGTTCTCGGCCAGGGATGCGGACGCGGCGCGCGATCCGGTGACGTAATCGAGTTCGGCGACCTGCACGCGGTGCTGAAAGGTGTCGGCGCCAGGGAAGCGGTGCAGCATGGAGGTCATCCACCACGAAAAACGCTGCGCCTTCCAGATCCGCCGCAGCGCGATCTCGGAGTACTGGCCCAGCAGGGTGTCATCCTTCTTCTTGTAGTGTGCCTCGAAGGCGCGCGCCAGCACCTTGACGTCGCCGACCGCGAGGTTGAGGCCCTTGGCGCCGGTGGGCGGCACCACGTGCGCCGCGTCGCCGGCGAGGTAGAGGCGCCCGTACTGCATCGGCTCGACCACGAAGCTGCGCATGCCGATGACGCTCTTGTGGAAGATCGGGCCCTCCTTCGGCGCCCAGCCGTCGCGGGTCGCGAGGCGCTTCCTGAACTCCTCCCAGGTACGGTCGTCCGACCAGTTCTCCACCTTGTCGCCCGGGTCCACCTGCAGGTACATGCGCTGGATCTCCGGCGAGCGCGTGCTCACCAGCGCGAAGCCGCGCTCGTGCAGCGCGTAGATCAGCTCGTCGGACGAGGGCGGCGCCTTGCACAGGATGCCGTACCAGGCGAAGGGATAGATCTTCTCGAACACGGTCAGCACGCCGTGCGGAATGGCGCGCCGGGAAATGCCCTGGGTGCCGTCGCAGCCGGCGATGAAATCGCAGGCGAGCTCGGTGACCTGGTCGCCGTGCCGGTACCGGATCTTCGGTTGGTCGGTGGCGAGGTCGTAGACGCTCACGTCCTTGACCTCGAACAGCAGCGCGCCCGCGGAATCGAGGCGCGCCTTCACCAGGTCCTTGATGACCTCGTGTTGCGCGTAGACCGTGACCTTCTTGCCGCCGGTGAGCGCCGGGAAGTCGATGCGCTCGTCGCGGCCGTCGAAGCGCAGGATGATGCCCTCGTGGAAGAAGCCTTCGCGCTGCAAGCGCTCGCCGACGCCGGTCTCGACCATCAGGTCCACGGTGCCCTGCTCGAGGACGCCTGCGCGGATGGTCTCCTCGATGTCCTTGCGGCTGCGGCTCTCCAGCACCACGGACTCGATGCCCGCGAGGCGCAGCAGGTGCGCGAGCATGAGCCCCGCGGGGCCGGCACCGATGATGCCGACCTGCGTCTTCATGGTTACTTTCCGCCCCAGACTTCCTCGGCGGTCTCGATCACCAGGCGCAGCTTGGCGCGCTGGGCCTCGACCGCGATTTTGTTGCCGTGCACCGTGCTGGAGAAGCCGCACTGGGGGCTCAACGCCAGCTGCTCCAGCGGCGCGTACTTCGCCGCCTCGTCGATGCGGCGCTTGAGGTCGTCCTTCTTCTCCAGCTCGCCCAGCTTCGTGGTCACCAGCCCGAGCACCACGATCTTGCCCTTGGGCAGGAAGCGCAGCGGCTTGAAGTCGCCCGAGCGCGCGTCGTCGTACTCCAGGAAGTACGCGTCCACGTTCATCTCCGACAGCAGCGCCTCGGCCACCGGCTCGTAGCCGCCCTGCGCCGCCCAAGTGCTCTGGAAGTTGCCGCGGCACAGGTGCACCGCGAGGGTCATGCCGGCGGGCTTCCTCGCCGCGACGCGGTTGACGAACTTGGCGTAGCGGTGCGGCAGCTCGTTCGGGTCGTCGCCGCGGGCCTTGGCGGCCTCGCGCATCTTGTCGTCGCACAGGTAGGCGAGGTTGGTGTCGTCCATCTGCACGTAGTTGCAGCCCGCCTTCGACAGCGACGCCAGCTCGTCGCCGTAGGCCTTCGCCACGTCCTCATAGAAATCGGGCTCCAGCTCCGGGTAGGCCTTCTTGTCGATGCCGGCGCGGCCGCCGCGGAAATGCAGCATGGTGGGCGAGGGAATCGTGACCTTCGCGGTCCTCTTGGTGCAGGACTTCAGGTACTGCAGGTCCGCGAGCTGGATGTCCCGGGCGTGGCGCACCTTGTCGATGACGCGGATCACCGGGGGGGCGAGCTCTTCGCTGCCGTCGGGCTTCTTGATGAGCACCGGGATGTCGGTCTTGACTCCGCCCAGCTGCTCCAGGAAGTCGATGTGGAAATAGGTGCGGCGGAACTCGCCGTCGGTGATCGCCTCGAGGCCGACGTCCTCCTGGAACTTCACGATCTCGGCGATGGCCTGGTCCTCGACCTTGCGGAGTTCAGCGGCGCTGATCTCGCCTTTCGCCTTCTTGTCGCGCGCCTCCAGCAGGTACTTGGGCCGCAGGAAGCTGCCGACGTGGTCGGCGCGGAACGGGGGTTGGGTGCGTGCGGACATCGGTCTCTCCAACTCGTCGGAAGTTGCGGATTCTAGACGGCCTTGGCCGTGGGGACGGGTCCCACGTTGCCCACGCGCGCGGCATCCCGCGCGCGCAGGTACACGCCTTGGCCCAGCAGCGTGGCCTGGAGCTCGGCGATATCCACCGCGCGCGGCGCGATGCCGCGGTTGGCGGCGATGGCGGCGGCGGCGCCCGCGGCCTGCCCGGTGATCCAGCATTGCGGGATCTCGCGCATGAAGCCGTGGCTGTTGGGGTCGCAGGAGATGTGTCGGCCGCAGGCGACGAGGCCATCCAGCTTCTCCGGCACCAGGCAGCCGTAGGGGATCGAGATGTTGGGGAACTTGGGCGACACGCTCGGCGTGACGCCGATCTCGTCGTCGAACACCTGCGCCGTGGGCCAGTGCGCGCGCAGCATCTTCTTCACCCCCACCAGCCGGCGCGAATGGCGCACGCCCAGCTGCGGCACCGAGAGCATCAGGTACGCGTTCTCGAAGCCGGGGGCATGGGCGCGGTAGAAATCCAGGTGCGTGCCCATCAGGCGGTGCGAGCGGACTTCCACCTCGGTCTGGTCGTCCACGTCCAGGGCCGAGAACCCCGACTGGCGCGGCCCCATGTACAGGGCGACGTCGTTGCGCCAGGACACGAAGGGGCGCTCGAAGGCGCCCAGCGCTTCGCGGCCGCGCGCCATGAACTGCGCGAACTGTTCCGGCTGACTGGTGCGGAACGCGATCCAGCGCGCCATGTCCACGCCGCCGAACAGCCACGCGGTGTTCATGCAGTGGTGGATGTCGTCCGATTCGATGTCCGACTCGAACGCGGCGCCGCCGCGCGCGAACAGGTCGCCGTCGCCGGTGGCGTCCACCACCACCTTCGCGCGGATGGCCTGGCGGCCGCCCTTGCCCTCGAAGATGGCGCCGCGTGCCACGCCCTCCTCCATCAGCGGCAGCGCCGCCCAGGCGTGGAACGCGAGGCGCGCGCCCGCCTCCAGCACGATCTCCTGCGACAGCAGCTTCAGGCGCTCCGGGTCGATGGTCGGGGACCACGTGACGATGCCGTGGAACGCGGCGGTGCGTTGCGCCCAGTGCGAGGCGCGGGCGGCATCCCGCGAACCCCATTCCCCGGCGCCGGGACCGGCGATGGCATCGGGCGGCAGGCGCCCGAGCAGTTCCTCGGCGAAGCCGCGGATCACCGGCCGGCCTTCCCAGTCGGTCATGCGGTCGATCCAGATCACCAGGCCGCCGGTCGACAGGCCGCCCAGGTGGTTGTAGCGCTCCAGCAGGATCACGTCGGCGCCCAGGCGCGCGGCGGCGACGGCGGCCGCGGTGCCCGAGGGGCCGCCGCCCACCACCAGCACGTCGCATTCGCGGTAGACCGGGATGTCGCGCCCGGATTCGCGCACCGTGCCGAGGTCGGGCCGGCCGCGCTCGCCGCGCTCGAACTCGTGCATGTCCGAGACGAGTATCCGGTCGTCGGAGCGCCTGACCGGCCTGACCTTGCTCACGCGCCGCGTCCCGGGAGCCGGATTACCAGTCGAAGAAGACCGTCTCGCCCTTGCCCTGCAGGATCACGTTCCACTCCAGCACCCCGGGCTTCACGGCCCGGGCGACCAGCGTCGCGCGCCGGTCGGCCGGAACGAGCGCCAGCACCGGGTCCTTCGCGTTCGCGGCTTCGCCCGGAAAATAGATCCGGCTCACGAGCTGCTTCAGCTGCCCGCGCATGAACACGTTCACCGCGATGTGCGGCGCCTGCAGCTTGCCGCCGGGCCCCGGCACCGGCCCGGGCTTGATGGTGCGGAAGCGGAACGCGCCGTCCTTGTTGGTGGCCGAGCGGCCGAAGCCGCGGAAACCGTCCGCCAGGGGCTTCGCCTGCCGGTCGCGCGAATGGGCGTACTTGCCGGCGGCATTGGCCTGCCAGATCTCGACCAGCGCGTCGTTCACCGGCAGGCCGTCGCCGTCGAGCACGCGGCCCTGGATCAGGACGCGCTCGCCCGGTACGCCCCTGGGCGCGAGGTTCTCGGTGATCAGCCAGGTGAGGCCAATGTGCAGGTACGGGCCGACCGTCTGCGAGGTGGTGGCTTGCAGGCTCATCGCTTGTTCTCCATCGGCGTTTCCTGGGGCCCGCGCAGGATGATGTCGAAGCGGTATCCGAGCGCGATCTGCGGGATGGTGGTCTCCCAGTCCAGCACGGAGATCAGGCGCTGGCGGGCGCGCTCGTCCGGCACGCAGTTGTACATCGGGTCGAACGCGAGCAGCGGGTCGCCGGGGAAGTACATCTGTGTCACCAGGCGCTGCGCGAAGGCCTGGCCGAACAGCGAGAAGTGGATGTGCGCCGGCCGCCAGGCGTTGTAGTGGTTGCCCCAGGGATACTCGCCCGGCCGGATGGTGACGAAACGGTAGCGGCCCTCGGCGTCGGTCAGGCAGCGCCCGGCGCCGGTGAAGTTGGGGTCCATGGGCGCGTCGTGCTGGTCCACCTTGTGCGGATAGCGGCCGGCCGAGTTCGCCTGCCAGATCTCCACCAGCGCGTGCGGCACCGGACGCGCGTTTTCGTCCAGCACGCGGCCGCTGACGATGATGCGCTCGCCGATCGGCTCGCCCTTGTGCTGGCGGGTGAGGTCGTGGTCCTCGGGGCGCAGGTCGTCATGGCCGAACACCGGGCCGGTGAGCTCCGACAGGGTGTGCGGCAGGATCACCAGCGGCCGCGTCGGCGCGCGCTTCACCGTCGAGGCGTACATCGGGAACAGGTACTCCGGCTGCGTGCCGGGGAAGGGCCGGCGGTAGCCGGTGACCTCCATCTGCGGGGCTGCCTTGGCTCGCTTCATCGCTTCACTCCGCGTCGGGTTGTTTCGAGGGCTGCGCGCGGTCGAAGGCCTCGAGCTTCATGCATTCGGCGAACACGCGCATCACCGTCGGGTAGGGCGTAGTGTCGCACTGATAGCGCTGCGCGTTGAAGACCTGCGGCACCAGGCAGCAGTCGGCCATGGTCGGCGCCACACCATGCGAAAAAGTGCCGGTTCCGGCGCCCGGCCGCGCGAGCTCGGCTTCCAGCTTGGCCAGGCCGTCGGCGATCCAGTGGCGGTACCACGCGTTCACCTGCTCCTCGGATTGCCCGAGCGATTTCTTCAGGTATTGCAGCACGCGCAGGTTGTTCACCGGGTGGATCTCGCAGGCGACCAGCATCGACAGCGACCGCACGCGCGCCCGCGCGAAGGCTTCCTTGGGCAGCAGCGGATGCTCCGGGCGGGTTTCCTCGAGGTACTCCAGGATGGCGAGCGATTGCGTCAGCAGCCGACCGCCATCCTCCAGCGTCGGCAGCAGGCCCTGCGGATTGAGCGCGCCATAGGCCGCCTCCCGGTGCTGGCCCTTGGCGAGGTGCACGAACGCGGGCTCGTAGGCGAGGCCCTTGAGGTTGAGCGCGATGCGGACGCGGAACGCCGCCGAGCTGCGGAAATACGTATAGAGCTTCATGCCTTCTTCTCCCGGAGCCCGAGCAGCTTCGCCGCGTTCTCCTTCATGATGAGCGGCCGCACCTCGGGCTTGATGGGCAGCTTCTCGAACTCCGCGATCCAGCGGTCGGGCAGGATCACCGGATTGTCGCTGCCGAACAGGATGCGGTCCTTGAGCAGCGTATTCGCGTACTGCACGAGCTTGGGCTCGAAGTACTTCGGCGACCAGCCCGAGAGGTCGATGTACACGTTGGGCTTGTGCAGCGCCACCGACAGCGCCTCGTCCTGCCAGGGCACCGAGGGGTGCGCCATGATGATGGGCATGTCCGGGAAGTCCGCCGCGACGTCGTCCAGGTGCACCGGGTTGGCGTACTTGATGCGCAGCCCGCCGCCACCGCGCATGCCGGCGCCGATGCCGGTCTGCCCGGTGTGGAACAGGGCCGGCAGCTTCGCCTCCGCGATCACCTCGTAGAGCGGATACGCCTGCGGGTCGTTCGGGTAGAAGCCCTGGATGATGGGGTGGAACTTGAACCCCTTGACGCCGTAGTCCTGGATCAGCCGCCGCGCTTCGCGCACGCCCATCTGCCCGCGCGCCGGGTCGATGCTGGCAAACGGGATGCAGATGTCGGGGTGTTCGTTCGCGGACTCGGCCACCTCCTCGTTGGAGATGCGCCGGATCCCCATGCCGCGCTCGTGGTCCACGGTGAACACCACGAAGGCGATCCGTCGTTCGCGGTAGTAGGCGGCCATCTGCGCGATGGTCGGGTGCTTCACCTCGTAGCGGAAATAGCGCCCGCGCGCCTCGAGCGCCTCCTTCTCCGCCTCGTCGGGCAGCACGCGCGTCGAGGTCTCGGCGTGGGTGTGGACGTCGATCGCGACCAGCGCGTCCAGGTTCATCCTGCTGCTCACGTCCGGCCTCCTCCCTGTGCCCGCAGCACCCTCGGCGAGGCGGGTTCGGCATACAGTTCCTCGACCAGCGCGGCGCGGCGCTTGAGCACCGCGGCCTGGTTGATCGAGCCCTTGTCGGTGATCTCGCCGGCGTCGATCTGCGGCGGTTCCTCCAGCACCATGACGCGCGCGACGCGGTTGGAGCTGCCGCTCGATTCGCGCGCCAGGCGATCGAAGACGTCCTGCAGCCTCGCCCGCAGCTCTGCCGCCGGCACGCCGGCGCAGGCGGCCGCGTTGGGGAACAGCAGCGCGCCGACGTCGTCGCGGTTGTGGCCGGTGACCACGCTGTCCTGCACCCAGGGCGAGCCGGCCGCGTTGATGCGGGCGCGCAGCGGGCCCACGCTCACCCAGGTGCCGGTGGTGAGCTTGAAATCCTCGGTGGTGCGGCCGTCGAACTCCAGGCCATGCGCTGGATCCGCCGGGTCGAGAAAACGCAGCGCGTCGCCGGTGCGGTAATAGCCTTCCTCGTCGAACGCGCCTTGCGTCAACTCCGGCTGGCGCCAGTAGCCGGGGGTGATGCTGGGGCCGCGAAAGCGCGCTTCCAGCTTCTCCGCCGCAGGCGCGAGCTTCATCTCCAGGCCGTCCACCGGCACGCCCACGGTGCCGGCGCGCGCCGCGCCGCGGCTGGTGAACATCGCCGCCGGCGCGGTTTCGGTGGCGCCGTAGCCGGTGAGCCACAGGATGCGCTCGCCGCAGGTTTGCACCGCAAGATCCTCGTAGGCCTGCCACACCGGCTGCGGCAGCACGGCGCCGGCGTACTGCATCAGGCCCAGGCGGCTGAAGAAGCTGCGCCGCAACTTCTCGTCGTCGCGCAGGAACGGCAGCAGCGCCTCGTAGCCGCGCGGCACGTTGAAGTAGATGGTGGGCGAGACCTCGCGCAGGTTGCGCGCGGTCTTCTCGATCTGCCCCGGCAGCGGCTTGCCGTCGTCGATGTACAGCGTGCCGCCGTTGTACAGGACCAGGCCGAAGTTGTGGTTGCCGCCCGCGGTGTGGTTCCAGGGCAGCCAGTCCACCAGCACCGGCGGCGCCTCCGCGAGCGAGGGCAGCGCCTGCGCCAGCATCTGCTGGTTGCTGCACAGCATGCGTTGCGTGTTGATCACCGCCTTGGGCATCCCGGTGGAGCCCGAGGTGAGGAGGAACTTGGCGACGGTGTCCGGTCCGACACCGGCGTGGGCGCGTTCCACCGCCTCGGTCGGCGAGGTGGCCTCCAGCCGCGCCAAGTCCGCGCCGGTGAGGACCTCGGTGCCGGCGGGAACCGCGGCGGCGATCGCCTTGGCGAAGCGCCCGCCGTCGGCGGCGAACGCGAGGCCCGGCGTGAGCAGGCGCAGGACGTGGCGCAGCTTGCCGAAGTCGGTGGAGATGAGGGAATACGCGGGGGAAACCGGCACGTAGGGCACGCCGACGTGCAGGCAGGCGAGCGCAAGGAGCGCGTGCTCGATGTCGTTCTCGGACAGGATCGCCACCGGGCGCTCCGCCGTCAGCCGGCGATCCAGCAGCGCCTGGCCGAGGGCGCAGACGCGGGCATGGACCTCGACATAGGAGAGCTCGCGCCAGGCGCCATGCGCGTCGCGCTGCGCAAGGAAGGTCCGGTCCGGCGCTTCGCGCGCCCAGTGCGCGAGGCGCTGGGTGAGGTTCGCCGGGTACTCACCCAGCCGGTGGGGCGAGCGCAGCAGGATGGCGCCGTCGGCGCGCCGCTCGACCGTGACGTCGGCGGGGCCCAGCGCGACCCGGCGGACAGGACTGCGGGCCGGGGCCGCCGCCATCAGCCCTTCCTGACCTTGGCGCCGCGTTTTTCCAGGAAATCCCGCATGCGCTTCTTCGCCTCGGGCTCGCTCTGCGCGACGCCGGCGACCAGCGCTTCCATCATCAGCCCGGCATCCTGGCCCAGTTCCGCGATGCGCGGCAGCGCGTGCATCAGCGCGTAGTTGGTGGCGGGCGCGTTGCGCGCCATCTTCTGCGCCAGCTCCAGGCCTTTCTTCAGGCCGGCCCCGGGCTTCACCAGGTAGGTCGAGATGCCGGCGGCCTGGCCTTCCTCGGCCGACAGCACGCGGCCGGTGAACATCATGTCGGCGACGCGGTGCGCGCCGATGAGGCGCGGCACCCGCACCGAGCCGCCGCCGCCGAGGAAGATGCCGCGCTGGCCCTCGGGGAAGGCATAGAAGACGGAGGTCTCGGCGACGCGCACGTGCGCAGCCGCGGCCAGTTCCAGCCCGCCGCCCACCACCGCGCCGTGCAGCACCGCCACCACCGGCAGCGTGCCGAACTGCAGGCGGTCGAAGGCGCGGTGCCAGAAGCGCGAATGCGCCACGCCCTCGGCCGCGGAGCGGTCGGCCAGCTCGGCGAGGTCCAAGCCGGCGCAGAAGTGCTCGCCTGCTCCGTTCAGCACCAGTGCGCGCAGGCCCGCGGGCGGGGCGGCGAGGAACGCCTCCAGTTCCTCCACCAGCCGGTCGCTGAGCGCGTTGCGCTTCTCGGCGCGGTCCAGCGTGAGCACGCCGGCCGCGCCGTGGCGCGCGAAGCGGAGCGTCCGGCGCTTGCGGGCGGCCATCCGGCTACAGCGCGGGCGCGATGGTGACGCGGATCTCGGCCACGCCCTCGACGGCCGCGTGCATCTCGTCGCCGGGCTTGACCGGGCCCACGCCCGCCGGCGTGCCGGAATAGATGATGTCGCCGGGCTCGAGGGTGTAGTACTCGGACAGGAACGCGATCTGCTCGGGCACCGACCAGATCATGTCCGCGAGGTCGGCCTTCTGGCGCTCCTTGCCGTTCACCTTGAGCCAGATCGCGCCCTTGGACGGGTGCCCGATCCTGGCCGCCGGGTGCAGCTCGCTGCAAGGCGCGGACTCGTCGAAGTCCTTGCCGAAATCCCACGGCCGGCCGTGGTCCTTGCCGTGCTGTTGCAGGTCGCGGCGCGTCATGTCGAAGCCCACGCCATAGCCGAACACGTGCTCGTTGGCCTGCGCCGCCGCGATGCGGCGCCCGCCGCGCGCGATCGCCACCACCATCTCGGTCTCGTAGTGGCAGTTGGCGGTCTTGAGCGGGTAGTGGATCGTGCCGCCGCCGGGCACCAGCGCATGCGCCGACTTGATGAAGAAGAAGGGGATCTCGCGGCCGTCGCCGCCCATTTCCTTCTGGTGCTCCACGTAGTTGCGGCCGACGCAGAAGATGCGTCGCACCGGGAACAGGTCGGCGGAGCCCGCCACCGGCAGCGCCGGCTGGGTCCACGCGGGGATGACAAAGGCCATGATCGCGCTTTCGGGGGAAGTGATGGGGATGGTGGATGTGCCTGCGGAGCCGGCCATTCTAGCTTTTGCCGGCCAGTTCGCGCAGCAGCAGCTCGCGCAGCTTGTAGCGCTGCACCTTGCCGGTCGCGGTGCGCGGCAGCTCGGCCACGCTGCGGACCCACTTCGGCCGCTTGAACCGGGGCAGGCCCGCCTCGCAGGCGCGGCTCGCCGCTTCCCGGGCGCGCGCCTCGTCTCCGCGCGCGGCCACGAACAGGGCCAAGCGCTCGAAGCCCTCGGCGTCCGTGACCGTCACGCAGGCGGCCTCGGCCACCAGCGGATCGGCGGTCGCCGCCTCCTCCAGCTCGCCGGGCTGCACCCACTGGCCGGCGATCTTCACCAGCTCGTCGGCGCGCCCCTGGTGGAGGTAGTAGCCCTCGGCATCGCGCACGAACAGGTCCTGGGTGCAGAACCAGCCGTCGCGGAACTGGGCGGCGGTCTGCTCCGGGCGGTTGACGTAGCCCGAGGCCAGCGCCGGGTGGCGCAGCCAGAGCACCCCGGGCTCGCCCTCGACGGGTTCATTCCCCGCCGCGTCCCTCAGCCGCGCCTCGGTCAGCGGCAGCAGGCGGCCGGTGCGGCCGCGGCTGTCGGAGCCGGGCGGCATCATCATGCAGGCGCAGTAGGCCTCCGAGTTGCCGTAGAGGCTCAGGATCTGGTTGCCGACGGCGCCCTGCCACTGCTCGATCACCGGCAGCGGCAGGCGTTCGCCGGCGGCGACGAAGTGGCGGATCGGGCGCAGCGACACGAGCTTCTCCGGCGGCTCGGCCAGCAGGCGCCGGTAGAAGGACGGCACGCTGAACATCGCCGCCGGGCGATGGCGCGCCGCGGCCGCAAGGACCGCGTCCGGGTCCGCCCAGTCCGGCAGCGCAACGCCGGTCGCGCCGGTTCGCAGCACGCCCAGCAGGCCGTGCTCCAGGCCGTAGGCGAAGAAGTACTTCGAAGTTGCGAGCACGCGCTCGCCCGGCGCGATGCCGAGCAGCCGCAACGCCTCGCCCGAGGCCATCACGGAGGCGTGCGTGTGCACGATGCCCTTGGGCTTGCCGGTGGTGCCCGACGAATAGAGCCAGAACGCCGGCGTGGCGGGACCGGCGTCGCAGGCGGCGGCGGGCGCGGCGCGGGCGAGCTCGGCGCGCCAGTCGCGCGCGCCTGCGGGAACCGTCGCGCCGGCGACGACGAGGCCGCCCTCGCGCGCCTGCTCCGCAGCCAGGTCCGGGCGCGCGGTCGCGAACACGTCCTCGACGATCGCCAGCCGCGCGCCGCTGTCGGCCCGGATATGGCGGAAGTCGTCCTCGGTGAGCTTGGTGTTGAGAGCAATGGCCGCGGCGCCCGCCCGCACCGCGCCCAGCCAGGCGGCGGCGAACTCCGGGGTGTCGCGCAGGAGCAGCAGCACGCGGTCGCCGGGACGGAGGCCGAGCGCCCGCAACGCGCCCGCGGCGCGGGCCACCCGGTCCGCGAGGTCCCGGTACCGGACCGATTCCTCCCCGCACAGCAGCGCGAGGCGATCGCCGTGGCGGGCGAGGGCTTCGGGTCCCAGCAGCTGCTCGGCGGCGTTCACGGGTGCCTGCGGGTAAGATTGTTTGGATGCCCAACAGATTGTGCCTCAAATGGTGAAGGCGGCGCTGCGCCAGGGCGCCCTGCCCGACCTGCTCGGCTACCGGCTGCGGCTTGCCCAGCAGGCGGCGTTCCGCGACTTCGCCGCCAGCGTGCAGGGCCTGTCGCCGGGCCGGGTGGGCCTGCTGATCCTGATCGACGCCAACCCGGGGGTGACCCAGAGCCGCCTGGCCGAGGCGGTGCGGCGCGACCGCTCGACCATGGTCGGGGTGATCGACCTGCTGGAGGACCGCGGCCTGGTGGAGCGCCGCCGCGGGGACGACCGGCGCACCAACGGCCTGTGGCTCACGCGCCAGGGCCGCCAGCTGCTCGCGCGCGCGCTGCGGCGGATCGCCGAGCACGAGCGGCGCATCGCCTCGCGCCTGTCCGCCGCCGAGCGCCGCCGCCTGCTGGCGCTGCTGGGCAAGATCTCCGGGTGAAAAAAAGGGGCGCTTGCGCGCCCCCTGAACCAGGAGAGGTTCCAACAGGAGGAAAAACTACATCCGGTACGCCGCCTCGCCGTGCGAGGCCACGTCCAGGCCCTCGCGCTCTTCTTCCTCGGTGACGCGCAGGCCGATGGACAGGTCGACGATCTTGAAGGCGATGAAGGCGACCACGCCGGACCAGACGATGGTCGTCACCACGCCGATCAGCTGGGTGATGAGCTGACCGCCGATGGAGTACTCCGGCGACACGCCGTTGGCGACGTAGTCGAAGATCCCGGAGCCGCCGAGCGACGGCGCGGCGAACACGCCGGTGAGCAGCGCGCCGACGATGCCGCAGACGCCGTGCACACCGAACACGTCGAGCGAGTCGTCCGCGCCCAGCATGCGCTTGAGCGCGTTCACGCCCCAGAACCCGGCGACGCCGGCGACCAGGCCGATCACCAGCCCGCCGCCCACGCCGACGAAGCCGCAGGCCGGGGTGATGGCCACCAGCCCGGCCACCGCGCCCGAGGCGGCGCCCAGGGCGGATGCCTTGCCGCGCGCGACGGTTTCCACCAGCAGCCAGGACAGCACCGCGGCGGCCGTGGCGACGATCGTGTTCAGGAACGCGATGGTCGCGGTGCCCGTGGCCTCCAGGTTGGAGCCGGCGTTGAAGCCGAACCAGCCCACCCACAGCATGCAGGCGCCGATCATGGTGAGCGGCAGGTTGTGCGGCGGCATCGCTTCCTTGCCGTAGCCGATGCGCTTGCCGATCACCCAGGCCCCGACCAGCCCGGCCACGCCCGCGTTGATGTGCACCACGGTGCCGCCGGCGAAGTCGAGCGCGCCCTTCTGCCACAGCCAGCCCGCGGCCGCGGTGACCGCCTCCAGGCTCTTGGCGTCGGTGATCGCGTCCGGGCCGTCCCAGTACCACACCATGTGCGCCATCGGCAGGTAGGCGAAGGTGAACCAGAGCACCGCGAACACCAGCACCGCCGAGAACTTCGCGCGCTCGGCGAAGGCGCCCACGATCAGGCCGCAGGTGATGGCGGCGAAGGTGAGCTGGAAGGCGACGAAGGCCAGTTCCGGGATGGCGACCCCCTTGGAGAAGGTCGCGGCGAGCGACTCGCCGGTGACGCCGGACAGGAACAGCTTGCCGAAGCCGCCGAAGAACGCGTTGCCGCCGCTGAAGGCCACCGAGTAGCCGTAGATCACCCACAGCACCGCGATGACGCAGAAGGTGACGAACACCTGCATCAGCACCGAGAGGGTGTTCTTGGCGCGCACCATGCCGCCGTAGAAGAGGGCCAGGCCCGGGATCGTCATCAGGATGACGAGCGCGGTGGCGACCATCATCCAGGTGGTGTCGCCCTTGTCGACCTTGGGCTTGGGCGCTTCCTCTTTCTTCTCCTCGGCCTTGGCCGGCTCGGCCTTGGCGTCGGCCTTCATGGGCTCGGCCTTGGCTTCCGCCGCGGCCTTCTCCGGCGCCTTGTCCTGGGCACCGGCGCCGCCTGCGAAGACGGCGAACAGCGCCAGCATGGAAAGGATGGATATCAGCTTCTTCATTGCATTCTCCCTAGATCGCCGCGGCGTCGGTTTCGCCGGTGCGGATGCGCACCACTTTCTCGAGCTCGAACACGAAGATCTTGCCGTCGCCGATCTTGCCGGTGTTGGCGGCCTTCTCGATCGCCTCCAGGACCTGGTCCAGCATCTCGGTCTTGATGGCGGCCTCGATCTTCACCTTGGGCAGGAAGTCGACCACGTACTCCGCGCCGCGGTAGAGCTCGGTGTGGCCCTTCTGGCGGCCGAAGCCCTTGACCTCGGTCACCGTGATGCCCTGCACGCCGATCGCCGACAGGGCCTCGCGGACCTCGTCGAGCTTGAACGGCTTGATGATTGCGGTTACCAGTTTCATCGTTGTCCTCGTGGGCGCGGCCAGGCGCGAGGGCCCGGCCGGCCGTTGGCGTTAGAACGTCTTGCTGACCGAGAGCACCACCGTGCCCTTGCCGGCGTCCTTGAACTTCGCGTCGCCGGCGCCGATGCCGGCGTTCGGCAGCTGGTTGGCGAAGCAGTAGAAGCCGGCGTTGGCCGCGTTGCAGCTGCCCTTGGCGTTGGTGTCGATGTACGCCGCGCCCAGGATCCAGCCCTTCACGTCCTTGGTGATGCCGATCTTCCAGTCGGTGTAGTCGGCGTTGGTGCCGTCGGTGCCGGTGTGCCAGTTCTTGACCCGGTTCACGCCCACGTGGCCGGTCAGCGTCCAGCCGTTGCCCAGGTCGTAGTTGGCCGTCAGGTCCCAGTAGCTCGAGCCCTTGGTGTCGGCGAGCGAGAACCAGTCGTCCAAGCCGTGGTAGTACTTGAGCGAGATCCACTTCCAGGAGCCGCCGATGTAGAACTCGGTGTTGCTCACCTTGCCGGTGTGGGTGCGCGCCGTGCGCGGGTTGGTGAACGCCGCCGAGGTCGCGGCGACGCCCGCAGCCACCGCCGTCGGGTTGGCATCCGACCCCGGGTACGAGTAGTAGATGGCGCCGACGTCCAGGCCCCAGTCGCCCCAGGTCTTCTTCCAGCCGCCGTAGAAGTCCATCTCCAGGTTCGAGGCCGGGTAGCCGGCGCCCTCGTTCACGTTCGAGTTCCAGTTGCCGAGGTAGATGCCGCTCGAGTGCGAATAGTCGAACCCGCCCTGCAGCGCCGGCTTCTTGAAGGTCTGGGCGATGCCGCGGAACCGGTACTCGCTCACCAGGCTCATGTTGGCGGTGAAGGTGTGCGGCGAGGCGGGCGCGGCGGCCTGGGCCGCGGCGAGGCCGGGGGCGCCCAGGGCGGCAACGAATGAGGCGGCGATGAGGCTCTTACGCATGGCAAGCTCTCCCAGATGTGAAGGTTGGCCTCGTAGTTAGAGCACAGGCCGTGCCAGCCTCGTTTATTTATAATAATCAATTGGTTGAGCACACATCACCTGGAATCCCAGAGTCGGATGCACCGCTGCGGTGCATCCGGATCGCCCCTCGCCCGAACCCGGTGCCTGGGAAACGGGTGCTAACTTCGCGCCATGCCTGCCGCCAATCCGATCGACGAGCTGCGCGAGCGCATCAGCGACGCGCTCAAGTCCTCCCCTGCGCGCGACCTGGAGCGCAACCTGCATGCCCTCGCGGCGGCGTTCTTCGACCGCTTCGACCTCGCGCTGCGCGAGGACCTGGAGGTGCAGAAGAAGCTGCTGGAGCGCGCGCAGGCGAAGCTCGCCGCGCTCGAGCAGCGCGTGGCCGATCTCGAATCGCGAAGTAAACCCTAGCCACCTGTCCGGCGTTTCTCATACCGGGAGACGCCATGACCCTTGCCGTCGTCGCGAGCCGCGCGCTCGCCGGGATCGCCGCGCCCGAAGTGGCCGTGGAGGTCCACCTCGGCCCGGGGCTGCCCGCGTTCAACATCGTCGGCCTGCCCGATGCCGAAGTGCGCGAGGCGAAGGACCGCGTGCGCGCCGCGCTCAACCACGCGCGCTTCGAGTTCCCGTCGCGGCGCATCACCGTCAACCTCGCGCCCGCGGACCTGCCCAAGGACTCCGGGCGCTTCGACCTGCCGATCGCACTGGGCATCCTCGCCGCCAGCGGGCAATTGAAGGCCGCGGCGCTGGAGGGACACGAGTTCGCCGGCGAGCTGTCGCTCACGGGAGAACTGCGCCCGGTGCGCGGCGCGCTCGCCATGGCGCTGGGCGCGGGCGGCGCGGGGCGCGCCTTCGTGCTGCCGAAGGCAAGCGCGGCGCAGGCAGCGCTGGCGAAAGGCGCGCGCATCGTCGCCGCGCGCAGCCTGCTGGAGGTCTGCGCCCATCTCGCGGGCGAGGCGCCGCTCGGCCTGTACGTCAACGGCGCGGCGCACGCGGCGGCGAGCCATCCCGACCTGTCGGACGTGAAGGGCCAGGCGCAGGCGCGGCGCGCCCTGGAAGTCGCCGCGGCCGGGGCGCACGCGCTGCTCATGATCGGGCCGCCCGGCACCGGCAAGTCGCTGCTCGCCGCGCGCCTGCCGGGGATCCTGCCGCCGATGTCCGAGGCCGAGGCCCTCGAATCGGCGGCGATCCAGAGCGCGGCGAACGCGGGCTTCGACCCGGCGCGCTGGGGCGAGCGGCCGTTCCGCGCGCCGCACCACAGCGCCTCCAGCGTGGCGCTGGTGGGCGGCGGCAGCCCGCCGCGGCCGGGCGAGATCTCGCTCGCGCACCATGGCGTGCTGTTCCTGGACGAGCTGCCTGAGTTTCCGCGCGGCGCGCTGGAGGCGCTGCGCGAGCCGGTCGAGTCCGGAACGATCGCGATCGCGCGCGCCGCGCGCCAGGCCGAGTTCCCGGCGCGCTTCCAGCTGGTCGCGGCAATGAATCCCTGCCCCTGCGGCTACCTGGGCGATGCCTCGGGCCGCTGCAAGTGCGCGCCGCAGGCCATCGCGCGCTACCGCTCGCGGATATCGGGGCCGCTGGCCGACCGCATCGACCTCAAGGTGGAGGCGCCCGCGCCGCGCGAGACGGAACTGACCGGGCAGCCGGGCGAAGGCTCGGCGCCGGTCCGGGCGCGCGTGACGGCCGCGCGCGAGCGGCAGCTGGCGCGGCAGGGCAAGCCCAATGCGTGGCTGGGGCCGCGCGAGACCGAGAAGCATTGCGCCTGCGATGCCGCGGCCGCCGAGCTGCTGCGGCAGGCGATCGCGAGGCTGTCCTTGTCGGCGCGCGCGTACCACCGCGTGCTGCGGGTGGCGCGTACGATCGCGGACCTGGCGGGGGACGCGGCGGTGGGCAGCGCGCACGTCGCGGAGGCGATCCAGTACCGAAGGCTGGACGCGGCGCTTTAGGCAGGCATCCCAATCCCGCTGTTTGCGAAGAAGTGGAACGATAAGGTTGTCGGCTCGATCTATCTCAAATCAAGAAGGATGGCGCGGCAGTGCAGACAGGAGTACGGTTCTCGCAAGGGAGAACGAATCCAGGTGCACTCGGAAGCGCCTCGTGCGAGCGCGCGATTCCAGGATGATGGACTGGCTTGTCTCGCCATCGTCGCGCGATTCCACGGTCGCGCCGCCGAGCCCGCGCAGCTCGGTCACGAACTGGGTTTGTCCGGGCCGGCGCGATTCGACGAGCTTCTCCTCGCGGCGAAGCGCTTGCGCCTGAAAGCTCGCATCGCTTCGATCGATCTCGAACGCGTTGCCCAAGGCAAGGTTCCGCTGCCATGCATTGTTGAGTTGCGCGGGGCGGAGCCAGTCTTCTCGGTTCTGGCAAGAGTGGAAGGCGGCAGAGCACTTCTTCACGATCCGGCGCAAGGCCGCCCGTTGGTCGAGCGGATCGAGGAGCTTCTTCCGCGTTTGACTGGCCGAGCGCTATTCGTGGCGCCGGGCTCCGCGCACGGCGTGGAGCTGGCCCGGTTCGACTTCACCTGGTTCGTTCCAGCGATCGTCAAGTATCGAAAGTTGATCGGCGAGGCGCTGGTGGCGTCGCTCGCGCTCCAGATCTTCGCCCTGCTGACCCCGCTTTTCTTTCAAGTGATCGTGGATAAGGTTCTCGTCCACAAGGGGCTGTCCACGCTCACGATCATTGGAATCGGCCTACTTGGCGCCGTGCTGTTCGAATCGTTGTTGTCGATACTGCGCACGTACGTCTTCGCGCATACGACGAGCCGGATCGATGTGGAACTGGGCGCACGTCTTTTTCGGCACCTTCTCGCCTTGCCATTGGCGTACTTCGAGGCGCGGCGAGTCGGCGATTCGGTTGCGCGCGTGCGGGAGCTTGAGCACATCCGGCAGTTCCTGACCGGCCCCGCTCTGACGTCGGTGATTGACGCGGCGTTCACAGTCGTGTTCCTGCTGGTGATGCTGTACTACAGCCCGCTTCTCACCCTGGTCGTCGTGCTGTCCTTGCCATGCTACGCCTTGATCATGGCGACCGCCATGCCGGCGTTCCGACGGCGATTGGACGAGAAGTTCGCGCGCGGCGCGGACAATCAGGCGTTCCTGGTCGAAGCGGTCTCCAGCATCCAGACCTTGAAGGCGGGCGCGACTGAACCCCAGGCGGTGCGTCGCTGGGACGAGCAACTCGCTGCGTACGTCGCATCCAGCTTCCGCGTCGCGCGCCTTGCGGCTTTCGCAGGCGAAGGCGTCCACCTTGTTCAGAAGCTCGTGACCGTGGCCATTCTTTGGCTTGGCGCGCTGGAGGTCATCGGCGGCGCTATGACGGTCGGGGCGCTCGTTGCCTTCAACATGCTTGCCGGGCGAGTCGCTCAGCCGGTCCAGAGGCTCTCGCAGTTGTGGCAGGAGCTGCAGCAGACCGGTGTCTCCGTTGAGCGGCTTGGCGACATCCTGAACACTCGTCCCGAGAATGCTGTGACGACCTCGCGGGTTCAACTTCCCGCCATCCAGGGGGCCATCGAGTTCGATCATGTGCACTTCCGATACCGGCCTGATGGACCCGAGATTCTTCGCGGGATCACGCTTCGAGTCAGTCCAGGCGAAGTACTGGGCATTGTCGGGCCCTCGGGATCGGGCAAGAGCACCGTCGCCAAGCTTATCCAACGCCTCTACACGCCCGAGCGCGGCCGGGTCCTCGTGGACGGCATCAACCTCGCGCTTGCGGAACCGGCCTGGTTGCGCCGGCAAACGGGAGTCGTCCTCCAGGAGAGCCGTCTCTTCGCCCGCTCAATTCGGGAGAACATTGCTCTCGCGGATCCAGGTGCGCCGATCGAGGCCGTGATCCAGGCGGCGAAGCTCGCCGGTGCACATGACTTCATACAGGCGCTCCCGGAGGGCTACGACACGCAGGTTGGCGAGCAGGGTGCCACGCTTTCGGGAGGGCAGCGGCAGCGGATCGCGATCGCGCGCGCCCTGCTGACGAATCCCCGCATTCTCATCTTCGACGAGGCCACCTCGGCGCTGGACTACGAGTCGGAGCGCATTGTCCAGGACAACATGCGCTTCATCGCCAGAGGCCGGACCCTGATCGTCATCACGCACAGGCTCTCGGCGGTACGGGACGCGGACCGGATACTGGTCCTCGAAGGCGGTGAAGTTGTGGAGCAGGATGCACCCGACGAGCTGCTTCGCAGGCCGGAGGGTCGGTTTGCGAAACTCTACGCGATGCAGGCGGGCTGAGCACAGATGAACGCCATGGCTGACCTTGCTTCGCGGTACGCCCAGGCATTCAGGGCTGCATGGGCAAGGCGGCGCGAGCTCGCGCCTTCCGATCGAACGCCGCTCGAGCGCCAGTTCCTGCCTGCCGCGTTGGAGATCCTCGAAACTCCCGCCCCCGCGCTTCCCCGGGCTATCGCGTGGACGATCGTCGCGGCTCTCGTTCTCGCGATCGCATGGTCCGTGGTCGGCAGGGTTGACGTCGTCGCGGTCGCGCCCGGCAAGATCGTAGCCGCGGGAAAGACCAAGGTGATCCAGCCCGCGGAAACCGGCGTGATCAAGCGCATCGCAGTGGCCGACGGACAGTCGGTCAGGGCGGGTGAGGTCCTGATCGAGCTTGAAGCCGCTGCAATGGCGACCGCAGCGGAAGCCGCCAGGATCCGACAAGCGCTTGTGGCCCTTCGTCTTGAAGCCGCGCGCCATGACGCATTGGCGCGGGTATCCGATGGCGTAGGAGCGCCTCAGCTCGAGGATCCCGGCAAGAATCTGCCGGACGCATTCCCCACTGCGTTCGTCGAAGCCGAAGTCAGGGCCATGAGCAGCCAATACCAGGAGCACCGCGCCCGGCTCGCGGCACTCGACGCGGAGATCGCAAAGCGTGCCGCTGAACTGGGCTCGTCGAGGGAACTCGCCGCCAAGCTCGCGCAAACCGTCCCAATCGCCCAGCGCCGCGCCGCAGACTACAAGCGGCTCATGAACCAGAACTTCATCTCGGAGCATGGCTACCTGGAGCGGGAGCAGGCACGGATCGAGCAGGAGCGTGATCTCGCCTACCTGGAAGCCAAGGTCAAGGAACTTGCCGCCGGGTTGGAGGAATCAAGAAAGCGTCGAGAAAGCCTGGTCGCCGAATTCGAGCGGGCCGCGGTGAGCGCCAAGGTGGAGACCGACAAGCGCGCGGTGCTTGTCGAGCAGGAACTCGTCAAGGCGCGCGCGCGCGAACGGCAGCAGGTCCTGCTAGCACCCGTGGATGGAATCGTGCAGCAGTTGGCGGTGCATACGGTGGGCGGCGTGGTGACGCCCGCGCAGACGCTGATGGTGATCGTCCCGAACGAGTATCAGGCCGAGGTCGAGGCGATTCTGGAGAACAAGGACGTTGGATTCGTGAAGGTCGGGCAACGGGCCGAGATTAAGGTCGAGACGTTTCCGTTTACGCGCTATGGCACCGTGGGTGGTGTGGTGAGCTATGTGTCCGGTGATGCGGTGACGGACGAGAAAAAGGGGTCCGTGTTTCAGGCGCGTGTGAGGTTGGATCGCGCGGCGATGAGGGTCGAAGAGCGGGATGTGACGCTTACCCCAGGAATGGCGGTTGGAGTGGAGATTGCGACGGGGAAGCGGCGGGCAATTGACTTCTTGCTTGATCCAATCAGGACGACCGTGAACGAAGGGATGAGGGAAAGGTGAGGAGGAATGCAATGAGAAATGCTGTAAGGATCTCAAGACGACAGCTTGGCATCGCGTACTTACGGTCCATCGCAACCCTCGGGCTCATTCTTGTGATGCCTTTGGAAACCTCGGGGACTTCCACAAACGCCCCTCGAGTAGTGGTTGATTTCAACAAATTTCGGAGCGAGCTTTTTGCGCCCGCGTTCCGCGTCAGAGTCTTTTCAGACGGGTCGGTGATCTATGACGGTATGCAAAAGGTGAAAGTGGAGGGTACTCATCAGCTAAAGATCGATCCTGAATCGGTCGAGAAACTCGTCAATGCATTTATCGATTCCGGATTCAATTCGTTCTCTCCTCCAACCTCTCCAAGTCCTCCTGACGCTTACCTTTCTCTAACGATATCGATTGCACATCCGCGGTTATCTCACTCCGTGACCTTCTCTCCGTCGCGGAACAGTGGTGAGTATGCGCGTTTTATCCAGACGCTTGATTCCTATGTTCCAACGCGCGATCTACGATGTCCCTATGTAGTTCAGTTGCCTGGATGGTCAACCGTAGAACTGTGCGAGCGCGCCGACGAACTGCTGCGCCTCGAAAATCTGAGGAGAAAGAAATGAGATACCTAGCATCCTATAATCAATCGTACTTGTGGTCTGGGTATTCGTGGGTCGTAGATGGAGCGGGAAACCCCGTTCAGTCTTTCGTTGCCCTCTCCTACAACTATGTCGATTCCTTGCCGGAATATTATCTTGGTACTTCCAGTAGCCAAAACAATCCCGCGAACGTAATTCCCATAGATCCCTCTGTAACGAACTCGTTCGACGCCGCTCGGGAGATGTGGAGCGATGTGGCGAACATCTCGTGGACTCCGAGCACAAGTGCCGATGTTACCTTTGGATTCTATACAGGGGTTAGCGGGGGACTAGCCTACTATCCAGCGCCAATCTACGATCCGCTGCAGAGCATGGGCGATATTTGGCTCGATCCTGCGTCCAACTCCGCCAGCGCACTCGGAGCGGGAGGATACGGATTCTCACTTCTCTTGCATGAGATCGGTCATGCCGTTGGTCTACAGCACACGATTCCTTCTCCAACTTTGCCGGCTGGCACGCCGGTGCCTACCAGTCCTGTCAATGAAGATAGCGTTCTCTATTCTACGATGACCTCTACCCAAGGGGGTTATAGCGGGCGATTCAACGTGACGCCGATGATGCACGACATTGTTACTGTGCAGCGGTTGTACGGCGCAAATACATCCCACAACAGCACGGACACCATCTATTCGTTCTCGGACAACTCTCATCCATTTGATGGAATCACGCCAGAGCAGTACGACGATCCCGGCAGTGTGCTCATGACACTGTGGGATGGAGGTGGATTCGATTCAATCAATGCGAGCGCGATGACGCGGCCAGTATTCATTGACCTCGAACCTGGTACGTACAGTGCAGTAGGAACTCTTAGCTCTGACCCTTCCCAACTCTCAGAAAGTCAACTTCGAGACGCGCTGAACGTAGGTATCGCTTACGGCGCGGGAATCGAGAACGCAACCGGGGGAAGTGGCAGTGATTGGATTAACGGGAACGCGCAGGCCAACGTGCTTGATGGCGGCCCTGGATCGGGTCTGGATATCTTGGTCGGAGGCGATGGGAACGACATTCTGGCTGGCGGCGACGGCGCAGATACGTTGTATGGGGGTGCAGGTGATGACATCCTGTTCGGCGACGACGATGCGCAACCGGGTGGTGCGGTTGATGTGCTTGAGGGAGGCGCAGGCTATGACACTTACTACGCCGGTGTAGGCGACGAGATTCTTGATGAAGACCTTTCAGGAGAGATCGAGTTCCTTTCGTATGGTCCGCTGACCGGAGGCGATGACCTCGATCGCGCGGGGCTGTATGCAAACGAGGACTACTCCCTCTTCTACCTGCAGGACGAGGCGGACGGTTCGATAACTGTTTACGGCGAGCAAGGCGAACTGCGGATCGCTACTCCAGTCGGAACGGAGCTGCCTGACCCCGACATCATCACCTACCCCGATGGCTCCCGCGATGTGATCAGCGGCCTCCCTGGCATGGGGATCGCGCTCGTGCGGCACGAAGAGCTTGATGAACCCGCGGACCCGGACTTCGACGGAAGCAACTTCATCACAGGCAACGCATCCAACAACATAATTACCGGGACGCAACTCGATGACGTCATCTTCGGTGGTGGTGGAAACGACACCATTACCGATACCTTCCCGAGTATTAGCAACGACTTGTTCTCCGGAGGATCGGGAGACGATTCGCTTCACGGGGGCTGGGGTCACGACGTGGTGATCGGGGGCTCCGGGGACGATCTGCTTTTCGGAGACTACGGCGACGACGTCCTGATTGGAGGCCTCGGTAACGATTCGATGTTCGGGGATTCCCACATTTCTCAGATCGGAGACGATCTTTACGTATATGCACAGGGTGATGGCGCCGACAGAATCGACGACATCGGGGGCATCGACACCGTTCGGCTCGACAACATCACGCCGGGCGACGTGCAAGTAACGCGCAACGGAGATCATCTAGCGCTGCACCTTCTCGACCAGTCGGGTCAGCGAATCAACGGGCAATACCTGCAGCTTGAGAGATCGGTAGTGAATGATGCCGTATCAACAGGGCCTTACGAGAAAATACTGTTCTCCGATGGTACGGTCTGGACGACCGCCATCCTAGCCGCCCATCACTTGATCGGCGGTGACTACGACGACGCGATCCAGGGGTTCGCCACATCCGACGAGATCCAAGCCGGGGCGGGGAACGATTCAGTATCCGGGGGAGCGGGCGATGACGAGATTTACGCAGGCGACGGCGACGACACGATTCACGGGGGCATCGGAAGCGACACGGTGTACGCGGGTGACGGAAACGACATTGCGTTCGAACTGGACGACGACAGCGACGACGTGCTCTATGGAGAGGCGGGCGATGACCAGATGAACGGAGGCGCCGGCGATGACTACCTCGACGGCGGCCCTGGAACGAACACGCTTCAAGGCGGCGCGGATAACGACACATTGGTGGCCGGCAATGACGGCCAGTGGAACTACCTTCATGGAGATTCGGGAAACGATACGCTGTACGGTGGTACGGGTCTCAGCATCCTGTACGGCGGCCAAGGCAGCGACACCTACCACGTCGACAGCACCAGCACGTTCATCTTCGAGTTCTTCCCTGGCGATCACGATGTCGTGATCGCATCCGTTTCGTACACGGCGCCATCGGATGTCGAAGAACTGATTCTGACCGGAAGCGGTGACCTCTCCGCCAGCGGCAACAACCTCGACAACCCGATGCTTGGCACCTCCGGCGCGAACACACTTTATGGACTGGCGGGTAACGACACGATCAACGGCGGTGGGGGCGCCGACACGCTGTTCGGCGGCACCGGCAACGATACGATGATTGTTGACAACGTTGGCGACGTCGTCGTCGAGTACGCGTCCGAAGGCAACGACACCATCGAATCCAGTGTGTCCTACACGCTTTCCTCGAACGTCGAGAACCTCACACTGACAGGGGTGCAGTCGATCAACGGCACCGGCAATGGTGTGGCCAACGTCATCATAGGAAATGATGGCGACAACATACTCGACGGCCGGGGCGGCGACGACCTCCTAGCCGGCGGGCAGGGAAACGACACGTACGTACTGGACAGTCCGTTGGACACAATCGTCGAACTCGCCAACGAAGGCGCGGATCTCGTGCTCATCGCGTTCACGTATGAGCTCCTGGAGAACGTGGAAGCCTTGACTTTGACGGGCTCGCTGCCCGCCGACGGGACGGGTAACTCGCTTGCAAACACGCTTGTCGGGAACGCGGCCGCCAACATTCTGGATGGCGGGGGCGGCGCCGATACGATGTCCGGCGGGCTGGGGAACGACGGGTACATCGTCGACGACGCGGCCGACACAGTCCAGGAGTTCTCGAACGAAGGCACGGATACGGTTTACGCGAGCGTCACTCACGTATTGGCGGCGAACATTGAGAACCTGACTCTGACCGGCACAGCCACCATTGATGGTGCCGGCAACGAGCTGAACAACCAGCTGCTCGGGAACTCCGCGAGCAACGTGCTGCTTGGTGGAGCGGGAGCGGACGTATTGGACGGCGGTGGGGGTCTCGATTCCATGGAAGGTGGCTCCGGCGACGATACGTACTTCGTCGACTCGATCGGTGACTTGATCGTTGAGGCCGCGGGGAATGGCATCGACACGGTGATCAGCGAAGTCGACTATGTGCTTGGCGACAATGTCGAGAATCTTTTCCTGATCGGGGCGGCGGATGTGAACGGCACGGGAAATGACGCGGGCAACGAGTTGACGGGAAACACCGGGATGAACGTGCTCTCGGGCGGTCTCGGCAACGACGTTCTGGACGGAAATGGCGGCGCCGACATACTGGCCGGGGGCTCGGGCGACGATCTGTACCTGGTCAGCGATTCTCTCGTCACAGTGATGGAAGCGGCAGGAGAGGGCCTCGACTCCGTGCATAGTTCCGTCAGCGTGGCGCTCTGGGACAACGTCGAGAACCTTACGTTGGTCGGCACAGGCAACATAGATGGTGCCGGCAACGCTCTAGACAATCTGCTTCAAGGCAATAGCGGATCGAATGAGCTTGCGGGCGGCGCGGGAAACGATACCTATATCCTTGATTCCAGTGGCGACCTTGTGGTCGAGCTTGCAGGGGAAGGCTCGGATACGGTGATCAGCTCCGCGAGCTACGCGCTCACGGCGAATGTCGAGAACCTCACTCTGACGGGGGCGCAATCAGTCAACGGCACCGGCAACGGGGGATCCAACGTCATCTTGGGAAACGCCGGCGACAACGTTCTCGACGGTCAGAGCGGCGATGATCTCCTTGTGGGCGGCGCAGGGAACGACACCTACGTTCTCGACACGCCGTTGGACGCGGTTGTGGAGCTCGCTGGCGAAGGTGTGGACCTCGTGACAACCGCATTCTCGTACGAACTCCCGGAGAACGTCGAGTCCTTGACGTTGACGGGATCCCAACCTGTTGATGGGACCGGAAACGCGCTCGCCAACACGCTCATCGGGAACACGGCGGCCAACGTCCTGGATGGCGGCGGCGGTGCCGATGCGATGTCGGGCGGATTGGGGGATGACGAGTACATCGTCGACGACACCGCGGACGCGATTCTGGAGGCTTCTGACGAGGGATCGGATACGGTGTACTCGAGCGTCACGTACGCACTAGCGGCGAACATCGAGAACCTTACGCTTACCGGCAGTGCGAACATCGACGGTTTCGGCAACGTCTCCGACAACATCATTACCGGCAACTCCGGGGTGAACGCGCTCGCGGGAGGCGCCGGAAACGATCTCTACTACGTTGGCGCAGGCGACTCCGTAATCGAAGGCCTCGGAGAGGGGCTCGACTGGGTTTATACGTCCGTCACATTCACGCTGGGCGCGAACGTTGAGAACGTGACCTTGCTTGGCTCTACCGCCGTAAATGCCACCGGAAACGCGCTCAACAATACCCTGGTCGGAAACGCCGGAGCCAACACGCTTACGGGTGGCGCGGGCGACGACACTTACCATGTCAACGCGGGCGACACCGTTGTAGAGGGAAGCAATCAGGGAACCGACACCGTGGTCTCGGAAGCCAGCTGGACGCTGGGAGCCAATTTCGAGAATTTGACCCTGACCGGCACAGCGGCGCTCAACGCGACCGGAAACAGCCTCGCGAACGTCCTTACAGGGAATGACGGCGCCAACGTCCTGACCGGAGGAACGGGCGATGACTCGTATTTTGTCGGTGCCGGGGACACAGTTAATGAAGGAAGCAATGCTGGCAACGACACGGTGTACGCGCCGGTGTCCTGGACACTTGGCGCCAATCTGGAGCGGCTGACACTGACCGGAACCGACAATGTGGATGCGGTCGGAAACACGCTCGCGAACGTGCTCACCGGGAACTCCGGCAACAACCGCCTCGACGGCGGGTCAGGTTCGGACACCATGTTGGGCGGAGCCGGGGACGACGTTTACGTGGTCGGAGCGACGGGAGACGTGGTCATCGAAAACACTGGCGAAGGCACCGACACGGTGGAGAGTTCGGTCACCTACACGCTGGGAGTCAACCTGGAGAACCTGCTGCTGACGGGGACGGCGAACCGCAATGGCACCGGCAATGCTCTGGACAACCTGCTCATCGGCAACTCCGGCAGCAACACGCTCACGGGAAACGACGGAAACGACTACCTTGATGGGGGCGCCGGAAGCGACACGATGCGGGGCGGCGCGGGTGATGACACGTATGTAGTGGAACGCACGACCGACTCGGTGACGGAGAACGCGAGTGCTGGTACGGATACGGTTCTCAGCACCATTGGATACACGCTCGGTGCGAATGTCGAGAATCTGACCCTGCTCGGTTCAACCGCCATTAACGCCACGGGCAACGCCCTCAACAACGTCCTGACTGGCAATGCTGGCACCAACACGATCAGCGGGGCTGCTGGAAACGACACTCTCGAGGGGATGGCGGGCGCCGACACGCTTATTGGGGGGACTGGAAACGACACCTACCGTGTCGGTCGGGGTCACGGCGCCGAAACAGTCCAGGAGAACGACTCCACGTCGGGCAACGTTGATGTCGGCCAGTTCCTGGCAGACATTGCCCCGGACCAGATATGGTTCCTTCGTTCGAGCAACGATCTCGTCGCGAGTATTATCGGCACCCAGGATCAGATGACGGTTCAGAACTGGTACGCGGGCAGCCAGTACCATCTCGAGCAATTCCGGACCGCGGATGGTGCGACATTGCTTGATAGTCAGGTGCAGAACCTGGTGGACGCAATGGCGGCGTTCGCGCCGCCCGCGCCGGGCCAGACCACGCTGCCGCCGGAGTACGCCCTTGCACTGGCGCCGGTGATCGCGGCGAACTGGCAATGATGCATTGACCCCGGCGGCTCCGCCGAACGAAGTAAGCGCGCGTCCGGGAGGCGATCCCGCCCGTTGCCTGGACGAAGCGCCTTGAGCATCGAATCGCTCGTACCATATGCAGCGAAAGGTGCCGACGAAAGACTGGGACGATGCCGCGGAAGAACAGACCACCGGGGACGCAGCTTTGACCGCTTTCTCAAGGGTCAGGGCATGTATGAGGAAGTGCAGGCCAAGGCTTTGAAGAGGGCCAACGCAGAGGCGATCACGGATGGTAATGCGCGGGCCGGCCTATCGAAGCCGGCCCTTGCGAAGTGAGACCGGAAGGCGGCCTGACAGCGTCAGGCTCGTTCAACCTCGCAGGTTATGGGCATCGAAACATGGGCTCGCTCGAATCCGCGGCACAGTGGCTTGAACATATGCGCGACGTCGCGGCCACCGGCGGAGAGCGGGCGGCGCTCGCCGCGCTGAGTGCTTGGCTGGCCAAGCTTGAGCCTTGTGAGTTGGCGGGGTCCTTGGCGTCGCCTCCACCGGCCTGCCTTTCCGACTATCATGCCAATACCGTAGCCGCCATGGTGGAACACGTCTGCGCCGCGGCGCAGGTATCTCCGCCGGAGTGGACGCGGGACGTTCCGCCACTCGCGAGGCCGGCGTTCGCCAGCAACCTCATGAGCTTGCGCCTGCACTTGCTCGTCAACTCTCCGGCGGCGTTTCGACGGCGAAATCTGTTCGTGGACACGGCCCCTGGGGGGCAGGTTTGAGGGAAGCTGTGAAGATCTTGCCGGGCGCTTAGTCCCAATGGCCACCTACGCCATCGGCGACGTCCAGGGCTGCTTCGACGAACTCGAGGCGCTGCTCGCGCGCATCGGCTTCAACCCGCTGCACGACCGCCTGTGGTTCGTGGGCGATCTCGTCAACCGGGGGCCCAAGTCGCTGCAGGTACTCCGATACGTGAAATCGCTCGGCGATCGCGCCATCGTCGTCCTCGGCAACCACGACCTGCACCTCGTCACGCAGTTCGAGGGCTTCGAGAAGAAGCGGCGCGACGATACGTTTCAGGATGTCCTTGCAGCGCCGGACGCGAGGGAGCTGGTGGACTGGCTGCGCACGCGACCGATGATGCATGTCGAAGGCCGCTACGCGATGGTCCACGCCGGACTGCTGCCCGAATGGACTGTGGACAGGGCGGTCGCGCTGGGCAGGGAAGTCGAGGCCGCGCTGCGCGCGGCGGACTACCGCGACTTCCTGGAGAACATGTACGGCAGCAAGCCCGAGCGCTGGGACGATGCCCTGGAGGGCTGGGACCGGCTGCGCGTGATCGTGAACGCGATGACGCGCATGCGGTTCTGCACCGCCGACGGCACGATGGATTTCTACGCCAAGGGCGAGACGCCGCCCAAGGGCTACCAGGCCTGGTTCGACGTCCGGCCCGGGCGCGACGAACCCGTGCTCGTCTTCGGCCACTGGTCGGCCCTGGGCCTGAAGCTCACCGAGCGCCTCGCGGCGCTGGACACCGGCTGCGTCTGGGGCGGTACGCTGACCGCGCTGCGGCTTGAAGACCGGTGGCTGGCGCAGGTACCCTCGCCCGGCTACCAGCCCATTGGAGAGGCCGCATGACCGACTGCGTGTTCTGCAAGATCGTCGCCGGACAGATTCCGTCCACCAAGGTGCACGAGGACGAGCACACGCTCGCCTTCATGGACGTCGGGCAGGTGAACCCGGGGCACGTGCTGGTGGCGGTGAAGAGGCATGCCGCGAACCTGTTCGAGCTGGACGCGGAGCAGGCGGCGGCCGCCGCGCGCACCTGCCATCGCGTCGCGCAGGCGATCCGCGCAGCCTTCGCGCCCGAAGGCCTGTCGGTCTACCAGGCCAACGGCAAGGCGGCCGGCCAAACCGTGTACCACTACCACGTGCACCTGCTGCCGCGGCACGCCGGCGACGGCATGGAACTCACCTGGCCGGTGAAGAACCCGCCGCGCGAGACGCTGGCCGGCTACGCGGAGAAGATCAAGGCCAGGCTCGCCTAGAAGGGCGAAGCACCGAAGGCCTTCCGGTAGCGGTTCGCGATGTCCTCGCGCGTGGGCTTGTGGTTCTGCCCGCCGCGGTGCGCGATCTTGATCGAGCCCATCACCGAGGCGAGGCGCCCGGTGCGCTCCCAGTCCCAGCCCTTGGCGATGCCGTAGAGCAGTCCGGCGCGGTAGGCGTCGCCGCAGCCGGTGGGATCGAGCAGCGCGTCGGCGGGAACCGCAGGGATCTCGTGGCGCCGGCCCCCGGCGTGGATGACCGAGCCCTGCGCGCCCTGCGTGGCGACCAGCGCCTTGAGGTCGCGCGCGATCATCTCCAGGGTGCGGCCGGTCTTCTCCACCAGCAGCCGCCCCTCGTAGTCGTTCACCGCGAGGTAGTCGGCGAGGCGCACCATCTCCTCCAGCTCCTCCCTGGAGAACATCGGCAGGCCCTGCCCCGGGTCGAAGAGGAACGGCACGCCGGAGGCGGCGCACTCGCGCGCGTGCTGCAGCATGCCTTCCTTGCCGTCGGGGCCGATGATCGCGAGCTTCGCGCCCAGCGCGCCGGTGACGTGGTTCTCGTGCGCGTGGTTCATCGCGCCCGGGTGGAAGGCGGTGATCTGGTTGTCGTCCAGGTCCGTGGTGATGAAGGCCTGGGCGGTGAACTGGCCGGGGATCTTCTTCAGGTGCGCCGCGCCGATGCCGAGGGTCTGGAAACGGTACAGGTAGGGCTGGATGTCCTCGCCCACGGTGGCCATCACCAGCGGGTCCTCGCCCAGCAGCTTCAGGTTGTAGCCGATGTTGCCCGCGGTGCCGCCGAACTCGCGCCGCATCTCCGGCGCGATGAAGCACACGTTCAGGATGTGCAGCTGGTCGGGCAGCAGGTGGTTCTTGAACCGGTCCTGGAACACCATGATCGTGTCGTAGGCGATGGAACCGGTGACGAGGATGGTCATTGCTTCCTTCTTTTCCGATGGCGGGGTTTCAGGGGAAGAACAGGTACAGGCGGTAGCCGACGGCGCGGATGCGGCTGTTGTCGAAACTGACCCGCAGCACGGCCTCGGCGCCGGCGGCGAGGCCCTGCGCGGCGGCCGCGGCCGCCGCGGGCGCGAGGTAGTCCTGCGGGGACAGCACCTTGCGCACCACGGCCTGGTCGCGCTCGTCGGTGAGGGTGAGCTCCAGCGCGGGGTACTCCTGGGCGAAGGGCGCGCGGTTGCGGATCACGGCGTTGAGCAGGATCACGTTCTCGCGCCGCGTGTCGGCCTGCAGGTCGGAGGACTCGATCGCCATCAGCTCGGGCCGGCGCGGCAGCCGCAGCTCGCAGCCCAGCATCCCGCAGGCCGCGGCGAGCGGCTCGCGCGCCTCCGGCAGCAGCACCGCGATCTCGGTGCGGTAGACCAGCGCCGCCTGCAGCGCCAGCGCCGCCAGGGCGAGCAGGGCGCCGAAGCCCCAAAGCAGCCGGCGCGGGGGCGGCGGCAGGTCCTCCTCCAGGAACTCGGGCACGACCTCCTCGTTTGCCGCCGGCAGCGCCGGGGCGCTCTTGCGCGCCGCCTCGAACAGGGCGAGCTGCGGCGAGGGTTCGGCCTCGGCCTCGCCCGCCCCGGGCTGCTCCTCGACCAGCCCGGCGACGCCGTCGAAGATGCGCGAGCACTTGCCGCAGCGCACCTTGCCGCCGCGCGCCGAGAGCTGCGCCGGCTGGACGCGGAACGCGGTGGCGCAGCTCGGGCAGCGCGTCGTGAGCGTCATGCCGCCGCGCCCCTGCGCCGGCCCTCGAGGAGCACCCAGCCCTCCTCGGCCGCGCCCACGCTGCAGTCGAAATCCGCCGCGTAGGCGGCGCAAACCCCGTCCGCCTGCGCGGCGAGGATCCCCGACAGCGCGAGCCGGCCGCCCGGGCGCGCGCGCGCGGCGAGGATCGGCTCCAGGGCGATGAGGGGATTGGCGAGGATGTTGGCCACGACGATGTCGAAGGTGCCTCCGGGAATCGCTTCCGGGGCCGCGACCGCCACGGCGAGGCCGTTGGCGCGGGCGTTGGCCCTGGTGGCCTCGAGCGCCTGCGGGTCGAGGTCGGTCGCCGCGACTTCGCGCGCGCCGAGCCGCGCCGCGGCGAGCGCCAATATACCGGAACCGCACCCGTAATCGAGCACGCGCTCGCCGCCCTGCACGGCGCGCTCCAGCCACGCCAGCACGAGGCGCGTGGTGGGATGGCCGCCGGTGCCGAAGGCGAGGCCCGGATCGAGGCGGATGTTGAGCGCGCCGGGATCCGGCGCCTCGCGCCAGCTGGGCACGATCCAGATGCGCTCGCCGCAGCGGATCGGGGCGAACTGCGCCTGCGTGCGCCGTACCCAGTCGTCGTCCTCCAGTCGCGCGAGGCTGAACGCGGGCGGCGGGATGCCGCACGCGCGCGCCGCCTGGCCGACGATCGCGGCGGCATCGGCCCCCGCCTCGGCGAGCGCCTGCAGGCGGGTGCGGCGCCACGGGCGCGGCGCGGCGAGGTCCGGCTCGCCGAACTGCGCGTCCTCGCCCGGCGTGCCCGCCTGCGCGTCCTCCATGGACACCGACAGCGCGCCCGCCCCGACCAGCGCCTCGGACACCGCCTCGGCCCGCGTCCCGTCCAGCTCGAGCGTGATCGAGAGCCAGGGCATGGGACTACTTGCGCTTCTTCTGCTCGTCGGCGAGCTTCTGCTCGAGGTAGTGGATCGAGGTGCCGCCGCGGATGAAGCGGTTGTCGTGCAGCAGGTCCAGGTGCAGCGGGATGTTGGTCTGGATGCCCTCGACCACCATCTCCGACAGCGCGATGCGCATGCGCCGGATCGCCTGCTCGCGCGTCGCGCCGTAGGCGATCACCTTGCCGACCATGGAGTCGTAGTACGGCGGCACGCTGTAGCCGGCGTAGACGTGCGAGTCGACGCGGATCCCCGGCCCGCCCGGCGGGTGGTAGGAGGTGATCCGCCCCGGCGAGGGCGTGAAGCGGTAGGGATCCTCGGCGTTGATGCGGCACTCGATGGCATGGCCCCTGAGGGCGATGTCGCGCTGGCGGAACGGCAGCTTCTCGCCGGTCGCGATCAGGATCTGCTGCTGCACGATGTCGATGCCGGTGACCATCTCGGTCACCGGGTGCTCGACCTGCACCCGGGTGTTCATCTCGATGAAGTAGAACTCGCCGTCCTCGTAGAGGAACTCGAAGGTGCCGGCGCCGCGGTAGCCGATGCGCCGGCAGGCGTCGGCGCAGCGCTCGCCGATGCGCTCGCGCAGCTTCTGCGGCAGATCCGGCGCCGGCGCCTCCTCCAGCACCTTCTGGTGGCGGCGCTGCATGGAGCAGTCGCGCTCGCCCAGGTAGACCGCGTTCTTGTGCTCGTCGGCCAGCACCTGGATCTCGATGTGGCGCGGGTTCTCCAGGTACTTCTCGAGGTACACGGTGGGGTTGGAGAACGCCGACTGCGCCTCGCGCCGCGTCAGGTTCACCGCGTTCAGCAGCGCCGCCTCGGTGTGCACCACGCGCATGCCGCGGCCGCCGCCGCCGCCGGCGGCCTTGATGATCACCGGGTAGCCGATGCGGCGCGCGATCTTCACGATCTCGGCGCCCGCCTCCGGCAGCTGGCCCTCGGAGCCCGGCACCACCGGCACGCCGGCCTTGATCATGGCCTGCTTGGCGCTCACCTTGTCGCCCATCAGGCGGATGTTCTCCGGGCGCGGGCCGATGAACACGAAGCCGCTGCCCTCGACCTTCTCGGCGAAGTCGGCGTTCTCCGACAGGAAGCCGTAGCCCGGGTGGATCGCCTCGGCATCGGTGACCTCCGCCGCGCTGATGATGGCCGGGATGTTGAGGTAGCTCGCGGAGGCCGGCGCCGGGCCGATGCACACCGATTCGTCGGCCAGCTTGACGTACTTCGCCTCGGTGTCGGCCTCGGAGTGCACGACCACCGTGCGGATGCCCAGCTCGCGGCAGGCGCGCTGGATGCGCAGCGCGATCTCGCCGCGGTTCGCGATCAGGATTTTCTCGAACACCGGCTAGCCGATGATGAAGAGGGCCTGGCCGTATTCCACCGGCTGGCCGTTCTCCACCAGGATCGCCTTCACCGTGCCCGAGGCGTCGGCCTCGATCTCGTTCATCAGCTTCATGGCTTCGATGACGCACAGCGTCTGGCCCTCCTTCACCGCCTGGCCGACTTCCACGAAGGGCTTGGCGTCGGGGGAAGGCGCCCGGTAGAACGTGCCCACCATGGGCGATTTCATCGCGTGGCCCTCGCTGGCCGCGGGCGGCTCGGCGG
>CAZMDA010000014.1:0-65190 GCA_964564865.1 uncultured Bordetella sp. | reverse complement strand
CGGCCCAGCGGCGTGTCGAAGGCCTCCGCCGCCGGCAGCGCGAGGCCCCGCACCGGGACCCGGTGCACCGGCCCCAGCAGCACGACGCGCTTGACCACGCCCCTGGCCGCGGCGAGCTCGTCGTACGCGGCGGCGGCCACCGGGCCGGAGTAGAGGTAGCCGGCATGCGGCACCACCAGCGCCTTGGGGAAGGAGAACCGGGGCTCGAAGCGCTCGATGCCGCCCAGCAGGTCGTCCAGCTCCAGCTGCAGTGCCGCGGGCTCCGCGGGGTAGAACGCGCCCGCGACGGCGGCGGGCCGGACCTTGGCGTTGGGCTGCGCGATCACGGAAGTTCCGGCGGTTCCAGCAGTCCCTTCAGTGCATGCGCCACGGCCTGGCGGCGCACGCTGTCGCGGTCGCCGGGGAAGTGGCGCGTTTCACTGCGTATCCTACTCCCGCGCGCCCACGCGAAGCACACCATGCCGACGGGCTTGGCCGCGCTGCCGCCGCCGGGCCCGGCGACGCCGGTGACCGACAGCGCCACGCCGGCGCCGGCGCGGCGCAGCGCGCCCGCGGCCATCTCGCGCGCGGTCTCCTCGCTCACCGCGCCGTGCCGCTCCAGCGTGTGCTGCGCGACGCCGAGCTCGTCGCGCTTGGCGGCGTTCGAATAGGTGATCCAGCCGCGCTCGAACCAGTCCGAGGAGCCGGCGATCGAGGTCACTGCCTGCGCCACCCAGCCGCCGGTGCAGGATTCCGCCGTGGCCAGCCGCTCGCCCGCCGCCTTCAGCGCCTGCCCGACCCGCGCCGCCAGCGCGTCCAGGGAATCCTGCATCAGAAGAACAGCCTCTTCGCGATCGCCAGGACGAGCAGCGTATACCCGGCGGCGAGCAGGTCGTCGAACATGACGCCGAAGCCGCCCTTGAAGCGGCGCTCGAAGTTCCGGATCGGCGGCGGCTTCACGACGTCGAAGGCGCGAAAGAGGAAGAACGCGGCGGCCTGCCACCAGGGGTCGTCGGGGCACAGGGCGAGCACCAGCAGGAAGGCCACCACCTCGTCCCAGCACATCGAGCCGTGGTCGGCGATCCCCAGGTGCCGCCCGGTGAGGTCGCAGGCCCAGACCCCCGCGGCGAAGAGGAACGCGAGCAGGCCGAACAGGACCGGCGGGTCGTACGCATTGCCGATCAGGAACCAGATCGGCAGCGCGAGCAGCGTGCCCACGGTGCCCGGCGCGAAGCGCGACAGCCCGGCGCCGAATCCCAGCGCGACGAAGTGCGCCGGGTGGCTGAAGGCGAAGCGCGCGTCCGGGCGGAAGACGATCGAGGTCATGTGGAAGAAGCGGGCGCGAAGTGGTCGTAGCCCCGCGGCACCGGCATCGCCGCGCCGGATTCATCGAGCAGCACCAGCCTGGGCTCGCCGCGCTGGATCGAGCCGACGCAGCTGAGGGGCAGGCCCAGTTCGGCGCCCAGCGCCGAGATCTCGCCGCGGTGGGCCTGGGGCGCGGTGAACACGAGCTCGTAGTCGTCGCCCCCGGCCAGCACGCAGCGCTGCTCGGTTGCGCGGTCGGGGAACGGCGCGAACTTCGGCAGGTCGGCGTAACGCACCAGTGCCCCGGCGTGCGAGCGCTCCAGCACGTGCCCCAGGTCCTGCGCAAAGCCGTCGGAGACGTCGATCGCGCTGCTGGCCAGCCCGCGCAGGCGCTCGCCCAGCTCCACGCGCGGCTCGGGCAGGTGCAGGCGCGCGGCCGCCGCGGCGATGTCCGGGCGCGCCAGCCCGAGCGCGGCGCCGCCCAGCTCGCCCGAGACCCAGATGTCGTCCCCGGGCGCGGCCCCGGCGCGGAACAGCGCCAGTCCCTGCGGCACCTCGCCGAAGATGGTGACGCAGACGGTGCGCGGGCCGCGCGTGGTGTCGCCGCCCACCAGGTCCACGCCGTGGCGCTCGGCCAGGGCGAAGAAGCCCGCGGCGAACGCGGCGACCCAGGCCTCGTCCGCGCCTGGCAGCGCCAGCGCCAGCGTCGCCCAGCGCGGCGCGGCGCCCATGGCGGCCATGTCCGACAGGTTCACCGCCAGCGCCTTGTGGCCGAGCGCGCGCGGATCGTCGCCGGCGCGGAAGTGCGTCCCCTCCGCGAGCAGGTCGGTGGACACCGCGAGGTCCATGCCGGCGCTCGCCCGGACCAGTGCCGCGTCGTCGCCGACGCCCAGCAGCGTGTGCTTCGCCGCGCGGTCGAAGTGGCGCCGGATCAGCTCGAACTCGGAGGGCATGCCCTCAGGCCGTGTTTTCGGCCGCCCGGCGGGAACGGGCGATCTCCTCGGCGCGCCACTCGCCGGCGAGCTTCTCCAGCACGCCGTTGACGAACTTGTGGCCGTCGGTGCCGCCGTAGCTCTTGCCCAGCTCGATGGCCTCGTTGATCACGACCTTGAACGGGGTGTCCGGGCGCTCGGCGAGCTCCCAGGCGCCGATCAGGAGCACCACGCGCTCCACCGGCGAGAGCGAGGCGAGCGAGCGGGTGAGGTGCGGCGCGATGCGCGCCTCCAGCGCGTCGCGGCTGCCGACCACGCCCCGGATCAGCGCCTCGGCGAAGGCCTGGTCGCAGCGCGGCCAGCCCTCCAGCGTGGTGGCATGGCCCGGCGCGTCGCCGCCGGCCAGCTGCCAGGCGTAGAGCGCCTGCAGCGCGATCTCGCGCGCGGCGCGGCGGCGCGAGGGCTTCGGCGTCCCGGATTTCGGCGCCACCGGGCTACTTCCAGCCTTCGGCCAGTCGCCGGCGCAGCTGCGCCATCTCGACCGCCACGCGCACCGCCTCGGCGCCCTTGTCCTTGCGCGCGAGCGCCTGCGCCTCGTCGTTGGTGGTGAGGATGCCGTTGGCCACCGGCAGGCCGAACTGCAGCGCGACGTCCATCACGCCGCGTGCCGACTCGTTGCACACGATCTCGAAGTGGTAGGTGTCGCCGCGGATCACGGCGCCGATCGCCGCCAGGGCGTCGAAGCGCCCGGACTGGGCCAGCCACTGCAGCGCGAGCGGGATCTCGAGCGCGCCCGCGACCTCGACGTACTCCGCCTCGGCGCCCAGCTTCGCCGCCTCGGCCTTCGCCGAGGCGAGCAGCAGGCCGCAGATCTCGTCGTTGAAGCGGGAGTGGACGACGCCCAGGCGCACCGCGGGCGCGGGGCTCACGAGCTCGCCCGGTCGAGGTAGCCGGTCACTTCCAGGCCGAAGCCGGCCATGCTGGGCATCTTGCGCGGGGCGGCCATCAGGCGCATGCGGCCGACGCCGATGTCGCGCAGGATCTGCGCGCCGATGCCGTAGGTGCGCAGGTCCATGCTGCGGCCCTCGGGGCGCGGCTCCTGCGCGAGGCGCGCCTCGAGCACCGCGTCCGGCTGGCTGCAGTTGAGCAGCACCACGACGCCCTCGCCCGCCTTGCGGATCGCGGTGAGCGCCTCGCCCACGCCCCAGCTGTGGCCGCCCGGCCCGGCATCGAGCAGGTCGAGCACGGTCAGCGGCTCGTGCACGCGGACCAGCGTCTCGCGTTCGCGGCGCGGGCTGCCGAGGGCGAGCGCGAGGTGCACCGAGCCCGAGGGCAGGTCGCGGTAGGCGAGCAGCCGGAACGCGCCCCAGGCGGTGTCGATGCCGCGCTCGGAGAGCCGGCGCACCAGCGACTCGTTGGCGCTGCGGTACTGGATCAGGTCGGCGATGGTGCCGATCTTCAGGCCGTGCACCGCGGCGAACTCCAGCAGGTCCGGCAGGCGCGCCATGCTGCCGTCGTCCTTCATGATCTCGCACAGGACTGCTGCGGGCGTGAGGCCCGCCAGGCGCGCGAGGTCGCAGCAGGCCTCGGTGTGCCCGGCGCGCACCAGCACGCCGCCGTCCTGCGCCACCAGCGGGAAGATGTGCCCGGGCTGGACGATGTCGGAGGGCTTCGCCTCCGGGGCCGCGGCGACGCGCACCGTGAGCGCGCGGTCGTGCGCCGAGATCCCGGTGGCGATGCCCTCGGCGGCCTCGATGGAGACGGTGAAGTTGGTGCCGTGGCGCGAGCGGTTCTGCGCCACCATCGGCGCCAGGCCCAGGCGCTCGGCGTGCGCGGCGGTGACCGGCATGCAGATCAGGCCGCGGCCGTGCTTGGCGAGGAAGTTGATCTTCTCGGGGGTGACGAAGTCGGCGGCGAAGACGAGGTCGCCCTCGTTCTCGCGGTCCTCGTCGTCCACCAGCACGACGATGTTGCCGGCGCGGATCTCGGCGACGATCTCGGTGACCGGGCTCAGGGCGGCGGCTTCGCGCTTCATGGGGCCATTATAAAAAGAAACGGGGCCCGCGGCCCCGTTCTTTTCCCGCGCTGCAGGCGCGGTTCACTCCTCGGCGGCACCGGCCTCGGCCCGCTCGCCCAGCTTCTCGCGGATCCGGGCGCCCTTGCCGGAGCGCTCGCGCAGGTAGTAGAGCTTGGCGCGGCGCACGCTGCCCTTCCTCTTCACCTCGATCGAGGCGATCAGCGGCGAATAGGTCTGGAAGGTGCGTTCCACGCCCTCGCCCGAGGAGATCTTGCGCACGATGAAGGTGGAGCGCAGGCCGCGGTTCTTCTTCGCGATCACCACGCCCTCGAAGGCCTGCTCGCGCTTCTTGTCGCCCTCGACCACGTTGACGCGCACCACCAGCGTGTCGCCGGGGGAAAAATCCGGGACCTGGCGGCCGATGCGCTTCAGTTCTTCGTTCTCGAGCGTCTGTATCAGGTTCATGTTCCGCGTTCTCCACTGTCTGCGCCGTCTTCGCGCGCCTCGCGCTGGAACTCTTCCAGCAGCTTCGATTCTTCCGGGCCCAGGGCCCTTGCCTGCAGCAGGTCCGGCCTTCTCAGCCAGGTCCTGCCCAGCGCCTGCTTCAACCGCCAGCGCCGGATGTTCTCGTGGTGCCCGGTCAGCAGCACCTCCGGCACCCTTTCCCCTGCGTAGTCCTCCGGCCGCGTGTACTGCGGGCAATCCAGCAGGCCGGTCGCGAACGACTCTTCCACCGCCGACTGCCCGTCGCCCAATGCCCCGGGCAGCTGCCGCACCACCGCGTCCATCACCACCATCGCCGCGAGTTCGCCGCCCGAGAGCACGAAATCGCCCAGCGACAGCTCCTCGTCCACCCGGCGCCGGATCAGCCGCTCGTCCACGCCCTCGTACCTTCCGCAGAGCAGCGTCACCGCACTGTCCACCCCCGGCCTGCCCGCCAGCTCCATCACCTTCGCGTGATCGAGCCTGCGTCCCTGCGGCGACAGGTAGACCACCCTCCCGCCGCCTGCCTGCTTCACTGCATCCAGCGCCTTCTCCAGCGGCTCGGCCAGCATCACCATCCCCGGCCCGCCGCCGTACGGGCGGTCGTCGATCGTGCGGTAGTTGTCGGTGGTGAAATCGCGCGGATTCCACGCCTGCAACCGCCACAAGCCCGCCTGCAGCGCCCGGCCGGTGATGCCGCTTTGCGTCAGCGCCGCGAACATCTCGGGAAACAGCGTGATCACGTCAAACCGGATCACCAGTCCGCCTCCCACTCCACTTCTATGCGCCGGGCCGCCGGATCCACGTTCCGCACCACCGCCGCCACCCAGGGCAGCAACCGCCTGGCGCGCGCCGGCACATCCGCCGAATCGGCCACTTCCATCACGTCGTGCGCGCCGTAGGAGGACATCGCCTGCACCGTCCCCAGCGCCTCGCCCTTCGTGTTCACCACCGCCATCCCGACCAGGTCGGCGTGGTAGTAGTGCCCCGCTTCCGGTTCCGGCAGCGCGTCACGCGCCACCGCCACCGTCCTGCCCTTCAACCGGAGCGCCGCGTCGCGGTCCCCGAGCCCGGCCAGCTTCGCCAGCAGCGTGCCGGAATGTTCCTTCGCTTCCAGGACCCGGTACTCGACGCCGTCGATCCACCAGTTCCTGCAGGCCCCGAGCGCCTCGACCGGCTGGAACACCTTGATCCAGCCGAGCAACCCGTACGGGCCGGCGACCCGGCCCATCTCCACTAGGTTCGTGGGCGGGCTAGGCGGCTTTCTTGGTCTTGCCAAACTGCTTCACCAGGCGCTCCACCGTCGAGGAGCACTTGGCGCCCTTGCCTTCCCAGTGCTTCACGCGCTCGACGTTGATGCGCAGCGACTCGCGGCCCTCGGGAGCCTTCGGGTCGTAGAAGCCCACGCGCTCCAGGAACTTGCCGGAGGCGGCGCGACGGGAATCGGCCACCACCAGGTGGAAGAAGGGACGCTTGTTGGCGCCGCCGCGCGCCAGTCGGATCACAACCATTTGAACCCCTGAGACTGCGAAAGGGAGCGGATTGTACACGCCTATCCCGCTGCGCAGGCGGGAAAATCCGCAGAAAGATAAAGTGAATGGATATCACCTTGTCACTTTGTGTCCTTTATTTTAAGATCCGGCCCATGCCCACCGTCCGGGTCGATCCCGAAGTCTTCGCAGGCCTGCAGAAGCTCGCCAGGCCGTTCGTGGATTCCCCCAACTCGGTGATCCGCGGCCTGCTCGAGGACCGGGGCGTGCTTGCGCGGCGCGCCGAACCGGCCGCCGCGCGAGCGGGGCAGACCACGGACGCGGAGCGGCCTGCCATGGCGGCCGGCCTGACGCCGCAGCCGGTCTACGAGAAGTACCTGCTCTGGGCGCTCGTCAACCAGCTCGAAGGCCGCGCGCACAAGCGCGACGCCACGCACGAAGTGGTCAAGCGGATGATGCAGGACGGGCACATCGGCGCGGCGGACCAGGAACTGGTGGCCACGGGCGAAACCAAGGCGGAGAACACCATCACCTGGGCCCGCAACGCGCTCAAGGACCGGGGCCTCATCAGCCGGAACTCGCCCAGGGGCATCTGGGAACTCACCGCCGCGGGCGTGGAGGCGGCGAAGAAGGTCGCGCTGACGCGGCGCTGAGCCGGCCGCCGCGGCTAGCGCATGCCCGGCAGCATGCCCTTCATGTTGCGCATCATCCGCCCGAGGTTGCCGCCCTTCATCATCTTCATCATCTGCTGCATCTGCTCGAACTGCTTGAGCAGCCGGTTCACTTCCTGAACCGGCACGCCGGCGCCCGCGGCGATGCGCCGCTTGCGCGAGGCCTTGATCAGGTCCGGATGGGCGCGCTCCTTCGGCGTCATCGAGTTGATGATGCCCTCGATGCGGCGGAACTGGCCGTCGTCCTGCAGCTGCGCCGGGTTGATCTGGCCCATCAGCTGCGCCGGCAGCTTGTCGGCGAAGGCCGACAGGCCGCCCATCTTCTTCATCTGCTGGATCTGGCCCTTGAAGTCCTCCAGGTCGAAGCCCTTGCCCTTCTTCACCTTGTCGGCGAGCGCCTTCGCCTGCTCGACATCCACCTGCCGGTGCGCCTCCTCCACCAGCGACAGGATGTCGCCCATGCCCAGCACGCGCGAGGCCATGCGCTCGGGGTGGAACGCCTCCAGGCCCGAGAGCTTCTCGCCCACGCCGGCGAACTTGATCGGCTTGCCGGTGACCTGGCGCACCGACAGCGCGGCGCCGCCGCGCGCGTCGCCGTCCAGCTTCGTCAGTACGATGCCGGTGAGCGGCAGCGCGTCGGCGAAGGCCTTGGCCACCCGCACCGCGTCCTGGCCCTGCATCGAGTCGGCGACGAACAGGGTTTCCGCCGGCTTCAGCACCGCGTGCAGCTCGGCGATCTCCCGCATCATCGCCTCGTCGATCGCGAGGCGGCCCGCGGTGTCCACGAGCAGCACGTCGTAGTAGCGGACGCGCGCGTGTTCTTTCGCCGCGATCGCGATGTCAACGGGTTTGTCACTTCCCGTTGACGGCAGGAAGTCCACCCCGGCCTGCGCGGCCACGGTCTTCAGCTGCTCGATCGCGGCCGGGCGGTAGACGTCGCAGGAGACGACCAGCACCTTCTTCTTCTGCTCGCGCAGGTACAGCGCCAGCTTGCCGGTCGTGGTGGTCTTGCCCGAGCCCTGCAGGCCGGCCATCAGGATGACCGCCGGCGGCTCGACCGCGAGCGCAAGCGCCGCGTTCTCGCCGCCCATCAGGCGCGCGAGCTCGCGATGCACCACGCCCACCAGCGCCTGGCCCGGCGAGAGGCTGCCCACCACCTCCTGGCCGAGCGCCTTCTCGCGCACCGCGGCGATGAAGTCCTTCACCACCGGCAGCGCAACGTCGGCCTCGAGCAGCGCGACGCGCACCTCGCGCAGGCTCTCCTGGATGTTGGCTTCGGTGAGGCGCGCCTCGCCGCGGATCGTCTTGACGATCCTCGCGAGGCGCGTGGTGAGGTTATCGAGCATGGGGTGCTAAACTGGACTTCGAGGCGTCCGCCATCAGGTGTCCCCCATTCTAATGCAGGGCCCCGCACTCCATTTCCTGGTCAGCGCCGGCTACGCCGGGCTCGCGCTCTGGTTCTGGAACACGCGCTGGCGCGCCGCGCCCGCCGCCGAGGGCCTGTCCGCGGCCGAGCGCGTGGCGGTGCTGGTGCCGCTCGCGCTGCACGCCTGGCTGCTGTCGGCGGAGCTGTTCCTCGCCCCGGAGCTGCGCTTCGGCTTCGCCCAGGCGCTGTCGGTGATGCTGTGCCTGGGCATCGCGATCTACTGGGTCGAGAGCCTGTTCCTGCGCCTGGACGGCCTGGAGCCGCTGCTGCTGCCGCTGGCGGCGGCCGCGGCGCCGCTGCCGGCGCTGTTCCCGGGCCTGGCGAGCCGGGGCCTGCCGGCCTCGCCGGAGTTCCGCGTCCACATCGTGCTGGCGATGGCGGCCTACAGCGTGTTCACCATCGCGGCGCTGCACGCGGTGCTGATGGCGCTCGCCGAGCGGCGCCTGCACCAGAAGCGCGGCCGCATGCTCAACCTGCCGCCGCTGCTGACGCTCGAGCGCCTGCTGTTCCGCCTCATCGCCACCGCCTTTGTGCTGCTCACGCTGACGCTCGCCACCGGCGCGCTCTATTCCGAGACGCTGTTCGGCCGCGCACTGCGGCTGGACCACAAGACCCTGTTCGCGATCCTGTCCTGGGCCACCTTCGCCGCGCTGCTGGCCGGGCGCTGGCTGCGCGGCTGGCGCGGCCGCACCGCGCTGCGCTGGACGCTGTCCGGGTTCACCATGCTGCTGATCGCCTACGTCGGCAGCCGCTTCGTGCTCGAGGTCGTCCTCGGCCGCGGCTGACCGTTGACCGCGCGCGGCGGCCTGCCGCCGCGCGGACCGCCTTTACCTGGAGTGCGCCATGGAAATCGCGATTCTCGCCATCCTGATCCTGGTCAACGGCCTGTTCGCCATGTCGGAGGTGGCGCTGCTCACCGCGCGCCGCCCGCGCCTGCAGGCGATGGCAAGCAACGGCGACCGGCTCGCGGCCGCCGCGGCGAAGATCGCCGCCGACCCGACCCACTTCCTGTCCACGGTGCAGATCGGGATCACCGCGATCGGCCTCATGAACGGCATCTTCGGCGAGGCGCTGCTGGCGCCGCCGTTCGCGCAATGGATGCAGTCCCTCGGGATGGAGCCCAGGCTGAGCGGCATCGTCGCCACCGTGCTGGTGGTGATCGCGGTGACCTACGTCTCCATCGTCGTCGGCGAGCTGGTGCCCAAGCGCCTGGGCCAGATCAACGCCGAGGGCGTGGCCAAGCTGGTCGCCTGGCCGATGCGGGCGCTGGCCGCGATCGCCGCGCCGTTCGTGCGCCTGCTCACGTTCTCCACCAACGCGATCCTGACGCCGCTCCTGCGCCTGCTGCGCGTCCGGCACGTGGAGGGCGGCGGCGAGCCGCTCAGCGCGGAGGAGATCCGCACCCTGGTGCTGGAGTCCTCGCGCTTCATGCCGAAGAAGCACGTCTCGATGTTGTTGAACCTCTTCGACATCCAGGCGATCACCGTCCAGGACGTGATGGTGCCGCGCGCGCGCATCGAGGCCATCCGCCTGGACGACGACATCGAGACCATCGCCCGCCAGCTCACGACCTCCCTGCACCGCCACATCCCGGTGTTCAAGGACCGGGGCGGGGACGGCGCCGGCGAGGAGATCGCCGGCGTGCTGCAGATGCGCCGGGTGGTGGCGCTGCTCGCCGCCGGCGCGCTCGACAAGGCGGCGCTGGAGGGGCTGCTGGACGAGCCCTACTATGTCCCGGCGAGCACGCCGGTGATCACCCAGCTGCAGTACTTCCAGGAGAACCAGGAGCGCCTCGCGCTGGTGGTGGACGAGTACGGCGAGCTGATGGGCCTCGCCACCCTGGAGGACATCGTCGAGGAGATCGTCGGCAAGTTCACCACCACCCTGCCGGGCGCGGCGCCGGCGCTCGCCTGGGACGCCGACGGCGTCGCCGCGGCCGACGGCAGCATGCCGGTGCGGGAGGTGAACCGGGCGCTCGGGCTGGACCTGCCCACCGACGGCCCGAAGACACTCAACGGCCTGATCCTGGAGCACCTGCAGGACATCCCGGAGGCGGACGTGTCCATGAAGATCGCCGGCGTGCCGATGGAGATCGTCCACGCCCAGGGCCGCTCGGTGAAGACGGTGCGCCTGTTCCGGCCGCCCGAGGAGGCGCCGGCGGAACCCGGCTAGGGCTCCTGGAATGCCAATTATTTCCGAAAAACGTCATGGCGTTAGCGCGATTTCCTCAGGCTTTACAAAAACTTGGCCGGAGGGCATCATCGCAAGCTGCCGGCTAGAATCCGGCACGGGGGCGTACGACCCAGGGGAGTCCTAGACCATGGCGACAGCGGCGGCGGCGGCAAAACCCAAAGAGTTCACCTTTACCTGGGAAGGCAAGGACAAGGCCGGCAAGGTGGTGCGCGGCGAGGTCCGCGCCGCCGGCGAGAACGTGGTGCAGGCCACGCTGCGCCGCCAGGGCATCACCGTCTCCAAGGTCAAGAAGCAGCGCACCAGCAGCGGCGGCAAGGTGGGCGAGAAGGACGTGGCGCTGTTCACGCGCCAGATGGCCACCATGATGAAGGCGGGCGTGCCGCTGCTGCAGGCCTTCGACATCGTCGGCAAGGGCGCCACCAACCCGGCGGTGGCCAAGCTGCTGGGGGACATCAAGACCGAGGTCGAGACCGGCTCGTCGCTGGCGCAGGCGTTCCGCAAGTACCCGCTGTACTTCGACGCCCTGTACTGCAACCTGGTGCATGCCGGCGAGCAGGCCGGCATCCTCGAGACGCTGCTGGATCGGCTGGCGGTCTACAAGGAAAAGACGCTCGCCATCAAGGCCAAGATCAAGTCGGCGCTGTTCTACCCGGTGTCGATCATCGTGGTCGCGATCGTCATCACCGCGGTGATCATGATCTTCGTGATCCCGGCCTTCAAGAGCGTGTTCTCCAGCTTCGGCGCCGACCTGCCGGCGCCGACGCTCGTGGTGATGGGCATCTCGGACTGGACGGTGGCCAACTGGTACATCGTGTTCCCGGCCATGATCGGCGGCGTGTACGGCTTCCTCGAGGCCTGGAAGCGCTCGCTCGCGGTGCAGATCTTCATGGACAAGCTGAGCCTCAAGGCGCCGATCTTCGGCCCGCTGCTGAGGAAGGCCGCGATCGCGCGCTGGACGCGCACCCTGTCGACCATGTTCTCCGCCGGCGTGCCGCTGGTGGAGGCGCTCGATTCCGTGGGCGGCGCCTCGGGCAACTACGTCTACATGGAGGCCACCATCAAGATCAAGGGCGAGGTCTCCACCGGCACCTCGCTCACGGTGGCGATGCAGAACTCCGGCGTGTTCCCGCCGATGGTGATCCAGATGTGCCTGATCGGCGAGGAAACCGGCGCGCTCGACGCCATGCTGGGCAAGGTGGCGGACTTCTTCGAGGCCGAGGTGGACGAGGCGGTCGAGGCGCTGTCCTCGCTGATGGAGCCGATCATCATGGTGGTGCTGGGCACCCTGATCGGCGGCATGGTGGTGGCGATGTACCTGCCGATCTTCAAGCTCGGCGCCGCCGTCTGAGCCCTCGTTCCGCGCGATGAGCGAACTGGGCTGGCTCACCCAGCCCGGCGTCTTTCCCTGGGTGGCGCTCGCCTTCGGGCTGTGCGCCGGGTCCTTCCTCAACGTGGTGATCCACCGCCTGCCGCGGATGATGGAGCGCGGCTGGCGCGAGGAGTGCGCCGAGATCGCCGGCACGCCGCTGCCCCCGGAGCTCCGGGACGCGGGGCGCTACAACCTGTTCGTGCCGCGCTCGGCCTGCCCGTCCTGCGGTCGCGGCATCCGCGCCCTGGAGAACGTCCCGCTCGTGAGCTGGCTCGCGCTGCGCGGCAAGTGCGCCGGCTGCGGCGCGCGCATCCCGCTGCGCTACCCGGCCGTCGAGCTGCTGGCCGGCCTGGGCGCGGGCTGGGCCGCCTGGCATTTCGGCTTCGGCCTCGCGGCGGCCGGCGCGGCGCTGTTCATCTGGTGCGCGATCGCGCTCGCCTTCATCGACCAGGCCACCGGCTACCTGCCCGACGACATCACCCTGCCGCTGATGTGGGCCGGGCTGCTGCTGAACCTCGGCGCCACCTACACCACCCCCGAGCAGGCGGTGATCGGCGCCGCCGCCGGTTACCTGTCGCTGTGGAGCATCTACTGGGCGTTCAAGCTCGCCACCGGCAAGGAGGGCATGGGCTACGGCGATTTCAAGATGCACGCGGCGGTAGGCGCGTTCGTCGGCTGGAAGATGCTGCCGCTGGTGATCCTGGTCTCGGCGGGCGTGGGCCTGGTATTCGGCGTGGCGCAGATGATCGCGGCGCGCGGCGGCTGGGACGCCAACTTCCGCTTCCACTTCGGCCCCTACATCGCCATCGCGGGCGTGGTGGCGCTCTTCTGGGGCGGGCCGATCCTGCGCTGGTACCTGCCGGGCGCCTGAGCGCGTGGCCTTCGTCGTCGGCCTCACCGGGGGCATCGGCAGCGGCAAGAGCGCGGCCGCGGACGAGTTCGAGCGCCTGGGCGCGGCGGTGGTGGACACCGACCGCATCGCGCATGAACTGACGCGCGCGGGCGGCGCGGCGATCGACGGCGTGCGCGCGCTGTTCGGCGACGCCGCCATCGCCCCCGACGGCGCCATGGACCGCAAGGCGGTGCGCGAGCGCGTGTTCTCCGACCCGGCGGCGAAGCGGCGCCTGGAGGCGCTGCTGCACCCCATGATCCGCGCCGAATCCGAGCGCCGGATCGCCGCCGCGACGGAACCCTACGTGGTGCACGTGGTGCCGCTGCTGGTCGAGTCCGCCGACTACCGCCGGCGGGTGCAGCGGGTGCTGGTGGTGGACTGCCCCGAAGACCTGCAGGTGGAGCGCGTGCGCGCCCGCAGCGGGCTCTCGGCCGAGGCGGTGCAGGCCATCATGCGCAGCCAGGTTCCCAGGGCGAAAAGGCTGGCCGCGGCGGACGACGTGATCGACAACTCCGGCACCATTGCTGCACTGCAAAATCAGGTCCGGAAACTGCACCGGACCTATCTCGAACTGGCGCGCAGTTGAGAAAGCAATTTGTGTTGGCTTCGTAAATCCCTCAGAATCCGGGCGTTTTCGCCTTCCAGGATGAGGCGCGCCCGGACGTGGTCACTTACGAGTACCCGCTGAACGAACGGATCCGGACGCTGCTGCGCCTGGAAGACCTGTTCGAGCGTTCCCGGCACTTCATCGCTCGCACCGACCCGCTGGACCACCACGTCGCGTTGCTGACGCTGTTCGAGATCATCGAGGTCGCCGGCCGGGCCGACCTGAAGTCCGACCTGCTGCAGGAACTGGAGCGCCAGAAGCAGGTGCTGCTTACGTTCCGCAACAACCCCGAGATCTCCGAGGACGCGCTGACGGGCGTGCTGCGCGACATCGAGCAGGCTTCCGCCGCCCTGTTCTCCATGACCGGCAAGATCGGCCAGTACATCCGCGAGAACGACTGGCTGATGTCCATCAAGCAGCGCACCGGCATCCCCGGCGGCGCCTGCGAGTTCGACCTGCCCTCCTACCACTACTGGCTGCACCGCCCGGCCGAGGAGCGCATCGGGCAGCTGGCCGCCTGGACCAGTCCGCTGTATCCCCTGCGCGACGGCACCGCGATCATCCTGCGCATCCTGCGCGAGTCGGGCAAGCCGCAATCGCTCACCGCGCCCCTGGGCACCTTCCAGCAGATGCTGGGGGGCAAGACCGCGCAGATGCTGCGCGTGCGCCTCGCCAACGACCTTGCCTGCGTGCCCGAGATCAGCGCCAACAAGTACGTCCTCAACATCCGCTTCCTGGCGCAGAACGGCGAGGAGGCGCGCGCCAAGACCGCGGACTGGGACGTCGCCTTCGAGCTGACGTTCTGCAACCTGTGATCCGCGAAGTCGCCTGCCCGCGCTGCGGGCGGAAGACGCCGTTCACCCCGGAGAACGCCTGGCGCCCGTTCTGCAGCGAGCGCTGCAAGCTGATCGACCTCGGCGCCTGGGCCGAGGAGCGCTACCGGGTGCCGGTGGAATCCGGACCGGACGACGACAACGTCAAGGAGCCGGGCCCGTGAGCCGCCCGCAGGCCACCTCCAGGCTGCTGCAGGAAACCGGCCGCGCCCTGGTCACCGAGTGGCGCTTCGCGCCGGGCGCCGAGACCGGCTGGCACCGGCATGCCCACGACTACATCGTAGTGGTGCTCACCGCCGGCAAGCTGATGCAGGAGACCGCCAACGGGGAGATCGTCACCGAGCTCGCCTTCGGCCAGTCCTACGCGCGGCCGGCCGGGGTGGAGCACAACGTCGTGAACCCGAACCCGCACGAGTTCGTGTTCGTCGAGGTGGAGTTGAAGTAGCACCGCCCGGGGCGGCGCCGATGTAACCGATCGGTTACATCCGGGCCGTCCAGCTGCCCCGGATCATCGCCAGCCCGTGCGCGCCCGCGGCGCGCGCGTTGTCCAGGTCCTCCGCCGTCAGCCCGCCGATGGCGTACACCGGGATCGAGGCGTTCGCCGCGATCCGCGCGAAGCCCTCCCAGCCCAGCGTCTGCGCCCCCGGGTGGGTCGCCGTGGCGCGCACCGGCCCCAGCACCGCGAAGTCCAGCCCGATGGCCATGGCGTGGCCGAGCTCCTGCACCGTGTGGCAGGACGCGCCGGCGAGGATCTCCGGCGGCCGCGACTTCAGCTTCATCAGTTGCGCGGCGGTGTAGTGGATGCCATCCGCGGTGTTTTCTCCTACGGGCCCGCCGTTCACGAGGATCCGCGCCCCATGGCGCGCCGCCCTCTGCTTCAACTCGCTGATGAGCAGGTCGCGCTCCGGCAGCGCCTTGTCCCGCACCTGGATCATGCGCAGCCCCTGCGCGAGCCGCATCTCGGCGTAGGCAAGCATGCCCTCCAGGCCGAGCGACTCCGCGTCGGTGATGGCGTACTCCAGCGGCAGCGCCAGCGACGCCAGCACCGGCCCGTTGGCGGGCAGCATCGGCTCCAGCGCGGGCTCCCCGGGGCGCTGCCAGGCGAGCGCCTGGCCCTCGCGCGCGTGCGGCTCGCCGCGCCACTCCACCACCCGGTAGAAATGCAGCATGACCACGGCGTGCTCGTAGACGTGCACGCGCGACACCCAGGGGTAGGCCTTCACCACCTCGATGCCGATCTCCTCGCGCAGCTCGCGCGCGAGCGCGTCGGCCGAGGGCTCGCCTGCCTCCACCTTGCCGCCGGGAAACTCCCACCAGCCGGCGTACACCTTGCCGGCGGGGCGCTGCGCGAGCAGGAAACTGCCGTCCGCGCGCTCGATGACGGCGGCGGCGACCTCGACCACTACTTCTTCTTGGCGTGGCGCCCGGCCCAGTCCCGCGCGAACTGGTAGGCGATGCGGCCGCTGCGCGAGCCCCGCTGCATGGACCACTGCAGCGTCTCCTCGCGCGCCGACTCGATCTCCTTCGCCGAGCAGCCGAAGGTCTTCAGCCAGTGCGCGACGATGGCGAGGTACTCGTCCTGGTCGAAGGGATAGAAGGACACCCACAGGCCGAAGCGCTCGGACAGGGAAATCTTCTCCTCCGCGGTCTCGCCGGGGTGGATCTCGTCGCCGACGTACTTGGTCTCGAGGTTCTCGGCCATGTACTCCGGCATCAGGTGGCGCCGGTTGGAGGTGGCGTAGATGAGCATGTTCTCGGAGGTGGTGGAGATGGAGCCGTCCAGCGCCACCTTGAGCGCGATGTAGCCCTCCTCCGCGCCGTGGAAGGTGAGGTCGTCGCAGAAGACCAGGAACCGCTCCGGGCGCGCGGACAGCGCGTCGGTGATCGCCGGCAGGTCGCCGAGGTCGCTTTTCTCGACCTCGACCAGCCGCAGGCCCTGCCGGTGGTACTTGTTCAGCAGCCCCTTCACGATGGAGGACTTGCCGGTGCCGCGCGCGCCGGTGAGGAGCACGTTGTTGGCCGGGCGGCCGTCCATGAACTGCTTCGTGTTCTGCTCCACCTTGGCGATCTGGGGGCCGATGCCCTGCAGGTCGGAGAGCTTCATCTTGTGCACGTGCTTCACAGGCTGCAGCCAGCCGCGTCCGTTGGGTCCCACCGCCCGGCGCCAGCGGAAGGCGATGCTCGCGCCCCAGTCGGTCGCGGGCGGCGGCGGCGGCAGCAGCTGGTCCAGGCGCTCCAGCAACTTGTCGATAGACTGGCTCATGTCCGGTACTCGGCGTTGATCTTCACGTAGTCGTAGGAGAAATCGCAGGTCCACACCGTGGCCGCCGCCTTGCCGCGGTTGAGCCGCACCCGGATCGTGATCTCGTCCTGCTTCATCACCGCCGCGCCCTGCGCCTCGCGGTAGCCGGCATGGCGCGCGCCGCCCTTGGCGACGAGGACGTCGTCGAGGGACAGGTCGACTTTCGAGGTGTCGAGGTCGGCGATCCCGGCGTAGCCCACCGCGGCGAGGATGCGGCCCAGGTTCGGGTCGGAGGCGAACAGCGCGGTCTTCACCAGCGGCGAGTGCGCGATGGCGTAGGCCACCTTGCGGCACTCGGCCTCGCTCCTGCCCTTTTCCACGGTCACGGTGACGAACTTGGTCGCGCCCTCGCCGTCGCGCACGATGGCCTGGGCGAGCACCTGCGAAACCTCGGTGATCGCCTTCGCCAGAAGGTCTTTGTCTTTCATCGATCTCGCCACCGGGCCTTTTCCGGTGGCGAGACACACGAACGCATCGTTCGTCGACGTGTCCCCATCCACCGTGATGGCATTGAACGACCGGTCCGCGGCCGTTCGCGTGATGCGCTGGAGTTCCAAGCGGGAGACTTTTGCGTCAGTGGCGAGAAACCCCAGCATCGTAGCCATGTCCGGCCGGATCATCCCCGAGCCCTTGGCGATCCCGGTGACGGTGGCCACGCCGGTGGAGAGCTCCACCATGCGCGAAGCGGCCTTGGCGATGGTGTCGGTGGTCATGATGGCTTCCGCGGCGGAAGCCCAGTTGGCGGGTCTCAGGTCCGAGATCGCGGCCGGCAGCCCGGCGACGATCTTCGCCTCCGGCAGCTGCTCCATGATCACGCCGGTCGAGAACGGCAGCACCTGGTTCGGCTTGCATCCGAGGTGCTTCGCGAGGGCGGCGCAGACCGCGTTGGCGCGCCTGAGTCCTTCCTTGCCGGTCCCGGCATTGGCGTTGCCGGTGTTCACCACCAGCGCGCGCACGGCGTTGCCGATGTTCTTCTTCGCCAGCACCACCGGCGCGGCGCAGAAGCGGTTCTTCGTGAACACGCCCGCCACCGCGCTGCCGGGCGCCACGCGGACCACCAGCACGTCCTTGCGGTTGGCCTTCTTCACCCCGGCCATGGCGATGCCCAGCTCCACCCCGGGAACCGGGTGCAGCGCAGCGGGATCGGGAGGGTCGAGCCGGACGGCCATCAGGCCAGCTTGCCGTGGCACTGCTTGTACTTCTTCCCCGACCCGCAGGGGCAGGGATCGTTGCGGCCGACCTTGGTGGTCGGGCGCGTCGCGGGCTGCGGCTTGGGCGCCGGCGGCGCTTCCTCCGCCGCCCGGGTCTCGCCGCCCAGCGCCGAATCGGGCGCGGCATGCTGCAGCTGCACGTTCTCGACGTGGGCCTTGTCGTCCACCTGCGGCGCCGGGGCGCTTTCCTTGTAGGCCACCAGCATCAGGGTGCGCGTCACCTCCAGCTTCACCGCCTCGACCATGGCGCCGAAGAGCTCGAAGGCCTCGCGCTTGTACTCCTGCTTGGGGTTCTTCTGCGCGTAGCCGCGCAGGTGAATGCCCTGGCGCAGGTGGTCGAGCGCCGCGAGGTGCTCGCGGTAGTGCGAGTCCAGGATCTGCAGCGTCATGTAGCGCTCGTACTGGTGCACCTGCTCGGCCGCGGCGGGCGGGATCTTCGCCCGGTAGGCCTGGTGCGACAGCTCGACGATGCGCGCGAGCAGCGCCTCGTCGCCGAGGTCCGGCTCCTTCTTCAGCCATGCCGTGACCGGCACCTCCAGCCCGAGGTCGGCCTGCAGCGCGGCCTCCAGGCCGGCGGCATCCCACTGCTCCTCGACGCTCTCCTCGGGCACGTACTGGCGGAACACGTCCGCCACCACGCCCTCGCGCAGGCCGGCGATGTTGGCCGACACGTCCTGCGACTCGAGCAGCTCGTTTCTCAGCGCGTAGATGGTCTTCCTCTGGTCGTTGGCGACGTCGTCGTACTCCAGCAGCTGCTTGCGGATGTCGAAGTTGCGCGCCTCCACCTTGCGTTGCGCGCTCTCGATGGAGCGCGTCACCATGCCGTGCTCGATGGCCTCGCCCTCGGGCATCTTCAGCATCACCATGATGCGGTTGATGCGGTCGCCGGCGAAGATGCGGAGCAGCGGGTCCTCCAGCGACAGGAAGAAGCGCGAGCTGCCCGGGTCGCCCTGGCGCCCGGAGCGGCCGCGCAGCTGGTTGTCCACCCGGCGCGACTCGTGGCGCTCGGTGCCGATGATGTGCAGGCCGCCCGCCTTGAGCACCGCGGCGTTCAGCTCGCGCCACTCGCCGCGCAGCTTCTCGATGCGCGCGCGCTTGTCCTCCGGCGACAGGTTCTCCGCGGCCTCCACCAGGTCGCACTGCTTCTCGACGTTGCCGCCCAGCACGATGTCGGTGCCGCGGCCGGCCATGTTGGTGGCGATGGTCACCATGTGGGGACGCCCGGCCTGGGCCACGATCTCGGCCTCGCGCGCGTGCTGCTTGGCGTTGAGCACCTGGTGCGGCAGGCCTTCCTTGGCCAGCATGCCCGAGAGCAGCTCGGAGTTCTCGATCGAGGTGGTGCCGACCAGCACCGGCTGGCCGCGCTGGTGGCAATCCCGGATCTCGTCGATGATCGCCTTGTACTTCTCCCGCGCGGTGCGGTAGACCAGGTCCAGCCGGTCCTGCCGGACCATCTTCTGGTGCGTCGGCACCACCACCGTCTCCAGGCCGTAGATCTCCTGGAACTCGTAGGCCTCGGTGTCGGCCGTGCCCGTCATGCCGGCCAGCTTGCCGTACATGCGGAAGTAGTTCTGGAACGTGATCGAGGCCAGGGTCTGGTTCTCGGCCTGGATGGCGACGTTCTCCTTCGCCTCCACCGCCTGGTGCAGGCCGTCGGACCAGCGCCGGCCCTGCATCAGGCGGCCGGTGAACTCGTCCACGATCACCACCTCGCCGTCCTGCACCACGTAGTGCTGGTCGCGGAAGAACAGGTGGTGGGCGCGCAGCGCCGCGTAAAGGTGGTGCACCAGGTTGATGTAGGCCGGCTCGTACAGGCTGGCGCCGGCCGGCAGCAGGCCGATGCGCGACAGGATCTCCTCGGCCTTCTGGTGCCCCTGCTCCGAAAGCAGCACCTGGTGGTTTTTCTCGTCGACGAAGAAGTCCCCGGGCGGCTCGGGCTGGTCGGGCTTCCTCTCCTCTTTCTGCGGGGTCAGCAGCGGCGCGACCTCGTTCATCCGGTAGTAGACCTCGGTGCGGTCCTCGGCCTGGCCGGAGATGATCAGGGGCGTGCGCGCCTCGTCGATCAGGATCGAGTCCACCTCGTCGACGATGGCGTAGGCGAGGCCGCGCTGGTAGCGCTCCTCGACATGCATCGCCATGTTGTCGCGCAGGTAGTCGAAGCCGAACTCGTTGTTGGTGCCGTAGGTGATGTCGGCGGCGTAGGCCTTGCGCTTCTCGTCGGGCTCCAGCTGCGGGATGTTGACCCCGACGGTGAGGCCGAGGAAGCCGAACAGCTTGCCCATCCATTCCGCGTCGCGCTTCGCCAGGTAGTCGTTCACCGTGACGATGTGCACGCCGCGGCCGCCGAGCGCGTTCAGGTAGGCGGGCAGCGTGGCGACCAGCGTCTTGCCCTCGCCGGTGCGCATCTCCGCGATCTTGCCGTAGTGCAGCACCATGCCGCCCAGCAGCTGGACGTCGAAGTGGCGCATGCGCAGCGCGCGCTTGCCGGCCTCGCGCACCACCGCGAAGGCCTCGGGCAGCAGCTGCTCGATCGCCTCGCGCTCGGCCGCGGCCTTGCGCTCCTGCGGCGCGGCGGCGACCGCGTCGGCGACGCGCCGGCGGAACTCGCCGGTCTTCGCGCGCAGCGCGGCGTCCTCCAGCTTCTCCATCGCGGGCTCGAGCGCGTTGATGCGCGCCACGGTGCGCGAGTACTGCTTGAGCAGCCGGTCATTGCGGCTGCCGAAGATCTTGGTGAGGACGTTGGCCATCAGTGGGCTGGCATGCTGGGGAAAATCGGGCGCCCGGGGCACGCTAAGCCCCGGTAAAAGAAAAAGATTTTAGCACGCCGCAGGGGCGCGCCCGGGGCGCAGACCCGCCGCGCCGGCTACTTGCGCCGCGCGAGCGGCTGCGGCGGATTGTGCGCGAGGAGGAACTTGGCGGGATTCTGCGGCGCGCCGCGGAAGCGGACCTCGAAGTGCAGGTGCGGGCCGGTGGAGCGGCCGGTGCTGCCGCTGTCGCCGATGCGCCGCCCGCGCTGCACCAGGTCGCCTTCCTTCACGCCGAGCTTGGACAGGTGCGCGTAGCGCGTCACCAGCTCGTTGCCGTGGTCGATGTCGATCATGTTGCCGTACTGGGGGTGGAAGCCGGCGAACTGCACCACGCCGCCGGCGGCCGCGACCACCGGCGTGCCGGTGTCGGTGATGAAATCGATGCCTTCGTGCATCGCCTGCTGCCCGGTGAAGGGGTCGATCCGGTAGCCGAAGCCCGAGGCGTTGAACGGCGCGTTCACCGGCATCATGGTCGGCAGCGCCTTCTTCTTCACCGCCTGCTCGAACAGCTGCGCCTCCAGCACGCCCAGCAGGTCGACGCGCGCCTCCATCTCCCGCGACAGGCTGTCGACCCGCGCGCTGAACTGCGACAGCGACAGGTTCTGCGGCGGCATCAGCGTCGAGGCCGCCCCGCCCAAGCCGGGGGGCTCGGAGAAGCGGAACTCCTGCGGCCGCAGGCCGGCCATGGACGAGAGCCGCTCGCCCAGCGCGTCCAGGCGGGTGAGCTGCGCCTGCATCTCCCCGATCTTCACCGCCATCGCGTTCAGGTTCTGCTGCACGAACTCGCGCGAGCGGTCGGCCTCGGAGCGCTGCGCCGCGAGCACCAGCTCGTGGATGACGGGGATGCGGATCTCGGAGGCAAAGCGCAGGCTGAACCAGTACAGCGCGCCGGTGAGGAGCACCAGCACCAGGCCGCCGAGCGCGAGCGAGGCCAGCAGGTGCGCGAGCGAAAGCGACAGGGTCCTCGCTTTCGCCAGCCGGCTCGAGATCAGGATAATCTGCACGCAATCTCCCTCGTCTATCCTTGCGTCACCCTACCGTGCGACCTTCCAGAATCGTCCGCTTGCTGCGGTCCGACGCCGACTTCCAGCCCCTGGTTGAAAAAGCGCTTGAAATCAACGCGCTGTCCAGGTTGTGTGGCGATTTTCTTCCGCCCGAGCTCGCCCAACGGGTCCGGGCGGCGAATCTCAAGGACGGTCAGCTTGTGGTGCTCGCCGCGACTCCGGCTGCGGCGGCCAAGCTCAGGCTCCTCTCGGAAAGCCTGTGTCAATTCCTGTCAAAAAGAGGGGCGAAGGTTAATTCAGTTTCCGTGAGGGTGCAACCCGGCGACGCCCGGGAAACCGGGTCCGGACGGCCCTCCCGGAAACTGTCGCCGCAGGCCGCCAGCGCGCTGCGCAGGCTGCACCAGGCCCTGGCCGACTCCCCCGCCCGGGCGGCCCTGAAAAACCTTCTGGATCATCAAGTTAAACCGGAAGCTGGCGCAGCAGGCCCAACACCCCCGCCGGCGCCTCCTCGGCGCGGTCGAAGGTAACCGCCTCCACCGCCGAGGGCTCGGCCAGCAACGCCAGCAGCAGCCGGTTGTTCAGCGCATGGCCGGACTTGTGGGCGCTGAAGGCCGCCAGCAGCGGGCTGCCCAGCAGGTACAGGTCGCCGATGGCGTCCAGCACCTTGTGGCGGATGAACTCATCCGCAAACCGCAGGCCCTCGGCGTTCAGCACCCGGAACTCGTCCAGCACCACCGCGTTGTCCAGGCCCCCGCCCAGCGCGAGGCCGGACTCGCGCAGGTCCTCGACGTCCTGCATGAAGCCGTAGGTGCGCGCCCGCGCCACTTCGGAAAGATAGGACGTCTGGGCGAAATCCACCGTGAGCGTGGAGTTCGACCGCGCGATCACCGGATGGGTGTAGACGATCGAGAAGCTGAGCTTGAAGCCGTCGAAGGGCTCCAGCGCCGCCCACTTGTCGCCGTCGCGCGCCTCGATGCGCTTGGTCACCCGCAGGAAGCGCTTGGGGGCGTTCTGCTCCTCCAGCCCCGCCTGCTTGATGAGCAGCGCGAAGGGCGCGGCGCTGCCGTCCATGATCGGCACCTCGGGGCCGTCGAGATCGACGTAGGCGTTGTCCACGCCCAGGCCCGCCAGCGCCGACATCAGGTGCTCCACGGTGTAGACCTTGGTGTCGCCCGCCACCAGGCACGAGCACAGGCGCGTCTCGCCGACCGCGTCGGCGCGCGCCGGGATCGCCACCGGCGAGGCGAGGTCCATGCGCCGGAACACGATCCCGGTGCCGGGCTGCGCCGGGCGCAGCGTCATCAGCACCTTCTGGCCGGTGTGCAGGCCCACGCCGGTGGCCTTGACCAGGGACTTGAGGGTTCTTTGCTTCAGCATTCCGGCCCGGATTCTACCAAGCGCCCCTCCCTGGCAAGGCGGCGCTCCTCGGCGCCGGCGGCCGCGAGGTAAGCTTTCGTGCCGTGAGTTCCGTCGCTCCGTCGAGACGCCTGCAGTTGGGGGATCCCCGGGTCATCGGGCTGCTGGTCGGCGGCTTGATCATGGTCCTCGCCATGGCGGGACACCAGGCCTGGGCCTGGTACCAGGCGGGAAGCTGGACGAGCATCGATGCGCGCGTCATCCGCGTCGAGCGCTCCAGCCAGACGGGCGGCTCCAAGGCCTACGACACCGTCTACGTCGCTTACCACGTCGACGGGCAGCGCCGCGTCCACACCTATGAGCGCCGCCACGCCGACGCGAAGGCCGGACAGGTGGTGACGGTGCTGGTCGATCCGCGGGACCCGGCACGCGCGCTGCGCCGGCGCGGGGACGCCTTTGACCTGGCGCTGATCGGGATCGCGGCGCTGGTGTACGTCGTCTTCACGTGGATGGTGATCACGTTCATCGAATCGCGGCGCTGAACAGGCGGCCCGCCGCCGCGCCCCCTCCGGCAAGGTAGGGGGGCGGGACGGCGGGGAGCCGCGCCGGCTAGTCGGCCTGCTTCCTCAGGAACGCCGGGATGTCGTACTTGTCGACCCCGCTCGCCTGCAGCGCCTCGACCTGCGCGGCGCGATCGCGCTTCCGGAACACCGCCGGGGTGTCGGCGATGGCGCCGTAGTCGGGCGACTGGCCCGGCAGCGCGATCACCGGCAGCGGCTGGTTGTCGGTCCCGGTCTTCTGGGCCATGTGCTGGGAAACCACCAGCTGCGGCTTGCCGGCGCGCACGCCCATCGGCTTGCCCAGGCCGGTGGCGATCACCGTCACCCGCAGCTCGTCGCCCAGGCCGTCGTCGAACACCCCGCCGTGGATGATGGTGGCGTCCTCGGCGGCGAAGGCGCGGATGGCGTTCATCACGTCCTTGGTCTCGCGCAGCTTCAGGCTGCCGCGCGAGGCGGTGATGTTCACCAGCACGCCGCGCGCGCCCGAGAGGTTGACGCCCTCCAGCAGCGGGCAGGCGATGGCCTGCTCGGCGGCGATGCGCGCCCGGTCGATGCCGCTGGCGGCGGCCGAGCCCATCATCGCCATGCCCTGCTCGGACATCACGGTGCGCACGTCCTGGAAGTCGACGTTGACCACGCCGTCGCGGTGGATGATGTCCACGATCCCGCCCACGGCGTTGCACAGCACGTCGTCGGCGGCCTCGAAGGCCTCGGCCTGGGTGACGTCGTCGCCCAGCACCTCCTCCAGCTTGTCGTTGAGGATCACGATCAGCGAGTCCACGTGCGGCGCGATCTCCTCGATGCCCGCCTCGGCGATCTTCATGCGCTTGGAGCCTTCCCAGGCGAAGGGCTTGGTGACCACCGCCACCGTGAGGATGCCCATCGAGCGCGCGATCTCCGCGATCACGGGGCCCGCCCCGGTGCCGGTGCCCCCGCCCATGCCGGCGGTGATGAACACCATGTGCGAGCCGCTGATCGCCTCCTCCAGGCGCTCGCGCTCGGCGTGCGCCACCGTGCGCGCCTCCTCGGGCTTGGCCCCCGCGCCCAGCCCGCTGGTGCCGAGCTGGATCTGGTTGCGCGCCCGGTTGCGCGCCAGCACCTGGGCGTCGGTGTTGACGGCGATGAACTCCACCTTGCCGATGCCCTTCTCGATCATGTGGTCGACGGCGTTGCCGCCCGCGCCGCCGACGCCGACCACCTTGATCACCGGTCCCGCTGCCTGGTCGTTCTGGATCTCGAACATTGTCATGACCTCCTTGCCTCGTTGTTACGACGTGTGAAAGTGAAAGCCGACATCAGAAATTCCTCTGGAACCATTCGCGCATGCGCCCGAGCACCGCGCGCACCGAGCCGTCCTGGCGCGCGATGCGGCCCTGCTGGCGCTGCGCGGCGCCCTCCATCAGCAGGCCCATCGCGGTGGCGTAGCGCGGGTTGCGCACCACCTCCGCCAGGCTGCCCGCGTAGCGCGGCGCGCCAACGCGCACCGGCATGTGGAAGATCTCCTCGCCCAGCTCGACCATGCCGCGCATGGTGGCGCTGCCCCCGGTGAGCACGATCCCGGAGGACAGCAGCTCCTCGTGGCCGGACTCGCGCAGCACCTGCTGCACCAGCGAGTACAGCTCCTCGACGCGCGGCTCGATCACCTCGGCCAGCGTCTGGCGCGACATCACGCGCGGCGCGCGCTCGCCGATGCCCGGCACCTCGATGCTCTCGTTGGGGTCGGCGAGCTGGCGCAGCGCCACGCCGTGGCGCACCTTGATCGCCTCGGCGTCGGCGGTGGGCGTGCGCAGCGCCATGGCGATGTCGTTGGTGATCTGGTCGCCGGCGATCGGGATCACCGCGGTGTGGCGGATGGCGCCGCCGGTGAAGATGGCGAGGTCGGTGGTGCCGCCGCCGATGTCCACCAGGCACACGCCGAGGTCCTTCTCGTCGGCCGACAGCACCGCGCGCGCCGAGGCGAGCGGCTGCAGCACCAGGTCGTCCACCTCCAGGCCGCAGCGGCGCACGCACTTGACGATGTTCTGCGCCGCCGACACCGCGCCGGTGACGATGTGCACCTTCACTTCCAGCCGCACGCCGGACATGCCCACCGGCTCCCGCACGTCCTCCTGGCCGTCGATGATGAATTCCTGGCGCAGCACGTGCAGGATCTGCTGGTCGGTCGGGATGTTGACCGCGCGCGCGGTGTCCACGGCGCGCTCGACGTCGATCGCGCTCACCTCGCGGTCCTTCACCGCCACCATGCCGGTGGAGTTGAAGCTGCGGATGTGGCTGCCGGCGATGCCGGTCCAGGCCGAGGCGATCTTGCAGTCGGCCATCAGCTCGGCCTCCTCCAGCGCGCGCTGGATCGCGCCCACGGTGGCCTCGATGTTGACCACCACGCCCTTCTTCAGGCCCTTGGACTCGTGGCTGCCCATGCCGAGCACCTGCAGCGTGCCGTCGGGCGCGAGCTCGGCCACCAGCGCGGCCACCTTGGAGGTGCCGATGTCCAGCCCGACCACGAGGTTGCGGTTCTCCTTCGCCATGCTCAGCCTTTCCACTCCGGCACCCGCAGCACGAAGCCGTTGGGGTACCTCAGGTCGACGTGGCGCGCGGCCGCGGGCGGCAGCCGCCCGAGCGTCGCCGGATGGGCGGCGACGAAGCGCGCCAGGCGCGCCTCGACCGGCTCGGCGCCGTCGCGCCCCAGCTCCAGGTGCAGGCCGCCGGCGGTGCGCAGCTGCCAGGCGTGGCGCGGCGTCAGGATCACGCGCTCGGGCGCCTCGCCCAGCTCGCGCAGGAGCGCGGCGAAGCGCTGGTAGCGGCGCGCCACCTCGCGCTCGGTGTGCGCCGGGCCGGCGAACAGGGGCAGCTGCGCCGCGAGCGCGTCGTCCAGGTCCCCCGCGAACGGCTCGCCGAAGGTGTTCACCAGGCCCACCGACTGGAAATCGGGCCCGACCTGGCCCCAGCGCGCCAGCGCCACGTGCTCCTCCAGCGCCACCTCCACGCGGTCCGGCCAGACGCGACGCACCTCGACGCGGCGCACCCAGGGCAGGGTTTCCAGCCGGGCGCGCAGCGCCGTGAGGTCGGCGGCGAAGAAGTTGCCGCCGAAGCCCGCGGTGACGCGTTCGATCTGCGCCTTCGAGGTGTGCCGCAGGCTGCCGGCCACCACCAGGTCGCGCAGCGGGAACAGCGCCGAGCGCGCCAGCGCCTGCAGCCCGGCATAGACGAACGCGGTCGCCACCAGCGCGATGAGCGCGCTGGCGGCGGCATTCAGGAGCCGCGGGTTATCCCACATGGCCCACCCTGGCGGACTCCAGGATCCGGACGCAGAGGTCCTCGTAGGACATGCCGGCCGCGCGCGCCGCCATCGGCACCAGGCTGTGCCCGGTCATGCCCGGCGAGGTGTTCACCTCCAGCAGCCAGGGCTCGCCCGCGGCGTCGAGCATCAGGTCGATGCGGCCCCAGCCGCGGCAACCCACCAGCCGGAACGCCTCGAGCGCGAGCGCCTGCAGCCCGGCTTCCTTCGCCGGGGGCAGGCCGCAGGGGCAGAGGTACTTCGTGTCGTCGGTGAAGTACTTGTTCCGGTAGTCATAGTTGCCCTGCGGCGCCTCGATGCGGACGAGCGGCAGCGCCGTCTCGCCGAGGATGCTCGCTGTGTACTCCGGCCCGTCGATGAACTGTTCCGCCAACGCGAGGTCGTGGAACTTCTTCGCCGCCAGCTCGTAGGCCGCGGGCAGCTCGCCGGCCGACTTCACCTTCGACAGGCCGAGGGTCGAGCCTTCGTTGGCCGGCTTCACGATCAGCGGCAGGCCGAGTTCGCGCGCGACCGCCTGCCAGTCGTCCTTGCCGGTCAGGATGCGGTAGCGCGGCGTCGGCAGGCCGTTGGCGAGCCAGACCATCTTGGTGCGCCACTTGTCCATGCCGATGGCCGAGCCCATCACCCCGCTGCCGGTGTAGGGGATGCCCAGCACCTCGAGCGCGCCCTGCACGGTGCCGTCCTCGCCGCCGCGGCCGTGCAGCGCGATGAAGCAGCGCGCGAAGCCCTCGCGCTTGAGCTCGAACAGCTCGCGCTCGGCCGGATCGAAGGCATGCGCGTCCACGCCCTTCGCGCGCAGCGCCGCCAGCACGCCCTTGCCGCTCATGAGCGAGATCTCCCGCTCCGCTGACGTGCCGCCCATCAGCACGGCCACCTTGCCGGGGTTGCTCATGCCGGCTCTCCCACGATGCGCACCTCGGGCTCCAGCTCCACGCCGTGCTGGTCCTTCACCACCTCCTGCACCCGGCGGATCAGCCATTCGATGTCCGCCGCGCTCGCCGCGCCCTTCGGGTTGACGATGAAGTTGGCGTGCTTCTCCGACACCCGCGCGCCGTTGCGCGCGAGGCCCTTCAGGCCGCTCGCCTCGATCAGCTTGGCCGCCTTGTGGCCCTCGGGGTTGCGGAACACGCTGCCCGCGTTGGGCAGGTTGAGCGGCTGCGATTCGACGCGCCGCTCGAGCAGGTTGCGGATCGCCTCGCGCGAATCCTCGGCGTCGCCCGGCGGCAGCTTGAAGCGCGCCGCGGCGAACCAGTGGTCCACCCCCAGCTTGCCGCCGGACTTGAGCGCGCAGTGGCGGTAGCCCCAGGCGAACTCGCTCTTGTGCACCCAGCGCAGCGTGCCGTAGCGGTCGATCAGCTGCGCCTCGTCCACGATCTCCCAGGTGTCGCCGCCGTAGCAGCCGGCGTTCATCGCCAGCGCGCCGCCGATGGTGCCGGGGATGCCCGAGAGGAACTCGGCGCCCGACAGGTTGTTCAGCGCGGCGAAGCGCGCCACCTTCGGGCAGGCGACGCCCGCCTCGGCGTAGATGCGGCCGTAGGTCATGCGCGGGTGCTTGCCGGCGGCGTGTGTCAGCACCACGGTGCCGCGCCAGCCGCCCTCGCGCACCAGCAGGTTGGAGCCCAGGCCGACGAAGAGCAGCGGCTCCTCCGGCGGCAGCCGCTCGAGGAACTTCGCCAGGTCGTCCAGGTCGGCCGGGATGTAGAAGCGGTCCGCTCTGCCCCCGGCGCGCCAGCTGCAGTGCTTCGCCATCGGCTCGTGCAGGCGCAGCTCGCCGCGCTCGCCGGCCGGACGGTCGGGGCCTGCCGCGCTCATGCCGCCGCCTCCCCGGCCGGTCCCGCGGCGAGCTGCGCCGGCACCCCGCCGATGGAACCCGCGCCCATGGTGATCACGACATCGCCATCCCGCGCCGCCCGGCGGATCGCCGCGGGCATGTCGGCGATGCGCTCGACGAACTGCGCCGCGCCGCCGCCCGCGGGCCGGATCGCGGCCGCCAGCGTGCGGCCGTCGGCGCCGGTGATCGGCACCTCGCCCGCCGGGTAGACCTCGGCCAGCAGCAGCGCGTCGGCCCCGGCCAGGACGCGGACGAAATCCTTGAACAGGTCGCGGGTGCGCGTGAAGCGGTGCGGCTGGAACGCGAGCACCAGGCGCCGGCCGGCGTAGGCCGCGCGCGCGGCCGCCAGCGTGGCCTCGATCTCGGCCGGATGGTGGCCGTAGTCGTCCACCAGCGCGAAGCTGCCGCCGCCCGCCGCGGCGACGTCCCCGCAGCGCTGGAAGCGGCGCCCGACGCCGGTGAAGCCGGCGAAGGCGCGGCGGACCGCCTCGTCCGCCACCCGCAGGTCGGTGGCCACCGCCACCGCGGCGAGCGCGTTGAGCACGTTGTGCCGCCCGGGCAGGTTGAGCGTCAGCTCGAGCGGCGCGCGGTCCTTGCGCAGCACCGTGAAGCGCGACTGCGCGCCGAGCGAGACCTCCACCGCGCGCACCATGGCGTCGGCGCCCAGGCCGTAGGTCACCACCGGGCGCGAGACGAAGGGCAGGATCTCGCGCACGTGGGCGTCCTCCAGGCACAGCACCGCGCTGCCGTAGAACGGCATGTTGTGCAGGAACTGGATGAACGCCTGCTGCAGGCGCGGGAAGTCGTGCTGGTAGGTGTCCATGTGGTCGGCGTCGATGTTGGTCACCACCGCGATCACCGGCTGCAGGTGCAGGAAGGAGGCGTCGGACTCGTCGGCCTCGACGACGATGAACTCGCCCGCGCCCAGGCGCGCGTTCGTGCCGGCGGCGTTCAGCCGGCCGCCGATGACGAAGGTCGGGTCCAGGCCGCCTTCGGCGAGCACGCTGGCCACCAGGCTGGTGGTGGTGGTCTTGCCGTGGGTGCCGGCGATCGCCACGCCCTGCTTCAGGCGCATCAGCTCGGCCAGCATCAGCGCGCGCGGCACCACCGGGATGCGCGCGGCGCGCGCGGCGATCACCTCCGGGTTGTCGGGCCGCACCGCGCTGGAGACCACCACCACGTCGGCGCCCTTCACGTGCGCGGCCTCGTGCGCGAGGCGCACCGCCACGCCCAGGCCGGCCAGGCGCTGCGTCACGGCGCTCCCGGCCAGGTCCGAGCCGCTCACCTCGTAGCCCAGGTTCGCCAGCACTTCCGCGATGCCGCTCATGCCCGAGCCGCCGATGCCGACGAAGTGGATGCGGCGGACCTTGTGCTTCATTGCGCGAGGCCCTCGCAGATGTCGGCGACCGTCCGGGTGGCCTGCGCCTTGCCCAGCGCGCGCGCCCTGGCCGCCATCGCCGCCAGCGCGGCGCGGTCCATGGACAGCAGGCCGGCCAGCTTCGCCGCCGTCAGCTCCGCCTGCGGCAGCAGCACCGCCGCGCCCTGGTCGGCGAGGTAGCGCGCGTTCGCGGTCTGGTGATCGTCCACCGCGTGCGGGAACGGCACCAGCACGCTGGCCAATCCGCCCGCGGCGATCTCGGACACGGTCATCGCGCCGGCGCGGCAGACGACGAGGTCGGCCCGCGCGTAGCGCGCCGCCATGTCGTCGATGAAGGCGAGCAGCTCGCCCTGCACGCCCGCGGCGGCGTAGTTCGCGCGCAGCGCCTCGAGGTGCTTCTCGCCCGCCTGGTGCACCACCACCGGGCGGCGCGAGGGCTCCATCGCGGCGAGCGCGCGCGGCAGAGCGTCGTTCAGCGCCTGCGCGCCCAGGCTGCCGCCGACGACCAGCACGTTCAGCGGCCCGCTGCGCGACGCGTAGCGCGTCGCGGGATCGGCCAGCGCCGCGATCTCCGCGCGCACCGGATTCCCGGTCCATTCCGATTTCGCCAGCGCGCCGGGGAACGCCACCAGCACCCTGTCGGCCAGGCCGGCGAGCACCTTGTTGGTGAGGCCGGCCACGGCGTTCTGCTCGTGCACCGCCAGCGGCCGCGCCAGCAGCGAGGCCATCATACCGCCGGGGAAGGCGACGTAGCCGCCCATGCCCAGCACCACGTCCGGGCGGATCCGGAAGATGGCGCGCGCGCTCTGCCAGAAGCCGACGAGGAGGTTGAACGGCAGCAGCAGCTTGGCCGCGAGGCCCTTGCCGCGCAGCGCCGCGGCGTGGATCCACGCCATCGCATAGCCGCGCGCGGGCACGAGGCGCGCCTCCATGCCGGTCCGCGCGCCCATCCAGACCACGTTCCAGCCGCGGCCGCGCATCTCGTCGGCGACCGCAAGCCCGGGGAACACATGCCCGCCGGTGCCGCCCGCCATGATGAGGATGGTCTTGCTCACGCGGGCAACCCCCTCATGAGTTGCCGGTTCTCCCAGTCGATCCGGATCAGGATCGCGATCGCCACGCAGTTGATCACCAGGCCGGTGCCGCCGAAGCTCATCAGCGGCAGCGTCAGGCCCTTGGTGGGCAGCAGGCCCATGTTCACGCCCATGTTGATGAGCGCCTGGAAGCCGATCCAGATGCCGAGGCCCTGCGCCGCGAGCGCGGCGAAGTGGCGCTCGCGCAGCGCCGCCTGGCGGCCGATGGCGAAGGCGCGCAGCACCACCCAGGTGAACAGCAGCACCACCGCGGCGACGCCGACGAGGCCCAGCTCCTCGGCGATCACCGCGAGCAGGAAGTCGGTGTGCGCCTCGGGCAGGTAGTGCAGCTTCTCCACGCTCGCGCCCAGGCCGACGCCGAACCACTCGCCGCGGCCGAAGGCGATCAGGGCGTGCGACAGCTGGTAGCCCTTGCCCCAGGGATCGGCCCAGGGGTCCATGAAGCCGAAGATGCGCTGCATGCGGTAGGGCGAGGACAGCACCAGGGCGACGAAGCCCACCGCCAGCATGCCCACCAGCGCGCCGAAGTGGCGCAGGCTCATGCCGCCCAGGAACAGGATGCCGAACGCGGTCACCGTGATCACCACCAGGGCGCCGAAGTCCGGCTCGCGCAGCAGCAGCCAGGCCACGCCCAGCATCACCGCGAGCATCGGCAGCAGGCCGCGGCGGAAGTTCTTCAGCACCGCGTGCTTGCGCACCGTGTAGTCGGCCGCGTAGAGCACCACCGCGAGCTTGACCAGCTCCGAGGGCTGCAGCGTGCCGATGCCGATGTTGAGCCAGCGCCGCGCGCCGTTCACCTCGCGGCCGATGCCAGGGATGAGCACCAGCACCAGCAGCACGACGCCGCCGACGAACAGCCAGGGCGCGCCCTTCTGCCAGAACCGCACCGGGACCAGGAACACGGCCACCGCCGCCGCCAGCGCGAGGCCGAGGAAGACGGCGTGGCGCACCAGGTAGTAGGCCGCGTTCTGGCCGGTGAAGCGGCTCGCCTCGGCCGTCGAGATCGAGGCCGAGTAGACCATCACGAGGCCGGTCGCCGTCAGCAGCAGCGCCGCCCAGGCGAGGGACCGGTCGTACTCCGCCTCCGGGGCGCCGCGTCCCGGGCGCAGGTCGGCGACGCCGGCGAGCGCCTCAGCCACGGGCACGCTCCCTCACCGCGTCCTGCACCGCTTGGGCGAACACCTGGGCCCGGTGCGCGTAGTCGCGGAACATGTCGAAGCTGGCGCAGGCCGGCGACAGCAGCACGGTATCGCCCGGCTGCGCCAGCGCGGCGGCGCGCTTCACCGCGGCCGGCAGCGTGCGGCAGCGCTCGACGGGAACGCCGGTCTCCCGCAGCGCGTCCTCGATGAGCGGCGCGTCGCGGCCGATGAGCAGCACCGCCCGCGCCCGCGCCCGCACCGGTCCGGCGAGCGGCCGGAAGTCCTGCCCCTTGCCGTCGCCGCCGGCGATGAGCACCGTCCTGCGGCCGATCCCGTTCAGAGCCGCGATGGTCGCCCCGACGTTGGTGCCCTTGGAATCGTCCACCCAGGCCACGCCGCCCGCCTCCGCGATGCGCTCGACGCGGTGCGGCAGGCCGCGGAACGATCTCAGCCCGGCGGCGAGCGCGGCGAGCGGCGCGCCGCCCGCGTGCGCGAGCGCGCAGGCCGCGAGCGCATTGGACAGGTTGTGGCGGCCGTGCAGCGGCAGCTCGTCGGCGCACAGGATGCGCTCGGCGCCGCGCACCAGCCACTCGCGCCCGCCGTCGGCGACGAGGCCGTAGTCCTCCGGCAGCGCCGGCGCGTCCATGCCGAAGCTCGCCTGCGGCCGGCCCTCGCGCAGCATCGCCATCGAGGCCGAATCGCAGCGGTTCACCACCTGCAGCCCGGCGCCCTGGAACACGCGCGCCTTGGCCGCGGCGTAGTCGGCGAGCCCGGCGTAGCGGTCCAGGTGGTCCTCGGACAGGTTCAGCATCGCGGCCGCCTCGGGCGCGAGCGACCACGTGGTCTCGAGCTGGTAGCTGGAGAGCTCGAGCACCCAGGCGGCGGGCGGCTTCGCGCCGCGCCGGAGCAGCGCCTCCAGCGCCGCCGGGCCGATGTTGCCCGCGACCTCGCAGTCGATGCCCGCGGCCTTCAGCAGGTGCCCGGTGAGCGCGGTGACCGTGGTCTTGCCGTTGGTGCCGGTGATGGCGAGGACCTTGCTGCCGGCCTGCGCGCGCACGTGCCACGCGAACAGCTCGATGTCGCCCAGCACCGGGATGCCGCGCGCCAGCGCTTCGCCGACGACCGGCTCGGACAGGGCGAGGCCGGGGCTCTTGCACACCAGGTCCACCCCGTCGAGCAGCGACGCGTCGAGCCGGCCGGCGGCCGTCTCGCAGCCGGCGAAGTCCTTCAGGCGCGGCGGCGCCTTGCGCGAATCCGCGACGCGGGCCTTGCCGCCCTGCGCCTTCACCCAGTTCGCCGCCGACAGCCCGCTGTCGCCCATGCCCAGCACGAGCACGCGCTTCCCGGCCAGGGCGGTCGCCTGCGGCGCGGGCAGCATGCTGAAGTGGGGCTGGCGCATGTCCATGGTCACCGCAGCTTCAGCGTCGACAGGCCGAACAGCACCAGCATCATGGTGATGATCCAGAAGCGCACCACCACCTGCGATTCCTTCCAGCCCTCCAGCTCGTAGTGGTGGTGCAGCGGCGCCATGCGGAAGATGCGCTTGCCCCCCGACAGCTTGAAATAGATCACCTGGATCATCACCGACAGCGTCTCGGCGACGAACACCCCGCCCATGATGAACAGCACGATTTCCTGGCGCACGATCACCGCGATCGTCCCCAGCGCGGCGCCCAGCGCCAACGCGCCGACGTCACCCATGAACACCTCCGCCGGGTAGGCGTTGAACCAGAGGAAACCGAGGCCCGCGCCCACCAGCGCGCCGCAGAACACCGCCAGCTCGCCGGCGCCGGCGATGTAGGGCATGCCCAGGTACTTGGAGAACACCGCGTTGCCGGCGACGTAGGCGAAGATGCCGAGCGCCCCGCCCACCATCACCGTGGGCATGATCGCCAGGCCGTCCAGGCCGTCGGTCAGGTTGACCGCGTTGGAGGTGCCGACGATGACGAAGTAGGTGAGCACGATGAAGCCCACGGTGCCCAGCGGGTAGGCGACGAACTTGAAGAACGGCACGATCAGCTCGTTCAGCGCCGGCGTGCTCTGCGCGAGCGAGGCGAGGTAGATCGCGGCGGCGATGCCGAACACCGACTGCCAGAAGATCTTCGCCTTCGCCGACAGGCCCTTGGGGTTGCGGTGCACCACCTTGCGGTAGTCGTCGATCCAGCCGATGGCGCCGAAGGCCACCGTCACCAGCAGCACCACCCAGATGAAGCGGTTGGACAGGTCGCCCCAGGCGAGCGTCGTGATCGCGATCGACATCAGGATCAGCGCCCCGCCCATGGTCGGCGTGCCCGCCTTGGTGAGGTGCGACTTCGGGCCGTCGTCGCGCACCGACTGCCCGATCTTGTAGGCCGTCAGCTTGCGGATGACGAAGGGCCCCAGGATGAGCGAGATCGCCAGCGCCGTGAGGCAGGCGAACACCGCGCGCAGCGTGATGTACTGGAACACGTTGAAGGCGCGGATGTCGCGCGCGAGCCACTCTGCGAGTTCCAGCAGCATTAGTGCGCGCCTCCGGCTTCGCCCGTCAGCTGGGCCACCACCCGCTCCATGCGCATGAAGCGCGAGCCCTTCACCAGCAGCGACTTCGCGCCGCCGGCCCGCGCCGCCACCAGCTCCACGTCCTCGACATGGGTCGCGCCCTGCCCGAAGGCCCGGACCGTCTCCCGCGTCGCCTCGCCCGCGGCGAGCAGGCGGGAGATGCCCTTCTCCTTCGCGTACGCGCCCACCTCGCGGTGGTACTCGGGCCCCGATTCGCCCACTTCGCCCATGTCGCCCAGGATCAGCAGCGTCGGGCCCGGCAGCTGCGCCAGCACGTCGATCGCCGCGCGCACCGAGTCCGGATTGGCGTTGTAGCTGTCGTCGATGAGCGTGGCGCCCGACTTGAGGTGCTTCACCTGGTGCCGCCCCGTATACGGGCGGAACGCCGAAAGCCCTTCCCCGATCGCCGCCGGCGACGTTCCCGCGGCGAAACCGCAAGCCGCCGCGGCAAGCGCATTCCTGACGTTATGCAGACCCGGAATCGCGATCGTGGCCCTCGCCTCGCCAGCGGGCGTACGCACCACGATGTCGCTGGACAGAGGCCCGAGCGAGTACGTCGCCGTGACATCAGCCTCGCCTTCGATTTTGAACTCCACGGTCCGCCGCGCGCCTTTTGCGCGGCGGAAAATGTGCGCTTGTTCGTCGTCACCGTTGACAACGGCGACACCGTCCGATGGAAGAGATTCAAAGACGCTGGCGTTCTCCTCCGCCGCCGCCGCCACCGTCTTCATGAACTCCTGGTGCTCGCGCTGCGCGTTGGTGACGACCGCGATCGTGGGCCTGGCAAGCCCGGCGAGGTACGCGATCTCCCCCGGATGGTTCATCCCGAGCTCGATCGCGCAATGCGTATGCGCCTGCGTCATGCGCAGCAGGGTCATCGGCACGCCGATGTCGGTGTTCAGGTTCCCCTGCGTCGCCAGCACGCGGTCCGCGCCGGCGTGCGCGCGCAGGATGGAGGCCAGCATTTCCTTGGTGGTGGTCTTGCCGTTGGACCCCGCCACCGCGATCAGCACCGGGGTGAAGCGCGAGCGCCAGTGCGCGCCCAGCCGCCCCAGCCCCTTGCGCGTGTCCTCCACCACCAGCAGCGGCAGCGGAGCCGCCCCACGGTGGCTCTGGTCGACCATCGCCGCCGCGGCGCCGCGCTGCCGGGCGACCTCGAGGAAGGCGTGGCCGTCGTATTTCTCGCCGCGGATGGCGACGAACAGCTCGCCCTCGCCCACGCTGCGGGTGTCGGTGGACACGCCGCGGAAGCGCGCCTCCAGGCCGACGGCCTGCGCCCCGATGGCCTGCGCGGCTTCGGCGAGGCCCATCATGTCCCGGCCCTCGACGCCAGCGCGGCCTGCGCCACCGCCGCATCCGAGAACGGCAGCCGGCGGCCGCCGATCTCCTGGAACGCCTCGTGGCCCTTGCCGGCGACGAGCACCACGTCGGCCGGCGCGGCGAGCGCGATCGCGCTGGCGATGGCGCGCGCGCGGTCGGGCTCGGCCTCGTGCGGCACCGTGACGCCCTTCGCGATCGCGGCCAGGATGGCGAGCGGGTCCTCGCCGCGGGGGTTGTCCGAGGTCAGGACCACGCGGTCGGCGTGGCGCGCCGCGGCCGCGCCCATCGCGGGCCGCTTGGCGGCATCGCGCCCGCCGCCGGCGCCGAACACCGCCACGAGGCGGCCGCCGCGCGCCGCCGCCACCGGCTTCAGGGCCTGCAGCACCTTGTCCAGCGCATCCGGCGTGTGGGCGTAGTCCACCACCACCAGCGGACCCGCCTCGCCCGAACCGACCCGCTGCATGCGGCCCGGCACCGGCGGCAGCTTCTCCAGCAGCCGCGCCGCCTCCGGGAACGGCAGGCCGCGCGCGAGCAGGCAGCCCAGCACGCCCAGGGCATTGGCGAGGTTGAAGCGCCCAAGCTGGCCGAAGGCGACCGTTGCGCGGCCCCGGCTCGATTCGATGGCGATGCGCGCATCGCCTTCCGGGCTCGCGCAGATCCAGTCGCTCACCGATCCCGGCGCCACCGCGGCGCGGTCCAGCGTGTAACCGATCGTGCACACGCCGCGCGCCGCGAGCCGGGCGGCGAGCTGCACCCCCAGCACGTCGTCCAGGTTCAGCACCGCGGTTTCCAGCCCGGGCGTGTCGAACAGGCGCGCCTTGGCGGCGGCGTAGGCCTCCATGCTGCCGTGGTAGTCGAGGTGGTCGTGCGACAGGTTGGTGAACAGGGCACAGTCGAACGCGACCCCGTTCACGCGCCCCTGGTCCAGGCCGTGCGAGGACACCTCCATCGCCACGGCCGCGGCGCCGGCGCCCTTCATCTGCGCCAGCAGCCGGTGCACCTCGAGCGCGTCGGGCGTGGTGTTCGCCACCGGCGCCAGCGCGCCGGCGAAACCCGCCCCCAGCGTGCCGATCAGCCCGGTCTTCTCGCCGCGCGCCGAGAGCGCGGCCGCGATCCATTGCGCGCAGGAGGTCTTGCCGTTGGTACCGGTGACGCCGCAGGTCCACAGCGACGCCGAGGGCCGGCCGTAGAAGGCGTCGGCGAGGTGCCCGGCGCGCGCCTTCAGGCCCCTCACGCCGACGTTGGGCACGCGCCACTGGCTGTTCCAGTCGAAGCCTTCGCGCTCCCAGAGCACCGCGTCGCAGCCGCGGCCGATCGCCTCCGGGATATGGCGGCGGCCGTCGCCGCCGGCGCCGGGCCAGGCGAAGAACGCCGCGCCGGGCGCCGCCTGGCGGCTGTCGGAGGTCAGGCGCACGATCGCGGCCCCCGTGGCGGCGAGCTGCGGCGCGAGCTGCGCGAAGGGGTCGTCAATCAGGTGCTCTCCCGGATCTCGTCGCCCTCGCCGGGCAGCTCCACCGGCGCGAGCGGCGCGTCGTGCGGCACGCCCATCAGCCGCAGCGCGCCCTGCATCACCTGCGAGAACACCGGCGCCGCGACCTGGCCGCCGTAGTGCTGGCCCGCGGAGGGCTCGTCCAGCATCACCGCGATCACCAGCCGCGGCTCGGACACCGGCGCGAAGCCGACGAACGAGGACACGTACTTGTCCGGCGCGTAGCCGCCGTTCTCCTGCTTGTGCGAGGTGCCGGTCTTGCCGGCGACGCGCCAGCCCATGACGCGGGCGCGCGGCGCGGTGCCGCCGGGCTGCACCGCCGCCTCGAGCATCGCGCGCACGGCGCGCGCGGTCTCCGCGGACAGCACCTGCCGGCCCGCGGCCGGCAGGCCGGTGCGCACGAGCGACAGCGGCGCCAGCTCGCCGTCGCGCGCGAACACGGTGTAGGCGCGTGCGAGCTGCACCAGGCTCACCGACAGGCCGTAGCCGTAGGACATGGTCGCCTGCTCCACCGGCCGCCAGGTCTTCGCCTCGCGCAGGCGCCCGGCGGCCTCGCCCGGGAAGCCCAGCTGCGGCTGCAGGCCGAAGCCCAGGCGCCGGTACAGCGCGTGCATCTCCTCGCGCGGCATCTGCAGCGCGAGCTTCGCGGTGCCGACGTTGGAGGACTTCTGGATCACCTGCGCCACGCTGAGCGCGCCGGCCGGGTGCGCGTCGCGGATGGTGTAGCTGGCGATGGTCATCGAGCCCGGCGCGGTCTGCACGATGGTCTGCGGCGTGGCCTTGCCCAGCTCCAGCGCGAGCGCGGCGGTGAAGGGCTTGAGCGTCGATCCCGGCTCGAAGGTGTCGGTGACCACGCGGTTGCGCAGCTGCGCGCCGGAGAGCTTCGCCCGGTTGTTCGGGTTGTAGGTCGGGAAGTTGGCGAGCGCCACCACCTCGCCGGTGCGCACGTCGATCGCCACGATCGCGCCGGCGCGGGCGCGGTTGGCCTCGACCGCCGACTTGAGCGCGCCGAAGGCGAGGTTCTGGATCTTGGCGTCCAGCGCGAGCGCGATGTCGCGGCCGTCGCGCGCGGCGCGGATGGACTCGATGTCCTCGACGATGCGCCCGAGCCGGTCCTTGATCACGCGCCGGCTGCCGGGGGCGCCGGCGAGCTGCGCCTGCTGCGCGAGCTCGATGCCCTCCTGGCCGGCGTCGTCCACGCCGGTGAAGCCGATGACGTGCGCCATGGTCTCGCCGCCGGGGTAGTAGCGCCGGAACTCGCGGTGCTGGTGCAGGCCCGGGATGCCCAGCGCCGCGACCCGCTCCGCGGTCTCCGGCGGCAGCTGGCGCTTCAGGTAGACGAAGTCGCGCGAGGCGTCGCCGATGCGGCGCTCCACCTCGCGCGCCTCCATGCCGAGGAGCGAGGCCAGCGACTTCAGCTGCGCCGGCGTGGCCTTCACGTCCTCGGGGATCGCCCACACCGACTGCACCGGCGTCGACACCGCGAGCGCGTCGCCGTGGCGGTCGAGGATCCGGCCGCGCGTGGCGGGCACCTCGAGCACGCGCGAGTAGCGCGCCTCGCCCTTCTCGCGCAGGAAGCCCGCCTGCACCGACTGCAGCCAGACCGACCTCGCGGCCAGCACGCCGAACGCGGCCAGCAGCGCGAGCAGCACCACGCGCGCGCGCCACACCGGCAGGCGGACCGGGACCGGCAGGCTGGCGGCGCTCACGGCCGGCCCCCGTGCGCCGCCGGCTCCAGCTTCTCCACCAGCCGCACCCGGCGCGGATCCGGCGCGCGCAGGCCCAGGCTCGTCCCGGCGATGCGCTCGACGCGCGAATGCAGGCCCCAGGTGCTCGCCTCCAGCTGCAGCCGCCCGTACTCGATCTCCAGCTGGCGCGCGCGCTCCTGCTCGCGCTCCAGCTCCGAGTACAACTTCCTCGACTGGTGCTGCGAGGTGACGAGCCCGAGCGCGCAGACGACGAGAACCAGGAGGAGGAGGAGGTTCAGCTTCGCCACGCGTCGGGCCCGTGTTCGGTGGACATCCTGCGCGCCAGCCGCGCGGCATCGAAGGGCGCGCCGGTGCGCTCGGCGACGCGCAGGCGCGCGCTGCGCGCGCGGGGGTTGGCGGCGGACTCGGCGGCCGAGGGCTGGTGCGCACGGCCGATGAGTCTGAATGCCGGTTCTGGCAGATCGCGGGCACGGACCGGCAAATCCCGGGGCAGGGCGTCGGCGCCGGCCGCCGCCCGCAGCACCCGCTTCACCAGCCGGTCCTCCAGCGAGTGGAAGCTGATCACCGCGAGCCGGCCGCCCGCCGCGAGGCGCGCGAGCGCCCGGGGCAGCATCAGCGCGACCTCCTCAAGCTCCCGATTGACGAGAATCCGTAGAGCCTGAAAGGTGCGCGTCGCCGGATCCTGGCCGGCCTCGCGCCGTGCTTGCCGTTGGCGGACCGCCGCAGCCACGACAGCGGCAAGTTGCTGTGTGCGGAGGAGCGGTTCGCGTTCCCGAGCAGCAACAATCGCCTTTGCAACCTGTTGAGCAAACCGTTCTTCCCCATAGCCGGCTATCGCCTCCCTGAGTTGTTGTTCTGAGGCCGTGGCAATCCACTCCGCCGCGGACACGCCCCGCGTCGGATCCATGCGCATGTCAAGCGGGCCATCCCTGCGCAGCGAGAAGCCGCGCGCCGGGTCGTCCAGCTGCGGCGAGGACACGCCCAGGTCCGCGAGCACGCCCTGCACCTGCCCGATGCCCGCCGCGTCCAGCACCCGGTCCAGGTCGCTGAAGGGCGCGTGGTGGATGGAGAAGCGCGGGTCCGTGATCGCCGCCGCGGCCGCGACCGCTTCCGGGTCGCGGTCGAGCGCCACCAGGCGCCCCGCAGGCGCGAGGCGCGCGAGGATGGCGCGGCTGTGGCCGCCGCGGCCGAAGGTGAGGTCGACGTAGGTGCCCGGGCTGGCGCGCGACGGCTGCAGGTTCAAGCCGTGCAGCGCCTCCTCGAGCAGGACGGGACGGTGGGGAAGGCGATGGGATGGCATGCGTGGCGTCTCCCTCGCCGCCGGAACTCACAGCGAGAAATCCTCCATGCCCTGCGGCGGCGCGCCGCTGCCGGTCAGGTTCGCGGCGGCGAGCTTGGCGCTCCAGACGCCGGCGTCCCAGAGCTCGAAGTAGTGGCTCTGGCCGACCAGCATCGCCTCGCGCTCCAGCTTCGCGTGCATGCGCAGCCCGCTGGAGAGCAGCACGCGGCCCGAGGCGTCGGGCGCGACATGCTCCTCGAAGCCGAGCAGCAGCCGCTTCCACCAGCTCGCCTGCGCGCTGAAGCTGGGGAACTTCGCCACCTGCGCGCGCACGCGTTCCCACTCGGCCTCCGGGTACACGAGCGCGCATCCGTCCGGGTGCGCGGTGAGCACCAGCGTGCGGCCGCCGGCGAACAGCGCGTCGCGATGGCGCGTCGGGATCGACAAGCGACCCTTCGCGTCCAGCGTGACCAGAACCGCGCCGTGAAACGACCCGCCCATGTGCCGTGTCTCCCGCCTTTTCGCCGCGGCAAGGGAAAGGAACCCCTGCGGCGCCACTTTTTTCTACGTTTTCCCACTTTATGCGAAATGACCCGGATCGGTCAAGAAAAGAACGGGGTTTTTCCTAAGCCTGACAACGACTTAGCAACACTTCCGGAGGTCGAAACTGAGGACTTCAATAGTGCGGAAAATCAATGGGTTAGGAAAGTCAATGAAAGTGGAATGTGAGCTATTTGGCGTTCCTGCCTCGATCCGGCGCCTCCGCCGCTAAGATTCGGCCATGATCGACAAAATCCTCGCCTCCCCCGCCGCGGCGCTGGCGGACGTGCCCGATGGCGCCACCATCCTCATCGGCGGCTTCGGCAACGCCGGCATGCCCTCCGAGCTGATCGACGCGCTGATCGCGCAGGGCGCGAAGAACCTCACCGTGGTGAACAACAACGCCGGCAACGCCGATGCCGGCCTCGCCGCGCTGATCGCCGCCAAGCGCGTGCGCAAGATCCTGTGCTCCTTCCCGCGCCAGACCGATTCCTGGCACTTCGACAAGGCCTGGCGCGCGGGCGAGATCGAGCTCGAGCTGGTGCCGCAGGGCACCCTCGCCGAGCGCATCCGCGCCGCCGGCGCAGGCGTGGGCGCGTTCTACACCCCGACCGCCTTCGGCACCCGCCTCGCCGAGGGCAAGGAAACGCGCCGCATCAACGGCCGCGACTACGTGCTCGAGTACCCGATCCACGGCGACTACGCGCTCATCAAGGCCGACCGTGCCGACCGCTGGGGCAACCTCGCCTACCGCAAGACGGCGCGCAACTTCGGCCCGATCATGGCGGCGGCGGCGAAATGCACCGTGGTGCAGGTGCGCGAGACGGTGCCGCTGGGCGCGATCGACCCGGAGCACGTGGTGACCCCCGGCATCTTCGTGCAGCGGGTGGTGCAGGTGGACGCGCTGAGGAAGGCCGCATGAAGAAACTCGACCGCAACCAGATCGCCGCGCGCGTGGCGCGCGACATCCCCGAGGGCGCCTACGTGAACCTGGGCATCGGCCTGCCGACCCTGGTGGCCAACCACATCCCGAGGGACCGCGAGGTCATCCTGCACAGCGAGAACGGCATCCTCGGCCTGGGGCCGAAGCCCGCGCCGGGCAGCGAGGACCCGGACCTGATCGACGCCGGCAAGGCCCCGGCCACCATCCTGCAGGGCGGCTCGTACTTCCACCACGCCGACTCGTTCGGCATGATCCGCGGCGGCCACATCGACATCTGCGTGCTGGGGGCGTTCCAGGTCGCGGCCAACGGCGACATCGCCAACTGGCATACGGGCGAAGCGGACGCGATCCCGGCGGTGGGCGGGGCGATGGACCTCGCCGCGGGCGCGAAGCAGGTGTTCGTCACGATGGAACATCTCACCAAGAAGGGCGAATCGAAGATCGTCGAGCGCTGCAGCTATCCGCTCACCGGCGTGCGCTGCGTCACCCGCATCTACACCGACCTCGCGGTGATCGACGTCAAGCCCGACGGGCTGCACCTGGTGGAGATCTGCGCCGAGGGCCTGGGCTTCGAGGAACTGCAGAAGCTGAACGGCGTGCCGCTGAAGTGGAAGGCGGCGGCTTAGCTCTTTCCCAGCACGAGCGCGATCCGGCGCCGCAGGCGCTCGGCCGCCTCGCGATCGCCCGCAGCCTCGGCGCGCCTCGCCTCCACCTCCAGCCACGCCAGCAGCGGCCGGCGCCAGCCCTGGGCTGACGCGGTGTCGATCGCGGCGGCGATCTGCGCCGGCGTGACGGCGCCGGACCGGAACGCCACCCCTGCGGCGACGAGCCGGGAGAGCGCGTCTTCCGCAACCGTATGCTTGCCCCTGCCCGCGAGGTAGTCCGCGTACGCCAGCTCTTCGGGGCCGGCGTCGCGGCGCAGCGCCTCGAACCCCGGGCAGCCGTCGGCCTCCAGGCCCGCGATGCGCGTCGCGCAGCGCGCCAGTTCCACGCGAGCGAGAAGATCGGCGCGGCCGGTGGCGCGCACCGCGTCGCGCGCGCGCGCGAACTCGACCTCCGCGACCCGGGTGTTCCCCTCCAGGTAGTGCTTCTCGAAGCCCTGCAGCGCGGCGCGCGCCTCCAGCTGCCAGTCGGGCGGCACCGGGCCGCCGGCGCAGCCGGCGAGCAGCGCGGCGAGGAAAATCGTGGTCCGTCCCTGATTTCTCACGGCAGCCTGATCCGGGTGTCGCGCTCGAAGGGCCACTTGCGGTTGATCTCCTCGATGAGCGAGTTGACCTTGCGCAGGCTGGCCTCCACCTCGGCGCGCAGCGCCCCCAGGTCCGCGGTGGCGCCGGCGACGTTCGCCGCGGCGGTCTTCGCGCTCGCGCTCACCGACTGGGCGTCGGCCAGGATCGCGTCCACCGCCTTCAGGCGTTCGCGCACCTCGGCGAGCATCGCGCCGGCCTGCGCCGCCGCCTTCTGCGCCTCGTCGGCGATGCCGCCTGCGCCGTAGAGGCGCTGGTCGGTCTTCGCCAGCACCGCGTCCAGCTTCAGGGACACCCCGCCCAGGTTCGCCAGCAGCGCGTTGGCGCGGTCGATGGAGGCGATCACCTTGCGCGCGTTGTCCTCGCTGCCCAGCACCCCGCCCAGCACGCCGTACCTGCCCGCCATGCGCGAGGTCACCGCTTTCGCGTTGTCGATGCTCTGCTGCAGGCTGGAATCGCGCGCGGTCATGCTCTCCACGTTCTCCAGCGCCTGGCGCACGGTCGCGATCATGAGCGGGACCTCGGCGTTGGCGTCGCCGCGCAGCACCATGCGCTCAGCGCGGTCCGGCAGCGGCGGGTCCTGCAGGTTGCCGCTGAAGGCGCGCAGCTTCGCCCCGCCCACCAGCGGCACGTCCATGACGAACACGGTGGAGCTGCGCAGCCAGCGCGTCTCGCTCTCCGGGACGCGGATATGGATGCGGGCCTTGCCGTCGTTCCCCAGCGACAGCCGCCGCACGCGGCCGATCGGGAAACCGGCGTAGGTGAGGTCCATGCCGACGGTCACGCCCTCGACGTTGTCGGCCACCAGCGTGAGGCGCTGGAAATTCTCGAACGCGCCGCGCGCATACAGCACGTAGCCGACGAAGGCGATCGCGACCATGACGGTGACGGCGAGCAGGATGCCCACCTTCACTCCCATGCTGCGCGGCGCGAGGCCGCCGGTGTCCGCCGGTTTCGGGTCCATGCTCAGACGTATTTCACCATCAAAACCACCACTTCGATGAGCGCGATGGCGAGGACCAGCTTCATCAGCCCGGCCAGCACCACCGCCGGGACCGATTTCATGCGGTCGCGCTCGGCTTCCAGGCCCGAGGCGATCGGGATCAGCGCCACCGCGGCGCCGAAGAGGACGAACTTGAGCGCAAGGCCCGCCAGCACCAGGTCGTCGAACACCGTGCCCACCACGCGCGTGAACACGAAGAAGCCGGCGCGCGAGGTATGGAAGTAGGACCAGTAGGTGATGGCGAGCGCGAGCATGCCGCCCAGCGTCGTCAGCGCGAACACCGACAGCGCGCCGGCGGCGACGCGCGGCACCAGCTCGCCGCGCAGTTCGTCGGAGCCCGCTTCGGCGGTGTCGTCCAGTTCCCCGGTGACCCGCATCACCGCGATCTCGGCGGCGACCGCGGCGCCGGAGCGGAAGGCGACGAAGAACACCGTGAGCAGCGGCACCAGCTCCAGCACCAGCACGCGCAGCACGAGCTCCAGCGAGTACTGGGCGAGGCCGTAGGCGCGCAGCGCGCCGTCGGCGATCTGGATCAGCACCACGCTTAGCAGCGCGGTGAAGGCAAGGTACCCCGGCAGCACCTTCCAGGCGGTGAGGTAGACCTGGCGCACCGCGATCTCCCTCGCCGCCGGGCCGTAGCTGGAGGGGGCGAGCGCGGCCACGGTGGCGTAGCCGGCGACGCGGGCGAGCCGCTGCCAGCTGCGCGGGCGGAGGAGAAACTCGGCGGCGGATGCCATGTATCGAGTTTATACCTCCGTGATTTGACGCTGCCCCCGGGCCTTCCTAGACTGCCCCCTCCCCATCCAGGAGGCAGAGGGCCGCGCCATGACCACCACCATCCGCAATCCGCTTCGCACCCCGCTCGCCGCCGCGGCCCTGCTCGCCGCGGGCCTGGCCGCCGCCGCCGGCGCGCAGGCGCAGGCGTTTCCCTCGAAGCCGATCCGGGTCGTGATCCCGTTCGTTGCCGGCGGCTCCTCCGATATCGTCGGCCGCGCCATCGGCTCGAAGTTCCAGGAGCTCCTCGGCCAGCCGGCGGTGGTGGAGAACCGGCCCGGCGCCAACGGCGCCATCGCCGCCGAGTTCGTCGCCAAGGCCGAGCCCGACGGCTACACCATCCTGGTGGGCTCGATCGGGGTGTTCTCCATCAACGCCGCCCTGTTCAAGGACCTGCGCTACAACCCGCTGCGCGACTTCGCGCCGATCACACTGGCGGTGACCACGCCGAACGTGCTGGTGACGCGGCCCGACCTGCCGGCGAAGACCATGAAGGAGCTGGTCGACTACGCGAAGAAGAACCCGGGGCGCCTGTCGTACTGCTCCAGCGGCACCGGCTCGTCGGACCACCTCACCGGCGAAGTCTTCAAGCAAGGCGCGGGCATCTTCGCGGTGCACGTGCCCTACCGCGGCGGCGCCGCCTGCCAGACCGACCTCATGGGCAGCCAGGTGGACCTGTCGTTCCAGAACCTGGGCGCGGTCACCAACTACATCAAGGCCGGCCGCATGAAGGCCTTCGCGGTGACGGCGAAGGCGCGCCACCCGCAGCTGCCGGCGGTGCCGAACGCGGCCGAGGCCGGCTTCCCGGACCTGGTGGTGACCTCGTGGCAGGCCGCGGCGGCGCCGGCGAAGACGCCGCGCGACATCGTGGCGAAGCTGAACGACGCCACGGTGCGCGCGCTGCGCTCGCCCGAGGTGCGCGAGCGCATGACGCAGATCGGCTTCGACGTCGTGGCGGGCACGCCCGAGGAGTTCGGCGCCTTCATGAAGGCCGAGGTGGAGCGCTGGACCGCCGTGGTGAACCGCGCCGGCATCAAGCCGGACTAGCCATGGCCATCCGCAAGAAGCCCGAGGAGCTGCGCTCGCACCGCTGGTTCGGCGTCAGGGACCTGCGCTCGTTCGGCCACCGCTCGCGCACCGCGCAGATGGGCTACGACCGCAGCGACTACGCCGGCAAGCCGGTGATCGCGATCGTCAACACCTGGTCGGACATCAACCACTGCCACACCCACTTCCGCCAGCGCGCCGAGGAGGTGAAGCGCGGCATCTGGCAGGCGGGCGGCTTCCCGCTGGAGATGCCGGCGATGGCGCTGGCCGAAACCATGCAGAAGCCCACCACCATGATGTACCGGAATTTCCTGGCCATGGAGACCGAGGAGCTGCTGCGCTCCTACCCGGTGGACGGCGCGGTGCTCATGGGCGGCTGCGACAAGACCACCCCGGCGCTCATCATGGGCGCGGTCAGCATGGGGCTGCCGGCGATCTACCTGCCCGCCGGGCCGATGCTCAACAGCCACTGGCGCGACCAGACCCTGGGCTCGGGCTCGGACACCTGGAAGTACTGGGACGAGCTGCGCGCCGGCCGCATCACCGAGGGCGACTGGAAGGACATCGAGGATTCCATCGCGCGCTCGCCCGGCACCTGCATGACCATGGGCACCGCGGCCACCATGATGTCGCTCGCGGAAGCCCTGGGCTTCACCCTGCCCGGCTACTCGTCCATCCCGGCGCCGGACTCCAACCACGCGCGCATGGCCACGCTCACCGGCAAGCGCATCGTCGAGATGGTGTGGGAGGACCTGAAGCCGAGGGATTTCCTCAGCCGGGGGTCGTTTGACAACGCCATCACCACGTTGATGGCGATGGGCGGCTCCACCAACGCCATCGTGCACCTGGTGGCGATGGCGGGCCGCGCCGGCCTTGCGTTTCCCCTGGAGCGCTACAACGAGATCGCGGCGAAGGTGCCGGTGATCGCCAACGTGCGGCCCTCGGGCGCGAAGTACCTGATGGAGGACTTCTACTACGCCGGCGGCCTGCGCGCCCTGCTCTGGCAGCTGAGGGACCTGCTGGACCTCGACGCGAAGACGGTCAACGGCCGGACGCTGGGCGAGAACATCCGGGACGCCAAGGTGTGGAACCCGGAGGTGATCCTGCCGCGCGACCAGCCCCTGAAGAAGTCGGACGCCATCGTCATGCTGCGCGGATCCCTGGCGCCCGACGGCGCGGTGCTGAAGGCGAGCGCCGCCGATCCGAAGCTCCTCAAGCACACCGGCCGCGCGGTGGTGTTCGAGGACTACAACGACATGGCGGCGCGCATCGACCGCGACGACCTCGAGGTGGACGCGAATTCGGTGCTGGTGCTCAAGATGTCCGGCCCGCTGGGCGGCCCCGGCTTCCCGGAGTGGGGCATGCTGCCGATGCCGAAGAAGCTGGTGAAGCAAGGCGTGAAGGACATGGTGCGGATCTCGGACGGGCGCATGAGCGGCACCAGCTACGGCACCTGCATCCTGCACGTCGCGCCCGAGGCCTTCGTCGGCGGCCCGCTCGCGCTGGTGCAGACCGGCGACCTGATCGAACTCGACGTCGACCGCAAGGTCCTCAACCTCAAGATCTCCGACGAGGAGATGGCGCGGCGCAAGGCGGCCTGGAAGCGGCCGCCGCCCAAGTACGAGCGCTCCTACGGCGCCATCTTCTCCCGGCACGTGAAGCAGGCCAACGAGGGCTGCGACTTCGACTTCCTCGAGGGCACCGCGCCGACGGCGGAGCCGGAGATCCACTAAGTTGTACGCCCTGCCCGCGGGAATCCGCTCGCGGCTGGTGCCGGGCGTCAACGGCCTGGCGATGCACGTCCTCGAGGCGGGCGAGGCGGGACGCCCCGCCGTCCTTCTGCTGCACGGCTTTCCCGAACTCGCCTACAGCTGGCGCAAGGTGATGCCCGCGCTGGCGAACGCGGGCTACCACGTCATCGCCCCCGACCAGCGCGGCTACGGCCACACCACGGGATGGGACGCGGGCTACGACGGCGACTGGGGCGCGTGCCGGGCGCTCAATCTTGCGCGCGACAGCTTGGGATTGGTCCACGCGCTGGGCCTGAAGTCCGTGGCGGCGGTCGTCGGCCACGATTTCGGCGCCATGGTGGCGGCCTGGAGCGCGCTGGTGCGGCCGGACGTGTTCCGGTCGCTGGTCCTGATGAGCGCGCCGTTCGCCGGCCCGCCTGCCCTCGCGCCCGACGCCGGCGTGCCCTCGACCGAGCGCCTCAACGAGCAGCTCGGCGCGCTCGACCCGCCGCGCAAGCACTACCAGTGGTACTACGGCACGCGCGAGGCCGACGCGGACATGCATCGCTGCCCGCAGGGCGTGCACGCCTTCCTGCGCGCCTACTACCACCACAAGAGCGCCGACTGGGTTGCCAACCGGCCCGTGCCGCTCGCCTCCTGGGCGCCGGAGGAGATCGCGAAGATGCCCACCTACTACATCATGGAGCGCGACAAGGGCATGGCCGAGACCGTGGCCTCGGAAATGCCCTCGGCCGCCCAGATCGCCGCCTGCGCCTGGCTCACCGAGGACGAGCTGCGCGTCTACAGCTCGGAGTACGAGCGCACCGGCTTCCAGGGCGGCCTCAACTGGTACCGCTGCCGCCTCGGCGGGCGCTTCGTTGCCGACCACCAGCTCTACGCCGGCCGTGCCATCGACGTTCCGGCCAGCTTCATCGCCGGCCGCAGCGACTGGGGCATCTACCAGCGGCCCGGGGACTTCGAGAAGATGCAGCGCGTCGCCTGCGCGCGGATGGCCCCGCCCGTCCTGGTCGAGGGCGCCGGGCATTGGGTGCAGCAGGAGCAGCCCGAGGCGGTCACGCGGGCGCTGCTGGCGCACCTCGCCTAGCGGGGCGCGGCGGCTATTGCCCGCCGAACCGGTAGCGCCCGGCCGCGAAGTCCGGCCCGTCGCTGGTCGCGTGCACCCTGCCGTCCGCCGAGAGCTCGACCCAGAACTCCCGCGCTTCGTAATCGCCCCGGTAGCGATAGCCCCAGGCGTGGCGCTGCTGGGCGCGCAACCAGAGGACCTGCGACGGCTCGCCGAGGATCCGGCGCACTTCGTCCGCGGTGGTCTGGTTGGCGACGATCCGCGCGCGGACTTCCGGCGTGAACCCGGGCGCCTGGGCCGGGCCGACGCCGGCGCAGCCTGCGCAGGCGAGGAACAACAGGGCGGCAAGTCTCGATTTCATTGGCTTCTCCTTTCTCGGTCAAGCTGCAACAGGGCATCGCCGGAAGCCCGTAATGTAACCGATCGGTTACATGGGAAGCCCGTCAGCGCCCGAGGAACGCCCGGATCGCCTCGTTCACCGGCTCCGGATGGGTCACCGGCCCCATGTGGCCCAGCTTCTCGAATTCGACCACCTCCACGCGCGGCAGGGCCTGCGTCAGCACCCGCGCCACGCCGTGCGCCGACGCGGTCGAGCGCTTGCCGATCAGGTAGAGCACCGGGATGTCGAGCTTGCGGAACGCCGCCAGCGGCGCGGGCTCGGTGGTCAGCGCATGCGCCCAGCGCCGCACGTTCACCACCGAGGCGGCGATCGCCGGCTTGCGTGATTCGGGGGTCTGCGCCCAGGCGCCCTCGCCCATCCAGTAGTCGATGAAATGCCGCGCGGCGGCGTCGCGGTCGCCGGCGTCCAGCGCCGCGCTCGCGCGGGCCACCGCGCCGAGGATGCCCTCGCCGTCGTTCGACGGCGGCTGCTCCTGCGCCAGCAGCGAGAACAGCGTCGGCTCGTAGAGCGCCAGCGCCCGCACGCGGCCCGGATTCGCCAGCGCCGCGGAGAGCGCGATCGCCGCGCCGTAGGAATGCCCCACCAGCGCGAACGGCGCGCCTGCCCGCGCGAGCACCGGCTCGACGAGCGCCGCTTCGTCCCGCAGCGTGATGACGCGGTCCGAGGGCCAGTCCGGGCTCTTGCCCGAGCCGTAGGAATCGGGTGCCAGCACATGGAACGCCGGCGCGAGCGACTCCATGAGCCCGCGCCACTGGCTGGAGCTGCTCGCATTGGAATGCAGGCAGACGACGCCGGGACCGGCGCCCGCTTCCCGGAAATACGGCTCAGGCTGGGGCATGGGCGTTCAGCTTCTCACGATCACCACCTCGACGTACTCGCTGGGCAGCACCAGCGTGGCGTCGCCGGAGCGGTTGCGGCTGTCGATGAGCGCCATCACGTCGCGCGCGAAGGCGGCCTGCTTGTCCGCGTCCAGCGCGCCGAAGGCCTTGTTCACCGGACCGTAGAAGGTGCGGAACACCTCCAGCCAGTGCGCCGCCGAGCGGTAGCGGAAATTGAACTGGCGGCTGACGACGCGGATCTCCCGCGCCGCCTGGCCGAACAGCGTCTCCAGCCGCGCCTGCGTGCCCCACAGCGCGGGCGATTGCACGCCCGGGGCCGGCGGCACGTACTTGCCGATGGTCTTGAACAGCTGCCCGATGAAGCTCTCCGGGGTCCAGTTGGCGAGGCCGATCCTGCCGCCGGGCTTGCACACGCGCGCGAGTTCCGCCGCGGCCTTCTCCTGGTCCGGCGTGAACATGACCCCGAAGGTGGACAGCACGGCGTCGAAGCTGGCGTCGGCAAAGGGCAGGTTCTCGGCGTCGGCCTGCTGGAACTTCACCTCGAGGCCTTCGGCCTGCGCGCGCGCCTTGCCGGCCTCGAGCAGCGAGCCGACGTAGTCGGTGGAGGTGACGTCGCACCAGCGCCGCGCGGCGGCCAGCGTGGCGTTGCCGTTGCCGGCGGCCACATCGAGCACCTTGCTGCCCGAGCGCAGGTCGAGCGCCTCGCACAGGTCCTCGCCCACGATCTGCAGCGTGGTGCCGACCACGGCGTAGTTGCCGGTGGACCAGGCGGCCTGCTGGCGGGTCTTGATCGCGGCGAAATCGGGTGCGGCGGCGGATTGGGTTGCGGAAAGGACTGCGGACATGGCGTTACTCCCTCGTTGAATGGAGGCGCCACTTTGAACGGACGCGGTTGCCGGCGGATGTCGTGAAGGTATCCCGCGTGTATCCGCACAGACCCGCGCCGCGTCGGATCGAACGGCCGTCACCGGCCGGGGGCGTCGCCCTTCCTGCTTGCCTCGAACAGGAACCAGGTGCGCTTCTCCGCCTCGTCGATCCAGACTTCCAGCAGGCTCGCGGTGGCGATGTCGCGGTGTTCGTCGCACACGCCGTGCGCGGCCCGCAAGTGCGACGCCATTCCGAGGTTGTCGTCCTTCAGCTCCGCCAGCATGTCCAGCGGCGATACATAGTCGGCGTCGTTGTCCAGCACCCGCTGCAACCGGGCGATGTGGCCCACCGAGCGCAGCGTCGTGCCGCCCACCTTGCGCACCCGCTCGGCCAGCGAGTCGGTGGCGGCGTAGAGCTGCGCCGCCTGCTCGTCCAGCAGCTCGTGGTAGTCGCGGAAGTGCGGCCCCGACACATGCCAGTGGAAGTTCTTCGTCTTGAAATAGAGCGCGTAGAAATCGGCCAGCAGCAGGTTGAGGGCGCCGGCGATGTCGCGCCTGGCGTCGGCGCCCAGGCCGGTCGGAGTGCCAAGCGGCGCCTTGCGCATCGCCTTCGCGGTATCGATGCTCATCATGATCCTTCCAGGGTTGGTGTCGGAGAGCCGGTTCGCCGGCTACTTCGCCTTGCGGGCCGCTTCCTGAGCGCGCTGGTAGCTTTCCGCCACCGCCTGGTAGTTGGGCGCGACCAGCGCATACAGCTTGGCCAGCTCGGCGGCCTCGGGGCGGTTCCAGGTGCGGTGCGTCTCCGACAGCACGGCATTGGTCGAGGTCGGGATCACCCCCCCCTGCGCGAAGCGCGCCAGCGAGGTGATCGAAGCGAGCTCGCTCGGATCCCCGGAGGCATCCATGACGGCATAGACCTTGTACCCCTGGGCCTTGGCATCCAGTGCTGGGAACATGACGCACACGCTGGTCCACACGCCGGCCATGACCAGCGTCTTGCGGCCGGTGGCGCGCACGGTGCGAACGAAGTCCTCGTTGTCCCAGGCGTTGACCTCTCCCTTGCGCGGCACGTAGACCGCGTGCGGCGCGAGCTGGTGGATCTCCGGCATTAGCGGCCCGTTCGAGCCGTCCGGCTCGGACGCCGTGGTGATCACCGGGATCTTCAGCAGCGTGGCCAGCCGCGACAGCATCTCCACGTTGCGCCGCAGGTCCGCCACCGGCACGTCCTTCACGGTCTGGAACAGGCCCGACTGGTGGTCCAGCAGCAGGAGTACCGTGTCATTCACATCCAGCAGCGCCTTGCCGCCGCCCGTGGGCAGGACGCTGGACTGCGCGAGCGCGCCCGGTGCAGACACAAGACTCCAGGCCGCCAGGGTCGCGCAGAGCAGCCGGAGAGATTTCTTCAGGAGCTTCGACATGATCATTCCTTCTAGTGAGTTATGGGGACAGTCTGGCGGTGAACCAGCGCGGCGTTGTGTCAGGCCGGCCCGGCTGCATGTCAGCCGTTGCGAAGCAACTGGTCGCCATCACCGTGCCGGCAGGTGCGCCTTAATCCAGGCCGTGACGTCCGCCATGACCTTCTCCTTGCCGAAGTCGTTTAATAGGTCGTGGACATGCCCTTCGTAGAGCTTGAGCGTCTTGTCGGCGGAGCCGGCGTTGTCGTAGAAGAGCTGGCTCCCGCCGGGCTTTGTCACCTTGTCCGCCGTGCCGTGGAGGATCAGCACCGGCAACCTGAAGAGCGGGAACTCCCGCTTCAGCCGCTCGTCGGCCAGCACCAGTTCGGCCACAGTGCGCGTAGGCTGGACTTCATTGGCGATGAGCGGGTCGTTGTTCATGGCCTCCACGACCGCCGGATCGCGGGAGAAGTCCGCGATCGGCAGCTTGAGCACATGGGCATGCGGCAGGACATGGCTTAGTCCCTTCAGTACCGCGAGCGCGAAGTCCGGCGCGTACACCTGGAACGCAAAGCTCTCGCAGATCAACCCGGCGAGCTCGGACTGGTGCTCCAGCGCGTAGACGGAGGAAATGACGCCGCCGGCACTGTGCCCCAGCAGGAACAGGGGCAGGCCCGGTTCGCGCGATTTCGCGAGCCTGACGAGGGCATCGACGTCGCTGAGGTAGTCGTCGAACTTCTCAAGGTAGTAGCGCTCGCCGTCCGACTTGCCGCGACCGTGCAGGTCCAGCGCATACACAGCGAGGCCGGCCGCCACGAACTGCTCGGCCACCCAGGTGTAGTACCCGCTGTGGGAATTGACGCCGTGGCAGATGGCGACGATCGCGCGGGGCTTTTCTTCCGGCTGCCACGAGCGGACGAAGATCCCAAGTCCGCGCGCCCCTTCGATGCGCTCTTCCCTTGCGGCATTGGCCAATGCTGTTGTCATTGCGGTACTCCCTTGACAGGCGATCGATCGGAAACGGCGGTTTTCACTTCGACTCCAGGAAGGCGGCGATGTATCTCGCAGCCAGTTCCGGATACTGGTGCTGGGGCCCGTGGCCCGATTCGGGCAGGACGATGAGTTGGCCGCGCGGGATGCGGCCGACGAGCGGATACCAGTTTCCGGCCGGCACGCTCGGGTCGTTGTCACCGCACAGGATCAGGATCGGGATCCGCGTTGTCGTCAGCGCTTCGCGTCGCCCGGGCGTATCCTCGCGCACACCCTCCGCCACCTTCAGGTAGGCTTGGATGTCCCGCAGTGACGATGGGATCCGCTCCGCCACGCCTGGCCGGGCGTAGATGCGTGCATGGGACTTCCGTGCCGCGTCGCGGCTGGCGTCGGACTTCGGCTCGAAGAACAAGACCTCTTCGTCGGCGAGGTCGTTGACAGGCTTGAACGCCCGCTCCAGCCAGTGCGGCTGGATCGTCGCATTGCCCTTCCCGGGCGGTGCGCTCCCGACGATGACGGCGTGGGTCACGAGCGACGGGTAGTCGAGCAGCGTCACCTGCGCCACGAGCCCGCCCCACGACCAGCCGAGGATCGCGGTCCGCTTAAGGCCGAGCGCCGCCGCGAGATCCTTGACCAAGGCCGCAATCTCGCGCATGTCTCCGGGCAGCACGCCCGCCGAGTAACCCGCGCCCGGGTAGTCGAAGGTGATGACACGATGCGTCTTCGCAAGCTCGTCCAGGAACAGCGGGTCCCAGGTGTCGAGCGTCCCGCGCATGCGGGTCGCCATGAGGAGCGGCCTGCCTTTGCCGATCACCCGATAGGCGACCGGCCGCCCCTGGACCTCCACGTACCGTGTCGACGCCGCAGCCGCGGGCGACGCCGCCGACGCGCCGGTCACCGAGAGTGCGGCGGCCGTGGCGAGGAGTCCCCGCAGGACACGGACCATGGCTAGCTCCTCGCGAACGCCAGCAGATCGGCATTGAGCTGGTCCTTGCTGGTATCGCCCAGGCTGTGCGAGCCCCCCTTGTAGATCTTCAGGATCGATCCCTTGACGAGCTTCGCGGAAAGCATCGCCGAGGCGCCGATCGGCACGATCTGGTCGTCGTCGCCGTGCACGATCAGCGTGGGCACATCGAATTTCCTCAGGTCGCCGGTGAAGTCGGTTTCGGAGAACGCCTTGATGCAGTCGTAGCCGTTCTTGTGGCCGGACATCAGGCCCTGCATCACCCAGGCATTGATCACGCCCTGCGAAATCTTCGCGCCCGGGCGGTTGAAGCTGAAGAATGGCCCGCTCGCCACGTCGATGAAGAACTGCGCGCGGTCGGCGAGGTAGGCCTTGCGAAAACCGTCGAACACCTCCAGCGGCAATCCACCCGGGTTGGCTGCCGTCCTCACCATGATGGGCGGCACCGCCCCCATCAATACCGCCTTGGCGACACGCTCGGTGCCGTGCCGGCCGATGTAGCGCGCGACTTCGCCGCCGCCGGTGGAGTGGCCAATCATGATCGCGTTCTTCAGGTTGAGCACCTCGAACAGTTCCGCCAGGTCGTCGGCGTACTGGTCCATATGGTTGCCTTCCCAAGGCTGGCTGGAGCGCCCGTGCCCGCGGCGATCGTGCGCGATGCAGCGAAAGCCATTCGAAGCGAGATGGAACATCTGCGCTTCCCACGCATCCGAGGACAGCGGCCAGCCGTGGCTGAACACCACGGGCTGTCCCTTGCCCCAGTCCTTGTAGTAGATCTGCGTGCCGTCCTTGGTGGTAATCGTGGTCACTGGTTTGGCTCCTCGCCTGGTATTTGCAGGTGAGGCCAGTGTCCACCCTGCCCGCCGCGCGCTTGTGTCGCAACGCGGGCCGGCGAATGTCATGCCATACGCGAGTATTGCGGTTGTCGCGGCGGCAGGCCGCTATCAGCGCAGATCCAGGGCCAACGAATCCGATCTATGGCGACTGCAGAAGCCTCGCGAGGCTGGCGGCCAGGTCTCGCGCCGCCAGCGGCTTGCGCAGCACTTCGTCTGCGCCGGCGTTGTAGGCACGGTTGACGATACTGCCACCGATGTAGCCGCTCACGAGAAGGATCGGGATGTCGCGCCGGATGCCGCGCACCGCGCCGATCAGTGCCGTCCCGGAAAGTCCGGGCATCCGCTCGTCGGTGATCACGGCGTCGAAGGATTCCGGGGCGGCGCGCAATGCCTCGAGGGCGCCGGCGCTGGAGGTGAATCCGACAGGATCGTAGCCGAGATCCGACAAGGTCGCCGTCGCGAGCCGCACCAGCGGTTCCTCGTCGTCCACGATCAGTACCCGCTCGCCGTGACCGCGCGGCATCTCGGTTGCCATTCGGCCGTTGCTCACAGCCGCATCGCCCTGCCGCGGCAGGTAGACGGTGAATACGCTTCCAAGGTTGGCCTCGGTCGAGACGTCCACCGCACCACCGACCTCCGCGACGATGCCATGGACCAGAGAAAGGCCGAGGCCGGTTCCCACGCCGACGTCCTTGGTGGTGAAGAACGGATCGAAGATCCGGTCCAGGATCCCGGCGGCGATGCCACTGCCCTCATCAACCACGCGAAGTACGATGTACTCCCCCGCGGGAACCGTCCCGGTGACGGCCACCCGAGGTTCGGCGAAGCGCTCCACGACCAGGTACACCCACAACGTGCCGCCCCCGGCCATCGCCTGGATGCCGTTGGACGCCAGGTTCATCACGACCTGGTGCACCTGCGTCGGGTCGCCGAGCATTGCAGCACGCCCTGCGCGCAAGTCGGCCTCGATGCGAACACCGGGCGGCAGGCTGGCGCGCAGCAGGTCTAATGCCTCGCCCACCACTGTCTCGACATGCACCGCAACGCGCTCGCTGACACCGCTGCGGCTGAACGCAAGGATGCGTTCCACGAGCGCACGGCCGCGCTCGCCGGCGGCGACGATGCTGTCCAGGTCGCGGCGCAGGCGGCTGCCAGCGGGCGCGTCGCGCAGCGCCATCTCACCATAACCGAGGATCGCGCCAAGGATGTTGTTGAAGTCATGCGCGATGCCGCCGGCCAGGGTTCCCAGCGCCTCCAGGCGCTGCGCGCTGCGCAACTGCTCCTCGCGCGCGCGCAGTGCCTCCTCGATCCGCTTCCCGGCGCTGATGTCGCGGCCGACGCCCTGGTAGCCGAGGAAGCGCCCGGCCTCGTCGAAGATCGGCGCGCCGCTGATGCTGAGGTATGCGACGGTCCCGTCCGGCAGCGTTCGCGCCAGCTCCAGGTCCCGGAAAGGCAGGCGCGCCTCCAGGGTGGCCTGGTGCTCGGCCCAGGAGCACGACAGCGGAACGAGGCCAGGAAGCTCCCACCGCAGCTTGCCGACCGAGACCTCCGCGGGATACCCGCCTAGGGCAGGTGCAAGTTTCGACATGTAGCGAAAGCGAAGTGTTTCGTCCTGCCGCCAGAACCAGTCGGAAGACAGTTCGGTAAGGGCGCGGAACCGCGCCTCGCTCTCGCGCAGGGTCCTCTCCGCCAGGGTCGGCTCGGTGACATCCATGACGACGCCGACCAGCTCGGTCACGTTGCCCTGCTCGTCCAGCCAGGGGCGCCCCGCCGACTGCAGGTACCGTATCGACCCGTCGCGATGGACCGCCCGGTAGCGGGCGACGTACTCGCACTTGTCGCGGATCGCCCGCTCGCGCGCCTGGCGAACCGCCGCGACGTCCTCCGGATGGATGCGGGTCCACAACTCCTCTGCGGAAGGTGGCGACGGGCCGGGGTCGAAATCGAACAAGCCGAAGGTGGTCGGCGACCAATGCACCTGGCGCCGCTCCCGCACCCCGTAGGCGAAGCTGCCGGCCTGACCCAGACGCAGCGCCTCCTCGAGGTAGGTCTCGCTCCGGCGGATCGCAGCCTCGATCGCCTTGCGGTCGCTGATGTCCTCGAACGATCCGGCCATGCGATGGACGCGGCCCGCGGCGTCCCGCTGACCCACGCCGCGCTGGCGAATCCAGCGCCGCCCTCCGTCCGGGAGCACCAGCTCGAACTCAAGCAGGAACATCGGTGTCTCGCCGCGCAGATGCGCCAGAAGCGCCGCCTCCGCCCGCTCCAGATGTCCCGGGGTGCGTCGCGCAGTGAGCGCGATCCACTCCCGCCGGGGGCGCCACGGCTCGCCCGGCACCAGGCCGAAGATCTCCTGCGCGCGCGCCGACATGTATACGCGGTCCTTCGCCACTTCCCAATCGAAGATGCCCTCGTTCGCGCCGGCGACCGCGAGCGCGAATCGCTCTTCGGATTCACGCAACGCAACCTCGACCCGCTTGCGCTCAGTGATATCGACTGAGGAACCGCTCCAGCGCACCACAGTTCCGTCCTTGTCCCGCGTGCATAGCCCGGTAAGGTGAATCCAGCGCAACTCACCGCGCGGAAGCAAGCGCATCTCGATGTCGAAGCGGGCAGTATGCCCGGCGAAGTGCGCCGCGATCGCACGCTCCCAGCGCGATTTGTCCTCGGCATGGAACGGAAAGCGGGCGAGGAAGTCGGCCCGACCCGCGAACGTGGTGCCAGGCTCGAACCCGTAGATCTCGAGCAGGCGCGGCGACGCGTAGAACGTGTCGGAGGCCACGGTCCATTCCCAGAACCCGGCCTCGCTTGCCTGGACCGCACGCCCGTATCGCTCCTCGGATTCGCGCAGCGCCGCCTCGGCATTCTTCGCTTCGGTGATATCGGCCACCATGCCGGTCCGGCGCCGGGCACGTCCTTCGGCGTCGCGTATCACCAACCCGCGCGTCTTCAGCCATCGCAGCTCGCCCGACGGACGCTGGATGCGATACTCGAACTCGTAGCGTGACGGCCCGCCCGGCGCTTCCGCGGCAGCGATTGCCGCTCGGTAGACCTCGCCGTCGTCGCCGTAGAAGCCGAAGTCCTTCAGGTACTCGCTGCGCTTCAGCACGCGCGTTCCGGGCGGAAAACCGTAGATTTCGTTCAGCCGCTCGGAGGTGAGGAGTTCGTCGGTGTCGACGTTGACGTCGAAATGCCCCTCTTCGGTGGCCTCCAAAGCGAGGCCGTAGCGCTCTTCCGACTGGCGAAGCGCCTCGTTGACACGCTCCAATTGCGCTGTGCGCTGCGCCATCTCGCTTTCGAGCGATTCGCGCCCCGCCCGCGATACCGGCTCGTTCGCCGGTCTGCCTGTATCCGTCACGCCAGCGCCTCGTGCACTGCAGCCAACAGCTCCGCCCGCGTGAATGGCTTGGGCAACGTACCGCTCACTTCCAGCCGCTGCGCCGCCTCCCGCGAGCCGCCGAGGCCGCGTCGAAAGCGCGCCGATAGCGCGAGCACCGGGGCGCCGTACATGGACTTCAATGCTGCAATCTGGGCGTAGGCATGCCGGGGATCGGACAGGTCGGCGATGACCAGGCGGATCGACTTCCCCCTGGTCAGGCGCGCTCCAGGGGGCCGTGCCAAGACGCCGAAACCTTCATCGCCAAGCCAGCGCACGAGCAGCTCTCGAATGAGTTCGTCCGTTTCGAGGACAAGAATACAGCCCTTTCCGTACACCATTGCTCCCGGCAGTGTCGCGGCCTCGAGCTTGCGCCCGGCCGCACCGCCTGCGCCCGTGAATGTAAGTTTCGGGTAAGGTAAGCGCCAGTGCCTCAGCCAGCATGACCGGGTGATGCCGCAATATGACGGATGACATGCGCCCCGCGTCGCGGGAACATACTCAGGCCATGCCTGCCGTCGAGTATCGACCCCGATGCGCCTCCTGGAGCCTGACCGCATGAAGGGCCTGATGCCCCCACCGGATGCTGCGTCCACGCACGTACTGGTCGTGGACGACGACCCCGATATCCGCAAGCTGATCACGGACTACCTCGGGGACTACGACATGCGGGTCACCGGGCAGGCAGGCGGCGCAGAAGTAAGCGCGATCCTGGAGCGCGAGGCCGTCGACTTGATCGTGCTCGACCTGAAGCTGCCCGGAGAGGACGGCATGCAGATCGCCCGCCGCCTGAGAGAGCACTCCGGGATTCCGATCATCATGCTGACCGGCCGCAAGGACGAGGCCGACCGCGTCATGGGCCTCGAGCTGGGCGCCGACGACTACCTCACCAAGCCGTTTTCGCCCCGCGAGCTGCTGGCGCGGATCCGCGCCCTGCTGCGCCGCGCCCGTGCCCAGCAAACCGTGGCCGACGGCCTGTCGAAGATTCGCGCCTACCGTTTCGCCGGCATGGAGCTTAGCGTGCGCCTGCGCCGCTTGAAGAACGCCGACGGCGAGTCCGTGGCGCTCACCAACAGCGAATTCAACCTGCTGGTGGCCTTTCTCGCCTCGCCGCAGCGCGTTCTGTCGCGCGAGCAATTGCTGGATCTGTCGAGGCTGCACAACGACGAGGTCTACGACCGCTCCATCGACGTCCAGGTCGGGCGCCTGCGCCGCAGGCTCGGAGACAGCAGCACGGGTACCGGGATCATCCGCACGGAACGCGGCGCGGGATACGTCTTCACGGCGGCGGTCGAGGCCATCCGCTGACGCCATGGACTTGGCGCACATGTGCACGATCGTGCACATTGCGACCCGGCATACCGAGCACGTTTAAACTGGGGGCATGGACACCCCGGCTTCCCTCGTCCCGCCCATCACCCACCAGCGCGAGGGCGGCTCCGGCGCCTTCGTCATGCTGCGCGAAGGCCGCCGCGTCGGCGAGCTGCTCTACGCCGCGCGCGGTCCCGGCGTGGTGGCGGTGAACCACACCGAGGTGGACGACTCGCTGCGCGGTTCCGGCGCCGCGAAGCAGCTGGTGGAAGCGGTCGTCACCTGGGCGCGCGCCGAGAACGTGAAACTGGTGCCGCGCTGCAGCTACGTCCGAGCGGTGCTGGCGCGCACGCCGGACTGGCAGGATGTCCTCGCAAGCTGAACCGGCGCGCGGCTTCGCCCTGCGCGACGCGCGCTTCCTGCTCGCCCTCACCGTCGCCGGGGCGCCGGTCATCGGCCACGCCCTCGGCCAGTACTGGTACGCGTTCGCGGTGTTCTTCGTCGCCGTGCCGCTGCTCGACATGGCGCTCGGGCGCGACGCGGCGCCCTCCTCGCCCGAGGAAGTGGAGCGGCTGAAGCAAGGCCCGTTCTTCCGCTTCGTGCTGCACGCCTGGGTGCCGCTGCAGATGGGGCTGATCGGCTGGGGCGCCTGGCTGGCCGGCTCCGGCGCCCTGGGCGCGGGCGACGCGATCCTGTTCACCGCCTCGGTGGGCCTCGCCACCGGCGGCGCCGGCATCACCATCGCGCACGAGCTGGGGCACAAGCTGCCGCGGCTGGACCGGTTCCTGTCGCGCCTGCTGCTGGCGAGCGTCGCCTACGGCCACTTCACCGTGGAGCACAACCGCGGCCACCACGCGCGCGTCGCCACGCCCGAGGACCCGGCGAGCGCGCGCTACGGCGAATCCTTCTGGCGCTTCCTGCCGCGCACGCTCTTCGGTTCGCTCGCGCACGCCTGGGAGCTCGATCGCGCCGAGGTGCTGCGGCCCTGGGCGGCCACGCTCGCGCTCGCGGCGACGCTAGGACTCGCCTTCGGGCCCTGGGCGGTGGCGTTCTTCTTCGGCCAGGCCGCGGTCGCGGTGCTGCAGCTGGAAGCGGTGAACTACATCGAGCACTACGGCCTGCAGCGCAGGAAGCTGGCCGACGGGCGCTACGAGCGGCCGACGGCGGCGCACGCCTGGGACGCCTACGAGCGGCTCAGCAACAGTTTCCTGGTGCACCTGCAGCGCCATGCCGACCACCACCTGAATCCCGGGCGGCCCTACGCCGCGCTGCAGCCGCAGGCGGAAAGCCCGAAGCTGCCCGCTGGCTACCCGGCGATGGTGCCGCTCGCGCTGCTGCCGCCGCTGTGGTTCGCGGTGATGAATCCGCGCGTGCTAAGGTTGGATCGCAGTCCCACCTGAGGAGGTTCCCATGACGCTCTGTCCCGTTGCACTGGCCGTCGGCTGCAGCAAGTGCGCGATCGTCTCCGCCTGCCCGCTGAAGGGCGTCATCGGCGACTACAAGGCGCCGCAGGACGCGGCGAAGGCGCAGGAGGCCGCCAAGCCCGGCGGCGACAAGCCCGCCTGAGTCAGTTCTTCGGCGCGCCGCCGCGCCGCGGCGCCCGCTCCTGCTCGCGGCGCTCGATCTCCCGCACCATGCCGAGGAACTGGTCCTCGATGGTCGAGCGCATGAGCACTTCGCCGAAGAGCGGCGGCAGCGCGAAATCGGGCTCCAGCAGGCCGATCCACACCAGCTCGATGACGCCCGCGGGCAGCTGCCGCAGCCGGTAGCCGCCGTCCAGGCGCCGGAAGCTGCCCTTCAGCGCGCGGACGTCGATCGCGTCCGGCGGCCGCGCGGTGGACTGCACCGTCACCTCGATCGGGAAGCTGAAGAACAGGAACCGCGCCTCGCCCACCTGCTCGACCACGGCGACCTGGCCGTTGCGCGCGGTGACGCGGCTCGACTTCATGCCGGGGATGAACGCGGGCAGGCGGTCGTAGTCGGTGAGCGTGCCCCAGACGGTGTCCCAGGCGGCCGTGACCAGCGCATGGGCGCGGACCTCGATCGCGCCGTCGCGGCGCGAGGCCTCGACGGACACCTCCTCCGCGGCGCAGGCCGCGCCCGCGGCACCGGCCAGGGACAGGAACGCGATCGCGCGCAGGAGCATCCTGCGCCCAGCATAGCTAAAGCAGGACCGGCTTGTCCGGAAGTTCGTTCGGGTTGTCGCCGGCCCGCGCCGGGAAGTGCTGCGCCAGCAGGTCGCTGATGGACGACAGGCCGCTCACCAGGCCCTGCTCATGGCGCCCGGCGGCGAACTCGCGCTGCATCGCCCCGCAGATGGTCTCCCAGGCGGCGGCGCCGACGCGGGCGTGGATGCCGCGGTCGGCCACGATCTCCACCCGGTGGTCGGCGAGCAGCAGGTAGACCAGCACCCCGGCGTTGTCCTCGGTGTCCCAGACGCGCAGGCGCGCGAAGTGCTCCAGCGCGCGCTCGCGCGCGCTGCGCCCGGTCGCCAGCGCCTGGACGGGCAACCCGCCCTCGATGGCGACGCGCAACTCGCCGCGATGGCGCTGCTCCTGCCGGGCCACCTCGCGCGCGACCGCCTCCAGCGTCGCGGCGGGGAACGCGCGCCGCAGCGTGAGCTCGTCCAGGAACAGGTGCCGGATCCAGCGCATCGCGCTACCAGCGCCCCGAGGCGCCGCCGCCCCCGAAACTGCCGCCCCCGCCGCTCCAGCCGCCCGAGGATCCACCGCCCGAGCGGCCGCCGCCGCTCGACCAGCCGCCGCGCCCGGCGCCGGTGTTGGCGAAGGTGAACAGGAATCCCATCACCGCGGCGACGGCGGCGGCCACCAGGTTGAACACCAGCCATGCGGCCAGCCCGAGCAGCAAGCCGGTGGCCAGCGACCCGGCGAAGCGCCCGAGCAGCAGCTTGAGCAGGCCGCCGGCGATGACGATGAAGAACAGCGCCGGCACCGCGTAGTCGAACAGGCCGGACACCGGATCGCGCTCGCCGCGCCGCGCAACCGGCTCCGGCAGCTTCTCGCCCTCGGCCAGCCGCACCAGCTGCTCCACGCCGTCGCGGATGCCGCCGAAGAAGTCGCCCTCGCGGAAGCGCGGCGTGATGCGCTCGTCGATCACGCGCCTGGCGACCGCGTCCGGGATCACGCCCTCGAGGCCGTAGCCCACCTCGATGCGCAGGCGCCGGTCGTCCTTCGCCACCACCAGGATCACGCCGTCGTCCACGCCCTTGCGGCCGACCTTCCAGGCCTCCGCGAGGCGGATCGAGAACTGCTCGATCTCCTCCGGCTTCGTGGTCGGCAGCACCAGCACCGCGATCTGGCTGCCGCGCTTCGCCTCGAACGCCGCCAGGCGCGATTCCAGCTCGCCCTTCTGCTGCGCGCTCAGGGTGCCGGTGAGGTCGGTGACGCGCGCCGCGAGCGGCGGGATCGGCACCTCGGCCCGGGCGGGGTCGGGGCCGAGCAGGCCCGCCAGCGCGAGGCACGCCGCGAGCAGGAAGCGCATCGGCTGCGTCGGACTACTTGGCCGCGGGCTTGGAGAAGTCCACCTTCGGCGGCGCCGCGATGGCCTTCTCGTTCTCCACGGTGAAGTTGGCCTTGGTCTTGTAGCCGAACAGCATCGCCGTCAGGTTGGACGGGAACTGGCGCGCGAGGACGTTGTAGGCCTCCACCGCCTTGATGTAGCGGCCGCGCGCCACCGTGATGCGGTTCTCCGCCCCGGCCAGCTCCGCGCGCAGCTCGCCGAACTCCTTGGTCGCCGTGAGCGTCGGGTAGTTCTCCGCCACCGCCAGCAGGCGCGAGAGCGCGCCCGTCATCTGCGACTGCGCGGCCTGGAACTTCGCGAACGCCTCGGGATCGTTCACCAGCTCGGGCGTCGCCTTGATGGCGCTGACCGAGGCGCGCGCGTTGGTGAGCTCCACCAGCGTGCTCTTCTCGAAGTCCGCCGCGCCCTGCACCGTGGCGACCAGGTTCGGGATCAGGTCGGCGCGGCGCTGGTAGTTGTTGATCACCTCGGACCAGGCGGCCTTGACGCCTTCGTCCAGGCGCTGGAACTCGTTGTAGCCGCAGCCGGAGAGCGTGAGCGCGGCGAGAGCGGCGAGGAACAGTCTGCGCATGGCGGAATCTCCCGGACACCGGTCCGTTGCCGCCAATATGGGGCCGCGCCGACCCCGTTGCAAGGGCTAGCCCCGCACCAGCTTCTCCAGCGTCTCGCGCGCCAGCTTCAGCTTCGCTCCCGCGGCGACGATTTCCTCCCAGGTGTTCGCGTCCACCGGAATGCCCTCCTTCTCGCGCTTCGCCCGCGTCTCGCGCTCGGGCTCGCCGGCGATGCGCACCTTGTCGAAGCCGGGCGCCACCGGCGACTTGCGCAGCGACTCCAGGAACGCCGTGGTTTCCTGCGCGAACACGTCGCCGGTGCCCAGGCGCTTCGGGTCGATGAGGATGGTGAGCATGCCGTTCCAGACGCGCTTCTTCGAGCGGTCGTCGGAATGCCAGGTGCCGCCGCCGGTGAGCGCGCCGCCCAGCAGCTCGCACACCACCGCCAGGCCGTAGCCCTTGTGCAGGCCGAAGGTGCGCAATGCGCCGAAGGGCTCGACGACGCCGAACTTCGGGTCCGGCGTCGGGTTGCCCTGGTCGTCAATGAGCCAATCCGGCGAAACCTTCTCGCGCTTGTTGTGCGCGACGCGGATCTTGCCCTGCGCCACCGCGCTGGTGGCCATGTCGAGGATGAACGGCGGCTCGTTCGGGATCGGGATGCCGACGGTGACCGGGTTGGTGCCGAAGCGCGCGTCCGCGCCGCCGTAGGGCGCGACGATCGAGCGGGAGATCACGTTGGTGAAGTGCAGCGACACCAGCCCGGCCGCGACCGCCTGCTCGGCCCACTGGCCGATGCGGCACAGGTGGTGGGCGCGCCCCAGGCCCATCACGCACAGGCCGTGCTCCTTCGCGCGCGCGATGCCGAGTTCCATCGCCTCCAGCCCGATCACCTGGCCGTAGCCCGACTGGCCGTCCAGCGACAGCATGGCGCCGCCGTCGAACTGCACCTTCGGGTGCTGGTTGACCTTGAGGCCGCCCTCCAGCAGCGAGTCGACGTAGCGCGGGATCATGCCCACGCCGTGGGAGTCGTGCCCCGTCAGGTTGGCGGTGACCAGGTTCTCCGCGACGATCCTCGCCTCGCGCGCGTCGCTGCCGCCGGCGAGGACCACCGCCTCGATGGCGCGCGCGAGCGGTTCGGCCTTGACGATGGTGTTGACCGTCCGGTTCATTTATTTTTCCTCGGGGGTTACTCGTGGGAGGGCGCAAGTTTACAATGCCCCGCTCGGCAAGCTGCCGAACAAGGGGAGAC
>CAZMDA010000013.1:63393-66664 GCA_964564865.1 uncultured Bordetella sp. | reverse complement strand
CGCGGCCCGCGGCGTAGTACGCCCGCAGCACCTCCAGCACCTCCGGCCGGCTGAACTCGCCCGGCACCGGCGCGCCCTCCTCCAGCCATTTCCGCAGCTGCGTCCCCGACACCTGCAGCCGGTCGGCGTCCGGATGCGGGCAGGTGCGGTCCGAGGCCATGCCGTTGCAGCGGTAGCACCAGAAGGTGACGCCGATCTTGAGCGGCCGGGTGTGCAGCGCGTCGGCCGGGATCTCGTCGAAGATCCGGTGGGCGTCGAACGGGCCGTAGTAGCTCCCCACCCCGGCGTGGTCGCGCCCGACCACCAGGTGCGAGCAGCCGTAGTTCTGGCGGAACACCGCGTGCAGCAGCGCCTCGCGCGGGCCGGCGTAGCGCATGTCGAGCGGGTAGCCCGCCTGCAGCACCGTCCCGGGCCGGAAATAGCCTTCGATGAGGACCGCGATCGCGCGCGTGCGCACCTCCGCCGGGATGTCGCCCGGCTTGAGGTTGCCCAGCAGCGAGTGCACCAGCACCCCGTCGCAGGTCTCGACCGCCACCTTCGCCAGGTACTCGTGCGAGCGGTGCATCGGGTTGCGCGTCTGGAACGCGGCCACCCGCGACCAGCCCAGGCGCTCGAACGTGGCGCGCGTCTCGGCCGGCGTCAGGAACAGCTCGCCGTACTTCGCCTTGAAGCCGCCATCGGAGAGCACCGTCACCGGTCCGGCCAGGTTCACCTCCGGCTGCGCCATCACCATCGCCACGCCGGGATGCTTGGCGTCGGTGGTGCGGAACACCGACTGGCACTCGTGCGCCTTGTCGATCGCGTACTTCTCCGCGACCGTCATCGTCGCGAGCACGCCGCCGCCGTCGGGGTCGACCAGGGCGACCTCGCCCCCTGCGGGGATGGCGTCGGCCGCGGCCTTGGTCGCGGAGAGCGTGATCGGGATCGGCCAGAACAGGCCGGAGGCGAGCCGGTAGCGGTGGCAGACGCCCTGCCAGTCGGCCTTGCCCATGAAGCCCTCGAGCGGCGTGAAGCCGCCGATGCCCAGCATGATCAGGTCGCCCTTCTCGCGCGAGGACACCGTCAGGCGCGGCAGGGCCTGCGCGCGCGCCAGCGCCGCGTCGCGCACCGCGCCTTCGGCGAGCAGCGGTTTCAGGACGGGTGCGCCGTGGGGAGGGACGAGGCGGGACATGGCGGGATGCGGCTCGCGGGCGGATGAGGTCCGCCATTCTTCACGAGGCCCGGCGCCCTCGCCAAGTCATTCTTCGAACATCCCCATAAGCGCCTTGAATGTTGCCCCGTGCTCCACTGATAATGGGCTCCACTATGGCGGATCGTCGTCTCCAGGTGTTCCACGCGGTGGCGAAGCACCTGTCGTTCACCAAGGCGGCCGAGGCGCTGTTCATGACCCAGCCGGCGGTGACCTTCCAGATCCGCCAGCTCGAGGAGCACTTCAGCACGCGCCTGTTCGACCGCGCGCACGGGCGCATCGCGCTGACGCCGGCGGGGACGCTGGCGCTGGAGTACGCCGAGCGGATCCTCGCGCTCTCGGGCGAGCTGGACACGCGGCTGCGCGAGCTGAGCGGCCAGGTCGCCGGGCCGCTGCTGATCGGCGCCAGCACCACCATCGCCGAGTTCCTGCTGCCCCCGGTGCTGGGCGAGTTCAAGGCGCGCCATCCCGGCGTGGCGCCGCGCCTGTTCGTGGCCAACTCCGAGGCGGTGCAGGCGCGCATCGCCGAGCGCAGCATCGACCTGGGCTTCATCGAGGGCGACTCGCACCTGCCCTCGCTCGCCGCCGACGTCTGCTGCACCGACGAGCTGCGCGTGGTGTGCGCGCCGTCGCATCCGCTGGCGAAGGAGCAGGCGGTGGCGCCGCGGGCGCTCACCGAGCACGCCTACATCAGCCGCGAGCCCGGCTCCGGCACGCGCGAGGTGATCGACCACTACCTGCAGAAATCGGGCGTGCCGCCCGAGTCCCTGCAGACCGTGATGGAGCTGGGCAGCCCGGAGGCGCTCAAGGGCCTGGTCGCCACCGGCCTGGGCTTCGCCATCATGTCGCGCTCGACGGTGGCCAAGGAAACACGGCTCGGCCAGCTGGTGGAGGTGCCGCTCGCGCCGCGCCTGCTGCGCAACCTGCTGGTGGTGTACACGCGCGAGCGCTACCTCTCCCTGCTCGTGGGCGCCTTCACCGAGTTCGCCCGCGAACGGCTCGGGGCGCAGCGGGATCAGAAGTAAAATGGCGCATGGAACACCTTGAACCGAAGCAGGCGCAGGAATTCCTCAAGCGCAACCCGGACGCGCTGTTCATCGACTGCCGCAGCGAGATGGAGTACCTGTTCGTCGGCCATCCGCTGGGCGCCCACCACGTGGCCTGGAACGACGGCCCGGACTGGGACCTGAACCCGCACTTCGTCGGCCAGGTGCGCAAGCTCGCCGGCACCGACCACGCCGTGCGCCCGATCGTGCTCATCTGCCGCAGCGGCAACCGCTCGCAGGAGGCGGGCGAGGCGCTGGAGCGCCACGGCTTCTCCCGCGTCTACAACGTGAAGGGCGGCTTCGAAGGGCCCCTCAACGAGCAGCACCAGCGCAACACGGTCGCCGGCTGGCGCCACGACGGGCTGCCGTGGGAGCAGTGCTGAGCTGACATGGCGCCCGGCCGCCTCGTCGTCGTGGCCGCTGCGCTCCTCGCCGCCAGCGCCGGGGCTGCCGCGCAGGCTCCCTGGACGGTCACCCGGTATCCGCAGGACGAGGCCAAGGCCTGGTGGGACGCGGACTGGTGGGAGCGCGGCCGGCTGCCGGCGCCCGCCAACCACGAGGTGCGGTCCCGCGCCGGCAGCTACCGCAGCGGCGAGGTCGAGGTGCCCTACGAGATCCACGCGCCGCAGGGCGACGGGCGTTTCCCGGTGGTGGTGTTCCTGCACGGCCGGCGCGGCATCGACGAGCTGACGCGCCTGGTGCCGCTGCGCCTGGCGGCGCGCGGCTTCACGGTGCTGGCGCCGGACCTCTTCAGCGGCCGCTTCATCGACAAGTTCCCGGTCCGCCACGACCCGGCGCTGGAGGAGGACGCCGCCCGCGCCATCGACCACGCGCTCGCGCTGCCCGAGGCGCGCGGCCAGGCGAGGACCTGCGTCGTCTCGCACACGCGCGGCGGCTACTACGCGCTGCGGGCGCTGGTGGAGGGCAAGCGCCAGGCGCGGACCGCCTGCTACGTGTCCTACTACCCGCACTGGCAGCACCCGGAGGCGCCCGAAGCGATGCAGGTCTACCAGTTCGCCCCCGAGCTGGAGCGGCT
>CAZMDA010000013.1:59998-63293 GCA_964564865.1 uncultured Bordetella sp. | reverse complement strand
AAGGAGGATGTCTCAATGCAGATGAACCGTAGGAAGGCGCTGGCGACCGCGGGCGCGTTCGGCGCGCTGCTCGTCGCGGGCCTGTTGCGGCCGGTGGCGGCGTTCGCCGCCTGGAACAAGGCCGCGTTCGGCGCCAAGTCCGCGCCCGACGCCATGAAGGGGCTGGGCGTGGCGAGCGCCGAGCCCAGCAGCGCGATCGTGATCGAGGCGCCGCAGATCGCCGAGAACGGCGCCGTGGTGCCGATCGAGGTGACGAGCAACATTCCCGGCACCACCGCGCTCGCGGTGATGATCGAGAAGAACCCGTTCCCGCTGGCGAGCCGGTTCGACTTCATGGACGGCGCGCTGCCGTTCGTGAAGCTCAACGTCAAGATGGGGGAGACCTCCGACGTCCGCGTCGTCGCCACCGCAGGCGGCAGGCACTATGTCGCGACGAAGGAAGTCAAGGTCACAATCGGCGGTTGCGGCGGCTAGGGAGGAACGGACATGTCTGCAGGACCGATGAGAATGCGCGCCACGCTGGGCGCCGGCTTCACCGACGTGCGGGTGCTGATGAGCCACGCCATGGAGACCGGCCAGCGCAAGGACGCCAGCGGCAAAATCATTCCGCTTCACTTCATCCAGAACGTCACGGTGAAGCTGAACGGCAAGACCGTGGTCGAGGGCGAGATCAGCCAGGCGGTCTCGCGCAACCCGGTGTTTTCCTTCCGCCTGAAGGGCGGGCAGAAGGGCGACAAGATCGAGGTGAGCTGGCTCGACAACACCGGCGTCACCAACAAGACCGAGGGCGCGGTCGCCTGAGGAGGCGGCCGGCAACAACCAGGAGGGAGGGAGGCATGCTGAAGACCCTGATGGGGGGGATGGCGCTCGCGCTCGCGGCCGCCATGCCGCTGCAGGCGCAGGTGGACATCCGCAAGGAAACCCAGCGCTGGCAGCAGATGATCGCCGAGGGCAGCCCGGTGGAGCTGTTCGAGATCCAGGGCGAGGAACTCTGGCGCAAGCCGCAGGGACCGAAGAACGTGTCGCTGGAGGCCTGCGACCTCGGGCAGGGCCCGGGGGTGGTGAAGGCCGCCTACGCGCGGCTGCCCAGGTACTTCGCCGACGCCGACCGCGTCATGGACCTCGAGACGCGCCTGCTGCATTGCATGCTCACCCTGCAGGGGCGCAGCCGCGAGGAAGCCACCCGCCGCCTGTTCGGCAACGAGGACCGGCTCTCGGAGATGGAACTGCTCTCGGCCTACGTCGTGATGCAGTCGCGCGGCGTCCCGATCGCGCCGGGCACCAGCCATCCGAAGGAACGCGAGTCCTTCGAGCTCGGGCAGAAGCTGTTCTTCCACCGCGCCGGGTCCTGGGACTTCTCCTGCAGTTCCTGCCACGGCGAGGCCGACAAGCGCATCCGCATGCAGTACCTGCCGGTGATGTCGCAGCCCGAGGGCGTCAGGCGGATCGTGGCCACCTGGCCCGCGTACCTGGTGCGCAACGCGCAGTTCAAGACCATGCAGTGGCGCATCTGGGACTGCTACCGCCAGATGCGCTGGCCCGAGCCGGTGTTCGGGTCGGAAGCCACCGTGGCGCTCACCCAGTACCTCACCGTGACCGGACAGGGCGAGCCCTACGCCGGCCCGGGCACCAAGCGCTAGGAGACTGGACATGACCCGGAACATCATGCTGCTCGCTGGAACCGCCGTCCTCGTCGCCGGCTGCGCCGCGCCGCTCCCGGTCGGCGAACGCCCCAAGCTCGCGGCCGCAGACCTCGACCAGCTGGTCGCGGTGTCGAAGCGGGACTTCAAGGCGCGCGGCATCGCCGGCATGGACCGCGTCGAGCTGGACGCGGCCATGCGCGCCTGCAACCTGTACAACGACGAGCCGCCGCGCGAGGTCGCGCAGCCGCTGGAGGAGGCGATGCTCAAGGCCATCCCCTTCCCCGCCGGCAGCCTGATGGGCGACTGGAAGCGCGGCCAGGCCCTGGCGCAGAGCGGCCGCGGCATGACCTGGAGCGACAAGCCGAACACCGCCAACGGCGGCAGCTGCTACAACTGCCACCAGCTCTCGCCGCAGGAGGAGTCCTTCGGCACGCTGGGGCCCAGCCTGCGCAACTTCGGCAAGGTCCGCGGCACCTCCGAGGCGATCCAGCGCTACACCTACGGCAAGCTGTACAACTCCAAGGCGTACAACCTGTGCTCGCAGATGCCGCGCATGGGGCACTCGAAGACGCTGACCGAGCAGCAGATGAAGGACCTGACCGCCTACCTGCTGGACCCGAACTCGCCGGTCAACAAGTAGCGGGCGGCCCAATGCAGCGCCGCGAGTTCCTCCGCCTGCTGGCGCTCGCGGCCGCCGCCGGCGCCAGCCTGCGGCCCGGCGCGAGCGCGGCGCAGGCCGCGGGCGAGCTGTACGACCTGCCTGCCTTCGGCAACCTCAGCCTGCTGCACTTCACCGACTGCCACGCGCAGCTGCTGCCGGTCCATTTCCGCGAGCCCAGCGTCAACATCGGCGTCGGCGGCGCGCTGGGCAAGGCGCCGCACCTGGTGGGCGAGGCGCTGCTCAGGCACTTCGGCGTGCCTCCCGGCGGCGCGCTGGCGCACGCCTTCACCTTCCTCGATTTCGACGCCGCCGCGCGGCGCTACGGCAAGGTCGGCGGCTTCGCGCACCTGGCGACGCTGGTCAGGCGCCTGCGCGCGTCGCGCCCGCACTCGCTGCTCATGGACGGCGGGGACACCTGGCAGGGCTCGGCAGTCGCGCTGTGGACCAGGGGCGCCGACATGATCGGCGCGCAGAAGCTGCTCGGCGTGGACATCATGACCGGGCACTGGGAGTTCACCTACGGCGCCGAGCGCATGACGCAGGCGGTGGAGCGGGAGCTCGCGCCGATGGAGTTCGTGGCGCAGAACGTGAAGACCACCGATTTCGAAGACCCGGTGTTCAAGCCCTACACGCTGCGCAGCGTGAACGGCATCGCGGTGGCGGTGATCGGCCAGGCCTTCCCCTACACCCCGATCGCCAACCCGCGCCACTTCGTGCCCGAGTGGACCTTCGGCATCCAGGAGCGCCGCCTGCAGCAGCTGGTGGACGAGGTGCGCGGCAAGGGCGCGCGCGTGGTGGTGCTGCTGTCCCACAACGGCATGGACGTGGACCTCAAGCTGGCGGGCCAGGTCAAGGGCATCGACGTCATCCTGGGCGGTCATACCCACGACGGCGTGCCCGCGCCCACCCGCGTCGGCGGCACGCTGGTCTGCAATTCCGGGTCCAATGCCAAGTTCCTGTCGGTGATGGACCTGCAGGTCTCGGCCTCGGG
>CAZMDA010000013.1:47517-59898 GCA_964564865.1 uncultured Bordetella sp. | reverse complement strand
GTCATGGACCAGACCGCGATCACCTACCCGCAGGCGACGCTGAACGAGCTCACCGGCGCGCAGATCAAGGAGATCCTGGAGGACGTCTGCGACAACCTGTTCAATCCCGATCCCTACCTGCAGCAGGGCGGCGACATGGTGCGCGTGGGCGGCCTCGCCTATGCCTGCGAGCCCACTGCGGCAAACGGCAAGCGCATCACCGACCTGCGCCTCGGCGGCCGGCCGCTGGAGGCCGGCAAGCGCTACAAGGTGGCCGGCTGGGCGCCGGTGGCCGAGGGCGCCACGGGCGAGCCCATCTGGGACGTCGTCGAACGCTACCTGAAGGACCGCAGGACCATCGCCCCGCTCCAGCCCAACCTGCCGCGCCTGATCGGCATGGAGGGCAACGCGGGCCTGGCCTGAACCACTCACGCTGGACACCAGGAGGAACGCCATGAAATCGCTGCTGACGCTCGTCGCCGCATCCGCCATCGCCCTTGCCGGCTGCGCCGGGACCGGGGGCCCGTCCGGCCCGGTCGCCGAGGACAAGGTGGTCTACCACCTGAACGACGGGCTGGCGCAAGCCACCAACGGCCTGCGCAACATCCGCAACCACCTCGAGGTCAACCCGAAGGCGCGGATCGTGGTCGTGGCGCACGCCCAGGGCGTGGACTACCTGATGAAGGGCAAGAAGGACGCCAACGGCAATCCCTACGAGACCATCGTCCAGGACCTGAAGAACCTGGGCGTGCGGTTCGACGTCTGCCAGATCACGCTGCGCAACCGCAAGCTGAAGCAGGACCAGTTCATCGACGAGGCGACCTGGGTCCCCTCCGGCGTGGCCGAGATCACCCGGCTGCAGCAGCGCGAGGGGTTCGCGTACCTGCGGCCCTGAGCCCGCAGGTCTTCAGGGCCCGAGCAGCGGAAAGGTCTCGCGCCGGGATGCCCGCGCGGCGTCGCGCAGCACGGGTTCCATGTCCCTGATGGACGGCGTGCGCAGGCCCGGAACCTTGGCCTGGTCGTCCCAGCGCCGCAGCCGCACGGCGTCCCAGGCGTAGGGCCTGGCGAGGAAGCGCTCGGCGGCGATGTCACTGAACACGCCGCCCTGAAGCTCCAGGCTGTGGCGCGACGCCGGCGACAAGCCGGCCCAGTAGCTGCTCTCCGCGCGGCACAGGTAGCGCTTGGCGTCGACGTGCAGCCGGATCGGCTCGATCACCGCATCCGGAAAGGTGCCGCGCAGGAACGGCACCGCGAGGTACTGGTGCACATCGTCCACGTCGCGCTCGATCCTGTGCGGCAGGTCGGTGACCAGATGTCCAAGGTCGTGCAGCAGCGCAGCGGCGACTAGCTCGCTGGAGGCATCCTCTCCCATCCCGAGCGCGGCGCACTGCAGCGCGTGCTCGAGCTGGCTCACGGATTCGGAGCCGTACATGGCGGCGCCGCGTTCTTCGTACAGCCTGATGATCTCGTCTACTTTGAGCGACATGCGCGCGTGTTCCGTTGTTCGCGACCATTCTCGGCATGGATCATGACCGCCGGATGACGGGTGACCGCGCGGCGCGGCGCGCATGTCACGAAAGGTTCGCAATCCCGTAACAGTCGGCGGCTATCGTCGCGGCGTTTCCACTCCGCGGCAATCCGATGCTCGAGATCACCTCCCTTGGCAAGTCGTTTGGCGCCGTTGCGGCGCTGAAATCGGTGTCGCTGTCGGTGCCGGCGGGCCAGATGGTCGGCATCATCGGCCGCTCCGGCGCCGGCAAATCCACCCTTCTGCGCCTCATCAACCGGCTCAGCGACCCCAGCGCAGGCCGAGTTGAATGGAAGGGCGAGAACGTCAGCGGCATCACCGGCAGACCGCTGCTGCGCTGGCGCGCGCGCTGCGCCATGATCTTCCAGCAGTTCAACCTCGTGCCGCGGCTGGACGTCCTGACCAACGTCCTGCTGGGCCGCATCTCGTACCACGGCACCCTGCCCTCGCTGCTCAAGCGCTTTTCGGCCAGCGAACGCGCCATGGCGGTGCTGGCGCTGGAGCGCCTGGACTGCGCGGCGCTCGCGTTCCAGCGGGCCGAGACGCTCTCCGGCGGGCAGCAGCAGCGCGTCGCGATCGCGCGCGCGCTGATGCAGGAACCCGAGATCGTGCTGGCGGACGAGCCGATCGCGTCGCTCGATCCGCGCAGCGCGATCCTGGTGATGGAGGCGCTGCGCAAAATCAACCGCGAGGACGGCATCACCGTCCTGTGCAACCTGCACACCCTCGACACCGCGCGCCAGTACTGCGACCGCGTCGTCGGCATCGCCGCCGGCGAGGTGGTGTTCGACGGCCACCCCGGCGCCCTCAGCGCTGCCACCGTGCGGCGCATTTACGGCGTGTCCGAGGAACTGGAGCAGTTCAACGAAAACGCGACCTCGACCAACGGCGGCTTCGCCCTGCCGGTGGCGGCCGCGGCTTCCGCCTGACCCCCTTGACCCGTAAACGACTGGAGAATCCATGCTTGCCCTGAAACGACTCGTCCCGCTTGCCCTCGCGGCCGCCGCGCTCGCCCCTCTCGCCGCGCAGGCCCAGGAATGGAAGAAGAAGGTGTCCGTCGTGGGCTTCAGCTCGGTCAGCACCGAGAACCAGTCCGCGACCCAGACGCGGTTCAAGGAAGTCGCCAACGCGTTCAAGGAGCGCACCGGTGTCGAGATGCGCATCTTCACGGCATCGGACTATGCCGGCACCATCCAGGCGCTCACCGGCGGCCAGATCCACATGGCGCAGTTGGGCGCGAGCGGCTATGCCTCGGCCTGGATCGACTCCAACGGGCAGGTGGAGCCGCTGGTCGCAAACAAGGAACTGGACGGCTCGCTCGGCTACCACTCCATCCTGATCGTGCAGTCCGGCAGCCCGTACAAGCAGTTGCAGGACCTGAAGGGCCGCTCGCTCGCCTGGGCAGACCCGAACTCGACCTCCGGCTACCTGATCCCGCTGGTCAGCTTGCGCGCGGCGGGAATCGAGGCGGAGCGCTTCTTCGGCAAGACCCTGTTCTCCGGCGGCCACGAGCAAAGCGTGCTGGGCGTGATCAACGGCCAGTTCGATTCCGCCTTCACCTGGTCCTCCAAGGGCCATAACGCCGGCCAGATCCGCGCCATGGTGGATCGCGGCGTGCTGAAGATGGACCAGTTCCGCGTCATCTGGGAATCGCCCCTGATTCCAAACCCGCTGGTGATCGTGCGCAAGGACATGCCGGCGGACATGAAAAAGGACCTGCTCGCCTTCTGGACCGAGCTGCACGTCAAGAGCCCGGCGGTCGCCGAAGCCGCGGCGCGCGGCAAGACCGCCGGCTTCGTGCCGGTGACGCACGAGATGTACAAGCCGGTGCTGGACGCGGCGATCGAAGTGCGCAACGCCCGCAAGCGGAACTGAGGTGCGCGCGGCATTCCTCGCGGTCCTCGCCCTCTGGGCGGGCGCCGCCCTGGGCCAGGACTGGCGCCAGAAGCACCCCGTGGTCGGGATGAGTGCCGTCAGCTCCGAGAGCCAGGGTGCGACCGAGGCCCGTTTCCGGGACTTCGCAAAGGTGTTCAAGGATCGCCTGGGCGCGGAGCTCCGCATCTATACCGCGTCCGACTACGCCGGCACGGTGCAGGCCCTGACCTCCGGCCAGATCCACTTCGCCTCGCTGGGTCCGGCCGCCTACGCCTCGGCCTGGATCGACTCCAACGGGCAGGTCGAGCCGCTGGCGGCGGCGAAGGAACCCGACGGCGACGTCGGCTACCACGCGCACCTGATCGTGAAGGCCGACTCGACCTTCCGCGGCATCGAGGACCTCAGGGGCAGGATCCTCGCCTGGGCCGACCCTAACTCCACCTCTGGCTATCTCGTGCCGCTGGTCAGCCTGCGCGCGTCCGGCATCGACGCCGGGACGTACTTCGGCAAGACGATCTTCTCCGGGGGCCACGAGCAGAGCGCGCTCGGCGTCGTGAAGGGGCAGTTCGATGCCGCGTTCGTCTGGGGTTCGCGCAATCCCCTGGACCGCGGCGTGCTGCGCGCCATGACCGACCGCGGCATCCTGGATCCGAAGCTGCTGCGCCTGGTATGGATGTCGCCCCTGATCCCGAACTCGCCGATCACGGTCCGCAAGGACCTGCCGGAGGACATGAAACGGGACATCCGCAAGCTGTTCCTCGAGTTGCAGGCCATCGATCCGAGAATGGCCGAGACGGTGGTGCGCGGCAAGACCCAGGGCTACGTGGAAGTGACGCACGCGATGTACCAGCCGATCCTCGACGCGGTGCTGGAGCAGCGCAAGGCGAGGCGCAGGCAGTAGATGTCCGCCTCGGCCTCCGTCGCCGCCTTCGAGCACGCCTACCAGGGCCTGCGCGCCCGCCGGCGCTGGACGACGATCGGCTACGGGTCGCTGCTCCTCGCCGCGCTGCTGGCCTCGGCCTGGGTGGGCGAATTCAGCCCCGGCAAGATCGCGGCCGGCCTGCCGCGCGTGCACGAGTACATCGTCAAGATCCTGCCGGCGCTCACCTGGGCCAACCTCTGGGGCGACCTGCAGGAGTGGTTCTACGGCCTGCCCAAGTGGCTGAAGCTGCTCTGGGAAACCATCCTGATCGCCTACCTGGCGACCCTGCTGGGGACCATCGGCGCCGTTGTCCTGTGCTTCGACGCCTCGCAGAACCTGAAGCGCAGCACCTGGGGCTACTGGCTGTCGCGGCGCGCGCTCGAAGTGTTTCGCACCATCCCGGACCTGGTCTACGCCCTCATCTTCGTGTTCGCCTTCGGCATCGGCCCCCTGGCGGGAATCCTCGCCATCGCCATCCACTCCATGGGCGGCAACGGCAAGCTGTTCGCGGAGGCGGTCGAGAACATCGACATGAAGCCGGTGGACGGCCTGCGCGCGGCGGGCGCGAACTGGGTGCAGACCATCCGCTTTGCCGTCCTGCCGCAGGTGCTGCCCAACTTCACCAGCTTCACGCTGTGGCGCTTCGAGATCAACGTGCGCACCGCCAGCGTGGTCGGATTCGTCGGCGCCGGCGGCATAGGCCAGGAGTTCTACACCGCGATCCGGATGCTGTACTACGAGGACATCAGCGCGCTGCTCATCATGCTGATCATCACCGTGATGCTGATCGACCACGCCTGCGAGTCGGTGCGCCACCGCATGATCGGCAAGGAGGGCGTGCCATGATCATCCGCCTGTCCAGGATGACGCCGCACGAGATCGACGCGGCGCGCGGCATCTGCCCCGGCGCGTTCGGCGCCCCGGCCGGCGACCGCGCCCTTCGCATCGCCACGCTGGGCGCGTTCGCCGTGTTCACCGCCTGGTGCATGTGGTTGGCCGACTTCTCACCGCTGCGGCTGTGGAACGGCGCCTCGAAGATGGTCGAGGTGATCGGGCACATGTTTCCGCCGACCGCCAAGGATGCGTTCTGGGAGTACTCCTACGCAATGCTGCAGACGATCGCGATGGCCTTCCTCGGCACCTTCATCGCCGCCATTCTTGCCGTGCCATTGGGCCTGCTGTGCGCGCGCAATGTGGTCGCCCTGCGCGTGGTGCAGTTCCTCGCCCGCCGTGGCAGCGACACCCTGCGCGGCGTGGACCAGATGATCTGGGCGCTGATCTTCGTGCGCGCGGTCGGTTTGGGGCCGCTGGCTGGTATCCTCGCCATCATCATTTCCGACATCGGCACGCTGGCCAAACTGTACTCGGAGGCGATCGAGAACGTGGAGAAGAAGCAGATGGACGGCGTCAAGGCTTGCGGCGGCAACGGCCTGCAGACGGTGCGCTTCGGCATCCTGCCTCAGGTCCTGCCGGTGATGCTGTCCAACGCACTCTACATATTCGAGTCGAACACGCGCTCGGCCACCATACTCGGGATCGTCGGCGCCGGCGGCATCGGCTTCTACCTCGCCGACCGGATCCGTACGCTGCTCTGGGAGGAGGCCAGCTTCATCATGATCCTCATCCTCATCTCGGTGTACGCGATAGACTGGCTGTCGCAGCGGGTGCGCAGCCGACTGATCCAGGGGCGCTAGCCCCGGCAAGGCGGTTTTCACTCCGGAGGCGATCATGGCGAAAGACTTCCGCGACATGGAGGACTCCAACCCGTCCTCCAATCCCTCCATTCACGACCTGTCCGATCCGCGCCGGCGCATCCTGATGCGCGCCGGGGTCGCGGGCGCCGTGGCCAGCGTGTTCTCTCCCCTGCTGGCGGGCTGCGCCGGCGGCCCGGCGCCTGCCGGGAGCGGCCCGCTCATCGGGTTCAAGAGCGTGCCGGTTTCCACCGCGGACAAGGTCATCGTGCCCGAAGGCTATGTCGCCACCCCGGCGTTCATGTGGGGCGAGCCGGTCGGCGTGCCCGGAAACATGCCGGCGTTCCGGCCCGACGGATCCAACTCGGCGGCGGACCAGGCGGTGCAGGTCGGCATGCATCACGACGGCATGCATTACTTCCCGCTGGATGGCAGCCGGCGCGGCCTGCTGGTGTTCAACAACGAGTACACCGACGACGGCCTGCTGCACCCGGACGGGACAAGGACCTGGAATGCCGAGAAGACCCGCAAGTCCATCGCCGCGCACGGCGTGACCGTGCTCGAGATCGAGGCGCGCGGCGGCGAATGGTCGATGGTCCGGCCGTCCCGTCTCGCGCGCCGCATCACTGCCGCGACGCCTATGGCGATTGCCGGGCCCGCGGCCGGCCACCCGATGATGCGCACCGCGGGCGATCCCGCCGGCAATCGCGTGCTGGGGACGCTGAACAACTGCGCGCACGGCTATACGCCCTGGGGTACTTACCTCACGTGCGAGGAGAACTTCATTTTCTATTTCAGCGGCCCCGAGAAGCCCGACGCCCACGGTGCGCGCTGGGGCCTGCGCCGCGGCGGCCGCGGCTACCGCTGGCACGAGCACGAAGAGCGCTTCGACGCCGCGAGGCACCCGAACGAGCCGAATCGCTTCGGCTGGGTGGTGGAGATCGATCCGATGGATCCGACCATGACGCCGGTGAAACGCACCGCGCTCGGACGCGCCGCGCACGAGGGCGCGTGGACGGCGCTCACCAGGGACGGCCGTGTCGTCGTGTACATGGGCGAGGACGCGGCCTTCGAGTACATCTACAAGTTCGTCAGCCGCGACCGCGTGCGCCCCGGCGGCTTCGCCGCCAACCGCGACCTGCTGGACCACGGCAGGCTCTACGTCGCCAGGTTCGATGCCGGCGGCCGCGGCAGCTGGATGGAGCTCGCGGCCGGCCGCAACGGCCTGACGGCGGAGCGCGGTTTCTCCGACCAGGGCGACGTCCTGATCAAGTCGCGCCAGGCCTCGGACCTCATGGGAGCCACGAAAATGGACCGCCCCGAGTGGATCGCCATCGATCCGCGCTCAGGGGAGGTCTACTGCACCCTGACCAACAACACCGCGCGAGGCGCCGCCAACAGGCCAGGGACTGACGCGGCGAATCCGCGCGCCAACAACACCATGGGAAACATCATCAAATGGAAGGAGGATGGCGACTTCGACGCCACCGCCTTTTCCTGGCAGCACTTCGTGCTCGCCGGGGATCCCGCGAACGCGCGCGCCGAAGCCAGGGGAAGCATCAAGGGTGATTCCTACGGCAGCCCGGACGGCCTGTGGTTCGACGAACGCGGCGTGCTCTGGATCCAGACCGATGCCCACGCAACCAACATGTACAAGGGCGAATACGCGGGGCTGGGGAGCAACATGATGCTCGCGGCCGATCCGCGCACCGGCGAGACGCGCCGCTTCCTCGTCGGTCCGCCCAACTGCGAGGTGACCGGCGTCGTATGCACCCCGGACATGCGCACGATGTTCGTCAACATCCAGCACCCCGGGGAATCGCCCTCGGACCGCAGCGATCCGGACAATCCGTCGCGCTACTCGACGTGGCCCAGCGGCGTGGCGGGCGCCCGGCCGCGCTCAGCGACCGTGGTGATCCGCCGCAAGGACGGTGGCGTCGTCGGCACCTAGCCGCCCGATGTCGTCCAGCTTGCGCTGCAGGCTCAGGCGGTCGAGCTTGTCCAGCGGCAGGTTGACGAAGATCGACAGCCGGTTCTGCAGTTCGTTGTAGGCGCGGAAGAAGGCCTTCTGCTTCATCTCGATGTCGCCCCCGGCGGCTGCCGGGTCGTTGATGCCCCAGTGAGCGGTCATCGGCTGGCCGGGCCAGACCGGGCAGGATTCGCCCGCCGCCTGGTCGCAGACGGTGAATACGAAGTCGAGCTGCGGCGCGCCCCGAGCCGCGAACTCGTCCCAGCTCTTGCTGCGCAGCCCCTCGGTCGGCAGGCGGTTCTTCTGCAGCAGCTCGATCGCGAACCGGTTCACGGTGCCGTTGGGATGGCTGCCGGCGCTGAAGGCGACATAGCGCCCCTTGCCCATCGCGTTGAGCAGGACCTCGGCCATGATCGACCGCGCCGAGTTTCCCGTGCACAGGAACAGCACGTTGCGCGTTCTTGTCGTTTCCATTTTTTCCTCTGCGCCCTCCACCACCTCGCCGTCAGACCACCCGCACGCCTTCCCGCCACACCGCCCGCACCACCGGCTGCTCCCCGGCCATGCGCACCTGGACCAGGTCGGCGCGCAATCCCGGCGCGATTTCGCCGCGATCCAGCAGACCGGCGGCGCGCGCCGGGTTGAGGCTGACCGTGGCCACGGCCTGCGGGATGGTGAAACCCGCCTCCGGCACAAGGCGGAACGCCGCCATCAGCAGGCTGGCAGGCACGTAGTCGGACGACAGCGAATCGAGAAGCCCCAGCCGCGCCAGTTCCGCGGCGGCGACGTTCCCCGAATGCGACCCGCCGCGCACCACGTTGGGCGCGCCCATGACCGTGCTCAGGCCCCGTTCCTTTGCCGCGCGCGCGGCCTCGACCCTGGTCGGGAACTCCGAGATCGCGGCACCCTCGGCGTGCGCCTGCTCGACGTGTTCCAGCCGCGTGTCGTCGTGGCTGGCGAGCGGAATCCCGCGTTCGCGCGCGTACTGGACGAAGTAGCGGCGGTTGGGGACGGTGTTGCGCTCCTGGAGCGCCTTCGACTCGGAGACCGAGCGCGCGAACTTCTCGTCCGACCAGCCCTTCTTGCCGCAGTAGTAGATCCGGGCCTGCTCGAGGTCCTCCCACTGGCGCTGGCCCGGCGTATGGTCCATCAGCGACACCAGCCCCACCAGCGGATGGTCCGCGAAGGGCTCGAAGAGCTCGCGTGTGTTGGGGGCGGGCAGTTCGACGCGGATATGCAGGCGGTGCTCGGCGCGCAGCAGCTCCTGGTCGGCGGCGTGCGCGATGGCCTTGATCACCGCGTCCATGCTCTGGCCGCGCATCGCCTCCGGATCGGCGTCGCCGACGCCGAGCGCGTCGAACACCGTGGTGATGCCCGCAGAGGCCACTTCGGCATCGTGCCCGAACAGCGCCGGCAGCTCCGGCCAGCGCACCTTGGGCCGCGGCATGAGGTGGCGCTCGAAGTTGTCGGTGTGCAGTTCCACCAGGCCCGGGATCAGGAAGTCGCCCTCGAGGTCGAGGCCCGGGGAGGCGGCGCCCTTGTCCACGGCGGCGATGCGGCCGTCGCGAACGCAGACCGAGCCTTCGACGACCTCGCCCCCGGTCACCACGCGGGCGTTCTTCAGCACCAGGCTCGCGCTCATGCCACCGCCTCCATGTCGAACACCCGGGTGGCGACGGCGTCGCGCACCTTCGGGTCGTGGAATATGCCGACGATGGCGGCGCCCTCGCTGCGCAGTTCATTGATCATGGCGGTCACCGTGAAGCGGTTGTCCGCGTCCAGCGACGCGGTGGGCTCGTCCAGCAGCAGCACCGGGCGCCGGCGCGCCAGGCCGCGCGCGATGTTGACGCGCTGCTGCTCTCCGCCGGAGAAGGTGGCCGGCGGTACGCTCCAGAGGCGCATCGGGATGCGCAACCTGAGCAGGAGCTGCTCGGCCACCTGGCGCGCTTCCCGCGCCGCCTCCGGATCGGGTCCTGCGCCTTCGAGCAGCGGTTCGGCCACCACGTCGAGCGCCGGCACCCGGGGCACCGCGCGCAGGAACTGGCTGACGTAGCCGACGCGCTCCCGCCGGATGCGCAACAGGTCGCGCGGCGCGGCATCCACCAGTTCCTCGCCGTGGATCCGGATCGAACCGGCACTGGCGCGGTAGTTGGCGTACAGGCAACGCAGCAGCGTGCTCTTGCCCGCGCCCGAGCGGCCGTTGAGGACCACGCATTCGCCCTCATGCACGTCCAGCGAGACGTCCTGCAGCACGCGCAGTTCCAGTCCGCCCTGGTTGTGCAGGACGAACGACTTGCTCAGGCCGCGGACCTGGATGGCGGCAGTGTGCACGACCGTGCTCACGGCTGTACCACCGACGAGACCAGCAGCTGGGTATACGGGTGCCGGGGGTCGTCCAGCACCTGGTCGGCAAGGCCGGTCTCGACGGCGCGCCCGTCCTTCATCACCACCATGCGGTGCGCGAGCAGGCGCGCCACGGCGAGGTCGTGCGTCACCACCACCGCCGCCAGCGGCAGGCTGCGCGTGAGGCCGCGCAGCAGGTCGAGCAACTTCGCCTGCACCGAGACGTCCAGCCCGGAAGTGGGCTCGTCCATGAACACCAGCCGAGGCCCGGTGACCAGGTTGCGCGCGATCTGCAGCCGCTGGCGCATGCCGCCGGAGAAACTGCGCGGCGACTCGTCGATGCGCGCCGCGTCCATTTCCACGCGCCCGAGCCATTCCGCCGCCGACTGGCGGATGCGGCCGTAGTGCCGCTCGCCCAGCGCCATCAGGCGCTCGCCGACGTTGGCGCCCGCGGAGACCGCCATGCGCAGGCCTTCGTCCGGATTCTGGTGCACGTATCCCCAGTCGGTGCGTGCCAGCAGGCGGCGCGCCGCCTCCGACATCGCGTGCACGTCCTTCATGCCTTCGTGCCGGGTATGGAACTCGACGGTCCCCGCCTCCGGCTTCAGGCGCCCGGAGAGGCAGGACAGCAGCGTGGTCTTGCCCGAGCCCGATTCGCCCACCACGGCCAGCACCTCGCCCGGCCACAGTTCGAGCGACACGTCCTCCAGCGCGAGACGCTCGCCATAGCGCTTCGCGAGGCCCTGCGCGCGAAGGATCGGCTGATCCGTCATGGACGCACCGCGAAGCTGATGCCGTGCGCCTCGAATCCCAGCGAGCGGTAGAAGGCGTGCGCCTTGCGCCGGCGGGCGTTGCTGGACAGGGCCAGCTTGTAGCAGCCGGCCTGCGCGCAGCGCGCGCGCGCGAATTCCATCATCACCCGGCCGACGCCGCGGCGCTGCCATTCCGGCGCCACCGCGACGTCGTCCACCACGGCCGCGGGCTGCCCGCCGTGCCCCAGCTTGTGCATGATGAGCAGGGCGAAGCTGCCGGCCAGTTCGGCACCGACGTTCGCCACGTACAGCCGGTAGTCCGGGTACGCGGCATAGCGCCGCAGGATCGAGCGCGCCTGCTCAAGGTCCGGGCCGGCGCCGGTCTCCAGTCCCGAGCGAACGTACAGGTCCAGCACCCCGGGCAGGTCGGCTTCGCCCGCCTCCCGCACCAGCACCGCGGCGCGCACGATATCGTGCGCATTCATGGCGCTTCTCCAGGACGCCGCTGGGCGCAGTAATCCGTATCCGAGCACACGTGCATGCGCCCGCCCCGGTCGTCGGTGATCACCTCGTCGAGGAAGCTGGTCGTCGAGCCGCACAGCGCGCAGGCCGCCGCCCAGCGCTGGACCTCGAACGGATGGTCCTCGAAGGCGAGGCTCTCGACTTTCGTGTAGGGCGGCAGCGCATAGATGCGCTTCTCGCGGCCGGCGCCGAACAGCTGCAGCGCCGGGCTCATGTGCAGCTTGGGGTTGTCGAATTTCGGGATCGGCGAGGGCGCCATCAGGTAGCGCCCGTTCACCATCACCGGGTAGTCGTAGGTGGTCGAGACCTGCCCGTAGCGCGCGATGTCCTCGTACAGCTTCACGTGCATCAGGCCGTAGTCGGCCAGCGCGTGCATGCGACGGGTTTCCGCCTCGCGCGGCTCCAGGCGCTGCAGCGGCTCGGGGACCGGCACTTGGTACACGATCACCTGCCCGTCGCGCAACGGCGTTTCCGGAATCCGGTGCCGGCTCTGGATGAGGGTCGCCTCCGCGGTGCGTTCCGTGGTCGCCACGCCCGTGGTGCGCTCGAAGAAGCGCCGGATGTTGACCGCGTTGACGGTGTCATCCGCGCCCTGGTCGATGACCTTCAGGACATCGTTCGGGCCGATCACGGAGGCCGTGACCTGGATGCCGCCGGTTCCCCAGCCGTAAGGCAGCGGCATCTCGCGCGATCCGAACGGCACCTGGTAGCCCGGGATCGCCACCGCCTTCAGGATGGCGCGGCGGATCATGCGCTTGGTGCGCTCGTCCAGGTAGGCGAAGTTGTACTGGGCGTCGCGC
>CAZMDA010000013.1:0-47417 GCA_964564865.1 uncultured Bordetella sp. | reverse complement strand
CGCAGCGCCGGCAGGGCCGCGGGCGCGTTCATGCCGCGTCCCTCGCGGCGCGCATCTTGCGCACCAGTTCCAGTTCGGACTGGAAGTCCACGTAGTGCGGCAGCTTCAGGTGCTGGACGAAGCCCGAGGCCTCGAGGTTGTCCGAATGCGACAGCACGAACTCCTCCATCTGCGCCGGCGCCTCCACGCGCTCGCCCAGTTCCCCGGCGCGCAGGGCACGGTCCACCAGCGCCATGGCCATCGCCTTCCTCTCGCCATGGCCAAAGGCGAGGCCGTAGCCGCGGGTGAACTGCGGCGGCCGGGCCTTCGACCCGGCGAACTGGTTGATCATCTGGCACTCGGTCAGCTCGATCTCGCCCACCGTGATCGCGAAGCCCAGCTCCTCGGGCACCACCTCGATCTCGACCGTGCCGTAGCGGATCTCGCCCGCGAAGGGGTGCGTGTGCGAATAGCCGCGCTGCGTGGAGTAGCCCATGCCGAGCAGGAATCCCTCGTCGCCGCGCGCCAGGTTCTGCAGCCTCGCGGCGCGCGAGGCCGGGAACGCGATCGGCTCGCGCGTGAGGTCCTGCGGCTCCGCCCGCTCATCCGGCTCCGGCTGGGCCTCGATCAGCCCTTCCTGGTTAAGGAGGTCGATGACGCCCGGCACCGGCTCGGCCGCGGATTCGGCCTCCGCCGCCGGCGCCTCGCCGGCGCCGAGTTCAAGCTCGAAGTCCAGCAGCCGCTGGGTGTAGTCGTAGGTCGGGCCGAGCACCTGGCCGCCCGGCAGGTCCTTGAAGGCGGCGGAGATGCGCCGCCACAGGCGCATGCGGGCGGTATCCAGGGGCTGCGTGTAGCCGATGCGCGGCAGCGTGGCGCGGTAAGCGCGCAGCAGGAAGATCGCCTCCACCTGGTCGCCGCGCGCCTGCTTCAGCGCCAGCGCGGCGAGGTCCGGGTCGTAGACCGAACCCTCGGTCATGACGCGATCCACCGCGAGGCGCATCTGCTCGCGGATCTGGGCGACCGAAAGCTCCGGCAGCGCCGGATCGCCGCGGCGCGCCTCGCCCAGCAGGCGGCCGGCGTTGAGGATCGCGCGTTCCCCGCCCTTGACCGCAACGTACATCGCTCAGCCCTCGATCCTCGTGGTGCGCGGCAGCCCGCATATCCGGCCGCCGCTGGTCAGGAACAGGTCGATGCCCCGGGGGAAGCGCCGGCGGTTGGATTCCCATTGCCCAAGGAACGCCGCATCCAGGCCCTCGGCGCGGACCTGCGCGTGCGCCCGGATGCCCGGACCGGTCAGGCGCCAGCCGCTGGCAGCGCCAAGCGAAGGCACCTGCAGGACCAGCGTCGTCGAGCGCTCCGGATGCTCGTCCGACCCCGCCGCGAACGCCTCCAGCGCCGGGAGCTCCTGGGGCGAAGCGACCAGGGCGAAGTCGGCGGCATCCGGCGACGCCGCCAGCGTGCATCCGGTATGGAAGCGCAGGCTGGCCCCCGCCCGGCCGTCCGCGAGCGACGGCGACAGCCAGAGCCGCGTGTCCTGGTCCAGCAGCACGAGCAGAAGCGCGCCGGAGGCGGCGTGCAGCCCCGGCACGCCCTCCCCGCCCGCGCTCACCTCGACAAGCGTGCCGGGCCGCGACAAGGCCTCCAGTCCGGCCCGGAACACGCGCTGGCTGTCGAGCACCGGGTCCGCGAGCCCTGCGCCGACTTCCGAGAGGTCGATCACGCGCCCGCGTCCCGCGCCAGGGTGAAGAACTCGACGCGCGTCGCCTGCGCCTTGCGCTGCATGCGCGCAGCGCCTTGCGCGAGCTGCCGGCGCAGCGGCCCGATCAGGCCGCGCAGCAGTTCGTCGCGCCGCTTGTCCGACTGCAGCAGGGCATCCGCGATCGCCGCCAGTTCCGCCTTGCGCTGCGAGCGGCCCTGCACGTAGGCGACGCCGACCTGCCCGCCGTCCAGGCGCAGCGCGCAGCGCGTGAGCGTCATCTCGCCGAAGTTGAAGCGCTCGCCGGTGCCGCCGGCGCGCGCGCGCACCATGACCAGCCCGGTCTCCGGCCTGCGCAGCCAGCTGTGGCCGGGCAGCGCTTCGGTCCGCGCCCATTCCTCGAGCATGCCCAGGGGCGCGCGCGCCAGGATTCCCATCCAGTCGCGGCGCGACTCGCGCGCGACCTCGTCAACTTGCTGCAACATGATGCGGCGATGCTAGCGGTGCAGCATGAAACATTTATGACCGCGCGCCACGCGCTGTACTTCGTTCCTGAACCGGCGAGTCCCTGGGGGGAGTTCGGCGCGCAGTGGCTCGCGCGGGACAGCTCGCCCGCGATCAGCGCGGCTCGCCGCTACGGATTCCATGCCACGCTCGTGGCCCCGTTCCGCCTTGCCGCGGGCACGCGGCTGCCGGACCTCCGGCGGGCGCTGGACCAGTTCTGCGCCGACCGCGTCGCCTTCTCTCTGCCGGGCCTCGCGCTGGCGTGGCTGGAGGACTTCCTCGCGCTGGTCCCTGTCCTGCCCGAGCCGCGCCTGCACAGGCTCGCCGCCGATTGCGTGACCGGGTTCGATCGCTTCCGTGCGCCGCTGCAGGCCGCGGACCTGGAGCGCCGCGCCCGTCCGGAACTGACCGCGCGGCAGCGCGAGAATCTGCAACACTGGGGCTATCCGCACGTGCTCGAATCCTTCCGCTTCCACCTGTCGCTCACCGGGCGCCTGCCGGCGGCGGACGCGCAGCGGGGAGAACTGTGGCGCGACGCCGCGCTGCGGCTGGCGGCACTGGGCAATCCGCCTCTGCAGATCGCGGCCGTCTGCCTGTCGGAGGAGTCCGGCCCGGGCGCGGCGTTCCGCGTCATCCATCGCGCGCCGCTCGCTTCGGGCGCGGCGCGCAGGGGCAGACTGGTCTGCGTGGTCGGCCCCTCCGGGAGCGGCAAGGACAGCCTGATCGCGTGGACCCGCCGCAACCTGCCGGCCGGCCCCGACGTGCGCTTTGCCGTGCGAACCATCACCCGCGCGGCCAGTGCGGGCGCGGAAGAGCATGTCCCGGTCGATGACGCCCGGTTTGATCAGTTGCTCGCGCAGGGCGCGTTCGCCCTGCACTGGCGCGCCAACGGGCATCGCTATGGCGTCGGCACCGAGATCCACGACTGGATGGACCGGGGCGCGACGGTCGTCATCAACGGCTCGCGCGAGCACCTGCACAAGCTGCGGCGCGCGTTTCCCTCCGCCGAGATTGTCCACGTCCGGGCACCCGACACCGCTTTGCAGGACCGGATCGCCTGCCGCGCCCGGGACGATGCAACCGCGGCAGCCGAGCGCATGGCGCGCAATCGGCGCCACTGGGCGCGCGTCGAGGCGCCAGCACTCGAAATCGTGAATGACGGCGCACTGGAGGCCGCCGCGAGCCAGCTCCTGCGCTTCATTGCATCGCCACCGTAACGCAACCGACCCAAGGCCTTCATCGGCGATTCATATCCGGGCCCCAGCATGCGTCCCCGTGACGCGACGCCACCTGCTGCTCGCCCTCCCCCTCGCCGCCTTCGCCGGCGACGCCCTCGCCTGGGGCCTGCAGTCGCACCTGTTCTTCGCCCAGCACCTGCTGCTCCTCGCGCCGCTGGCCGACCCGGATTTCCGGCGCGCCGCCCTGCGCTTCCCGCGCCTGGTGCTGGCCGGCGCCTGCCTGCCCGACCTTTCGCTGGCCGGACGCGCGCTCGGCACGGCGGCGTTCTCCCGCAACCACCTGTGGTCCACCGCCAGGCGCTACTGCGCCGCCGCCTGCGACGAGGAACGCGCGGTGGCGGCCGGATACGCCAGCCATCTGCTGGCCGACGTGGTCGCGCACAACCGCTTCGTGCCGGAGCACGAGGCGCGCATCGCGGAGGTGTCCTACGCCACCCATGCGCTGTGCGAGTGGGCGATGGACGAGCACCTGCGCGCCGCAGTGTTCGCCACTGCCGCGGACCTGCTCGACACCGATCGCCAGGTGCTGGCGGGCATCGTCGCGCGCAAGTCCGCATGCACCGAGGACACGGCACGCCGCGCGATCCTGTTCCTCGCCCGCGCCGAGGCGCTGCTGCGCCGCAGCCGGCTGCCGCGCCTGTGCCGGGCCGTCATGCGCCGGCTCGACCACCTGCTTGTCCCGCGCCTCGATGCGTATGCGCGCGAGACCGCGCTCGGGCTGGCGTCGATCGGCACGCTGCTGGAGGGCGTGGCGCCGGCGGCCGAGCCCGAACCCCTGCTTCCGGCAGCGCGCAGCGGGAACCGGCGCTCGGTGGCGCTGGCGCTGCCGCCCGGGCTGTCCTGACCGAGGACGCAATCACGGCATAATCCGGGCGTGAGCGCGTTGCGCATGACGCCCGGGCAGCGGACTGCCGCCGCCATCGCGGCGGCGACGGCGCTCAACCTGCCCTTCGGCACCCTGTACGCCTTCAGCGTGGTGCTCGCGCCCCTGGAGGCGCTGCTGGGCATCGGCCGGGCGGAGACGAGCTTCGTGTTCGCGCTCGCCACCATCACCCTCACCATCGGCATGAACCTGGCGCCGCGGCTCTACCGCGCCGTGCCGCCGCCGCTGCTCGCGCTCGCCTGCGGCCTGTGCAGCGGCAGCGGGCTGTTCCTCGCGGCCTCGGCCGACGGGCTGGCGCTGTTCGCCGCCGGCTACGGCGTCCTTTTCGGCCTGGGCGCCGGGGTCGGGTTCATCCTGGTGCAGCAGGGCGTCAACCAGACGGTGAAGGGGGCGAGCGGCCTCGCCAACGGCTTCGTGGTCAGCCTGTATCCGCTGGGCGCGATGCTGGGCGCGCCGCTCTTCGGCTGGGCGGCCGAGGCCTGGGGACTGCGCGCGTTGCTGGCCGGGCTCGGCGTCGTGGTGCTCGCGACCTGCGCAGTCTCGGCGGCGCTGCTGCGGATTGCCGTGATCCGCATGCACGACGCGGATGCCCCGGCCGAGGAAGGGCGCGACGCGCAGTGGCCGCTGTTCCTGCGCCTGTGCACGGTGTTCTTCCTTGCCGCCTCGGCGGGCCTGATGGTGCTCAGCCAGGCCGCCGGGATCATCCAGGCCTACGGCGGCGCCACGGCGCTCGCGCTGGCGGCGACCAGCATCATTTCCGGCGCGGTGGCGCTCGCCCGCATGGGCGGGGGCTGGCTGGTGGACCATTTCCCGGTGCCCCATGTGGCCGCGGGCGCGCAGCTGTGGTCCCTCGCCGGCGCGCTGGTCCTCAGCTTCTGGCCGAGTCCCGTGGTGGCGCTGCCCGCGCTCGCCATGATCGCGATGGGCTACGGCTTCACTTCCGGCTTCACCGCGGCGGCGATCGCCCGCTACTGGCCGCGCAACGCGTTCGGACGCGTGGCGAGCCTGCTCTATGTCGCGTGGTGCGTCGCCGCGGTCGGCCTGCCGGTGCTGGCGGGCTGGCTGTTCGACCGCACGCAGGGCTACGCCTCGGCGGTGCTGGTGGCCGCGGGCGTGAACGTGCTCGGCATCCTCGTCGCCATGGGCCTGCCGGCGCGCAAGCCGTCCTGAACCGCCGCCTGCGCCGCGCGGCAGGCGGCGCGGCGCGAACTGGCGCGGAACACGGCGCGCAGCTCGGCGCGCGCGCACAAGCCGTCCACGGACGCGATCGCGAGCAGCGAGCCGGCCAGGGTTTGCGCGCCGGTGAACGCGGCCGCGGCCGCGTGGCGTCCGGTGCCGTCGCGGTATTGCAGCGCGAACGCGGCCACCGGCGCGCCCCTGCGGGCCGCGGACTCGAACAGCGAGGCGCGAAACGGCAGCAGGCGCCGGCCGTCGCTGGTGGTGCCCTCCGGGAAGCAGGCGATGGCCTCGCCGCGCGCCAGCCGATGCTCGATCTCGCGCACCACCTGCGGCAGGCGGCGGTTGAAGCCGCGGCGCAGGAAGACCGTGCCCTCGCGCGCGAGCAGCCGTCCCAGCACCGGCCAGCGCCGGAGCTCCTCCTTCGCCACGAAGCTGACCGGGCACAGCGCATCCAGCACGAGCACATCCAGCCAGGAGACGTGGTTGGCGACCACCAGCGTGCCGGGCGCGAGATCGGCCGGAAAGGCCTCCAGCCGCACCCCGAGCGCCCCGAGCAGGCCCGCGGCCCAGCGCCGCCGCCCCCCGGGACCGGGCCAGATGTTACCGATCGGTAACATTGCGGCGGCGAGCGGGGGCACAAGGTGCAGCGCGACGCGCGCGAGGCGCAGCGCGGCGCGCAGCATCCCTAGCCCAGGTTGAGCGAGGCGAGCGCGATCGCCGCGCCCAGCGCGCCGCCGGCCAGCACGTCGCTCGGGTAGTGCAGGCCCAGCACCACGCGCGAGAACGCCGTCAGCACGGTTGCCGCGGCGAGGGCCGGCGCGAGCTGCGGGTAGTAGGCGCAGGCAATGATGCTGAAGGCGACCGCGTGCAGGGTGTGGCCCGAGGGAAAGCTGAACCGGTCCAGGGGGACCGCGCCCGCCGCGATGTGCGCGTGCACTTCGTACGGACGCGGCCGCAGCGTCCCGCGCTTCAGCGCGCGGTAGATCAGGGTGCAGGCGAGGCCCGCGGCCACCATGTGCAGCACGGCCGGCGCGGCCGGCGCGCCGTGCGCGAGCAGCAGCCCCAGCATGAGCGCATACCAGAACAGGCCGTCGCCCAGCCGGCTCACGACGCGGAAGAACGCCAGCGGCACGCGGTAGCGCGCGACGCGGTTCAGGCGCTCGCAGGCGCGCAGGTCCCAGTGGCGCAGGCAATTCAGGGTATTGCCGAAGCGCGTGGCCTCAAGGCGCGGCATGCGCGGCCTCCCCCGGCGCCGCCGCCTCGGCGATGGTGCGCTCCAGCACCCGCTCGAAGTCGCCGACCACGCTGTCCCAGCTCAGGCGCTCGGCGATCGAGCGCGCCTCGCGGCCCATGGCGCGCGCGCCCTCGAGGTCCCGCGCGAGGCTCACCGCCTGGCGGATGAAGGCGTCGTCGCTCCCCGGCGGCGACAGCAGGCCGGAGCGCCGGTGACCGATGACCTGCCGCGCCGCGGCGTAATCGTGCGCCACCACCGCCAGTCCGCTCGCCATCGCCTCCAGCGTGACGTTGCCGAAGGTCTCCGTGACGCTGGGAAAGAGGAAGATGTCGGCCGAGGCGTAGTGCGCGGACAGCTCGCCGTTGACCAGGCGGCCCGCGATCAGGCAGCCCAGGCCGCCGCTCAGCCTGGCGCGCAGGTCCTCCAGCATCGGCCCGTCGCCCACCAGCACCAGCTTCGTGTCCGGCCGCGCCGCGCGCATCGCACGGTAGGCCTCGATCACCAGGGGGAAGTTCTTCTCCGGCGCGAAGCGGCTCACGCACAGCGCCACCGGCGTATCCTCGCCCGCGCCCCAGCGCGCACGCAGTTCCCGGGAGCGCTTTGCCGGGGAGAACACCGCCGCGTCGACGCCGCGGCCGACCACGCGCATGCGCTCGAAGCCCAGGCGGGCCAGTTCGCCCGCCAACTCGTCGGTCGGCACGATGGTGCAGCCGGCGCGGTTGTGGAAGCGCCGCAGCCAGGCCTGGACCGGCCGGCGCAGCCAGGCCATGCCGTAGTGGCGGCTGTAGGCGTGGAAGTTGGTGTGGAAATCGGTCGCCGTCGGGATGCCGAGCCGGATCGCGGCCGACAGCGCGGACCAGCCCAGCGGCCCTTCGGTGGCGACATGGACCACGTCCGGCCGCCCGTCGCGCCAGGCGCGCCGCAGCACGCCGCTCGAGGGCAGGCCGAAGCGCAGCTGCGGGTAGCGGGGCACCGCGAGCCCGGGGCGCAGCAGCTCGCCGAAGCCGTCGCGCGCCGCGGCGCGATCCTCCGCGTTCTGCCGCGGCCGCACCAGCTGGATCGCGTGGCCGCGCCGCCGCAGGCCCTCGGCGAACAGCTGCACGGTGCGCGCGACCCCGTTCACTTCGGGCGGGTAGGTCTCGGTGACCATCGCGATGCGCACGGCGTGCAAGTGTGCACAGGCCGTGTGACAGCACCGCGACGGACCGGTTACCGGGGGATGACGCTCCGGTTCAGGCGAGCAGGACGAGGAGCCACACCGCCGCGGTGCAGGCGAGCGCCACCATCACCGCGGCGCTGCCCAGGTCCTTGGCGCGCTTGGCGAGGTTGTGGTCGTCCAGCGACACCCGGTCCACGGTCGCCTCCACCGCGGAATTGAGCAGCTCCACCACGAGGACCATGAGCACGCTGCCCACCAGGAGCGCGCGCTCCGCGCCGCTCTCGCCCAGCCACAGGCCCAGCGGCACCAGCAGCGCGGCGAGCAGCAGCTCCTGGCGGAATGCGTCCTCGTGCCGCGCCGCGGCGGCGAGGCCCGCCAGCGAGTAGCGCGTCGCGTTGGCGAGGCGCTTCAAGCCGGTGGCGCCTTTGTGCGGGCTCTCCATCGCGGCCGAACATAGCATGCCCGCGCGTCATGGAAGTTTCACGCCGCCTTCACGGCGGCGTCACACGCCCTGCGCACACTTCGCGCCGCCGGCCAACAGGCCATGACGAGGAGAACGCGATGGATCGTGTCGATGCACAGCTGCTGGAGAACCCGCGCGGCGCGCCCGCCGCGCGGCGGCGCTACACGCTCGCCTTCGCCCGGAGCGAGGCCGAGGTCCGCGCCGCGCAGCGCCTGCGCTGGGAGGTGTTCGCCGGGGAGCTGGGCGCCTGCCTGCCGGCCCGGGAGCACGGCGTCGACCGCGACATCTTCGACGCGTACTGCGAGCACCTCGTCGTGCGCGAGGAACCGAGCGGGATCACCGTCGGCACCTACCGGATCCTGCCGCCGCACGCGGCGCGCCGGATCGGCTGCTACTACGCCGACGCCGAGTTCGACCTCACGCGGCTGCAGCTGATCCGCCCCCAGCTGGTCGAGATCGGCCGCTCCTGCATCCATCCGGAGCACCGCAACGGCGCGGTCATCGCCCTGCTCTGGTCGGGCATCGCGCGCTACATGCTCGCGGGCGGCCACCGCTACCTTGCCGGCTGCGCCTCGATGGGCGTCGGCGACGGCGGCCGCGCGGCCGCCGCGGTGTTCGCCCGCCTGAAGGCGCGCCACCTCGCGCCGCTGGAATATCGCGTGTTCCCGCGCAACCGCCTGCCGCTGGACGCAGCGGACCCGGCCTGGCCTGCCGAGGCCCCGCCGCTCATCCGCGGCTACCTGCGCGCCGGAGCCTGGGTGTGCAGCGAACCGGCGCTCGACCCGGATTTCAACACCGCGGACTTCTTCCTGCTGCTGCCGATGGCGCGGCTAAGCGCGCGCCATGCCCGCCATTTCCTCGGCCGCGAGCTGGCTTTCGGCTGACCAGGCCGAGGGCGCCAGCAACGCCAGCAGGTCCTGCTGCACCGGCTTGTCGCGCGCCTTGCGCGGCGGGCGCTCGTAGTCGCCCTCGGCGTTCATGATCCAGGTCTGCGCCGTGTCCTCGAGGTAGGCCTGCAGGCCCTCGCGGATCACGCGCTGCTTCAGCACCGGGTCGAGCACCGGCACGGCGAGCTCGATGCGGCGGAAGAAGTTGCGGTCCATCCAGTCGGCGCTGGCGAGGTAGACGTCGTCGGCGCCGTCGTTCAGGAAATGGAACACGCGCGTGTGCTCCAGGAACCGGCCGACGATGGAGCGCACGCGGATGTTCTCCGACAGGCCCGAGACCCCGGCGCGCAGCGCGCACACTCCGCGCACCACGAGCTCGATCTGCACGCCCGCCTGCGAGGCCGCATACAACTCCTCGATCAGCTCCGGCTCGAGCAGCGCGTTCATCTTCGCCACGATGCGGGCCGGGCGGCCCTCCTTGGCGATGCGCGCCTCGTTCTTCACCGCCGCCAGCACGCGCTTGTGCAGGGTGAAGGGCGACAGCCACAGGTGCTTCATGCGGCTGGCGCGCCCCAGGCCCGTCAGCTGCTTGAACACCTCGTTCACGTCCGAGCACAGTTCCTCGTTCGCCGTCATCAGGCCGAAGTCGGTGTACTGGCGCGAGGTGCGCAGGTGGTAGTTGCCGGTGGCCATGTGGGCGTAGCGCTTGAGCGCCGGGCCGGTGGGCGAGTCCTCGCGCCGCACCACCAGTGCCATCTTGGCGTGGGTCTTGTGGCCGACCACGCCGTAGATCACGTGCGCGCCGGCCTCCTCCAGCCGCGCCGCCCAGCCGATGTTCACTTCCTCGTCGAAGCGCGCCATCAGCTCCACCACCACGGTGACTTCCTTGCCGCGGCGCGCCGCCTCGACCAGGATCTCCATCAGCTCGGAATCGGTGCCGGTGCGGTACACCGTCTGCTTGATGGCGATGACGCGCGGGTCGGTGACCGCGGTGCGGATGAACTCGATCACCGGCATGAAGGACTGGTAGGGGTGGTGCAGCAGCACGTCGCCCTGGCGCAGGGCGGCGTAGATGTCGCCGCCCTTGGCGCCCCGCATCCGCGCCAGCGGCTCGGGCAGGCCGGGCTGGAATGGCGGGTACATCAGGTCCGGCCGGTCCACCTGGTCGGGCACCTCGCGAAGCCGATACAGGTTCACCGGGCCGTCGACGCGGTACAGGTCCGCGGCGCCGAGGTTGAACTGCTGCTGCAGGAAGTCCGCGACCTCCTGCGAGCAGCTGTCGGCGACCTCCAGCCGCACCGCGTCGCCGAAGTGCCGGTGCAGCAGCTCGCCCTGCACCGCGATCCTCAGGTTCTTGATCTCCTCCTCATCCACGAACAGGTCCGAGTTGCGCGTGACGCGGAACTGGTGGCAGCCCTTCACCTGCATGCCGGCGAAAAGCTCGTCCATGTGCGCGTGCAGGATGGAGGACAGGAACACGAAGCCGTAGGGGGCGCCCGCCACGTCCACCGGCAGCCGGATCACGCGCGGCAGCGCGCGCGGCGCCTGCACGATGGCGGCGCGCGACTTGCGGCCGAAGGCGTCGCGGCCCTCCAGCTCGATGGCGAAGTTCAGGCTCTTGTTGAACACGCGCGGGAACGGGTGCGCCGGATCCAGGCCGATCGGCGTCAGCACCGGCAGCAGTTCGCGGAAGAAATAGTCCTTCACCCAGGCGCGCTGCGCGTCGGTCCAGGCCTCGCGCTTGGGGAACACGATGCCCTCGCGCGCCATCGCGGGCAGCAGCACCTCGTTCAGCAGCCGGTACTTCTCCGTCACCAGCGCGTGCGCCTGGGCCGAGACCAGCTCGAACACCTCGGCCGGGCTGCGCCCGTCCGGGCCCGAGGCCTTGACCCCCAGCTTGATCTGCTCCTTCAGGCCGGCGACCCGGATCTCGAAGAACTCGTCCAGGTTGGAGGACACGATGGTGAGGAAGCGCACCCGCTCCAGCAGCGGCACCGATTCGTCCGCGGCCTGCGCCAGCACGCGCCGGTTGAACGCGAGCAGGCCCAGTTCCCGGTTGAGGAAATGCGAGGGCGGGAGGACTTTCTTGATCATGGGGGCGGGTGCCGCCGGCGCGACCGCGCCGCTTCATTGGCATTTTACCCCTTCCCGTGTTGCAGGAATGTGACGGCGCATTGCTGCCGCAGTGCGGCAATGCTAGCGTTGCGCCATGCCGCCCCCCGAAGTGCTTGCCGCGGTCGACCTGGGCTCGAACAGCTTCCACCTGCTGGTCGGGCGGGTGGTGGACGGGCTGATCTATCCGCTGGATTCGGTCCGGGAGGCGGTCCGGCTGGGGGCCGGCCTCACCTCCGAGAAGCGCATCGACCGCGCCACCCAGGCGCGCGCGCTGGAGACCCTGGGCCGGATCGGCGAACGCCTGCGCGGCATGCCGCGCCAGTCGGTGCGCGCGGTGGGCACCAACACCCTGCGGGTGGCGAAGAACGCGCCCCAGTTCCTGCGCGAGGCGCGCGCCGCGCTCGGCTTCCCGATCGAGGTCATCGCCGGCCGCGAGGAGGCGCGCCTGATCTACGTCGGCGTGGCGCACTCGATGCCGCCCGCTCCCGGCGAGCGCAACGCGCGCAGGCTGGTGATCGACATCGGCGGCGGCTCCACCGAGTTCATCATCGGCACCGGCCTGGAGCCCGAGCTGACCGAATCGCTCTACATGGGCTGCGTCAGCTACAGCCTGCGCTACTTCCCCGAGGGCCGCATCGACAAGGCGCGCATGCGCTCGGCCGAGCTCGCCGCGCGCCAGGAGCTGGCCGGGATGGCGGGCGAGTACCGCAAGCACGGCTGGCAGGAGGTGGTCGGTTCCTCCGGCACGATGCGCGCGATCGAGGTCATCCTGCGCGAGAACGGCTGGGCCCAGGAGGGCATCACGCGCGAGGGCCTGGACCGGCTGCGCAGCCAGCTGGTCAAGCACGAGCGGGCCGACCCGGACCGGATCGCGGGCCTGCGCGCGGGACGCGCGGGCGTGCTGCCGGGCGGCGTGGCGATCCTCGACGCCGCGCTGCACGAGCTGGGCATCGAGTCGCTCAAGGTCTCCGAGGGCGCGCTGCGCCACGGCGTGCTCTACGACCTGCTCGGTCGCAGCGAGCGGCGCGACATGCGCGAGGCGACCGTCGCCCAGTTCATGCGCCGCTACCACGTCGACGCGGCGCAGGCCGAGCGCGTGCGCGCGCTGGCGCTCAGGATCTACGACGCGCTCGAGGCCGGCCGCGAGCGCGGGCCGGAGGACGAGGCCGACCGGCTGCTGCTCGACTGGGCGGCGCGCCTGTCGGAGATCGGCCTGTCGATCGAGCACTCCCAGTACCACAAGCACTCGGCTTACATGCTGTCGAATGCCGACATGCCCGGCTTCTCGCGCATGGAGCAGCAGCGCCTGGCGCGCATCGTGCTCGCGCACCGCGGCAAGCTGGCGAAGGTGCGCGACGAGGCCTTCGACGGCCCGGACTGGCAGCTGGTGTTCGCGCTGCGCATCGCGGCGCTGCTGCTGCGCAGCCGCGCCGACCTCAAGCTGCCGCCCTTCCGCGTCGCCGGCGACGAGGGCGGCTTCGCGCTCGACCTGCCGCAGGCCTGGCTGGACGAGAACCCGCTGTCGGCCGCGGCGCTGGAGTCCGAGACCGGCTACTGGAAAGCCGTGGACTCGAAGTTCACCCTGTCGGCGCTGTCGGAGAAGCGCGTCGCGCTGCTGGCGCGGCCCTAGACCTTCGCCTCGCGCGGCGCGGCGAGCAGCCGCGACGCCGGGAAGCGCGCGCTGAAGCGGCTGCCCTTGCCCGGGGTGCTCTCGACCTCCAGCACCCCGTTGTGGCGCGCCAGCGCGTGCTTGACGATGGACAGGCCCAGGCCGGTGCCGCCGGTCTCGCGCGACCGGCTGCGGTCGACGCGGTAGAAGCGCTCGGTGAGGCGCGGCAGGTGCTCCGGCTCGATGCCGATGCCGGTGTCCTCGACGGTGAACGCCGCGCCCTCGTCGCCGGAGCGCCAGCGCAGGCGCACCTCGCCGCCCTCCGGCGTGTAGCGAACCGCGTTGGTGACCAGGTTCAGGAACACGCTCGCGATCTCGCCCTCGGCGCCCGCGAGGTCGTGCTCGCCCTCGATCGCGACCGAGATCCGGTGGCGGCCCTTCGACAGCGCCTCAGCCTCGTTCCGGATCCGCTCCAGCAGCGGGCGCACCGCGATGCGGTTGGCCGGGGGCGGCGCCGGCGCGTGCTCCAGCGAGGACAGGGTGAGCAGGTCCTCGATCAGGCGCTTCATGCGCTCGGCCTGCGGCGCCATCAGGCTGACGTAGTCGCGCACGCGCGCGGCGTCGAGCTTCAGGTCCTGGATGGTCTCCAGGAACCCGGCCAGGACCGTCAGCGGCGTGCGCAGCTCGTGCGAGACGTTGGAGACGAAGTCGCGCCGCATCTCCTCCAGGCGCGCCGCGCCGGTCACGTCCTGGGACAGCAGCAGGTGCTCCTCCTGGCCGAAGGACACGATCTGCAGCGACAGGGTGCGCCGCCGGGTCCCGGTGGATTCCAGGCGCACCGGCTGCGAGAAGTCGCCCGCCTGCAGGTACTCGACGAACGCCGGCTCGCGCACGAAATTGCCGATCGCCTGGCCGCGGTCGCGCTCGGGGTCCAGGCCGAGGTGCGCGCGCGCCGCTTCGTTGCACCAGTCCAGCCGGTACTTGCGGTCGAGCACCGCGACGCCATAGGGCAGCGCCTCGGCGCCGCGCCGCGAGCGCACGATCAGCTGCGCCAGCTGCCGGCGCCGGTGCAGGGTCGCGCGGCGATGGCGGTGCAGGTCGTTGAACACCTCGCCCCACTCGCCGTCGGCCTCGGGCGGATCGGTCAGGCGCGGCTGCGCCGCCCAGCGCTGCAGCTTGCGGAACTCGCGCCAGTCGCGCCAGGCCAGCCAGCCCAGCGCGGCGGCCACCAGCCCGAGGAGGATCTCGAGCGGCGTCACGGCGGGCTAGCCGCCGCCGCGGGCCGCGGCCGGGGCGGCGATCGCCGTGCGCAAGGCGTAGCCGCTGCCGCGCACGGTCTCGATCAGCGCGTCGTGCCCGCTGGGGGCGAGGGCCTGGCGCAGGCGGCGGATGTGCACGTCCACCGTGCGCTCCTCGATGAACACATGGTCGCCCCAGACCTCGTCCAGCAGCTGCGCGCGGGAGTAGACCCGGTTGGGATGGGTGAGCAGGTAGTGCAGCAGGCGGAACTCCGTCGGCCCGAGCGCCAGGGGCTGGCCGTTGCCGGTGACGCGGTGCGCCGCCGGGTCCAGCATCAGCCCGGCGACGTCCACCGGCTGGTCGCCGTGCTGCGGCTTGCGGCGCCGGAGCACGGCGCGGATGCGCGCCACCAGCTCCTTGGTCGAGAACGGCTTGGTGATGTAGTCGTCGGCGCCGGATTCCAGGCCGGCGAGCTTGTCGGTCTCGTCGGCGCGCGCCGTGAGGAAGATCATGGGCATCTCCTTCGTGCGCGCGTCGCCGCGCAGGCGGCGCGCCAGCGCGAGCCCCGACTGCCCGGGCAGCATCCAGTCCAGCAGCACCAGGTCCGGCAGCACGTCGCCCAGCAGCCGGCCGGCCTCCTCGGCGCTCTTGGCACGCAGGGTCTCGAAGCCGGCGTGCTGCAGGTTGACCGCGATCAGCTCCAGGATCGCGGGTTCGTCTTCGACGATCAGGATCGAGGCGGGCATGCGGCGCGGTCGGGCGCTAGTCCCTGGACAGCTCGCGCTCGACGTCTTCGAACGAGGTGTGGCGCACGTCCGTTCCCTTGACGATGTAGATCACCTGCTCGGCCACGTTCTTCGCGTGGTCGCCGATGCGCTCCACCGCCTTCGCCACCCAGACCGTCTCCAGCGCCGACGTAATGGTGCGCGGGTCTTCCATCATGTACGTGATGAGCTGGCGCAGCACCGACTTGAACTCGGCGTCGATCTCGGAGTCCTCCTTCAGGACCTCCGCCGCCACCGCGACGTCCAGGCGGGCGAAGGCGTCCAGCGCCTGGCGCAGCATCCGCACCCCGGTCTCCGCGGCGTGGCGGATGCCCGGAAAGCGCTGCGCGGTGGGCGTGCTGTGCTCGTGCAGCTGCTTGGCCATCTTGGCGATCTTCTTGGCCTCGTCGCCCATGCGCTCGAGATCCGTGACGATCTTGCTGATCGCCATGATCAGGCGCAGGTCGCTCGCCGCCGGCTGGCGGCGCACCACGATGTGGTTGCAGGCGCCGTCGATCGCCACCTCGTAGCCGTTGACGCGCGCGTCGTTGTCGATCACCTGCCGGATCAGCTCGGCGTCGCCGGAGACGTAAGCGTTGATGGCGGCGAGGACCTGCGCCTCCACCAGCCCGCCCATCTGCAGCACGCGGGTGCGCGTGGTGTCCAGGTCGGCCTCGAAGGCCGTCGAGATGTGCTCGGTTGCGCCCATGGGCATGCTCCTATCCGAACCTTCCGGTGATGTAGTCCTCGGTCTGCTTGTTCCGCGGCTTGATGAACAGCTCGTCGGTCCGGCCGAACTCGATCAGCTCGCCCAGGTACATGTAGGCGGTGTAGTCCGAGACCCGCGCCGCCTGCTGCATGTTGTGGGTCACGATCAGGATGGTGACCTTCTTCTTCAGTTCCGTGATCAGCTCCTCGATGCTCGCCGTGGCGATCGGGTCCAGCGCCGAGGTCGGCTCGTCGAACAGCAGGATCTCCGGGTCGGTCGCCAGGGCGCGCGCGATGCACAGCCGTTGCTGCTGGCCGCCGGAGAGGTTGAACGCGACCTGCTGCAGGCGGTCCTTCACCTCGTCCCACAGCGCCGCGCCGCGCAGCGCGGCCTCCACCTTGTCCGCCAGCACGCGCTTGGAGCTCTCGCCGCGCACCCGCAGGCCGTACGCCACGTTCTCGAAGATGGACTTCGGGAACGGGTTGGGCTTCTGGAACACCATCGACAGGCGCATCCGGACCTCGATCGGGTCCACGCCGGGCGCCAGCAGGTTGGTGTCGTCCGGGTAGAGCCGGATCTCGCCCTCGTAGCGGTTTCCCGGGTACAGGTCGTGCATGCGGTTGAAGCAGCGCAGGAAGGTCGACTTGCCGCAGCCCGAGGGGCCGATGAGCGCGGTCACCTTGTGCTCGTGGACCACGAGGTCCAGGTCCTTCAGCGCCCGGAAGTCGCCGTAATAGAAGCTCAGCTTCTTCGCCGCGGCCTTGGGGGCGGCGCCGGCGGTGTCCGCCTGGGCCGGCGGGACGGAGGAGGCGACGTTGGTCTGGATCGGGACAGCGGACATGTTGGTCACCACTTGATGTTCTTGCGCAGGCGGTAGCGCAGCCAGATGGCGAAGCCGTTCATCGCCAGGGTCATGAGGACGAGCACGAAACCGGCGGCCGCGGCGTTCTGCAGGAACGCCGCCTCCGGCCGGGAAGTCCAGTTGAACATCTGGATCGGCATCACCGTGAACGGCGAGGTGAGCCACTCGAAATTGATGAACGGCGGCTCCGCCGTGACCGGCGAAGGCGGCAGGAAGGCGATGAAGGTCAGCGCGCCGATGGTGATGATGGGCGCGGTCTCGCCGATGGCCCGCGCCATGCCGATGATGATCCCGGTGAGGATGCCGGCGGAGGAGTACGGGATGATGTGGTCCTTGCACACTTGCCACCGGGTAGCCCCCAGCGCGTAGGCGCCTTCCCGGATGCCGATGGGGATGGAACGGATGGCCTCGCGGGTGGCCACGATCACCACCGGCAGGATGAGCAGCGCCAGCGTCAGGCCGGCAGAGAGGATCGACTGGCCGAAGCCGAACTGGTACACGAACAACCCCAGCGCCAGCAGGCCGTAGACGATCGAGGGCACGCCGGCCAGGTTGGTGATGTTGATCTCGATGATGTCGGTGACCCAGTTCTTGGGCGCGTACTCCTCGAGATAGAGCCCCGCGCCCACCCCGAGCGGGACCGCGAAGAACGCGGTCACCAGCATCACCAGGCAGGAGCCCACCCACGCCGAGAGGATGCCGGCCTGCCCCGCGCGCCGCGACGGGAAGCTGGTGAAAAAATCCCAGTTCAGGCGCGGCACGCCGTCGATCGCCATGTCGACGAACAGCGCGGTGAAGGTGAGCACCCCGACCATCAGCGCCAGCACGCCGGTGCAGGCGAACACCAGGTCCCAGCGCTTGTGGCTGGCGATCAACTTGCGGATGGCGGTCAGGTCGCGGGCGTAGGCCATGCGGGCTTCCCTAGTAGGCCTCCCGGAAGCGCTTGCGCAGCAGGTGGCCGGCCACATTGCAGGCGAGCGTGAACAGCATCAGCGTCAGGCCGGCGGCGAAGATGGTCTGGTAGCCGATCGAGCCGTGCGGCAGGTCGCCCAGCGCGACCTGCACGATGAACGCGGTGATCGTGGCCGCGGGCTCGAGCGGGTTGAAGGTGAGGTTGGGCTGCATGCCGGCCGCCACCGCGAGGATCATGGTTTCCCCGACTGCGCGAGAGATGCCCAGGATGTAGGCCGAGGCGATGCCCGAGAACGCCGCCGGCACCACGACCTTGACCGCGGTCTGGAAGCGCGTCGCGCCCATGGCGTAGGAGCCCTCGCGCAGGTTCATGGGCACCGCGCGCATGGCGTCCTCCGAGATGGAGCTGACGTAGGGAATGATCATGATCCCCATCACGATGCCGGCCGCGAGCAGGTTGAAGCCCGGCAGCTCCGGGTAGAACCACTGCAGGATCGGGGTGACGAACAGCAGGGCGAAGAAGCCGTAGACGATGGTGGGCACCCCGCCCAGCAGCTCGAGGAACGGCTTCGCGATCTCCCGCACCTTGAACGGCGCGAACTCCGAGAGGTAGATGGCGATGATGGTCCCGAGCGGGATCGCGATCGACAGTGCCACTGCGGAGCTGGTGAGCGTTCCCGAGAGCAGCACGATGATGCCGAACTTCTGGTCGTCGAACAGCGGCGTCCACTGCGTTTCCGTGAGGAACCGCACGATGGATACGCTCTGGAAGAACACCACCGATTCCTTGACCAGGATGTAGACGATGCCGATGGTGGTGAATACCGACACCAGCGCGGCCAGGAACAGCACCGCCTCGATCGCGCGCTCCTTCAGCATGCGCGCGCGGCGCTGGGCGAGACGCTGGCTCGAGACCGTCAAGGGCATGGCCGAGGGTGCGCCGGGGGCGGCTACCGACATGAAGTGGCGAAGCTCTGATTATGAACGAAAAGCCGCCCGCAGGGATCCCGCGGGCGGCCTGGACATTGCTGCTTACAGCTTGGCTTCGAGCTTCATCAGCTCGTCGATGGTGAGACCGACCTTGTTCTCGCCGCCGAACTTCGTGCCCAGCGTTCTCTTCTCGATCATGCCGAGGTTGTGCGTGTAGGCACGATCCGGCAACGGCACGTACTTCACTTCCTTCGAGAGCTTGGCGCCGTTCTTCATGTAGTACTCGGCGAACTCGCGGATCTCGGCCCGCTCGAGCGACTTGGCGTTGACGTAGATGAAGATCGGGCGCGCCAGCGGATTGTAGGTGCCCTTCAGCACCGCATCCAGTGACGGCGCGATCGCCTGTCCCGCCGGATTGACGATCGGCACCGACTTCAGCTTGTCCTTGTTCTCCACGTAGTAGGCGAAGCCGAAGAAGCCCAGCGCGTTGACGTCGCGCGACACGCCCTGCACCAGCACGTTGTCGTCCTCCGAGGCGGTGAAATCGCCGCGCGAGGATTTGGACTTGCCGGTGATCGCCTCGGTGAAGTAGTCGAAGGTGCCCGAGTCCGCGCCGGCGCCGAAGAGCTTGAGCGGCTGGTTCGGCCAGGCCGGGTTGACCTGGTTCCAGGTCATCACCTTGCCCTGCGCCGCCGGCTCCCACATCTTCTTCAGCTCGGCGACCGTGATCTGCTTGAGAAAGGCGTTCTTCGGGTTGACGACCACCGTCAGCGCGTCGAAGGCCACCGGCATCTCGATGTACTGGATCCCCGCCGTCCTGCATTCCGCCATCTCGTTCTTCGAGATCGGTCGCGACGCGTTAGAGATGTCGATCTCGCCGCGGCAGAACTTCTTGAAGCCGCCGCCGGTGCCGGAGATGCCCACCGTCACCTTGATGGCGCCCTTCTTGGCCTTCTGGAAATCCTCCGCCACCGCCTCGGTTACCGGGAACACGGTGCTGGAGCCGTCGATCTTGACCAGTTGTGCGAACGCGGCCTGCGCCGCGACCGTCGCGCCGACCAGGGTCAGCGCTTGAACCAGGGACTTCAGTTTCATGACTCGCCTTTTCGTGTTGGGACGGGCCGCAGTCTAGGCAGCGGTTGTTACCGCTTTGTGACAACCCCGTTGGCGCCCGCGGGTCGGTTAAAATCAAGCACATAGGAGGAATCGCCCATGAACGCCCCCGCCCAGGCCGGACTGCCCCCGCTTTCCCTCAAGGACCCGAAGCTGTTCCGCGACCAGTGCTACGTGGACGGGGCCTGGACCGGCGCCCCGGGCGGCGGGACCTTCGCCGTCACCAACCCGGCGAGCGGCGCGACGATCGCGCGGGTGCCGGACCTGGGCGCGGCGGAGGCGCGGCGCGCCATCGAGTCCTCCCATGCGGCGTGGGCGGCGTGGCGCGCGAAGACCGCCAAGGAACGCGGCGCCATCATGCGCAAGTGGTTCGACCTCATCATGGCCAACCAGGAGGACCTGGCCCAGATCCTCACCGCCGAGCAGGGCAAGCCGCTCGCGGAGGCGCGCGGCGAGATCGCCTACGGCGCGTCCTTCATCGAGTGGTACGCCGAGGAGGGCAAGCGCATCTACGGCGACGTCATCCCGCAGCACCAGGGCGACAAGCGCCTGCTGGTGATCAAGCAGCCGGTCGGGGTCACCGCGGCGATCACGCCTTGGAACTTCCCCATCGCCATGGTCACGCGCAAGGTGGCCCCGGCGCTTGCCGCCGGCTGCACCGTGGTCCTAAAGCCCGCCGAGCAGACGCCGCTGTCGGCGCTGGCGCTCGCCGAGCTGGCCGAGCGCGCCGGCTTCCCGAAGGGCGTGCTCAACATCATCACCACCAACGACCCGGTCGCGGTCGGCGGCGAGCTCACCTCCAATCCCCTGGTGCGCAAGATCACCTTCACCGGCTCCACCGAGGTCGGCCGCATCCTGATGCGCCAGGCCGCCGACCAGATCAAGAAGGTGTCCTTCGAGCTGGGCGGCAATGCGCCCCTGATCGTGTTCGACGACGCCGACCTGGACGCGGCGGTGGAGGGCGCGATCGCCTCCAAGTACCGCAACGCCGGCCAGACCTGCGTCTGCGCCAACCGCATCTACGTGCAGGACGGGATCTACGACGCCTTCGCGCAGAAGATCGCCGAGAAGGTCGGCGCCTTCAAGGTGGGGCCGGGAACCGAGAACGGCGTGGTGATCGGGCCGCTGATCGACGAGCAGGGGCTGCAGAAGGTGGAAGCGCACGTGAAGGATGCCCTGGCGAAAGGCGCCAGGGTGCTCACCGGCGGCAAGCGCCACGAGCTGGGCGGGCTGTTCTTCCAGCCCACCGTGCTTGCCGGCGTGACCGGCGACATGCGCCTGGCGGGCGAGGAGACCTTCGGCCCGGTGGCGCCGCTGTTCCGCTTCAAGACCGAGGAAGAGGCGGTGCGCCTGGCCAATGCCTCGGAGTTCGGGCTGGCGGCCTACTTCTTCTCGCGCGACGTGGGGCGGGTGTTCCGCGTCTCGGAGGCGCTGGAGGCGGGCATCGTCTCGGTGAACACCGGCATCTTCTCGCAGGAAGTGGCGCCCTTCGGCGGCGTGAAGCAGTCCGGCATCGGCCGCGAAGGCTCCAAGTACGGCATCGAGCCGTTCCTGGAGATCAAGTTCATCTGCCTGGGCGGAATCTGACGCCGCGCCTCAGCGCAGCTTGGGGCGCAAGGGGACCATCGGCGAGGACTTGAAGCCGGCCTTGCGGTAGAGGCGCTGCGCGCGGCGGTTGCCGCGGTCGGTGAGCAGGGTCAGGCGCAGCAGGCCCGAGGCGCGGGAGCGCTCCACCGCGAAGGCGAGCAAGGCGGCGCCGATGCCGGCGCCGCGCGCCTCCGGCCGCACCACCAGGTCCTCCAGCAGGCCCGCGGGCCCGCCCTCGGCGGTGCTCACCACGCGCAGCACGCTCACCATGCCCAGCACGCGTGCGCCGCGGCGCGCGACGTAGGCGCGGCCGAGCGCCGGGTCGGCCAGCAGCCTGCGCAGCGCCCGGCGCTGCTTCGCGGGTTCCGGCGCGAACTCCGCCTCCTGCGCGAACAGCACGCCCAGCAGCGCCACCAGTTGCGGCAGGTCCCGCCGGCGGGCGTCGCCGTACGTGACCTTCAGGGCCGGCACGGTTCCAGCGGGCGCCTGGGCGGCAGCGCGCTCTCGCGTTCGGTGAGCGATTCCAGGAATGCCACCAGGTCGGCGGACTCCTGCGCCGAGAGCCGCAGGGGCCTGAGCAGGCTCTCGCCATCCGCGTGCAGGCGGTCGATGTTCAGTTCCGAGTAGTGGCGCACCACGTCCGCCAGCGTCGCCAGGCTGCCGTTGTGCATGTAGGGCGCGGTCGCCGCCACGTTGCGCAGCATCGGCACCTTGAACTCGCCGAAGTTGCGGTGCTCCAGCGACACGTGGCGGGTCTTCAATCTCGTATCCGCGCCGTCGTCGCCGGAGCGGCGGTTTGCGCTTTGGTCGTTGTAGCGGCCCAGCAGGTTGAAAGGGTTCTCCAGCAGGCGGCGGATGCCGCCGTGCCGGCCCGGGTCCACGCTGCGGTCCGGGTTGAAGAACGGCACGCCGACGTCGTGGAATTCGCCGTTGGAGAACGTCGGCCCGACATGGCACAGGTTGCAGGCGCCCTTGCCGACGAACAGGCGCGCGCCGCGCTGCGCCGCCTGCGGGTAGCGCGCCGCCGCCGCCGCGTTCCCCGCTTCGAGCGCGTCGCGGAAGTCGTCGAATGGCGAGCGCCCGGTGACCAGCGTCTCCTGGAAGGCGGCGAGCGCCTTGCCGATCCCCGCCAGCAGCACCTGGTCCTCCGCCGGCGGCGCGACGCCGAACGCGCGCCGGTAGCGGCACGCGTAGTCCGCGTCGCCGCGCACCAGGGCGGCCGCCCGCGCCGCGCCGCCGCCCATCTCGCGCGGGTCCAGGATCGGCCGGATGCTCTGCGCCCACAGCGAATCGCCGGCGCCGTCCCAGCCGTGCCAGCGGTTGTAGCGGACGTTGAGCAGGCTGGGGGTGTTGCGCTCGACCTCGGCCAGGCCCAGCGCCCGGGGGCGCGCGTCCTGCCAGGCGCGGAACGGCGCGTGGCAGGTCGCGCACAGCACCGTGCCCTGCGCCGACAGCCGCGGCTCGAAGAACAGGCGCTCGCCCAGCTCGACCGCCGGCGCGCGGCCCGAGGCGCGGTTGGAGGGGTCGGCGGCCCAGGGCGCAGGCCAGGGCCCATGGCGCAGCAGCGCGCGCTGCTCGGCCTCCGTGAAGTCCAGCAACTGCGCGCCGGCGGCACCCGCCGCCATGCACGCGAGCGCCGCGGCGAGCCACCGGGTCACTCGATGCGCACGCTGTCGCGGAAGCGCTCGCCGCCCGCCTCGAACGCGAACTCCCAGCGCCCCGGCATGTGGAACAGCCAGCCTTCCGAGCGGAACCGCCCGCCGCCCTGGGCGACGATGGAAGGCTTGTAGTTCATGCCGTGCCGGTGCTCCGGCATGGTGGCGTCGGCGCGGACGGCCACGGGCGTCGCCGCGCCGGCCTTCGGGCAGGCGAGGATCTCGAGCACGAAATGGGCCCCGACCGGGATCGTGGCCGGCACGGTACGGTAGGCAAGCGCAAGCCGCGTCCCGTCCAGCCGCTTCGCGCCCGGGAGCTCGCAGGCCTGCGCGCCGGCGCAGGCCGGCGCCAGCCCGAGCAGCGCTAGTGCTGCATGGCGCCGAAAAGCTCTTCGCCGTTCTTCCATGCGATCCGCTCGGCCACTTCGCGCGGCAGGTCGGCCAGCCAGGCGCGGGACCACTCGGCGTGCTCGACCACGTAGTGCCAGCGCTCCGGCGTGAAGGTGTCGGTGCCGACCATGAACCGGTCCGGGAACTCGAGGAAGGCGCCGCGCCAGTCCGGGCTCACCTTGCCGCCCGAGCCATGGTCGCTGCGGAACGCGAGGTCGGCCCAGAGATTGCGGTGCCGGCGCAGCATCTCGCGCACCTTCTCCGGCCGCTCGAAGCCCGAATGCGCCCAGATGATCCGCGCCTGCGGCCACTGCCGGAACAGGCGTTCGACGGCGTCGGCGTCCGAGTGCGCGTGCAGGTAAAGGCGGTGCTGGCGCGCGAGCTGGACCAGCCGCCTCGGCACCGGCAGGTCGGCATCGGCGCCGTACAGGTGGAACTCGCCAATGGCGACATAGCGGTGCTTCTTCAGCCGCTCCTCCAGGTAGGACGGCACGCTGTCGTCGCGCACCCAGGTGGAGATCTCGCCGCGCGAACGATAGGGCCGCAGCGAGGGCAGGATCACCTCCGGCGCCAGCGCGGCCAGGCGCTGCTGGCCGTCGTCCCCTGAGCTGGACACCAGCGCGCGGCGCACGCCGGCCTTCTTCAGCAGGGCGAGGATCTCCGCCGGCGGCAGCACCTCCCAGGCGTCGTGCGAGTAGTGCACGTGCGCATCGAAGATGGGCAGCGGCGCGCGGCCGGCCGTCTGCGCCGAGGCCTGCGACAGGCCCAGCGCAAGCAGCAGCGCGCAGGCCAGCGGCCTCATCGCGGCAGGCTCACCGGGCGCCGCCTCGCTGCAGCAGCTGCACCATCGCCGCGTCGTTGCGCGCCTGGGCGAGCGACAGCGCCGACTGCCCGCCGGGCGCGCGCAGGTTCGGCTGGGCGCCCCTGGAGAGCAGTTCCTGCGCGATCGCCGCATCGCCGTTGACGGCCGCGATCATGAGCGGCGTAAGGCCGTCGCTCTGGCGCACGTTCGGGTCCTTGCCGTCGGCGAGCAGCTCCTTCACCGCCGCCGAATCGCGCATCACCACGGCGGTGACCAGGTCGTTGTAGCGCGAGTAGAGCGGCTTGATGCCGGCCGGCCGCTGGTAGCCGGGCGCCTCCACCGGCGCCGCGGCGGCGACCGGCGCCGCCTTGGGCGGCTCCTTCTGCTCCGGCGCCGCCGGCGCGGCGGCGGCCGCTTTCGCCGCCGTCTGCACCTTGGCCATGGCGAACTGCGCCAGTTCGCGGCCGAAGCTCTTGGCCCGGCTCTCCATCACCGGCCGCAACGCATTGGCGAGCACCTCCATGCCCCAGCGCCCGGCCTCGGTGTCCATCAGCTTCACGTACTCGGCGAGCTCCTCCTCGCTCGCATCGCGCAGCCGCATGTGCAGCGCGGTGCGGATGGTGCTGCGCATCTGGCCCTGCGAGGCATTGAGCACCGAGCCCGCCATCTGGCGCTCGTCGCGCGACACCGGCTTGCCCATCTTCTGCATCGCCTCGAACATGGCGTCCATGGTGTCGCGGGCGATCACCAGCGCCATGTCGCCGCCGATCTCCGAGGTGCGGGTGATCTCGTCGATGGCCTGTACCAGCTTCTGGCGCGCGGCCGAGGGCGGCTCCTTGCGGAACTTCTCGGTGTAATCCCTGATCACCTCGGGCGTGAGGTTGCGCGTCTCGGCGGCGTGCAGCTTGCGCGCCACCGGCTCCCGCATCAGCTCCAGGAACCGCCCCATCTTCGCGGTATCGAACGCGGCCTTGACGTTGTTGGTGAACTCCTCCGCCATCTTGTCCGCCGGGAACACGCGCTCGACCATGTCGAGCATCTGGCGCACCTCGGCCGGGCCCATGCCGGCCTGCTGGCCCTGCCCCTGCACGTTCGAGGCCAGCATGGCTTCGCGGCCGAACGTCTGGAAGTAGCCGCGCATGCCCGAGAGTTCGACGATCTCGGCGACCAGCTTGTCCGGGTCGGTCGGGATCGGCGCGGGCTTGCCGGCGGCGGGCTTCGCGGCGGCAGCCTTGGTCGCCTCCGCGCCGGGCGCCGCCGGCGCGTCCGCCTTCGCCGCCGGCTTGGCGGCGGGCGCGGGCGCCTTGGCGACCGGCTTCGGCGGCGGCGGCGGCTCGTCCTGGAACAGGAAGAACCAGGCGGCCGCCCCGGCGACGACCAGCGCACCTGCACCCGCGATGATCGCGGTCCGGGGATTGATCTGGACGGCCATGTGACTTCCTCCACACTCGCGGTTTCGCCTGATGATACCCGCAGCCGGGGACGGCACAAAGCGTGGGTTAGACTGCTCGCATGACGCAGAACCTCGCCGCAGCGCTCAAGGGCTCGTCGCTGTGCCGGCTGCTGTCGCAGGCGGAGATCGAGTCCGTGGCCTCGATCGCCGAGCGCCTGGAACTGGCCGCCGGCAACGAGGTGTTCCACGAGGGCGACCCCGGCGACGGCGTCTATCTCATCGTCCAGGGCGAGATCGAGATCGTGAAGCGCACCAGCGGCGGCGACCGCTCGCTTGCCCGCCTGGGCGCGGGCGGCGTCCTGGGCGAGATGTCGCTGCTGACCTCGGAGGCGCGTTCGGCGACCGGGCGCGCGATCGCGCCGAGCGTCGTGCTGCGGCTGCCCTCGCCGCGCTTCCGCACCATGCTGGACATCGGCTCGCCCGCCGCGCTCAAGATCGTGGCCGGCATCGCCGAAGTGCTGGCGCGGCGCCTGGCGGTCACCAACGCCAGGGTGGTGGAACTGTCCGAGCGGCTGGACGGGGTCGCCCCCGAGATGGCGCGCAACAAGGACGAGAAGCTCGCCGAGCTGCACCGCTCGCTGCAGGTCTGGTCGTTCTGAGGTCCTGGCGCGGCGCTAGACGTTGAAGCGGAAGTGCATGACGTCGCCGTCGCGCACCACGTAGTCCTTGCCTTCCACCCTCAGCTTGCCCGCCTCCTTCGCCCCGAGCTCGCCCTTGCAGGCGACGTAGTCCTCGTAGGCGGTCACCTCGGCGCGGATGAAGCCGCGCTCGAAGTCGGTGTGGATCACGCCCGCGGCCTGCGGCGCGGTGGCGCCCACCGGCACGGTCCAGGCGCGCACTTCCTTCGGCCCGGCGGTGAAGTAGGTCTGCAGCCCGAGCAGCGCGTAGCCGGCGCGGATCACGCGCGCGAGGCCCGGCTCCTCCATCCCCATGTCGGCGAGGAACAGCTTCTTGTCCTCGTCGGACATGTCGGCGATCTGCGACTCCATGGCGGCGCAAATGGCGACCACGGGCGCGCCCTCCTTCTTCGCGTGGGCTTCCACCGCAGCCAGCAGCGGATTGTCCTTGAAGCCGTCCTCGGCCACGTTGGCGACGTACATGGTCGGCTTCATGGTGAGCAGGAACAGCGGCTTGAGGACGAACAGTTCTTCCTTGGACCAGTCCAGCGCACGCACCGGCTTGCCCTGGTCCAGCGCCTTCTCCGCCTTCTCCAGCACCGCGACCAGGCGCTGCGCGTCCTTGTCGCCGGCCACCTTGGCGACCTTCGAGTGCTTCGACAGGTGCTTGCCGACCGCGGCGAGGTCCGCCAGCGCGAGCTCGGTGTTGATGACCTCGATGTCCGAGATCGGGTCCACCTTGCCGGCGACGTGGATCACGTTCGGGTCCTCGAAGCAGCGCACCACGTGGACGATGGCATCCGTCTCCCGGATGTTGGCGAGGAACTGGTTGCCCAGGCCCTCGCCCTTGGAGGCGCCGGCCACGAGGCCCGCGATGTCCACGAACTCGACCACCGCGGGCACCAGCTTCTGCGGCTTCTCGATGGAGGCGAGCCCCGCCAGGCGCGGGTCCGGCACCTCGACGATGCCGACGTTGGGCTCGATGGTGCAGAAGGGATAGTTCTCCGCCGCGATGCCGGACTTGGTCAGGGCATTGAACAGCGTGGACTTGCCCACGTTCGGCAGGCCCACGATCCCGCAGCGCAGGCTCATTTCTTCTTGCCGAACAGCGACCCGAAGAGGCCCTTCTTCTCGTCCGCGGGCTTCGGTTCAGGCTTTGCTTCTGCCTTCGGTTCCGGCTTCGGTTCCGGCTTCGGTTCCGGCTTCGGTTCAGGCTTCGGTTCAGGCTTCGGCTCTGCCTTCGGCGCAGGCCTGGGCTTCGGATCGGTATGCAGCTTGAGCATCGCCGCCTGCATCTCGCCGGCGAGCACCTGCGGCATGACCTCCAGCGCGCGGCCGATGGCCTCGTCGATGGACTCGCGCTCCTCCTGCCCCGGCTTGCCGAGGACGTAGTCGGCGACCGCGCCCTTCGCGCCCGGGTGGCCGACGCCCAGGCGCAGGCGCCAGTAGTCATGCGTCGCGATGCGCTGGGAGATGTCCCTGAGGCCGTTGTGCCCGGCGATGCCGCCGCCCTGCTTCAGGCGCGCGACCCCCGGCGGGAACTCGATCTCGTCGTGCACCACCAGGATCTCCCCGGCCGGGATCTTGAAGAACCCGGCCAGCATCTGCACCGGCCGGCCGCTCGCGTTCATGAAGCTCTGCGGCAGCATGAGCCAGGGGCCGGACTGCCCCAGGCGCCCAACCAGCGCCTGGAACTTGCCGTCCTTGCGCAGGCTGACGGCGTGCTGCAGCGCAAGCCGCTCCACGAGCCAGAACCCCGCGTTGTGGCGGGTGCGCTCGTAGTCCTTGCCCGGGTTGCCCAGGCCGACGATGAGGCGGATGGCGGCCAGTTACTTCTTCTCTTTCTTGTCGGCCGGCTTGTCGGCTGGCTTGGCGCCCTTGGCATCGCCCTTGGCGTCGCCCTTGCCCGCCGCGCCCTCGGCCGCCTTCTCCGGCGCGGCCTGCTCGGTGGTCGGGACGTCCGCGGCGGCCGGGACCTCGGCGGCGGCGGCTTCCTCCTCGACGACCAGCGCCGGCACGATCATGGTCGCCACCACCGGGTTGGCGCCGCGGTGCACCGCGGCCTCGACGCCCTTGGGCATCTTGAGGTCGCTGACGTGGACCGAATCGCCCACCGAGAGCGCGCCCAGGTCGACCTCGATGAACTCCGGCAGGTCGTCCGGGAAGCAGCTGACGTCGAGCTCGTTGAGCACGTGGTTGGCCACCGCGCCCATGGTCTTCACCGCCGGCGAGATCTCGGCGTTGACGAAGTGCAGCGGCACCTTCATGTGGATCTTCTTGTCGCCGGTGACGCGCTGGAAGTCGATGTGCTGGACGCGGCCCTTGTACGGGTGCATGTTGAACGCGCGCAGCAGCACCTTCTCCTTGGCCCCCTCGAGGTCGAGGCTCAGGATGGAGGCGTGGAACGCCTCCAGCGACAGCTTGTGCAGCAGGTCCTTGTGGTCGAGCTCGATGTTGACCGGCCCGCTGTTGCCGCCGTAGACGATGCCGGGCACCTTGCCGGCGTTGCGCAGACGGCGGCTCGCACCCGTTCCCTGCGTCGTGCGCTTTTGCGCGCTGATTTCGATTTTCATCGCATGCTCCTAAGGTTCCGCCGGTTCCGCGACCAGACCCCGGCGGGTTGAGAAAACTGCTCCTGTGCTGCCGTACCCGGCTACTCGGTGAACAACGAGCTCACCGAGTCTTCGGTCGAAATCCTGAGGATCGTCTCCGCGAGCAGGCCGGCCACCGACAGCTGCCGGATCTTGCCGCAGGCGCGCGCCTCCTCGCTCAAGGGAATGGTGTCGGACACCACCAGCTCGTCCATGTCCGAGGCGGCGATGCGCGCCACCGCGCCCCCGGAGAGCACCGGGTGGGTGCAATAGGCCACCACCTTGATCGCGCCCTCCTTCTTCAGCACCTCGGCGGCCTTGCACAGGGTCCCGGCGGTGTCCACCATGTCGTCCATGATGACGCAGGTGCGGCCCTGCACCTCGCCGATCACGTTCATCACCTCGGAGACGTTGGCGCGCGGCCGGCGCTTGTCGATGATCGCGAGGTCCGAGTCCAGCCGCTTGGCGAGCGCGCGCGCGCGCACCACGCCGCCGACGTCGGGCGAGACCACGATCAGGTTGTCGTAGTTCTGCTTCCAGACGTCGCCCAGCAGCACCGGCGCGGCGTAGATGTTGTCCACCGGCACGTCGAAGAAGCCCTGGATCTGGTCGGCGTGCAGGTCCATGGTGAGCACGCGCGCCACGCCGACCGACGTCAGCATGTTGGCCACCACCTTGGCGCTGATGCCGACGCGCGCCGAGCGCGGGCGCCGGTCCTGGCGGGCGTAGCCGAAGTACGGGATCGCCGCCGAGACGCGCGCGGCGGAGGAGCGCTTGAGCGCGTCCACCATCACCATCAGTTCCATCAGGTTGTCGTTGGTCGGCTGGCAGGTCGACTGCAGCACGAACACGTCCTTGCCGCGCACGTTCTCCAGGATCTCGACCATCACCTCGCCGTCGGAGAACTTGCCCACCACCGCGCGCCCCAGCGACAGGTTCAGGTGGCGCGCGACCTCCTGCGCCAGGCGCGGGTTGGCATTGCCCGTGAACACCATCAGGCGCTCGAGCGCGTCGTTGCCGTCGCGTGGGTTGCCGGGTTTCATGCGCTTGCGGAAATGGCTGGGGCGCTAGGATTCGAACCTAGGAATGCCGGAATCAAAATCCGGTGCCTTAGACCAGCTTGGCGACGCCCCATTTGAAGCTTTCAGTTAACGGCCCGGTCCTGCGGCCCAATCGTGGAGCGGATGCCGATCCAGCCCCCGTGCCACGAAGCCCTGCATCGCCGCCGGCAGTTGTCCCAGCAGCGCCTCCGCCTCGTCCCGGCCCCGGAACTGGGCGAACACGCAGGCCCCGGACCCGGTCATGCGCGGCTGGAAGGACGCCCCCTGGCTGCGCTGCCGCAGCCAGGCCAGATGCTCCGCGATCACTGGATAACGGCGCGCCGCAACCGGCTCCAGATCATTGCGGCCCTGCCCCGGCAAAAAGGGCGGTATTTTGAGCGGTTTCGTATCCCGTGTCAACGCGCCGTCGGTGAAGATTTCTTTTGTCGAAACCGGCACTTGTGGCACGAGGACGAGGTACCAGGCCGGCTCCAGTTCGAGCCCCTGCAGGCGCTCGCCGACGCCCCCGCCCAGCGCGTTGCGGCCGAACAGGAAGAACGGCACATCCGCCCCCAGCCGCAGGCCCAGCGCCATCAGGCGCGCGCGGTCCAGGCCGCAGCCCCAGATCCGGTTCAGGGCCAGCAGGGTGGTGGCGGCATCCGAGGACCCGCCGCCCAGGCCGCCGCCCACCGGCAGCTGCTTGTCGAGCGCGAGATCCGCGCCTTGGCGCACGCCGCACTCGGCCTGCAGCAGGCGCGCCGCGCGCACGCACAGGTTGTCCTCGCCGAACTCCCCGGAAAACCGGACCTGGCCATCGTCGCGCGCCGCGACCCCGACGCGATCGCAGCGGTCGATCAGCCGGAACACGGTCTGCAGCTCGTGGTAGCCCGCGTGCGCGCCCTGCTCGCGCCGGCCGAGGACGTGCAGGAAGAGGTTCAGCTTGCCCGGCGCCGGCAGCCAGGCCAGGCCCGCGCCGCTCATTTCCATTGCGTGATCGCGAGGCGCAGGTCCACGCCCGGGTAGGTCATGCGCAAACGCGAAGGCCGCATGCCCTCGTCGTACTCGAGGTACTGGATCCTCCAGCCCGCCTGCTCCAGCTCGGCGAGCCGGCCCTGCGCGTCGCGCCGCGACTGCGAGGCGCCGGGCGCCGGGCGCGCGCGCACCCAGTCGGCCAGGCCCGCGAGCGGCAGCCGGAAACCGAGCACCTGCTCGGTGAGCGTCTCGGCGTCCGCCGCGCGGTACTCGCGCGGCTCCGGCGTGGTGAGGACGACCTCGCGCCCGCTGCGCGAGATGCGCGCCACGCCCTGCCCGAGCGGGGAGGTGATCAGGAGCTCCTCGGCATCGGCGCCATGGCGCCAGGCGAGGTTGCCGGTGTTCGCCTCGCCGCGGTAGCTGACCGCGAAGCGGCCCGCGAGCTCGAACTCGACCGCCTGCGGCGCGACCACGAACGCCAGCTCCGCGCAGCCGGCCAGCAGGAGCGCCGCCGCGGACCCGAGCAGGCGCGGCATGGGGATCAGGGCGCGAAGCGCTTCAGGGTCTTGATCAGCGTCTCGTTCTCGGGCGCCACCTTCTGCGCCTCCTGCCAGATGCGGCGCGCCTCGTCGCGCTCGCCCAGCATCCACAGCACCTCGCCGTAGTGCGCGCCGATCTCGCCGTCGGGCCGCCCGTTCCAGGCGCGCCGCAGCTGCTCGGCCGCGCCCTTGAGGTCGCCCATGCGGTACAGCACCCAGCCCATGGAATCGATGATGTAGTAGTCCTCGGGCGCCAGCTCGAGCGCCTTCTCGATCAGCTTGCGCGCCTCCGGCAGGCGGACATTGCGGTCGGCGAACGAGTAGCCGAGGGCGTTGTAGGCATGCGCGTGGTCGGGCTTGACCTGGATCAGCTTCTGCAGGTTGCTCTCCATCACGTCGAAGCGCTCGAGCTTCTCCGCCGTCAGCGCCTGGTCGTAGAGCAGCTCGGGCTGGTCGGGCGTCAGCTTCAGCGCCTCGCCCAGCAGGTCGAAGGACTCGCCGTGCTTCTGCGCCTCGCGCAGCAGCTGCGACTCCGCGATCAGCAGCTGCACCTTCTGCTCCGGGTTGGCGTTGACGCTGCGCAGGAACGAGCGCGCCTCCTCCAGCCGGCCCTGGCGCGCGATCGCGTTGGCGGTGCGCATCCGCGCCGGCAGCGCATGCTCGCCGCGCTGGATCGTCTTGTACCACTCGATGGCGCCGGGCCAGTCCTTGCGCTCCTCGGCGATCTGGCCCAGCGTGTAGCGCACGCCGTTCGGATCGCGGTAGCCCAGGTCCAGCAGGCGCTTCATGTTCGCCTCGGCGACCGGATAGTCCTTGACCTGCAGCGCCAGCAGGCCGACGGCGTAGATCGCGTCGGTGTCCTTGGGGTTGCGCGCGATGATCTTCTCGAACTCGGCGCGCGCCTCCGGCAGCCGCTTGTCGGCCGCGAGCACCCGCGCATAGGTCATCCGCGCCTCGCGCGCGGCCGGATACTTCTCCAGGAAGCCCTCCAGGCGGCGCGCGGCCTCCGCCGGCGCGCGCCGCTGCAGCAGCTGCGCCTCGAACATCGCGGGCAGCTCCCATTCGGGCCGCAGTTCGGCCGCCGCGCGCACCTCGGCGAGCGCCGTGTCCTCGTCCCTGGCCGCCGCGGCGGCCTGGGCCACGGCGTAGCGCGCCTGCGCCAGCTTCGGATGGTAGGCCGCCAGCCGCTGCACCAGGCGCAGGTTGGCGGCGGCGTCCGGATTGGCGCCGAGCAGGCGGTTCAACTGCAGGAACAGGTTGGGCGTCATGGCCGGGTTCGCCGCCATCAGCCTGGCCAGCACCGGCTCCGCTTCCTCGGCGCGCTTCTGCGACACCAGCAGCTGGATCAGCGTCTGCATCGCCTGCGCCGAGGCCGGATCGGCCTGGTGCCAGAGCTGCGCCGCTTCCAGGGCAAGGTGCGGCATGCGCGCGAAGCTTGCGACCTGCACCGCGCGCTGCGCCACGCGCGGGTCGCGGGTCTTCTTCGCCAGGTCGACGTAGGTCTGCGCCGCCAGCGCCGGGCTGCCGCGCTGCGCGGCGATCTCGCCCAGCAGGAACTCGTAGAGCATGGCCGCCGTCAGGTCCTGGGGCGGCAGGTTCGGCCTGGGCGCCGGCTTCTGCGCCGCGACGGGCGTGGGCGGCGGCGCGTCGTCCTCGTCGTCGTCGTCCGCGTGCGGCAGCAACTGCGCCTGCGCCGCGCCGGCGGACAACATCAGGGTGAGCAACAGGGGAACCAGCCGGTCAAAAGGACGCATGGCGCAGTGAGTGTAGGTATATTTGGTGCCCCGCACAAGGCGCCATCGCACGCTGCTGCCCGATGCCAGAACTGCCCGAAGTGGAAGTCACCCGGCGCGGCATCGCGCCGCATCTGGTCGGCCGGCGGATCACGTCGGTGGCGGTGCGCGAGCCCCGGTTGCGCTGGCCCGTTCCGGCCGCCGTGCGCCGCCTCGCGGGCAGGACGGTGCGCGGCGTCGCCCGGCGCGGGAAGTACCTGCTGCTCGATTGCGGCGACGGGCACCTGATCCTGCACCTGGGCATGTCGGGCAGCCTGCGCGTGGTCGATGCCGGCGAGCCTCCGGGACGGCACGATCACGTGGACATCGCGCTCGGCGCCCGGTCGCTGCGCCTGCGCGACCCGCGCCGCTTCGGGGCCGTGCTGTGGACCGGCGCCGACCCCGCGACGCATCCGCTCATCCGCAGCCTCGGCGTCGAGCCGCTGTCGAAGGCCTTCGACGGCAGGCGCCTGCACGCGCTCTGCCGCGGGCGCCGCACCTCGATCAAGCAGTTGCTGATGGATGGGCGCCTGGTCGTCGGCGTCGGCAACATCTACGCCTCCGAGAGCCTGTTCCTTGCCGGCATCAGCCCGCGCCGCCGCGCCGGCACCCTCGCGGCCGCGCGCTGCGGCCGGCTGGCGGACGCGATCAAGCAGGTCCTGCGCGCAGCGATCCGGGCCGGGGGCTCGACGCTGCGCGACTTCGTCGGCGGCGACGGCGCCTCGGGGTACTTCCAGGCGCAGCACCGGGTGTACGACCGCGCCGGGAAACCCTGCCGGCGCTGCGGCGCGCCGGTGCGCCGCCTGGTGCAGGGGCAGCGCGCGACCTTCTATTGCCCGGCCTGCCAGCGCTAGCCGGCTAGCCGCCGAGGGACTTCACCTTCGCGATCAGGCGCTCGCGCACCAGCGGGTGCACGAACTTGGAGACGTCTCCGCCCAGCGTGGCGATCTCGCGCACCAGGGTGGCGGAGATGAACATGTGCTGCTCGCCCGGGGTGAGGAACACCGTCTCCATCTCCGGGTTGAGGTCGCGGTTCATGCCCGCGAGCTGGAACTCGTACTCGAAATCCGACACCGCGCGCAGCCCGCGCAGCACCACGCTCGCCTTCTGGGCCTGGACGAAATCGGTGAGCAGGCCGGTGAAGCCGGTGATGGTGAGGTTCTTCACGTCGCCGAGCGCCTGCTGCGCCATGTCGATGCGCTCGGTGAGGGTGAAGAACGGCCGCTTGGCGCGGCTGTCGGCGATCGCCAGGATCAGGTTGTCGAACAGCCTGCTCGCGCGCCGCACCAGGTCCTCGTGGCCGCGCGTCAGCGGGTCGAACGTGCCGGGATACACCGCTCGGATCATGCCGTTTCCCCTTGCTTGGAGGTTTGCGCGCCGTACTCGAACAGCTGATAGCTCACCTGGCCGGCCCTGGCCCGCTTCAGTTCCCGCCAGGGCGCCGGCGCCTCGACCGGCGAGCCGGATTCCGCGTACACCCTGGCGCCCGGCGCCAGCCGCGGCGCGATCGCCTGCAGCAGCGCCGGCACGGCATTCTGCCTGAAGGGCGGGTCGAGGAAAACCACGTCGAAGGACTCGCGCGCCGCCGCGATCCAGGCCCGCGCGTCGCCGCGCACGATCTCGACCTGAGTCGCGCCGAGCGCGGCGCGGTTGCGCGCCAGCGCCGCGAGCGCCTCGCGGTCGTCCTCCACCATCACCACGCGCGCCGCGCCGCGGGAGGCGGCCTCGAAGCCCAGCGCGCCGCTGCCGGCGAACAGGTCCAGGCAGGCGAGGCCGGACAGTTCCTGTCCCAGCCAGTTGAACAGCGTCTCGCGCACGCGGTCGGGTGTCGGCCGCAACGCCGGGCGCGGCGCCACTTCGAGCAGGCGCCTGCGATAATGCCCGCCGATGATGCGGATCCTGCCCTGCGCGCCCTTGCCGGTCTTCACGCAGCCATGGTAGCAGCGGCCTCCTGGGCGCAGCGGCTGAGGGCGGGCCTCGCCCGCACGCGCGCCGCGATCGGCGGCGCCCTAAGCGCCGACCTTGGCTCGCTGCTCGGGCGCCGGCGCATCGACGAGGCGCTGTTCGAGGAGCTCGAGTCCGCGCTGATCGCCGCCGATTGCGGCGTGGACGCGGCGCAGGCGCTGATCGCGCAGCTGCGCGAGCGCGCGCGCCAGGAGCGCATCGAGCAGGCCGACGGCCTGCGCGCGGCACTCAAGGAATCGCTCGCCGGGCTGCTCGCGCCCCTGGAGCGCCCGCTGCGCATCCCCGCCGCGGGCGAGGGCCCGCGCCCGTTCGTGATCATGGTCGCCGGCGTGAACGGCTCGGGCAAGACGACGTCGATCGGCAAGCTGGCCAAGTGGCTGCAGGGCGAGGGCCGCAGCGTGATGCTGGCCGCGGGCGACACCTTCCGCGCCGCGGCGCGCGAGCAGCTCGCCGCCTGGGGCGAGCGCAACGGCGTGCCCGTGGTCGGCCAGGAAGGCGGCGATCCGGGCGCGGTCGTGTACGACGCCATCAGCGCGGCGCGCGCGCGCGGCATCGACGTCCTGATCGCGGACACCGCCGGGCGCCTGCCGACGCAGCTGCACCTCATGGACGAGATCCGCAAGGTGAAGCGCGTGGCCGGCAAGGCGCTGCCCGGCGCGCCGCACGAGGTGCTGCTGGTGCTCGACGGCGGCACCGGGCAGAACGCGCTCGCGCAGGTGAAGGCGTTCGACGCCGCGCTCGGCCTGACCGGGCTGATGCTCACCAAGCTGGACGGCACCGCGCGCGGCGGGGTGGTCTGCGCCTTTGCGCGCGCGCAGTCCCTGGCGGCGAAGTCGCAGCCGGTGCCGCTGCGCTTCATCGGCGTCGGCGAAGGCATCGACGACCTGCGGCCGTTCCGCGCGGGCGAGTTCGCGGAGGCGCTGGTTGATTAGCTTCTCCTCGGTCTCCAAGCGCTACCCGGGAGGCCAGGAGGCGCTGAAGTCCGTGTCCTTCTCGATCGCGCAGGGCGAGTTCGCCTTCATCGCCGGCCATTCCGGCGCCGGCAAGTCCACCCTGCTCAAGCTGATTCCCGCCATCGAGCGGCCGAGTTCCGGCGCGGTGCTGGTGAACGGCCAGAACGTGGGCGCGCTCAAGCGCTCGGCGCTGCCCTACCTGCGGCGCAACCTCGGCCTGGTGTTCCAGGACCAGAAGCTGCTCTACGACCGCAGCGTGTTCCAGAACGTGATGCTCCCGCTCGCCTTCGGCGAGCTGAGCGTCCGCGAAGCCGAGCGCCGGGCGAGGGCGGCGCTGGAGAAGGTCGGCCTGGCGGCGCGCGAGCGCGCCAACCCGGTGCAGCTCTCGGGCGGCGAGCAGCAGCGCCTGGCCATCGCGCGCGCGGTGGTGAACCGGCCGGCGGTGCTGATCGCGGACGAGCCGACCGCCAACCTGGATGCGGCGGCGGCGGCGGCGGTGCTGGAGATCTTCGCCTCCTTCCACCAGGTCGGGGTCACCGTGCTCGTGGCCACGCACGACGAGGCGCTCATCGAGCGCTTCGCGCAGCGCGTCCTGCGCCTGGCGGGCGGGAGCATCGTCGCATGAAGGCCTGGCTGCGCCAGCACCGGCAGGCGATCGCGGCGGCGGTCGGCAAGCTCGCGGCGCAGAAGTCCGTCTCGCTCCTCAATGCGCTGGTGATCGGCATCGCGCTGTCGCTCCCGGCCGGCGGCTACGCGCTGCTGTCCAGCCTGCGCGCGGTCGCGCAGGGCATCGCCCTGGAGCCGCAGCTGTCGGTGTTCCTGCGCCCCGAGGCCAGGCGACCGGAAGCGGAAGCGCTCGGCGCGCGGCTGAAGGCGGACGCCCGCCTGCGCGAGCTGCGCTTCATCCCGCGCGAGCAGGCGCTGAAGGACCTGCAGGAGACCGAGGCGCTGGCGGAGATCGTCGCGGCGCTGAACCGCAACCCGCTGCCCGACGCCTTCGTGGTGCGGCCGCGGAGCGCCGCGCCGGAGGACCTGGAAGCCCTGGCACGCGACCTGCGCGCGCTGCCGGAGGTGGCGCATGTGCAGGTGGATTCGGCCTGGGCGCGGCGCCTGGGCGCGATCGCCGGGACCGCCCGCCTGGCGATCGCGCTGCTCGCCACCCTGCTCGCCTTCGGCCTGGTGGCGATCACCTTCAACACCATCCGGCTGCAGATCCTGACCCAGCGCGCGGAGATCGAGATCTCCAAGCTGATCGGCGCCACCGACGCCTTCATCCGGCGCCCCTTCTTCTACCTGGGCGCGCTGCAGGGCCTGGCGGGCGGCGCGGTGGCGCTGGCGATCCTCTGGGGCAGCCTGGCCGCGCTCAACTCCGGCGTGGCGGAGCTCGCCGCCAGCTACGGGTCGAGCTTCCGGCTGGCGTTCCTCCAGCCGGCCGACGCCCTGGCAGTGGCCCTGTTCTCCGGCGCCCTGGGCTGGATGGGCGCGTATCTGTCAGTAAGCAGATACTTACGGGAAATCGAGCCAAGTTGAAAGGGTTATAGACCAGAACCGGGGAACTCCGCGGCAGGTTTAGCACTCCAATTCGCAGAGTGCTAAACTATTTGGGAGGAGTTGAACCATGCAAGCGACGATGACCGCGTTCCCCGCGACCCTGCCACTGCCTTCGCCGGCAGGAGCCGGGAGCATCGAGGCCTACATCCAGGCGGTCAACCGCTTCCCGATGCTCAGCCTCGAGGACGAGCAGGCGCTCGCCCGTCGGCTGCGCAAGGACAACGACCTCGACGCCGCCCGCCAGCTGGTGCTGTCGCACCTGCGCCTGGTGGTTTCGGTCGCGCGCGGCTACCTCGGCTACGGCCTGCCGCACGCCGACCTGATCCAGGAAGGCAACGTCGGCCTGATGAAGGCGGTGAAGCGCTTCGACCCGGAGCGCGGCGTGCGCCTGGTGTCCTTCGCGCTGCACTGGATCCGCGCCGAGATCCACGAGTACATCCTGCGCAACTGGCGGCTGGTGCGCCTGGCCACCACCAAGGCGCAGAGGAAGCTCTTCTTCAACCTGCGCTCCATGAAGCAGGGCCTCGGCACCCTCTCGGGCGCGGAAGCGGGCCGGATGGCCCGCGAGCTGAACGTGCGGCCCGAGGACGTGGTCGAGATGGAGGCCCGCCTCGCCGGGCAGGAAGTCGCCTTCGAGGCCGACAGCGGCGACGAGGACGCCTACGCGCCGGCGCAGTTCCTCGCCGCGAACCCCGAGGATGAGCCCTCGCGCGCGCTGGAGGCGGCCGAGGAGGAACGCCTGCGCGGCGAAGGCCTGCGCGGCGCCCTCGAGGCGCTCGATGCGCGCAGCCGGCGCATCGTCGAGGCGCGCTGGCTGCGGGAGAAGGATCCCGCCACGCTGCACGACCTGGCCGCGGAGTTCGGGGTCTCGGCCGAACGCATCCGGCAGCTGGAGGCGAAGGCGCTGGAGAAGATGAAGAAGGCGATGGCGGCGCGCGGCGCGCGCTAGGTCAGCCGGGCCGGCCCAGGAACGCCGCCAGTTCCTCCAGCGGCAGCGGCTTGCTCACCAGGAACCCCTGCATCTGGTCGCAGCGCAGCAGGCGCAGCATCTTCGCCTGTTCCTCGCTGTCGACGCCCTCGGCCACGACCGTCAGGCGCAGCGATCGTCCCAGCGAGATGATGGTGGACACCAGGGTCATCGTGTCGGGGTCATCGAGCATGGTGACGATGAACGAGCGGTCGATCTTGAGCGCGTGCACCGGCAGCTTGGCGAGGTAGCCGAGGGAGGAATAGCCGGTGCCGAAGTCGTCGATCGCGATCTTGACGCCGAGCTCGCGCAGGGTCCGCAGCTTGCGCACGTTGCTCTCGACGTCGTCCATCAGGAGGCTTTCCGTGATCTCGACGTCGATCCCCTCCGGTTCGTCGCCGCGCACCACCATCGCCTTCAGGGTCTCGACGAAATCGCGCTGGCGCAGCTGGATCGCGGAGACGTTGATCGCGACGCGGGGCGCCGGCACGCCGCGCCGCCGCAGGTGCGCGCGGTCGTGCACGGCGCGGCGCAGCGCCCAGGCGCCGACCTGCAGGATCAGGCCGGTCTGCTCCAGCAGCGGGATGAACTTCGCCGGCGGCACCAGGCCCAGATCCGGGCTCTGCCAGCGGATCAGGCCCTCCACGCCGGTGCAGCGCCCGCCCTCCACTTCGACCTTCGGCTGGTAGTGCAGCACGAACTCGTCGCGCTCCAGCGCGAGGCGCAGCTGGTTCTCCAGCGTCAGGTTCTCCGCGGAACGCTCGGTCATGTGCGATGCGTAGAACAGCAGCCGTTCCCCGCCCGATTTCGCCACGCGCAGCGCCGCCTCCGCGTTCTGGAACAGCCGCTCCGCGTCGGCGCCGTCCTCCGGGAAACAGGCGACGCCGATCCGCGCCGCGACCCGGAGCTCGGCCTCGCCGATGCGGAACGGCGCCTCGAAGATCTCGCGGTGCCGGCGCTCGATGCGCCGCGCCACCGCCTCCCGGTCGGCCACGGCCGGCACCAGGACGGCGAACTGGTCGGCGCCGATGCGCGCGATCCAGCCCCGTTCGGTCAGGGTCGCCGAGGCGCGGGCGGCCACCTGCTTGAGCAGTTCGTCCCCGGCCTGGCGCCCAAGCGTGTCGTTGATGGTGCGGAAGCGCTCCAGGTCGAACACGATCACCGCGGCCTGCAGTCCTTCCCGTCCGGCCAGGCCGATGACCTGTCCGACGCGCTCGAGGAACAGGGTGCGGTTGGCGAGGCCCGTCAGCGCATCGTAGTAGGCCAGGTGGTCGAGCCGCTCGGACTTCTCCAGGTATTCCAGCGCGAAGCCGATGTCTCCCGCCACTTCCTGCAGCAGCCTGACCTCGCCCTGGTCGAAGAACCCGCGCTCGCGCGCGTGGAGCACCAGCACGCCCGTGACCTCGCCCGCAACGGCGATCGGCAGCGCGGCCGCGGACCGCGACCCCATGCGGATCGCGTGCCCGGTGCCGCTCAGGCGCGGATCCGCCGCTGAATCCTCCACCACCACCACGCGCCGCTCGCGGATCGCGGCCGCGGCGATGCCCACGGGCGAGTCGATCCCGCGCCGGATCGCGGCGAGGTACGGCTCGTCCAGGCCGCGCCAGGCCGCCGGGTAGACGTGCTGCTTCTCGCGATCGACCAGTCCGATCCAGGCCACCGCGAAGCCGCCGTCCTCGGCGGCGATGCGGCAGGCCTCGGCCAGCAGCTCGTCGCGCTTGCGGACCCGCACGATGGTGGAGTTGATCTCGCTCAGCATGCGCAGCGTGCGGTTGGTGCGCCGGATCTCGACCTGCTGGGCCTGCACCGCGTCGGCGGTGGCATCGAGCCGGCGCATGAGCGCGCCCAGTTCGCCGCCCGGATAGGGCGGCCCGATGCGCGCGGCGGACTCGCCGCTGCCCTGCTTCGCCGCTGCGCCGGCGATCCGCTGCAGGTGGCGCCGGATGCCGATCTCCGCGATCAGCAAGGCGCCCACGAAGGCAAGCAGCGTTGCCGCCGCAAGCAGGCCCATCGCCTGGCGCAGCTCGCGGTCGGCTTCCGCCAGGAGGACGTCCCGGGTGATCCCGGCTGTGATGCGCAGGCCGGTGTCCGCGGGTCCCTCCAGGATCCCCAGGGCCCAGATCCGCTCCGCGCCATCGGGACCGGGCAGGCTCGCCGTATCGCCGGCGCGCGAATCGCGGGCGAACCGGAACAGGGGCGCGTCCTTCAGCGAGCTGCCCGCGAGCTTCTTCGCGCCCGAATCAGGATGGCGCACCATCACGGTCCCTTGGCGGTCCCAGATCACCAGCTCCAAGCCGGGGTACGGGCTCGCAGTGGCGGCCCCGGCCCCGAACTGCGGCAGGTTGAGCGACGCGAGCAGGATGTACTTCAGGTTCCCGCCCGAATCGAGCGCGGGGAACGCGATCTGCAGCACCGCGATGCCGGTCAGGCGCCCGTAGACCAGTTCAAAGGCGGGCTCGCCGGTGGCGCTGGCCTGCCTGAAGTAGGCGCGGTCGTTCAGGTCGAGCGTGCGGCCGGTGCGCAGGGAATCGCAATGCAGCTGGCCGTCCGGGCGGATGGTCAGGAGGCCGGTGTACTGCGGATAGCGCTTCAGCACCTCGCCGAGGAACGCGGAGCAGGCATCGCGCTCGGCAGTCTCGAGGTCGGGCGCCCGGGACAGACCGTGCAGCAACTGCACCGTGCCCGCCACCCGGTCCCGCAGCGTACCGGCGGCGTGGATCGCCAGCGCGCTGAGCCCCTTCTCGGCCTCGGCGACGCGGCTGTTGCGGTTCTCGAGCAGGTACAGCCCGAGCAGCGCCGCCGGGACGACTGTCGCCAGGAAAACCAACAGCAGGATGCGGGCGCGCAGGCTCATGGTTGCCCGGCCGGACCGGGTTGTAGAGCATACGTCGGGAAGGCACTACCCCTTGTAGGGGAATCCCTACGGCGCGCCGTCGGCGCGCCGGCTGCCTCACTCCCTCAGCAGCGCGCGCAGGTCCCCGGCCAGGTCCTGCGACAGGCGGTCAGGCCGCAGCAGCAGGCGGATGCGGCCCTGCGGGTCGAACACGTAGCTCTGCCCGCTGTGGTCCATGGTGTACTCGCCCGGCGCCTTGCCGGGCCGCTTCTCGTAGTAGATCTTGAACTCCTTCGCCGCCTTCTGGATCGCCGCGGCATCGCCGTGCAGGCCGAGGAAGCGCGCGTCGAACGCCGGGACGTACCTGACCAGCACCTCCGGCGTGTCGCGCTCGGGATCCACGGTAACGAACAGCACCTGCACCCGGTCCCCGTCCTTGCCCAGGGCCTTCAGGGCCTGCGCGGCGTCGGCGAGCGTGGTCGGGCAGACGTCGGGACAGTGGGTGTAGCCGAAGAACACCAGCACCGCCTTGCCGCGGAAATCCGCCAGCGTGCGCGGCTTGCCGTCGTGGCCGTTGAGCGCCAGCTCGCGGCCGAACTCGGCGCCGGTGATGTCGGTGCTGCGGAACTTCGGTGCTTCCGGACTGCAGGCCGCCAGCGCCAGCGCGGCGAGCAGGACGATGCTAGAGCGCCAGGTAGTGGTCAACGAGCAGCGCCGCGAACAATGCGGCGAGGTAGACGATGGAGTAGCGGAAGCAGGCGCGCGCGAGGCGGTCGCTGTACGAAAGATAGATGCGCACCGCGTACCAGAGGTAGGCCGCGCCCAGCACCGCGGCCGCGCCGAGGTACAGCAGCCCGCTCATGCGGATCGAGTACGGCAGCAGCGAAACCCCGAACAGGATGATCGTGTAGAGCAGGACCTGCAGCCGCGTATAGGCCTGGCCGTGGGTCACCGGCAGCATCGGCACGCCCGCCCTGGCGTAGTCCTCGGTGCGATACAGCGCAAGCGACCAGAAGTGCGGCGGCGTCCAGGCGAAGATGATCAGGAACAGCAGCAGCGGCTCGGTGGTCACCTCGCCGGTGACCGCGGCCCAGCCCAGCACCGGCGGCATCGCGCCGGAGGCGCCGCCGATGACGATGTTCTGCGGCGTCAGCGGCTTCAGGATCACGGTGTACACCACCGCGTAGCCGACGAAGGTGGCGAGCGTCAGCCACATGGTGAGGGCATTGACGTAGTGCACCAGGATCCACAGGCCCAGCCCGCCCACCGCGCCGGCGAACACCAGCGTCTGCAGCGGCGTCAGCTCGCCGCGCGGCAGCGGACGCCAGCTGGTGCGCTGCATGCGCGCGTCGATCTTCTGCTCCACCAGGCAGTTCATCGCGGCGGCGGCCCCGGCCACCAGCGCGATGCCGACGGTGCCGGCCAGCAACAGCTGCGGCGCCACCATGCCCGGCGAGGCGAGCAGCATGCCGATCACCGCCGTGAAGACGATGAGCGACACCACGCGCGGCTTGGTCAGCGCGTAGAAAGCGGCGATGCGGGCGCGCGCCTGCCGGGCGAAGCCCGAAAACCGGGAATTGCGAATGGAATCAGCGGACAAGGGAGGCAAATGTTATCACGCCGGACCCTCAGCCGAAGCGCGAAACCCGGAGCAGGCGCTGCAGGTCCTTGATCATGCGCGACGGATCCGGGTCGCGCGGGAAGCGCAGCATGAGGTTGCCGATCGGATCCACGAGGTAGATGTGCGCCGCCGGCGAGCCCTCGGCCGGGAACGCCGCCAGCAACCGCTCGTCGGCCGCCACCAGCACGGTGCCTTCGATCGCCGCCAGCAGCGCCGGCGCCGGAGACTTGGCGTCGGTGACCACCCAGACGCGCTCGACGCGCTGGACCTCCTTCCCGGTGGCGCGCCGCACCTGGCGCATGAAGTACAGCTTGCGCTCGCAGTAGGCGTCGCACGCTCCGGAGTCGAACTGCACCAGCACCCACTTGCCCTTGACGGCCGCGAGCGGGCCCGGCGGCACCGGCTGCGGCGGCAGCAGCGTGCCGTAGTTGCTGGTGGTCCCCGGCGCCAGGTCCAGCCACCACGCGATCCAGCCCGCGGCCACCGGGAGGCAGAAGAACAGCCCGAGCAGCAGGAACTTCACCCGGCCGCGCTTGACCGGATCCCCGAGCCAGGGCGAGCCTTTACCGGGCAGGGGCATCGCGGCGGAACCCGAGGACGAGGAAGAGGACGACGCTGAGCGCGGCGAGCGAGTACCACTGCAGGGCGTAGCTGCGGTGCTTGTCCACCGCGGCGTCCGAGCGCGGCCACTCCCGCGCGAGGCCGTCCTCGAGCGCGGAGTGCTGCTCCACGGCGTATGGCGCGAGCGTCAGGCCCGACCAGGCGGCGAACTCGCCGAACTCGATGTTCTGCCAGACCAGCCCCTCCGGGCGCGGCCCGGCGCTCATGGCGCGCGGGAAGCGCTCGAGGCGGACGCCTTCGACCGATGCCTCGCCGGCGGGCGTCCGCACCTCCGGCAGGCGCTCGCGGCGCGGATCGGCCGCGACCCAGCCGCGGTTCACCAGCACGTGGCTGCCGTCGGCGAGGCGCAGCGGCTGCACCACGTGGTAGCCCGCGCGGCCGCGATGGACCTTGTTGTCGAGGAACACGGTGTACTTCGCCACGAAGGCGCCGCGCAGCGTGACGCGCTTCTCGGCCGCCGCCGCGGCCCGCTTGTCCTCCGCGCGCCCGGATTGCCAGTTGCCGAGCAGCACGCCCGCGCCGCAGCCGGCCGCAGCCAGCAGCGCGGCCCACCAACGCGGCCGGAAGCGGAGGGCGGCGGCGTTCATTCGTTGACAGTCATGGACGGGCGATGCACTGTGCACCGTATGCGCTATGTCGTGATCGCCATGCTGGTGCTGATCGTCGCGAGCATGGGCTCGGCCCTCTACTACCTGATGACCGAGCGGACCGGCTCCAGGCGCATGCTGCGCGCGCTCGCGCTGCGCGTCGGCCTGTCGGTGACGCTGTTCGCCGCCCTGATGGCCGGCTACTACTTCGGCCTGATTCCCGGCCGGCTGTAGGGCCGCCCAGGACGTCTACAGCCAGTAGACGAAGATGAACAGGCCGAGCCAGACCACGTCCACGAAGTGCCAGTACCAGGCCACGCCCTCGAAGGCGAAGTGGTGCTCCGGCTTGAAGTGCCCCGACAGGCAGCGGAACCAGATCACGGTCAGCATGATCGCGCCGATGGTGACGTGGAAGCCGTGGAACCCGGTCAGCATGAAGAACGTCGAGCCGTAGGCCCCGGTGGTGAGCTTCAGGTTCAGGTCGGCGTAGGCGTGGCTGTACTCGTAGGCCTGCACGCCGAGGAAGATCACGCCCAGCAGGATGGTCAGGAACAGGAACAGGTTCAGCACGCCGCGCTTGCCCTGGATCAGCGCCCAGTGGGCGATGGTCACCGTCACCCCGGAGGCGAGCAGCAGCGCGGTGTTGATCGCCGGCAGCCCCCACGCGGCCATGGTCGAGAACTTCTCCTCGAACGCCGGCCCCGCCGAGGGCCAGTGCCCGCTGAAGCCGGGCCACAGCAGCTCGCGGTGCTCGAGGCTGGCGAGGTCGGGCACCGACATCACCCGCGCCCAGAACAGGGCGCCGAAGAACGCGGCGAAGAACATCACCTCGGAGAAGATGAAGAAGCTCATGCCCCAGCGGAACGACACGTCCTCCCAGCGGCCGTACTTGCCGCCCTCGGACTCGCGGATGACGTCGCCGAACCAGCGGAACATCATGTAAGTGAGCAGAACCAGGCCGCCGGCCATGCCGACCCAGCCGCCGCCGGCGCCGTTCATGACGAACACCCCGCCCAGCGCGAGCAGGAAGATGGACAGCGAGCCCATGACCGGCCAGGGCATCGGTTGCGGGACGTAGTAGTGGCCCTGGCGGGCGGTGGGGCTGGCGCCGTGTTCCATGTTGTTCTCCCTGGTCCTTCTAGGCCTGGCTGAGCACGATCTTCACGATCGTGAGCAGGGTGAAGATGAAGAGCACCGCGAAGACGATCCCCGCGATGATGATGTGCACCGGCTTCACCGGCGCGCGCTCGTGGTCCACCCGGCGGCGGATGCCGATCGCGCCGGCGAGCACGGTCTTGACGACGTCGAGGAACGAGGCTGGCTTCACGGCGCCCCCCACTAGATGCTCCCCCTGGCGGCCTTACCCGGCGCCGCCGCGCCGGATCCCGCCGTCCCGGCCACCTCGAAGAAGGTGTAGGACAGCGTCATCGAATGGATGTCGGCCGGCAGCGAGGCGTCGACGGTGAAGCTCACCGGCATGCGCCGCGTCTCGCCCGGGCCGAGCGTCTGCTGCGTGAAGCAGAAGCAGTCGAGCTTGCGCACGAAGGCGCCCGAGCGCACCGGCCCGTAGCTGGGCACCGCCTGGCCGGTCACCGGGGCGCTGCGCACGTTGGCGATCTCGTACTCCACCTGGACCAGCTGGCCCGGATGGACCTGGAGGTGCCGCACCAGCGGCCGGAACTGCCAGGGCATGTTGTGCGCGTTGGCGTCCAGCTCGATGGTGATCAGGCGGCTGGTGTCCACCTGCGTGTTGGCCGGGATCTCCGCGCGCGCGGTGAGCGAATTGACGCCCAGGGCGCGGCAGATGGCGTCGTAAAACGGCACCAGCGCGAAGCCGAAGCCGAACATGGCCACGGCGACGATGGACAGGCGCGCGGACAAGCCGCGGTTCTCGCGCCGCAGCTCCGCCTGCTGCTCGGCCTTGCTCGCCTCCGGGGCCGCGGCCTCAGCCATTCATGATCCAGTACTTGGCGATGATGAGCACGAACGTGGTGAGCGAGACCGCGCCCAGCAGCAGCGCGGTCTTCAGGTTGCGGCTCACGGCGAGCTCCGGCTCATGGGTCATCGCGCCGCCCGGCCTACTTCACGACCGGCGGGGTCTCGAAGGAATGGTACGGCGCCGGCGTGGGCAGGTGCGTCCACTCCAGCGAGTCGGCGCCCTCCCAGGCCTTGTCCGGGGCCTTCTCGCCGCTGCGGATCGCCTTGAGCACGATGTACAGGAACAGCAGCTGCGACAGGCCGAAGCCGAAGGCGCCGATCGAGCTGATCTTGTTCCAGGTCTCGAACATGAGCGGGTAGTCCGGGATGCGCCGCGGCATGCCCGCCAGGCCCGAGAAGTGCTGCACGAAGAAGGTGACGTTGAAGAAGATCATCGTCAGCCAGAAGTGCCACTTGCCCAGGGTCTCGTCGTACATCCGGCCGGTCCACTTCGGCAGCCAGAAGTACACGCCCGCGAAGGCGGCGAACAGGGCGCCCGCCACCATCACGTAGTGGAAGTGCGCCACCACGTAGTAGGTGTCGTGCAGCTGGATGTCGATCGGCACCAGCGACAGCACCAGGCCGGTGAAGCCGCCCAGCGTGAACAGGAACAGGAAGCCGATCGCGAACAGCATCGGCGTCTCGAAGGTGAGCGAGCCCTTCCACATCGTCGCCACCCAGTTGAACACCTTGACCCCGGTGGGGACCGCGATCAGGGTGGTCGCGTACATGAAGAACAGCTGGCCCTGCACCGGCATGCCCACGGTGTACATGTGGTGCGCCCAGACGATGAAGGACAGGATCGCGATCGCGGAGGTGGCGTAGACCATCGAGGCGTAGCCGAACAGGGGCTTGCGCGAGAACGCCGGGATCACCTGCGACACGACGCCGAAGGCGGGCAGCGCGATGATGTACACCTCGGGGTGGCCGAAGAACCAGAAGATGTGCTGGTACAGCACCGGGTCGCCGCCGCCGGCGGCGTTGAAGAACGAGGTGCCGAAGTGGCGGTCGGTGAGGGACATGGTGACCGCGCCCGCGAGCACCGGCATCGCCGCCACCAGCAGGTAGGCGGTGATCAGCCAGGTCCAGCAGAACAGGGGCATCTTCATCAGCGTCATCCCCGGCGCGCGCATGTTGAGGATGGTGGTGATGATGTTGATCGAGCCCAGGATCGAGCTCATGCCCAGGATGTGCACCGCGAAGATGGTGAGGTCCATGCCGATGCCCATCTGCACCGTGAGCGGGGCGTACAGCGTCCAGCCCACGCCCGGGGCGCCGCCCGGCATGAAGAACGACAGGATCAGCAGCGCGGCGGCGAAGGGCAGCAGCCAGAACGACCAGTTGTTCAGGCGCGCGAAGGCCATGTCGGGCGCGCCGATCATCATCGGGATCTGCCAGTTCGCGAAGCCCACGAACGCCGGCATGATGGCGCCGAACACCATGATCAGG
>CAZMDA010000012.1:0-68344 GCA_964564865.1 uncultured Bordetella sp. | reverse complement strand
CGGCCGAGCACAAGCTGCGCATCGTGCGGGCGCTGAAGGCCGGCGGCGCGGTGGTCGCGATGACGGGGGACGGGGTGAACGATGCGCCGGCTGTTAAGGCCGCCGACATTGGCGTTGCGATGGGTATCACCGGCACCGACGTGACGAAGGAGGCGGCCGACATGGTCGTGACGGACGACAACTTCGCGTCGATCGCCGCCGCGGTGGAGGAGGGCCGTGCCACCTTCGACAACATCCGCAAGTCGGTGCACTTTCTCCTGTCGTGCAACGTCGGCGAGATACTGCTGATGCTGTTCGCGACGTTCCTGGGCCTGCCGTTGCCGCTGCTGCCGGTGCAGATCCTGTGGGTGAACCTGGTCACCGACGGCCTGCCGGCGCTAGCCCTTGCCGTCGATCCGAAGGATCCCGACCTGATGCGGCGGCCGCCGCGGCGCCATGACGAGGCGATCCTGTCTCGCGCCCGGATCATGACCATACTGGCGCAGGGTTTGGCGATCGCGACGATCTCCATACTGAGCTTCGCCTACTGCCTGTACGTCATGGAACTGGATCTGGAGCTGGCGCGGACGCTGACATTCATGACGTTGATCGGGGCGCAGCTTGCCCACGCCTTTAACTGCCGCAATGAGCGACTGTCGCTGTTCTCGATCGGCATTCTGTCCAATCCGGCGCTTTTGCTGGCGGTTGCTGCCTCGGCGTCGTTGCAGGCGGCGCTGGTGCTGATGCCCTGGAGCCGTGAGCTGTTCAAGCTCGCGCCTTTCGATCTGAAGCATTGGCTGCTGACGCTGGGCGCGGGAATCCTTATGCTCGCGGTAATGGAGATGTGGAAGGCGGCGGCCCGCGGCCGGCGCGTCAACTGATGGAGGCTGGATGAAACGTCGCGAGCTGTTGATCGGCGCCGCCGCATTGACTGCCGGAGCGTCCCTGAGGATGGCGGACGCCGCGGAGCAGGGCCGTTCGACCGGACCCGCCCCTGCGGCGTTGTCGAGGCCGCGAGCGCTGTTCAAAGGCGCGCAGTGAGTCCAGTGTCGCTGTGGGTGCGTTTCTGGTTCCTGTTCACGGCGATCTGGGTCGTCGTTTCGCTGCTGCACGCCCTGACCTTGCTGACGCTTGCGGAGGGGGTGCCGGGAGATCGGCTGGCGACGCTGCTGCTGGCGACGTTCCTGGTACCCGGAGCGCTCTATGCCATCGGGCGATTTTGGGAATGGGTTCGAGGCAGGCGTCCCTGAAGGTAGAATATCGGGATGTTTCGCCGATCGTCGCGCTGCCGGGCCTCCTTGGCGTTGCTGGGCGCACTTCTTTTCGCCCAAGCCGCGCTCGCCCTGGCGGCCTGCGATTGGCTGCGCGTCGCTCCTGCGGCGGCGCTCTTGAGCAAGGCGAGCGAACCCACCTGCCACGACGAGCCGGCGCGCAACGCGAACCTGTGCCTCGCCCATTGTCTGAGTTTTGACCAGAGCTCGGATAGACCGCAGCCCCAGGTGGCGGCGATGTCCGCGGCACCGGCTCTGGTGGTGGCGATGCCGGAGGTGCAAGCGCTTCGCGTCGTCGACCGGCGGTACCGGCGCGCGCTTCCCGCGGCGCCGCCGCCCCGCATCCTGTTCCAGTCCTTCCAGATCTGATCCCTCGCGGTTGAACGCAACCGCCGGCATCCGCCGGCGGTGGTTCGATTCGCGGAGGTTCGGATGCACATCGCATTGGCATTCCTGGCGGCTCTTGCCGCCGTCACGCCCGCCTTCGGGCAGGTCCTCACGCTCGACGAGGCGCGTCGCCTCGCGCTGGAGCAGCAGCCCGCGCTGAAGGCGCTGGAGCTGGCGCGCGGCGCGGGACAACTGGGCGCGCAGGCGGAAGCCGCGTTGCCCGACCCGCGCCTGAAGCTGGGTGCGCTCAATTTTCCGGCGCGCGGTTTCCCCGACTCTCGCGACGACATGACGCAGGTCGGGATCAGCTGGGAGCAAATGATCCCCGGCGGCGACAAGCGGCGCCTGCGTTCCGAGCGCGCGCTGGCCGAGGCCGAACTGGCCGCCGCCGAGGCGGCCGTGCTCAGGCAAACGATCCGCCGGGACGTTGCGCTTGCCTGGCTGGAGGCGTGGCTGGCGGCGGCGAATGAGCGCCTGTACGGCGAGTTGGCTGCGGAGCAGGTGCTCCTGGTCGAGTCCGCACGCAGTGCCCTGGGCACCGGAAAGGCATCCCAGGCGGACCTGCTGATGGCGCGGCAGGCACTGGGACAGATCACGGACCGGCGCCTCGACCTTGCCGCGCAGGCCGCTCGAGGGCGGGCCGGCATGTCGCGCTGGGTTCAGGCGGCCTCCGCAAGGCCGTTGCCGGAGGTCCTTCCGGTCCTTGGCGACCCGCCGCAGCCGGACGCGCTGCTCGCGGCGCTGGCCGACCACCCTCAACTGGGCCTGCTCACGGGGCAGAAGGCGCTTGCGGACACGGATGTCGCATTGGCGCGGGAAGCCACCAAGTCCGATCGCACGGTCGAGGTGGGGTATTACGCGCGCAACGGCGGCCGCTCCGACATGCTCATGTTCCAGATCGCGTTCGAATTGCCGATCTTCTCGGCACAGAAGCAGGACAACACGCTCGCCTCGAAGCTCAGGCTGGCGGAGCGGGCGCGAGAGCAGCACGCGGACCAGCTCCGGATGCTTCGGGCCGAGCTCCAGGCCGTGCGCGAGGAGTGGCGCCTCGCCGGCGACCGGCTGCGCAATCTGCGCGCAACGATCCTGCCGGATGCCGCCGCTCGCCTTCAGTCGCTGGCTGCGCAGTACGGTGCCGGCGGCACAGGCCTGGGGAGCGTGCTCGAGGCCCGGCGCGCGCTGATTGAAAGCCGGATGCAGGAGCAGGCCCTTCTCGCCGGGCAGGCACGCGCGCGGATCGCGCTGCAGTACTTCGAGATTTCGGGAGAACGGAAATGAAGGCGCTCATTGCCATCGTCATTGCCGCAAGCCTCGCGATTGGCGGCTACCTGCTCGGCCGGCGCAGCGCAGGCCATGAGCCAGCTGCTGCAGCCCCCGCGTCACCGCCCTCGGCGGAGCGCAAGGTCCTCTATTACCACGACCCGATGTTCCCGCAGCAGAAGTTCGACAAGCCGGGCAAGTCTCCGTTCATGGACATGCAGCTGGTGCCGGTCTACGCCGACTCGGGCGCCGGGGCCGGGCCGGGGGTCGCGGTCAGCGCGGGCTCGGTGCAGAACCTGGGCATTCGCACGGTCGCCGCGGAACTGGGGACGCTCGCGCCAAGGCTGGACGCGGTCGGCGTGGTCGCCTGGAACGAGCGCGGCGTGGTGCTGGTGCAGACGCGCGCGGCGGGATTCGTGGAGAAGCTGCACGCGCGCGCGCCGCTCGACCCGGTGGCGAAGGGCGCGCCGCTGGTGGAGATCCTGTTTCCGGAGTGGGCGGCCGCACAGGAGGAGTTCCTGCTCCTGCGCCGGCAGGGGCAAGGCGAGCTGGCAATGGCGGCGCGCGGGCGGCTCGCGCTGCTCGGCATGCGCGAGAGCGAGATTCGCGAGGTCGAGCAGGCAGGGGTTGCGCGTCCCCGCACGACGCTTTATTCGCCCATTTCCGGCATCGTCGCCGAATTGATTGTGCGCGAAGGCATGACGGTCGGGGCCGGTGCCGCCTTGTTCCGGCTCGTGGACCTGTCCACGGTCTGGGTGAACGCCGAGGTACCCGAAGCGCAGGCGGCCGCGCTCAGGCCGGGCGCCGCGGCGGAGGCGCGGGTGCCGGGGTGGCCGGAGCAGGTCTTCAAGGGCAGGCTAGGCGCCATCCTTCCGGACGTAAGCACGGTCACGCGCACGCTGCGCGTGCGCATCGAGCTCGCCAATCCCGGGCAGCGGCTCAAGCCCGGCATGTTCGCCAGCGTCTCGATCGTTCCGGCGGCGGGCACGGAGTCCGTATTGGTGCCATCCGAGGCGGTCATCCGCACCGGTGAGCGCGATGTCGTGATCGTCGCCGAAGGCGGTCGTTTTGTCGCCGCCGATGTCGAGGTCGGCCGGGAGGCCGCCGGTCGGAGCGAAATCCGCAAGGGGCTCAAGCCGGGGGACAAGGTCGTCGCCTCCGGCCAGTTCCTGATCGACTCCGAAGCGAGTTTGAAGGGGGCGCTGTCGCGCCTCGAAGGCGCCGGGAAGCCGGCCGCCAAGGATGCCTTGCATCCGGGCAGCGGCCGCGTGCTCGAAGTCGACCTGGCCAAGGGCCGGATCGAGCTGGACCATGGCCCGATGCCGTCCATCCGCTGGCCGGCCATGAGTATGGGATTCCAGGTCGCGGACCCGAACGCGCTGGCCGGCATCGGCAAGGGCGACCTGGTGGAGTTCGAGATGCGCGGCGAGCCGGACAAGGAAGGGGACTACGTCATCGAGCGCCTGAAGAAGAGAGCAGCGAAATGATCGCGTCCCTGATCCGCTGGTCCCTGGCCAACCGGTTCCTGGTGCTGGTTGCGACGCTGCTCGTCACCGCCTGGGGAGCGTGGGCGGTGGTTCGCGCGCCGCTGGATGCGCTGCCGGACCTGTCCGACGTGCAGGTCATCATCCGCACGCCCTTCCCCGGCCAGGCGCCGCGCATCGTCGAGGACCAGGTCACCTACCCGCTCACCACCACCATGATGTCGGTGCCCGGCGCGAAGACGGTGCGCGGATACTCGTTCTTCGGCGACTCCTTCGTCTACATCCTGTTCGAGGACGGCGTCGACCCCTACTGGGCGCGGTCCCGGGTGCTGGAGTACCTGAACCAGGTCCAGTCGCGCCTGCCGGCGCAGGCCAAACCTGCGCTGGGGCCGGATGCCACCGGCGTTGGCTGGATCTTCCAGTACGCGCTGGTGGACCGCAGCGGCCGCCACGACCTGGGCGAGCTGCGCGCGATCCAGGACTGGTTCCTGAAGTTCGAGCTGAAGAGCGTCGCCAACGTGGCTGAGGTGGCGTCGGTAGGCGGGATGGTGCGCCAGTACCAGATCCAGCTCGATCCGCAGCGGCTGCGCGCCTACGGCATTCCGCACTCGCGCGTGATCGCGGCGGTGCAGGCCGCGAACCGCGAGACCGGCGGCTCGGTCGTGGAACTCGCGGAGGCCGAGTACATGGTGCGCGCGAGCGGCTACCTGAAGACGCTGGAGGACTTCCGTGCCATTCCGCTTGCGACCGGGGCGGGCGGCGTGCCGGTGTTGTTGGGCGACGTCGCGCGGCTGCAGGTCGGGCCGGAGATGCGGCGCGGCATCGCCGAGCTGGACGGCGAGGGCGAGGTCGCGGGCGGCGTGGTCATCATGCGCTCGGGCAAGAATGCGCTGGAGACCATCGCCGCGGTCAAGGCGAAGCTGGCCGAGCTGTCGCGGAGCCTGCCGCCGGGCGTCGAGATCGTCACCACCTACGACCGCTCCGGCCTGATCGAGCGGGCCGTGCGCCACCTGGGCGAGAAGCTCGCCGAGGAGTTCCTGGTGGTCGCGCTGGTGTGCTTCGTGTTTCTCTTTCATCTGCGCTCGGCGCTGGTCGCCATCGTCACCCTGCCGCTGGGCATCCTCGCCGCGTTCATCGTCATGCACTACCAGGGCGTGAACGCGAACATCCTGTCGCTGGGAGGCTTGGCGATCGCGATCGGCGCCATGGTGGATGCCGCCGTGGTGATGATCGAGAACGCGCACAAGAAGCTGGAGGGCAGGACGGCTTCCGGCGAGGAGCGCTGGCGGCTGGTGGGCGAGGCGGCGGTCGAAGTCGGGCCCGCCTTGTTCTTTTCGCTGCTCATCATCACGCTGTCCTTCGTCCCGGTGTTCGCGCTGCAGGCTCAGGAGGGGCGGCTGTTCTCGCCGCTCGCCTATACCAAGACCTACGCCATGGCCGCCTCCGCGATCCTTGCGGTGACGCTGGTCCCGGTGCTCATGGGCTACCTGGTCCGGGGACGGATCCCGGTCGAGCGGAGCAATCCCCTCAATCGCTTCTTCATCGCCGTCTACCGCCCGCTGTTGGCATGGGTGCTGCGCTGGCCCAAGGCAACGCTGCTGGTCGCGGCAGTGGCGCTGGCGGCGACGGCTTACCCGGTTGCGCGGATCGGGGGCGAGTTCATGCCGCCGCTCTACGAAGGGGATCTCCTTTACATGCCCTCGGCGCTGCCCGGGCTGTCCCCGGGCAAGGCGGCGCAGATCCTGCAGCAGACTGACAAGCTGATCGCGACCGTGCCCGAGGTGCTGCGCGTGTTCGGCAAGATCGGCCGCGCCGAGACGGCGACCGACCCGGCGCCGCTGGAGATGGTCGAAACCACGGTGCAACTGAAGCCCCGCGACCAGTGGCGGCCCGGCATGACCCCGGAGAAGCTGGTCGAGGAACTCGACCGCCTGCTCCAGCTTCCGGGGCTGGCCAACATCTGGATCCCGCCGATCCGCAACCGCATCGACATGCTGGCCACCGGGATCAAGAGCCCGCTCGGCATCAAGGTCTCGGGAAACGATCTTGCGGAGATCGAGCGCGTGGCGGGCGAGATCGAGCGCGTGGTCAAGGACGTTCCGGGCGTGTCCTCGGCGCTCGCCGAGCGGGTCGCGGGGGGGCGCTACATCGACGTCACGGTGAACCGCCTTGCCGCCGCGCGCCATGGCATGAGCATCGCCGATGTCCAGTCCGTGGTGGCGAGCGCGATCGGCGGCGAAACCATCGGGGAGACCATCGAAGGCCGCAGGCGATTCCCCATCAGCGTGCGTTATCCGCGCGAGCTGCGTGACTCGATCGAGGACCTGCGGAACCTCGCCTTCGTGGCCGAGTCCGGCGCCCAGCTCACGCTCGGCTCGGTCGCGCAGATATCGATTTCGGACGGCCCGCCGATGCTGCGCTCGGAGAACGCGCGGCTCTCGGGCTGGATCTACGTCGATATCCGCGGCCGCGACCTCGCCTCGGTGGTCGGGGACGCGCAGCGCGCGGTGGCGGCGGCGGTGAAGCTCCCCGCGGGAGTGTCGCTCGCCTGGTCCGGCCAGTTCGAGTACCTGGAGCGGGCGAAGGCGCGGCTGGCGGTGGTGGTGCCGTTCACGCTGCTGATCATCTTCGTGCTGTTGTACCTCGCCTTCCGGCGCGCCGGGGAGGCGCTGCTCATCATGGCAACGCTGCCCTTTGCCCTGATCGGCGGCTTCTGGCTGATCTGGCTGCTGGGGCACAACCTGTCGGTCGCGGGCGCCATCGGCTTCATCGCGCTGGCGGGACTCGCCGCGGAGTTCGGCGTGGTGATGCTGGTGTACCTGAAGCAGGCCATCGGCCGGCATGGCGGCGCCTTGACGGATGCGCAACTGATCGAGGCGCTCGACGAGGGCGCGGTGCAGCGGGTCAGGCCCAAGGCAATGACGGTGGCGGTGATCCTGGGCGGCCTCGCGCCGCTGCTGTTGAGCGAAGGTACCGGGGCGGAGGTGATGCAACGCATCGCGGCGCCGATGATCGGCGGCATGATCACCGCGCCGCTGCTGTCGATGCTGGTGATTCCTGCGGCGTTCTACCTGATGCGGAGGAAGCGGACGTGAACCGGAGAGAGTTCGTAGGGGCCGCGGCGGGTCTCGCACTCGGTTCCGCCGCTTCGGCGCAGCAATCGAAGCGCCCACTGGTCGCGCTGGTGCTGGGTGGCGGCGGCTGCCGCGGCTACGGCCATATCGGCGTCCTCCGGGTGCTGGAGAAGCACGGATTGAAGCCGGACTTCGTGGTTGGCTCCAGCGCCGGCAGCCTGGTGGGCGCGCTCCATGCCGCCGGCCTTCCAGCCGCGGCCATCGAGCGGTTGGGCGCGCGGCTGAGCCCGAACACCCTGCGCGACTGGGTGTTCCCGAACCTGGGCGTGTTCAGCGGCGCGGGCATCGCACGCTTCGTGCGCGCTCAGGTGGGAGGCCGAACGATCGAGGCGCTGCCGGTGCGCTTCGCGGCAATCGCGACGGACCTGCGCACGGGCGAGCGGGTGATCCTCGACCGGGGCGACGCTGGCGAAGCGGTGCAGGCGTCCTCCAGCGCGCCCGGGTTGCTTGAGCCGGTGCGGCGCGGAGGCCGGCTGCTCGTGGACGGAAACATCGCATCTCCGGTCCCGGTGGAGGCGGCGCGCCAACTGGGGGCGAAACGGGTGCTGGCCGTGGACGTGACGTTTCCGCCCGGCCAGGCGGACCTGGACGATCCCTTCGACGCGCTCTACCAGGGCTTCTCGATACTCACCCGCAAGCTCGCGATGGAGGAGCGCGCCAGTGCCGATGTCGCGCTCGAGCCGCCGATTCCGGAACACCACGACATGTCCGCGAAGGTCGTTTCGGAACACATCGCGGCCGGGGAGCGGGCGGCTTTGGCTGCGCTGCCGGGGATCCGGCGGCTATTCGACCAAATGTAACCGATCGGTTACATCTCCCCGTCCGCGACGCCGCCGGGGCCGGCGCCGGCGGGATGGCAGGCGCAGGCTTCGCCGTGGGCCGCGCGGATCAGCTCCTCCAGGATGCCGCAGTCGGCGACCCGATGGCCCGCGCTGCACTGCGCATCCAGCGCCGCAAGCTGCTTCTCCAGTTCCTGTAGCGCGGCGAGCTTCGCGCGTACGCGCGCAAGGTGCGCGTGCAGCAGGCCGTTCACCTCGTCGCAGGACACCGAACGGTCGCTCGAGAGCTCTAGCAGCCTGCGAACGTCGGCCAACGGCATGTCCAGCGAGCGGCAATGACGTATGAAGATCAGCCGCTCCAGGTCCGCGGCCCGGTAGCTGCGGTAGCCCGACGGCGTGCGCCCGGGCGCGCCGATCAGGCCTTCGCGTTCGTAGTAGCGGACCGTCTGCACGTCCACGTCCGCCTTCGTCGCCAGTTCGCCAATTCGCATGGCTCGTCTCCGTCGGGCTTGACTTGATACCTGCTACAGGGTTTGCAATGCCGCCATGAGCCAGAAGTGCTGCGGCCACGTGGCCCCCGCTTCCCCGGACCCGCGTTACCGCAAGGTCCTGTGGATCGCCCTGGCCGCCAACCTGGCCATGTTCCTGGTCGAGCTGGCGGCCAGCGCGGCGTCCGGTTCCGTATCGCTCGCCGCGGATGCTGCGGACTTCGCGGGGGACACGGCCAATTATGGCATCAGCCTCGCCGCGATGGCCGCGGGCGGACTATGGACGTCGCGCGCGGCGCTTGGCAAAGGCATCGCAATGGGACTCTACGGCGCGGCGGTACTCGGGTACGCAGGGTGGCGCTTCTCAGCGGGCGTTCCGCCGGAGCCGGCGACGATGGGCATCGTGGGTTTGCTCGCGCTCGCGACCAATCTCGGCGTCGCGGCTTTGCTGTACGTGTGGCGCGAAGGCGACGCGAACATGCGCGCGGTTTGGTTATGCACGCGCAATGACGCGATCGGCAATGTCGCGGTGCTATGCGCCGCCGCGGGCGTGGCCCTCACCGGCGCGCTATGGCCCGACGTCGCGGTGGCCCTGATGATGGCGTCGCTCAGCCTGCATGCAAGCGCGCAGGTGATCCGGCGGGCGCGAAACGAACTGCGCCATTCCGTCGGCGCTGAGGTATAGTACGCGCGCCATGACGTTCTCCTGGACCCGGAAAATCGCGCTGGTGCTGGCCGTGCTGATCGGCCTGGGCGCCGGCGGCCTTGCCGTGGCCGGGACGTCTTCCGATCTGCAGCACGAAGTATCCCAATCCGAACCGCATGCGCCTCCTCAAGGCGGGGTCGATTGCGATCATTGCTGCGCGTGCCATTCCTCTGCGCACCTGTACGGCGCGCTGGACGACATAGTGGCGCTTTTCTCCGCGCCCGCTATGGGGTCCGCCCTATCGGCGGAAGGCGCGCCATTCCTTTCCCGGTTCACGGACACTTTCCTCCGCCCGCCGCGCCTCTCCTGAGCCCCGCAGGGTTCTAGGGTTCGCCGCCCGGCGTTTCCGGGCGATCGCACAGGAGAGTCATCATGCAGTCACGTATGCGCGCCGCCGCGCTGGCGGCGCTTGCTTCGCTTGCCATGGCGGACGCCGGCGCACAGGCGCTCACGCTGCCCGAAGCCTGGCGCCTCGCGGAGGAGCGCAATCCCGCCCTGCGCTCGGCCGCGGCCGCGACGCATGGCGCGCGGGGCCAGCTTGCCGAAAGCCGGGCGCCGCTCTGGAACAACCCCGAGGCGTCGCTCGAGGGTTCCCGGACGCGCATCCCGCAGGCCGACGAGCGCCATCGCGGCTGGACGCTCGGCCTGTCGCAGACCTTCGAGGTCGCCGGGCAGCAGGGTCTGCGGCGAGGCGCGGCGGAGGCGGAACTGGCCACGGTCGAGGCGCAGGTCGCGGAGGCGCGCGCGCAACTGCGGGCCGAGGTGGAGGAGCGTTTCGTGCAGGTTCTCGCGCTGCAGCTGCGCGCGGCGGTCGAGCGCGAGACGGTGGCGCTGGTCGCGCAGGCGGAGTCGGCGATGCAGAAGCGCCTGGATGCGGGCGAGACAAGCCGCCTCGAGCGCAATCTCGCGAAGGTGGAGGCTGAGCGGGCGCGCAACCAGCTGACCCAGGTCGAAGAACTGATCACGCAGTCCCGCGCCGAGCTGGCGAGCCTGCTGCAACTGCCGCCGGCCGATCTGCCGGAGGTCGCGGGGGAGTTGCGGCGCGCGGCGGGCTACACCCTAGAGGAACTGCTCCAGAGCAGCGCGCGCCGGCACAAGCTGGCGTCGCTCGGCAAGCGCGAGGAGGCGGCGCGGGAGCGGCTGGCACTGGAGCGCGCATCCCGGTACCCGGATCTCACGCTCGGCATTACCACCGGCCGCGATGGCCCCCCCGGACTGCGGGAGAACGTGCTCGGCTTTGCCGTTTCGGTTCCGCTGCCGGTGTTCCGGCGCAATGACGCGGGCGTCGGCCGCGCCATGACCGAACTGGCGCAGGCGCAGATCGAGAAGCAGTCCTCCGAGCGCGATATCCAGGCGGCGGTGCGCGCGCAATGGCTGCGCGTGAGCCAGCTGGAATCGCGCGCCGGGCGCCTGCGCGACTCGGTGGCGCGCACGCTGGAGGAGAACCAGCGCCTGTCGCGGCGCGCGTTCGAGGAAGGGGAGATCGGCGCCCTTGAATTGGTGGTCGTGAATCGCCAGCTCGCGGAACTGCGGCGCGATGTACTGGAAGCGGAAACCGAACTGCGCCTCGCGCGCGTCACGCTGGAGCGCGCCGCGGGCTGGACTGAAGATTTGAAAGGAACCGGGAAATGAAGCGAAAGATGCTTGCGATCGCGACCGCGCTGGCCATGGCTCTTTTGGCCGCGGGTTGCAAGGACGGCGATGGTCATGGCCATGACAAGGCGGCCGAGGCGAAAGCGGACGAGCACAAGGACGAGAACCCGAACCTGGTGAGGGTATCGGACGAGGAGCTGGCGCGGGCAGGCATTCGCACCGAAGCGCTCGCGGAAGAATCGCTCGCCGACGCCATCGTCGCCACCGCGACCGTGGAGCCGAACCGGGAACGCCTGGCGCATGTCACGCCCCGATTGCCCGGGCGCATCGTCGGCGTCGGCGCGAAGCTGGGCGACCGGGTGGCGCAGGGCAGGACGCTCGCCACGCTGGAGAGCATGGAAGCCGGGGAGGCGCAGGCCGCGTACGCGCAGGCCGCCGCGGAGGCCGCGGTTGCGGAGTCCGCGCACCAGCGCGCCGAGCGGCTTCACGCCGAGCAGATCATCCCGGCCAAGGAGCACCAGCGCGCGCGGGGCGATCATGAGAAAGCCCGCGCCCAGCTTCAGGCCGCCGCCGACAAGCTGAGGATGCTCGGCATGGCGCCCTCGGGCGGCAACGGGGCGCAGTCGCGCGCCACGTTCCCGGTGCCGGCGCCGCTTGCCGGCGTGGTGATCGAGCGCAAGGCGGTGCTGGGCGAACTGGCGAAGCCGGACGAGCCGCTGTTCACGGTCGCCGATCTCTCCACCGTGTGGGTCGAGGCGGACATCCCGGAGGCGCAGATCGCCAGGGTCCGCGTAGGGGCCGAGGCGCGGGCGCGCGTCGCCGCCTTTCCGGAGGAGACCTTCGCGGGGAAGGTCAATCACCTCGGCGCGGTCCTGAACAAGGAGACGCGCACCGTGAAGGCGATCATCCAGCTGGACAACGCCAGGGGCCTGCTGCGGCCGCAGATGTTCGCCAGCGTGTCGATCCGCACCGGGGGCGAGCGCAAGGTTCTCGCGGTGCCCGAAGGCGCGGTGACGCTGGTGCGGGGCCTGCCTACGGTGTTCATCGAGGAGGCGGCCGGATTCGAGGCGCGGCCGGTGGAACTGGGCGAGCGCTTCAACGGGCGCGTCGTCGTGAAATCCGGCATCAGGCCGGGGGAGCTGGTCGCGCATGAGGGGGTTTACGCGCTGAAGGCGCGGCTCCTGAAGGGGCAGCTCGGCGACGGTCACGGACACTGAGGACGCCATGCTCGACGCGATCGTCAATGCTTCGCTGCGCCACCGCCTGCTGGTGGCGCTCGCCTTCGTCGTGCTCGGCGTGTTCGGCATACAGGCCGTCAGGACGGTTCCGGTGGATGCGTTTCCGGATGTGACGCCGAACCAGGTGAACGTGTATACCGAGTCGCCGGGCCTCGCGGCGGAGGACGTGGAGCGCCTGCTCACCACGCCCATCGAAACCGCGCTGGCCGGCCTGCCCGGCGTCGAGGTCATCCGTTCGGTCTCGCTGTTCGGCCTGTCCTACGTCGGCGTGTACTTCCGCGACGACGTAGACATCTGGTTCGCCCGGCGCCTGGTGGGCGAGCGGGTGGCCGAGGCCCGGGAGCGCATCCCGCAGGGCTATGGCGAGCCCGAGCTCGGCCCCAACAGCTCGGGCCTGGGCCAGGTGTTCTGGTACACGATCGAGTCCGCCGACCAGAAGCTGGGCGCGATGGACCTGCGCACCCTGCACGACTGGACGGTGCGCCTTTCGCTGCGCACCGCGCCGGGGGTGGACGACGTCACCACCTGGGGCGGCCACGAGAAGCAGTTCCAGGTGGTGGTCGACCCGACGCAGCTCGTGAAGTACGGCGTCGCCTTCAAGGAGGTGATGGAAGCGCTCGCCGCCAACAACCGCCAGGTCGGCGGGCAGTCGATCGACCTGGGCGCGGAACAGTACCTGGTGCGAGGTCTCGGACTGGTGCGGGACGCCAAGGACATCGGCAACATCGTCCTCGCGTCTCGCGGGGGCACGCCGGTCTTCGTGCGCGACGTCGCGCGGGTGGAGGAGGGCCCCGCGCCGCGTTTCGGCGCGGTCACCAAGGACGGCAAGGAAGTGGTGCTCGGCATCGCGCTATCCCGCATCGGGGAGAACGCGAAGAACGTGGTGGAAGCGGTGAAGGCGAAGCTGGCGGTCGCGCAGCAGGCGCTGCCAAAGGGCGTCACCCTGAACCCGGTCTACGACCGCACCGACATCGTCGACAAGGCGCTCGGCACCGCCAGCCGCACCCTGATCGAGGGCGCGATCCTGGTGGCCCTGGTGCTGTTCCTGTTCCTGGGCGAGCTGCGCTCGGCGCTGGTGGTGATCGCGACCCTGCCCCTCGCCATGCTGTTCGCGTTCATCCTGATGCAGCGCTTCGGCATGTCGGCCAACCTGATGTCGCTGGCGGGCCTCGCCATCGGCATCGGCATGATGGTGGACGGCGCGGTGGTGATGGTGGAGAACACGTTCCGGCAGCTGGCGCACCGGCACCCCGGCGCGACGCTCACCTCGGTGGTGGGCCACGCGGCGCGGGAGGTCGCGCAACCCATCGCGTTCGCCATTCTCATCATCATCGTGGTGTTCCTGCCGCTGTTCAGCCTCACCGGCCTGGAAGGCAAGCTGTTCAAGCCGATGGCCTACGCCATCTCCTTCGCCATGGCGGGCTCGCTAGTCCTGAGCCTGACCCTGGTGCCGGTGCTGTGCTCGCTGCTGCTGAAGGTCCAGGAAGAGAAGGATCCGCTGCTGCTGCGCCTGGCGCGACGCGCCTACACGCCGATGCTCGATTGGGCGCTCGCCCGCAGGAAGACGGTGGCATCCGCCGCGCTCGCCCTGCTGGCGGTGTCGCTGGGGGCGTTTCCGTTCCTCGGCAAGGAGTTCATGCCCACGCTGCAGGAAGGGGAGATCATGTTCCGCGTGGTCGGCATCCCCGCCACTTCGCTGCGGGAGTCGGTGCGCGTCTCCCAGCGCGTGAACGAGGTGCTGAAGGAGAAGTTTCCGCAGACGCTCTCGGTGCTCGCCACCGTCGGCCGCGCCGAGAAGGGCGAGACCGCCGACGTGAACTACATGGAGGTGCTGGTCGCCGTGAAGCCGGAGTCGGAGTGGCCCAGGCGCATGAGCATGCCGGAGCTGTCCCGCCAGATGCAGGAGGCGCTGGAACAGGCGATTCCGACCGTGGTCTTCTCCGCGACGCAACCCATCCAGATGCGCGTCGAGGAACTGATCTCGGGCGTTCGCGCGACGCTTGCGCTCAAGGTGTTCGGGCCCGACCTCGCCACGCTCGATCGCCTCGCCGACCGCATGAAGCAGACGCTCGGCGGCGTGGAGGGAGTCGCGGACCTGGCCCTGGAGGCGAACCAGGGCAAGCCCCAGATCGTCATCCGTGTCGACCGCGACGCTGCGGCCCGCCTCGGGGTCAATGCGGACGAGGTGCTCGAGCTGGTGCAGACGGGCATCGGAGGCAAGGCGGTTTCGACCCTGATCGACGGCACGCGCCGCTTCGACATCTCGGTGCGCTTCGATGAGGCGTTCCGCAAGAACATCGAGGCGCTGCGCAACCTGCCGGTGCGAACCGGGCAGGGTGCACTGGTGCCACTGTCGCGCCTTGCCAGCATCGATACCGAGGAGGGCTACACCTTCGTGCGGCGCGAGGCGTTGCAGCGCCACGCGGTGATCCAGATGGACGTGCGTGGGCGCGACGTGGACGGTTTCGTTCGCGAGGCGGAGGCCAAGGTGCGCCGGGAGGTCGAGCTGCCCGAGGGCTACACCATCGAGTGGGGCGGCGCCTTCGAGAACCAGCAGCGCGCGCTCGCGCGGCTCGCCATCATCGTGCCGATCACCATCGCGCTCATCTTCCTGCTGCTCTACCTGGCGTTCAACTCGCTGGTCTATGCCGGCCTGATCATCGCCAACGTGCCTTTCGCGATTATCGGCGGGGTGTTTGCGCTGGCGGTCGGAGGGTTCTATGTCTCGGTTCCATCGGCGATCGGCTTCATCGCGGTGTTCGGTGTCGCGATGCTGAACGGCATCGTGCTGGTGTCGTTCATCCACGAGCAGCGCGTGTCGCGGCAGGTGTCGCTGCGCGAAGCGGTGCGCGAGGGCACCCTGCTCAGGCTGCGTCCGGTGCTGATGACCGCCAGCGTCGCCATTCTCGGCCTGCTGCCGATGTTGCTCGCCGGCGGCGTCGGCGCCGAAACCCAGCGGCCACTGGCCGCCGTGGTCATCGGCGGGCTGGTCACATCCACCGCGCTCACCCTGCTCGTCCTGCCGGTCATGTACGAGTGGATCGAGTCCTGGCGCGAATCCCGGAAACCATCAACCAAGGAGGCAACATGACGAAAGCAGCTGTTCTATTCGCGGCGATGCTGGGCCTGGCGGCGCCCGCCTGGGCGTCAGACAAGCACGGCGGCCACGAAGTCCAGGTCGGAAAGTTTCACGTCGAACTGACGGTGAAGGACCGCGAGGTGACGCTCTATGTGCGCGACCAGGCCGACAAGCCGGTGGACGCCAAAAGCGTCAAGGCGACGGCCACCGTGCTCTCCGGCAAGGACAAGGCCACGCTCGAGCTTGCGCCGGCTGGAGAAGGCCTCAAGGGGCTGGCGCCGTTCAGCGTGGCGAAGGACGCCAAGGTGGTGGTGAGCTTCAGCGTCGCGGGCGCGAGAAGCGAACAGGCTCGGTTCTCGCTCGGCCAGAAGGCGGACCACAAGGGGCACAAGCATTGACTCGATAGACACTCCCGCCAACCGGCTTTAGTCGCACCGAATGCGTCGAATACGGTTCTCGGTTTCCTGGCTGATCCTGCTGGTCTCGCTCGCCACCGCGCTTTCGCCGGCGTTGAGCTGGGACGCGGCCGCGGGCGAACTCGCGCATGGCGATTGCCTGGAGGCGGGCGGCGACGCGCCGCCTTGGGTCGAGCATCACCGAAAGCCGTCATCGGGCGGCAAGAACGACCACACCCACGATGATTGCGTGGGACATCAGTTCTCCCATCTGGCCGCCTTGGCCCCCTTCGGTTCCGGGGCCGGGCTGGTCGAGGGATCCGCATCCCCCTCGAGCGGCCGGTTCCCGCACTGCCTTCGCTGCAGCGCCGCGATTCCCGAGCATCCTCCCAAACCCCGCCTGTCAGCGTAACCCTCGTAGATCGTCCACTCGCGGCCACGCGGTACCCGCGCGCGGACGATCATCTGGCTGCGCGGCGACCGCTCAGGCGGTGCCGCCGCGTTCGCCGAAGGTCGAACTGGCGGAGGAACGATGGGACAGACCGGGCGCAACGATCCATGCCCCTGCGGCAGTGGACGGAAGTACAAGCGCTGTTGCCTGGCGCGAGACAGCGCGATCGACCCGGACCCGTTCAAGCGGGTCCTGGAAACCGATCCGCGTGATCCGGCGGGCCTGAACGCCCTGGGCCTGACGGCGCTGCAGTCCGGACGTATCGATTCGGCGACCGCCTTCCTGGTCAAGGCGATCGCGGGCGATCCCGCGGAGGCGGCGTATCACTGCAACCTGGGCCTGGTGTATCGGGCGGCCGGCAGGCCGGGGGAGGCGGAATCGTGCTTCCGCAAGGCGCTCGAGCTGGAGGCGGGCTATGTCCCGGCCTGCAGCAATCTGGGCATCCTCCAGTCTGAGCAGGGTCGATTCGAGGAGGCGATCGCGCAGTTTCGGATCGCGGTCTCCGGCTCGCCGGATTCCGCGGAGATGCACGGCAACCTGGGCGGCGCGCTGCTGCTCAATGGCGAGCCAATGCCGGCGCTGGACTGCTTTCGAAGGGCGTACGCGCTCAATCCGGCGTTCGCGCTCGCGTACAGCAATGCCGGCAACGCGCTGTGCGCGCTGGGCAGGCCCGCGGAGGCGATCGAGCTCTTCGAGAGGGCTTTGGAACTGGCGCCCGGCAATCCGCATTTTCACGTCAATCGTGCCAAGGCGTTGTGCGACTTCGGCAAGGTGGAGGAGGCGGCCGATGGCTACCGCGCGGCGTTGTCCCTGGAGCCGAAATTCGCCGAAGCGCACAACGGCCTGGGGCTAATGCTGATGGAGCTGGGCCGCAAGGCGGAAGCAATCGAGTCCTTGCGGGCGGCGCTGAACCTGCGGCCGGATTTCCCGGAGGCATTGTTCAATCTTCACTCCGCCGTGCTCGATGCGCGCGATCCGGCCCCTTCGATCGACTGCCTGAGAAAAGTCGTTGCGATGCGACCGGGCGACGCGCGCGCCAGAGTGCATCTCCACGCCTTGCTGGACTATGCGGGCGACGTGGAGGGCGCCGCCGCCCAGGTGGGCGCAGTGGAGTCGTGGACCGTGGAACCGAGCGCGATCGCCGAGGGTTGGCGGCATGTCAAGGCCTCGACGAACGCCCTTCCGGAACTCGCAGGCATCTCTCACGACGCTTTTCGCATCGGACTTCAATCGGCACGCGCCGATGGCCTGGTGCTCGAATTCGGCGTGAGATTCGGCGTATCGATCCGCCAGATCGCCGCCCTGTGCGGCGCGCAAGTCCATGGGTTCGACAGCTTCGAGGGCCTTCCAGAGTCCTGGGGCGCCGAGGCGCGCGGCAGCTATTCGACGCAGGGTGCGATGCCGGCGGTTCCCGGCAACGTGACGCTCCATCGGGGATGGTTCGAGCAGACCCTGCCGGGCTTCCTGCGGACGCATCCCGGTCCGGTGCGCTTCATGAACGTGGATTGCGACATCTACAGTTCAACCCGGCAGGTGCTGACGCTGCTCGCGGACCGGATCGCGCGCGGTACCGTCATCGTGTTCGACGAGTACCTCGGGTACGAGGGCTGGAGAGAACACGAGTTCCGTGCGTTCCAAGAAGCGGTGATCGAGTACGGCTGGCGATACGAGTATATATGCGTCGGGCTGAGTACGGGACAGGTGGTGGCGCGCATTTTGTAACCGATCGGTTACATTGTGGGGCCGAGGGCGGCGTCGCCGGGGAACTGGAGGCCGTTCGAGCGCTAGGCGCAGCAGCCGCGCCGCGCCTGCACCGGCGGGCAGGGCACCGTGCCGTAGCTGCAGAACACGCAACAGTCGCCTGCCTTCGGCTTCAGACGCGTCCCGCAGCCGGCGCAAACGTGGAAGAACAGGCAGGCGTCAGTAGGCATGGACTCGACGCTCGCGTGTCCGCAGGCGGGGCAAGTGAGCGTGCTCGCGAGAATCGGGTCGCTCACGGTCCCCGCACTGTCGCCGGGTAACCCGCGTCCGTCACGGCTTTCGCGAGCTTCTCTACGGAGACCCGGTCCGGGTCATACGTCGCCTCGGCGGATTTCGTCGCCAGGTCCGCTTTGGCCGCGAGCACGCCGGGCACCTTCTCGAGCGCCTTTTTCACCGAGATCGGGCAAAGCGCACAGTTCATGGACGGCACCTCGAGCACGACGCGCTTCGGCTCGCCGGCCTGCGCGCCGAGCGCGAGCGCGGCGAGCGCGCTAGCCCAGAAGGTACGGGACATAGAACGGCGAGAGCACGAGAAGCTTCGCGGTGACCAGCGTCGCCCAGAAGGCGATCCGCTGCCGGGTCCGAACCTGCGGCGTCGCGCACGCGGTGTCCGGCGCGCAGGGCGCGGGCCTGACGTAGAGGCGGTAGAACGCATAGCCGAACGCGCCCAGCGCGACCGCCACGAAGACGTAATAGAAGCGCTCCAGCTCGCGCAATTGCGCCACCCACGCGCCGCCGACACCAACCGACACCAGCACCAGCGGCAGCACGCAGCAGGTGGAGGCGCCGAGCGCGGACAGGGCGCCGGCGGCAATGGAGGCGGATTCGGGGGCGGGGCTCTTCACGGAACTGGAGCTTACACTCCGTACCCGGGTACGGAGTCAAGGCATTGCCCGGTCATCGTCGGCCTTGCCCGGCCCGCTCGGGCGCCTGCAGCAGGCCATTCGCGGTTCCGGTGTCGCGCAGCTGCGCACATTGATTTGCGGACAAAGCCGTGCTCGCAGGGGATGTTTCCTCCCGCATCAGGTTGCCGGGCTCGTCCGAATGCTCGCCGCTGTCCATGAGCACGTGCGCCAGCTCGTGCGCCAGCGCGATGCCGAGGTCGCGCGTGGCGCGCGTCACCCACACGGTGTCGGCGAGCTCCGGCCGCGTGCGGCTGTTGCCCCGGCCGATGGCCTCGGCGTCGAACGCCGGGCGCTGGCGGGTGTCGCGCACGAACCAGATCGCGGGCCGCGCGAGCGGCACCGCGGCGGCGAGCTTGCGCGACAGCGGGGTGAGGAAGTCCCGGAACACGCCGGGCGCGCGCACGCGCACCAGCTCGGCGCGCTCGAGCGCGACGCCGCACTGGGCGAGGATCGCGGCTGCATCGCGCACCGCGCCGGCAATGGCCTCCTCCTCCCAGCCGGTGTCCTCCAGCAGCGCGAGCGAGAGCCGCAGGCCCGCCGGCGCGCCCGCGGCGGGTGCCGGCACGGCGAGGTCCTTGCGCCCGGCGACCGCGATGGGTTCCTGCGCCGGCGCCGGAACGGGCAGGCACGCGAGCGCAAGGAGCAGGGCGCGCAGCATGTGTCAGTGCCCGTGCCGGTGGTGCAGGTCCGGGAAATGGGGATGCGAATGCACCAGCGGCTCGTGCCGGTGAGGGTGCGAGTGCGGCTCGCGCCCGTCCCACGGGAACGCGTGCGCGTGGCGATGGTGCTCGTCGTGCACATGCTCGTGCTCGTGCGCCATCGCCTCGTGCGCATGCAGGTGCTCGTGGCGCTCGGTGAGGTGCAGCCAGACGCCGAGCGCCATCAGGCCTGCGGCGAGCCAGAACGCGGCGCCGGGCCGCTCCCCCAGCACGGCGATGGAAAGCGCCGCGCCGAAAAACGGCGCCACGGAAAAGTAGGCGCCGGTGCGCGCCGTGCCGAGGTGGCGCAGCGCGACGATGAACAGCACCAGGCTGACGCCGTAGCCCACGAAACCGAGCAGGCCGGCCCCGATCCATCCGGCCGGCGCGGGCATGGGCGCGCCGAAGGCGGCGGCGAGCGCGAGATTCACGGCGCCAGCGGCCAGACCCTTCAGGCACGCGAGCGTCGCGGCATCGCCGCCCGAGACGCGGCGCGTGAGGTTGTTGTCGACCGCCCATGCGAGGCAGGCCGCGGCGACGAGCAGCAGGCCGGTGGAACCTTCGACGCGCGGCGCGGCATCCACCGACAGCAGGACGCCGCCGGCGACGATCGCGACCATGCCCGCGAAGATGCGCCGGTCGACGTTCTCGCGGAACACCGTCCACGCGATGAGTGCGGTCAGGACCGCCTCGAGGTTGAGCAGCAGGGAGGCGCTGGCAGCGTCGCTGCGCGCCAAACCTTGCACCAGCAGGATCGGCCCCGCAACGCCGCCCGCGGCGATGGCCGCCGCGATCCGCGGCCAGTCGGCCCGCGCGATCGGCGCCGCCGGCTCGCGCCCTGGCAGCCGCGCGCGCACCGCGATCCATGCCGCCAGGCCGATGCCGCTGCCGAGGTACAGCGCCGCCGCGAGCACCAGGGGCGAGACTTCGCCCAGCAGCAGCTTCGCCAACGGCGTGCTCGCGCCGAAGAGGGCGGCGGCGCCGATCGCGTATAACGCCCCACTTCGCGCCAAAGGCATCGGCGCTACCGCTCCACCGGCAGCCCCGCCGCCCGCCACTCCGGGTATCCGTTCTCCAGCCGTTTGGCCTTGAAGCCGCGCTTGCGGAGCTTCTCCACCGCGTCGAACGACATCAGGCAGTAGGGCCCGCGGCAGTAGGCGATGATCTCCCTGCGCTTCGGCAGCTTCGAGAGGTAACCCTCCAGCCTGTCGATCGGAACGTTGACGGCGCCCGGCAGGTGCCCGGCCGCGTACTCCTCCTCCGGGCGGACGTCGAGCACCGTGACCAATCCCGCCCGGGCCCGGTCCAGGACCTCGCCGGCCGGCACCGGCTCCAATTCGTCCCGGTGCGCGAGCCAGTCCTGCATCAGCTTCTCGACGTCTGCGGCGCGGTGCTCGGCGACGCCGCGCAGGGCGGCAAGCAGCAGGCTCACATCGTCTCCGGCAAGCGAGTAGTAGACGCGGGTTCCCTCCTTGCGCGCGCTGACCAGTCCCGCGCCGCGCAACGCCTGCAGGTGCTTGGAGGTGTTGGCGACCGACAGTCCGGTCATGGCCGCCAGCGCATCCACGCCGCGCTCGCCCTGGGCGACGAACTCCAGCAGCTGCAGGCGCCCGGCGCTGCCCATGGCCGCGGCGACGCGGCCGATGGCCTGGTACAGGCGCTGCTTGGCGATCTCGTCTCTTGACATATGTCTGGTGCGCATTCTACTATTCAACCAATTAGTTGAATAGTGAGGCGGGCATGGGGTTCACGATCCCGGCGGACGCGGAACTGGCGCTGCGGCTGGGCATCTTCCTGGCGGTCTTCGCGGCGCTCGCGTTGTGGGAGTGGCGTGCCCCTGCGCGCGCGCCCCGGTTGACGCGGGCCGTGCGCTGGCGGGCGAACCTCGGCCTGGCTGTATTGAACACTGTGGTCCTGAGAGTGGTGCTTCCGGGCTCTGCGCTGGCCTTCGCCGCGCTTGCCGCGGAGGAAGGCTGGGGGCTCCTGAACCGCTACGCGGTACCGGAGTGGGCGGCGGTCGCCGCCGCCATCGTGCTGCTGGACCTCCTGATCTACTTCCAGCACGTCCTGTTCCACTCCGTTCCGGCGCTGGCGCGCCTGCACGCCGTTCATCACGCCGACCCGGACTTCGATCTCACCACCGGCATCCGCTTCCATCCGCTCGAGATCGTGCTCTCGACGGCGATCAAGTTCGGCGCCATCGCCGCGCTCGGCGCCCCGGTGCTGGCGGTGCTGGCGTTCGAGATCCTGCTCAATGCCACCGCCTTGTTCAACCATGCCAACGTTTCGCTGCCGGCATGGCTGGAGCCCTGGGTCCGCGGCGTGCTGGTGACGCCCGACATGCATCGCACGCACCACTCGGTCATCGAGGCGGAGAGGAACAGCAACTACGGATTCTGCCTGTCCGTGTGGGACCGGCTGCTGGGCACCTACACGCCGGCGCCGAGCGGACGGCTCGACATCGGTCTCGCGACATGGCGTGACACCGAGGCGATTGCGACGCTTCCGGGCGTTCTGCGAATGCCGTTCGTCCCGGCCATGAAACAATGAAGACCCTGTTCATTCTCAACGACCCTCCCTACGGCACCGAGCGCAGCTACAACGCGTTGCGGCTGGCGCGGGAGTTGCTGAAGGAAGGCTCGCCGGATCGCCGGGTCCTGGTGTTCCTGCTGGGAGACGCCGCGGCTGGCGCGCGCGCCGGGCAGAAGGTCCCGCAGGGTTACTACAACGTCGCCGATATGCTGGGCGGCGTGCTGCGGCGTGGCGGCGAAGTCGCAGTCTGCGGAACCTGCATGGACGCGAGAGGCCTTGCCGAAGGCGACCTGGTGGACGGGGCGAGGCGGGGAACCATGGAGCAGCTTGCCCGCTGGACGGCCGAGGCGGACAAGGTTCTGGTGTTCTGAAGCATTCCGGCAGGAGTTTCCATGAGACTTGATCAGGTCAATGTCCTGTTGCTCGCCTGCGCCCAGACGCTGGTGCAGTCCGGCAGCGTGCTGGCGATCACGATTGCCGCGCTGGTGGGCAGCATGCTCGCGCCGGACCGCAGCCTGGCGACCTTGCCGGTTTCGGCCATGATCCTCGGCACGGTGGCGACCGCCATTCCCGCGGCCATGCTCATGCGCCGGATCGGACGGCGCGCCGGCTTTCTCGTCGGCGCGGTGATCGGCCTGGCAGCCGCGCTGACCGCGGCGCTCGGGGTACGCCTGTCCAGTTTCGCGCTGTTCGTCGCGGGCCACGCGCTCTTCGGCGCCTACCAGGCGTTCGCCAACTACTACCGTTTTGCCGCAGGCGAGGCCGCAGCGCCCGATTTCAAGAGCCGCGCGATCTCCTGGGTCATAGCAGGCGGCGTCATTGCCGCGCTGCTTGGCCCGCAGCTTGCCTACTGGACCCGCGACCTTCAGCCAACCCATCCCTTCCTCGGGTCCTACCTGGCGCAAGGCGGTCTCGCGCTGCTCGCTGTTGCGGTACTCATGGGCCTGCGCATGCCGGCACCGATCGCTGCGGTGGCGGCGGCGCCTCAAAGGTCGCGCACGGAGTTGTTCATGCAGCCGGCGTTCTTAGTCGCGGTTCTGGGTGCGGCGGTCGGCTACGCGGTCATGCTCCTGGTCATGACGGCCACGCCCGTGGCGATGGTGGGCTGCGGCTACGCAGTCGGAGACGCGGTCCGCGTCATCCAATGGCACGTGCTGGCGATGTTCGCCCCCTCTTTCTTTACCGGTGCGCTGGTTGCACGGTTCGGCGCGCCACAGGTGATGGCGGTCGGCTTTTGCCTGCTCATCGGGCATGTCGCCATCGCCTTGTCCGGCGAGACGGTACCTCACTTCGGCGCGGGCCTCGTGCTGCTGGGAGTGGGATGGAACTTCTCGTTCGTCGGTGGCACGACCCTGCTCACGACCGCGTATCGCGAATCGGAGCGCGAGCGCGCGCAGGCGATCAATGACTTCGTGGTCTTCGGTACCGTCGCCGTGGCGTCGCTGTCGTCAGGCTGGCTCTACCACCACTTCGGATGGCAGGTACTGAACCTCGCGGCGTTGCCGGTGATCGGAATTGCGTTGCTCGCAACCCTGGCGCTGCTGCGGCAAAGCCACGCGAAACAGGCTAGGACCGCCATTGCGTTGCCGCGCGCAGGCCACTAATCTCCCCTGTCCATCGAGGAGAGGTCCATGTCGCCCGTCATCGACGTCCATACCCACATGCTCAACAACGCGTGGCTCAGGCTGCTCGAGCAGCACGGCCGCCCGCGCTACACGCTGAAGGCGGTCACCGGAGGCCTGCGCGCCATCCACCTGGACGGGGCGCCGTTCATGACCCCGATCCCGGAGATGTTCGACTGGGACCTGCGCATCAGGAACATGGATCGCGTCGGCATCGACGTCGCGGTGGTGTCGCTCACCTGCCCGAACGTGTTCTGGGGCGGCGAGAAGGTGAGCCTGAAGGCGGCGCAGGTGATGAACGACGAACTGGCGAAGGCGCGCAAGTCGCGGCCCGACCGCATCCAGTGGTTCTGCTCGCTGCCCTGGCAGTACGAGAAGCTGGCGCTGGCGGAACTCAAGCGCGCGCTCAAGGCCGGGGCCTGCGGCGTGATGGTGCTCGCCAACATCGGCGGCCAGCCGTTGACCTCACCAGCGTTCGCGAAGATCTGGAAGGCGATCGACGAGGCCAGGCTGCCGGTGCTGATCCATCCCACCGCGCCGCCGGGGGTGGGGGAGATGCAGATGGAGCAATTCCAGCTCACCGCCTCGATCGGCTTCACCACCGACACCACGCTCGCGGTGGCGCGCATGATCTACGACGGCTTCTTCGACCGCTTCCAGAAGCTGAAGATCATCGCCAGCCACGGCGGCGGCACGCTCCCATACCTGATCGGGCGCATGGACCAGTGCTACGAGCACATTCCCGCCTGCCGCACGAAGACGCAGGAGAAGCCCAGCCTGCACGCGCGCCGCATCTACGCCGATTCGGTGGTGTTCACCGACGACGCGCTGGCGCTGGCGGTGAAGGTGTTCGGCTCGGACCACGTCCTGTATGGCTCGGACTACCCGCACACCATCGGCGACCCGATCGGCTGCCTGGCACGCGTGGACCGGCTGCCCGAGGGCGCGCGCGAGCGGGTGCGCGGCCGCAACGCCGAGCGGATCTTCGACTTTCGCTAGCCCGGGCGGGCAACCCAAATGTGCACGATCGTGCACATTTGGCGGCCCTGCAAGGGCTAGCCGGCGGGCCGCGCCACGCAGCGCCCGATGAAGTCCGGGCGGTGCAGGTCGGCGGCGCGCGGCGCATCGAACACCGCCTCCACCTCGGCGGTCAGGAACGCCTCGTCGTCCACGTTGCGCACGAACCAGCGCAGCGCCGGCGGGAAGGCGCGGATCGCGACCAGATCCTCCTGCAGGCGATTGAGGAAGGCCTCGCGGCTCATGCCGTTGTCGCGCGACAGCGCGGCATTGCGGATAAAGTCGCCCGCCTCGCGGCATTCGCGCAGGTCGTGGGCCAGTCCGGCGCGGGGCTGCAGGGGCTGGGCGCCCGCGGCGGCAAGCCCGGAGGCGACGACAAACGGAACCACGAGGACCCATCGGACCCATCTCATGCGCGCAGCATGCGACCGCGGCGACTGCGCGTCTATCCGCACCGCAGCATCGCGGCCGGCGCTACACTAGCCGTTTCTCCGGACGCGGCACGACGATGACCATCTACTGGCAGGGCGGCGCGGCACGCAAGCTCGCCGAGTTTCCCATCAGCGACGCGGAACGCGAGGCGCGCATCGAGCTCGCCGCCGCGTACCGCATCTTCAACCATCTCGGCTGGACCGAGATGATCTTCAACCACATCACGCTGCGGGTTCCCGGGCCAGAGAAGCTGTTCCTCATCAACCCGTTCGGCCTGCACTACAGGGAAATCACCGCCTCCAGCCTGGTGCTGATCGACATCGAGGGCAACCCGGTGCGCGAATCGCAGTGGCCGGTGAACCGCGCCGGGTTCGTCATCCACAGCGCCATCCACGGCCATGTCGCGGATGCGCATTGCGTGATGCACACCCACACCACCACCGGCATGGCGGTGGCCTGCCTGAAGGACGGGCTGTCGCCGACCAACTTCTATGCCGCGCAATTGCACGGCGGCGTGGCTTACCACGAGTTCGAGGGCATCACGGTCGAGGAAGGCGAGAAGCCGCGCCTGCTCGCGAGCATCGCCGGGTCTTCCATACCCAAGCACGCCGTGATCCTGCGCAATCACGGCCTGTTGTCGTGGGGCGGTTCGGTGGCCGAGGCGTTCATGACGCTGTGGACGCTGCAGCGGGCCTGCGACGTGCAGATCGCCTCCAGCGCCGCGGGGCCGCTGCAGCCGATCCGGCCGGAGGTGTTCGCGCAGACGGTGCGCGAATCCGGCCCGGGCGAGAAGCGCACCTGCGAGGACGTGTTCGCCGCCATGCGGCGGCTGGTGGAGGCTAAGGACCCGTCGTACCGGGATTGATCCCGGTCCTCCGGAAGTCTTGCGCAAGGTCCGATCGGCGACCCTACCGGCATGTTCTGGGCCCGCGCCGGCATCCTCCTCCTCGGCCTGCTGCATTCCGCGGCGGCATACTTCTACTTCAGCCGCTCGCGGCATGCCGGGGTCTGGGCCGCCGGCTGGATCGCGTTCGCGGCCGCGACGGCCTGGCTGCTGCCCGAGCAGCCGCTCGCCGCGTATGCGCTGTTCGCCGCGGCGATCTTGCTCTGGACCATCTGGTGGGCGTCCATCCGCGCGCTGCCGCGGCGCCAATGGGTGGAGGAGAACGCACGCCAGGCGACCGGGGAGATCGAGGAGAACCTCGTCACGATCCGCAACCTGCGCGCATTCGAGTGGCGCGGACGGCGCGACTACGAGCCGCGCTGGGAGGATGCGGTGTTCGACCTGGACGCGCTCGAGGCGGTGGACCTGTTCACCTCGACCTGGGACGACCCGCGGATCGCGCACCTGATGGTGAGCTTCGTCTTCCGCGGCGCCGAGCCGCTCGCCTTCTCGATCGAGACCCGGCGCGAGACCGACGAGTTCTGGTCGAGCCTGGCGGGTTTCATGAAGTCCTTCGAGCTGATCGTCATCGCCGCGCGGGAGACCGACGTCGTCCGCGTCCGCACCAGCATCCGCAGGGAGACGGTGCGCCGCTACCGGCTCGCCACGACGCCCGCGACGCGGCGGCGCCTGCTCGCCCAGTACGTCGAGGAGATGAACGCGGTCGCGAAGCGGCCGCGCTTCTACAACACCCTGTTCGCCAACTGCACGACCGAGGTGGCGCGGATTCTCCGCGCCTCCGGGCGCCCCGTGCCGTGGTCCGCGTCGCTGCTGCTGTCCGGGTTCGTGCCGCGGTACTTCCACCGCATCGGCCTGATCGACAACACGCGTCCGTTTGCCGACGTGGAGCGCGAGGCCGACATCGGCGAGCGGGCGCGCGACGACTCGGGCGACCCGGACTTCTCGCGGCGCATACGGTCCCGGACGCCGGCGGAAGCGCGCCAATAGAAGCCGCCCAGGCTAGGGACGCTGCTTCTCGGCGGTCTCGAAGGCGCGCTCAAGGTCCTGCACGAGGTCGGCCGCGTCCTCCAGCCCGGCGTGCAGACGGACCACCGGGCCGCGGCCGGACCAGTTGTCCACCGAGCGAGCGCGGCGCATGTCGGTGACGGTGACCAGGCTCTCGTATCCCCCCCAGGACGCGCCGAGGGAGAACAGCTCCAATGCGTCCACGAAGCGATCGGCGTACGCCTGGTCGCGGGCGCGAAGCTCCACGGAAAGAAGACCGTTGGTCCCAAGGCAGTCGCGCGCCCAGATCTCGTGCCCGGGATGCGTGGGCAGGGCGGGGCAGAACACCGTCGCCACCTCCGGCCGCGCGGACAGCCACTGGGCGAGCGCGAGGGCATTGGCCTCGTGCACGTCCATCCGCGTCGCAAGCGTGCGCATGCCGCGCAGCACCAGGTAGGCGTCATCGGCGCCGACCGTCATTCCCCAGGCGTCCGCCGCATCCGTCATCTCCATCCAGGTGTCCTTGCTCGCGGTGATCGTTCCCAGCATGACGTCGGAATGGCCCGACAGGTACTTCGTCGCCGCCATGACCGAGACGTCCGCGCCCAGCGCGAGCGGGCGGTACAGCATGCCCGAACCCCAGGTGTTGTCCGCCACGAGAATCAGCCCGCGGCGCCGGGTGACCTCGGCGATCCGCGGCAGGTCCGTCAACTCGTAGACGAGCGAACCGGGCGTCTCCACGTACACCATTCGCGTGGCCGGCTCGATCTTCGCCTCGATGTCCGGGTCGGTCGCGGAGAAGAACGTCGCGCGGATGCCGAGGCGGGCCAGATCAACGGTCGCGAAGCGCCGCGCAGGCTCGTAGACGCAGTCGGAGATCAGGACGTGGTCGCCCGGCTTGAGGTAGGAAATGAACGCCATCGCGATCGCCGCCAGCCCGGTGGGCATCAGGCGCGTGCGATAGCCGCCCTCCAGCTCGCAGACGAGATCCTCCAGCGCATAGCCGGTGGGATTGCCCTTCGCGCCATAGGTGAAGATGCGGTCGCGCGACCGCCGCGCCCGCGCATCGCGCCACGCCGAGACGCTGTCGAACACTGCCGTGCTCGCGCGCACGACGGGCGGATTGACCGGATGGCCGCCTTCGGCCGCGACTTCGCGACCGCCGTGCACGAGGCGCGTGGGAGAAAGGCTTCGCTTTTTCATGCTGCCTAGTATGTCAGCATGCCGTCCTGCGAATCAATGCGTTGTTCGCAACGCGGCACTCGGGTAGATTCCGGTCCGCGCGTTTGCGCATACTCTGGAGCCCAGGAAATCATGCTGCTGCTGAACGGAGACCACGTGCGCGCCGCGCTCGACATGCCGACGTGCATCGCGGCGATGGAGCGCCACTTCATCGACCTCGCCAACGGCGCCTACTACAACCCGCTGCGCATGCGCATGCGGCCGAGCGAAGACAGCGCCAGCTCCATGACCCTGATGCCGTCCATGCGCAGCAGCGGCCCGCGCCTCTGGGCGCTGAAGCAGATGGTGGTATGCCCGGCGAACCGCAAGCTCGGCATGGACCCGCTGCAGGGCTCGGTGCTCCTGCACGACGGCGACACCGGCCGCTTGCTGGCCGTCGCGGATTCGGTCGCGCTCACCGCGCTGCGTACCGCCGCGGTGTCCGGCCTCGCCTCGCGCACGCTGGCCAATCCCGACGCGCGCGTGGTCGCATTGGTCGGCGTCGGCCCGCAGGCGCGCGCCCATGTCGATGCCATGCGCACCGTGTTCCCCAAGGCCCGGCTGCGGGTCTGGGGGCGCACGCCGGCCAAGGCGCAGGCGTTCGCGGAGGCCGCCGGGCTGGAGCTCGCGCCCTCCCTGGAGGACGCCGTGCGCCAGGCGGACGTGCTTTGCACCCTGACCTCTTCGCCCGAGCCCATGATCCGGCGCGAATGGATCAAGCCCGGCTGCCATGTCAACGCGGTCGGCTCGAGCAAGCCGGTCCACGTGGAGCTCTTTCCGGAGACGGTCGCCGCTGCGTCCCTCTTCGTCGACGGCCGCGCCGCTGCCCTCGGGGAGGCGGGCGATATCGTCCACGCACTGAAGGCGGGCGCCATCGGTCCGGAGCACGTGCGAGCCGAGCTGGGCGAAGTCCTGACCGGGCGCCATCCCGGCCGGCGCTCGCGCGACGAGTTCACCCTCTACAAGTCCCTCGGCAACGGCGCGCAGGACCTCGCCGCCATCGAGGCCGCCGTGAGCGCGGCGCGCGCCAGCGGCCGCGGCGTGGAAGTGGACTGGTAGCGGCCGCTCAGGGCTTCGGCGCGGCCATGCGGTCCGTGAGGAGCTTGGCCAGCGAGCTCTGGATCAGCGCGGCCACCACGCGGCAGGCGAGCGTGGGCGGGCGGTGGGGCGAGATGCACAGCGCCATCTGGCGATGGAAGCTGGGCGAAACGATGCGTGCCGCCTGCAGGCGTCCGGCGGCGACTTCCTGGACAACCGCGTTGGCGCCGAGAATGGTGTAGCCGCCGCCCTGCGCGACCGCTTCCTTCTGCGCCGCCAGCGAGTCGCATTCCATCACGACATTGAGCGTGATGCCGCGCCGGTCGGCGGCATGCTGCAGGATCCTGCGCAGCAGGTTGGTTTCCACCGGCAGCACCAGCGGCAGCCCGTCCAGCTCCGAGAAGGCGACCGTGCGCCGGGCGGTAAGGGCATCCTTCGCCGGCCCGGCGAGGACCGTGTGGACTCTCGCCACCGGCCGGTCGTCCGGCCCGGCGTCCTGCTCGGTCCGGAACAGCACGGCAATGTCGATCTGCCCCGTCTTCGCCCACTCCGCGAGTTGGTCGCTCGACGCTTCCCGCATGCGCAACTGGATCCCGGGGAACTCCTTCCGGATGCGCTGGAACGGCAAGCCGGCGAGGATCGGCCCCATCGACTCGAGCATGCCGATGCGCACGGTGCCGACCGGGGAGGTGGACCCGGCGCGCAGCTCGGCGCGGATCTGGTCGGCCTCCCGCAGCCAGGCTTTCACCCGCGGCAGCGCGCGCCGGCCGCCCTCGGTGAGCGATACCCCCCGGCCGTTGCGGTCGAACAACTTGGTCGCGCACTTGCGCTCCAGCTGGGCGATCTGCCGGCTGATCACCGGCTGGGCGGTATCGCGCAGCGCCGCGGTCCGCGTCAGGTTGCCGACCTCGGCGACGAGCACGAACAGCTTCCATTCGTCGACGGTCACTTCGCGTGCGTTGGACATAGCAGAAAAAGTATATCTGATCTGCCTGACATGCCTCTAGCTCGCAGGGCGGCCGCGCTTCTAGGCTTGCCTCCTCAGCATGAACGCCACCTCAGCCAAGGGCAGCCCGCCCGCCGCGAAGCGCCACTCGGTCAGGATCGCCGTCGACATCGGCGGCACGTTCACCGACGGCATCGCCGTGGCCTCTCCCGGCGATCGAATCTGGGTCGGCAAGACCCTGACCACGCCGCATGCGCCCGGCGAAGCCGTCACCACGGTGACCAAGGACCTCCTGCGCCAGATCGAATCGGCCCGCAAGTCGCAGGGCGAGGTCGTCGAGGTCGTCCACGGCACCACGCTCGTGACCAACACGCTGATCGAGCGCAAGGGTGCGCGGACCGGGCTCGTCGTGACCAAGGGCGCGCGCGACGTGCTCGCCATGGGCCGGGAGTGGCGCTACGACATGTACGACCTGAACCTCGAGATCCCCGCCGCGCTGGTTCCCGACGCGCGCATCGTGGAGGTCGAGGAGCGCATGGATGTGCGCGGCGGCGTGGTGCAGCCGCTCTCGGCAGCCGCGATCCGCCGCATGCTCGACAGCATCGCGAAACTCAAGCTGGAGGCGGTGGCGGTCTGCCTGCTGCACGCGTACGTGAACGACGCGCACGAGCGGCAGATCGAGGCGGCGATCCGCAAGCGGTTCCCGAAGCTGGCGGTCTCGATCTCGTCGGCGGTGGCGCGCGAGATCCGGGAATACGAGCGCATGTCGACCACGGCGTGCAACGCCTACGTGCAGCCGCTCACCGCCGACTACCTCGGCAACCTCGGCGCCCGCGTGCGTGCGCTGGCGCCGCGGGCGCAGCTGAGGATCATGCTCTCCAGCGGCGGCTTCACCTCCGGCAAGGCGGCGGCTTCGAATCCCGTCCTGCTGCTCGAGTCCGGCCCGGCGGGCGGCGTGCTGTCGGCGATCAACGCCGCCCGCAACAACGGCATAGACGAAGTTCTCGCGTTCGACATGGGCGGCACGACTGCCAAGGCCTGCGTCGCGGTGGGCGGCGAACCGCTCATCGCGCACAGCTTCGAGTGCTCGCGCGTGTCGCGCTTCAAGCGCGGATCCGGCCTGCCGGTCCTGATCCCGAGCATCGACCTGATCGAGATCGGCGCGGGCGGCGGGTCGATCGCGCACATCAACGACCTCGGGCTGCTGAACGTCGGCCCGGAGTCCTCCGGTGCGGTGCCGGGACCCGCCTGCTATGGCCTGGGCGGCGCGCAGGCCACGGTGACCGATGCGGACCTGCTGCTCGGCTACCTGAACCCGGAGAACTTCCTCGGCGGCTCCATGGCGTTGCGCGTGGATCTCGCCGAAGCGGCGCTGGGCCGGCTCGCAACGAAGCTGAAGATGACGCCCGCCAGCGTCGCATGGGGAATCTGCGGCATCGTCAACGGCAACATGACTGCGGCGGCGCGCGTGCACATCGCGGAGAAAGGCCACGACCCGCGCAACTTCACCATGGTGGCGACCGGCGGCGCCGGGCCGGTGCATGCCGTCGACGTGGCGCGCAATCTGCGGATTCCGCGGGTGCTGGCGCCGATCGCGGCGGGTGCCGGATCCTGCCTCGGGCTGCTCGCCGCGCCGGCGCGGGTGGATCGCTCGTGGTCGAGTCCGGCGCTGGTGTCCGAGACCGACTGGCCCGCGATCGCGCGCGCCTTCGCCGGCATGCGCAAGGACGCCGAGGCCGAGCTCGCCTCTGCAGGCGCAAGGCAGGCCGCGCTGAAATGGTTCATCGGCGCCGAGATGCGCTACGCGGGCCAGGGGCACAATGTCCCGGTCACGTTGCCCGCGACGCGGATCACGGCGGCCTTCGCGCCCGCGCTGATCCGCGAGTTCGAGCGCCGCTACAAGCAGCTGTACGGCAGCCTGGTTCCCGGCGCGCTGCCGCAGGTCATGACCTGGCGGCTGACTGGCCGCTCGGATATCGTGAACCGGCGCTTCCGCTGGGGCGACGATCGGACCGGCGGCGCGTCGTCGGCGCGGGGCAAGCGCAGGATCTATCTGCCGCTGGAGAAGCGGTTCCGCGCGGTCCCGGTGCACGACCGCTATTCGCTGAGGCAGGGCACGCGCATCGCGGGACCGCTGATCCTCGAAGAGCGGGAATCCACCCTGGTCGTCGCGGTCGATGCGCGCGTCGATGTGCTCGACGACTACTCGGTGCTGGTCGAGATTCGGGAGTTCGAATGAGGCAGGCTTCCTTCGACCCGATCTCGCTCGAGATCCACTGGCGGCGCCTGGTCAGCATGGTGGACGAGGCCTCCGCGGCGTTCGTGCGCACCTCGTTCTCCACGCTGGTGCGCGAGGCGAACGACTTCGCGGTGCTGCTGACCGATCCCCAGGGCCGCTCGATCGCGCAATCCTCGGCGTCGATCCCCTCGTTCATCGGCACGCTGCCTGCGACGGTGCGGCACCTCACGGCGAAGTTCCCGGCCCACACGCTCAAGCCGGGCGACGTGATGATCACCAACGATCCCTGGATGGGTGCGGGCCACATCCACGACGTGAGCACGGTGATGCCGATCTTCCATCGCCGCAGGCTTGTGGCGTTCGCCGGGGTGGTCAGCCACATGCCGGACATCGGCGGGCGCATCCGCAACGCCGGCAACCGCGAGATCTTCGAGGAAGGCCTGCAGATCCCCCGCTTGAAGCTGATGCGCGCAGGCAAGCCGGACGAAGCGGTGTTCGCGATGATCGAGCGCAACGTGCGCGTGCCCGACCAGACGATCGGCGACATCCTCGCGCAGGTGGCGGCGGGCCGGATGCTGGAAGACCGGCTGCGCCCGCTGCTCGACGACGTGGACCTCGATGCGCTCAGCGCGGAGATCCGCCAGCGCTCCGAGGCGGGCATGCGCAAGGCGATCCGGGCGGTGCCGGACGGCGTGTACCGCGGCCATAGCGAGCACGACGGATTCGAGGAGCCGATCCACATCCGGTGCGCGGTGACGGTGAAGGGCGATCGATTGTCGATCGACTATGCCGGTTCGAGCCCGCAGGTGCCGCGGGCGGTGAACGTCGTGCCGATCTATGCATTTGCCTACTCGGCCTACGCGGTCAAGGCCATCCTGTGCAACGACATCCCGAACAACGAAGGCAGCTTCGTGCCGATCACCACCTCGGCGCCGCTCGGCTCCATCTTCAATCCCCGCTACCCGGCGGCGAGCGGGGGGCGCAGCATGGTGGGGCAGCTGAGCGTGCCGGCGATCATGATGGCCCTGTCGAAGGTGCTCCCCGACCGGGTCATCGCCGAGGGCGCGTCGAACTCCTCGATCACGCTCACCGGCGCGGAGCGCGGCCGCCCCTATGCCGCGGTGAACTTCATGAACGCCGGCCAGGGCGCGGCCCGGCATCGCGACGGCTATACGATGCTGTCGTTTCCCTCGAACCTGTCCAATACGCCCATCGAGATCTTCGAGCAATCGGCGCCGGTGCGGGTCGTGGAGCGCAGGATCCGCAAGGGCAGCGGCGGCGCCGGCCGGCATCGCGGCGGGGACGGGCTGCATTTCGAGATCGAGGCCGTCGGCGACTCGCCGATGATGGCCTCCATGATCATGACGCGCTATCGCTCCGCACCGCTGGGCCTGTTCGGAGGCGAGCCCGGCAAGCCAGGCGGGCTCTACCTGAACGGCAAGTCGATCGATCCCGCGGAGCACTGGATGCTGAAGAAGGGCGACCGGGTGATCATGCAGACGGCAGGCGGGGGGGGATTCGGGCGACCGCGCCGCAAACGGCGGCGCGGTTGAGACTTCCATCGACGGGAGAGAGGACATGAGGATGACGAACGCAGCCGCATTCGCAGGACGAATCATGCTGGGCGCCATGCTCGCCTGCGGGCTGGGCGGCGCGCTTGCACAGGGCGTCTATCCCTCCAAGCCCATACGGATGGTCGTCCCATTCCCGCCGGGCGGGCCATCCGACGTGCTCGCGCGCGCGATCGGCAAGGACCTGACCGACTCCCTGGGCCAGCCGGTGGTGATCGAGAACCGGGCCGGCGCAGGCGGCAACATCGGCTCGGATGTGGTCGCGAAGGCGGCGCCCGACGGCTATACGCTGCTGCTGGGCAACGTCGGCACGCACTCGATCAACGCCAGCCTCTACCGGCAGATGCCGTACGACACGGTCGCGAACTTCGCGCCGATCGCGCTGACGGCCTCGTCGACGCTGATCCTGGTGGCCCACCCGTCCCTGCAGGTGAACAGCGTGAAGGAACTGGTGGCGAAGGCGAAGCGCGAGAAGCTGACATACGGTTCCGCGGGCGTCGGCACGCCGCAGCACCTGGCGAGCGAGCTCTTCAACACCATGGCCGGCGTCACCATGACGCACGTGCCCTACAAGGGCGCCGCGCCGCTGCTCGCCGACCAGCTGGGGGGGCATATCGTGCTCGCGATCGTGGGGCTGCCGGTCGCGCTGCCGCACCTCAAGAGCGGCAAGCTCGTCGCGCTCGGCGTGACGTCCTCGCGGCGCTCGCCGGTTGCGCCCGAAGTGCCGACGATCGCGGAGTCCGGCATCCCCGGCTACGAAGTCGGAACCTGGTACGGCGTCCTCGCGCCTGCCGGCACGCCGAAGGACCTCGTCGCCAGGCTGAACGGGGAGATCATGAAGTTCCTGCGCCGGCCGGAGGTTCGCGACCAGCTCGAGAAGCAGGGTTTCGAGGTCCTCGGCAGCACTCCCGAGGCGTTCGCCGCGTACATCCGCTCGGAGATGGCGAAGTGGGCGAAGGTCGTCAAGGATTCAGGCGCCAAGGCCGACTGATCCCGGCAAGGCGACCCAAACACAAGGAGACGCGCATGCGCATGAACATGGGGATTCGATTCGGATTGTCACTGCTTCTTGCGCTGCATTGCGGCCTTGCCGCCGCGCAGGCGTATCCGGCCAAGCCAGTCCGCCTCGTCGTCGCCTACCCTCCGGGCGGCAGCGTGGACACCGTGGCGCGCTTCGTGTCGGAGAAGATGCGCGAGGCGTTCGGGCAGCCGTTCGTCATCGAGAACCGGGCCGGCGCATCCGGCAACATCGGCACCGACTTTGTCGCCAAGGCGCCCGCCGACGGCTACACGCTGCTCATGGGCAGCTCGGCGGCGCTGGCGTCGAACGTGCATGTCTATGCGCAGTTGCCGTTCGATCCGATGCGCGACTTCATGCCGATCATCATGATCGCCAACCAGCCGAACATCCTCGTGGTGCATCCGTCGGTTCCGGCCCGGGCGGTGAGCGAGTTCATCGCGCTCGCCAAGTCGAGGCCGGGCAAGCTCAACTATGCTTCCTCGGGTCTCGGCACCTCCAACCACATGGCGGCCGAGATGTTCATCATGCGCACCGGCATCCAGATCGTGCAGGTTCCGTACAAGGGCGGCGCACCGGCGGTGACGGATCTCCTGGGCGGCCAGGTGGAGCTCATGTTCGAAACCGCGCCAACGCTGATCCAGCACATCAAGAGCGGAAAGCTGCGCGGCCTCGCGGTGACATCGATGCAGCGCTCGGCAATGCTGCCGGACATGCCGACCATGCACGAGGCCGGCCTGGCGGGTTTCGACTTCCGCGGATGGATCGGGCTGCTCGCGCCGGCGGGCGTGCCGGAAGAGGTTGTGCGCAGGTTGAGCGCCGCGATGCAGGCGGCGCTGAAGGGCGACCTGAGCCGGCAGCTTGTCGAGGTCGGCCTCGATGTCGCCGGCGGCACGCCGGAGCAGTTCAGGAGCTTCCTGCGCGAGGACATCGACAAGTACGGTACGCTGGTGAAGGCGTCCGGAATGAAACGCCAGTAATCGCACAGGAGCCGGGAGCATGAAGATCAAGCGAATCGAGCACGTTGGCGTGGTGGTGCGCGACCTGGAGGCGAGCCGCCGCCTTTTCGAGGACTGCCTCGGCATTCCCTTCGGCGGCATGGAGGTTTCCGAGTTGAACCGCCTCAAGCTCTCCATGTACCCGGTCGGCGATTCCATGGTCGAGTTGCTCACCGGCCTGGAGCCCGACAGCAAGTTCGGGAAGCTCGTCGCCGAGGGCAAGACCGGCCTGAACCACATCTGCTTCGAAGTCGAGAACATAGACGAGGCGCTGGCCGAGCTGAAGGCAAAAGGCGTCGCGCTGCTCGACGAGAAGGCGCGGCCCGGGCATGCGGGCTGTCGCATCGCCTTCCTCGACCCCAAGGGCACGGAAGGCTGCCTGATCGAGCTCGCGGAGTTGCCGCCGGAGGCGGCGCACAAGAGCTAGGGCTGCGCGGCGAGGCGCCGCAGTTCCGGCACGCAGGATCCGCAGCTGGTGCCGCACTTCAGGTCCTTCTGCAGCCCGGCCAGGGTCGCGCCCGCGGCAACCGCGGCGCGAATCGCGGATTCGCCCACCTTGAAGCAGGCGCAGACGGCTCGCTCGAACGCCGCGGCACCCGTCACCGGCGGCGCCCCGAACAGCTTCTCGAGCTCCGCGAGGGCCCCGGCATCCGGATCGCCGGCGCTCGCCAGTTCGAGGCGCAGGACGATCTCCGGACCTTCCATCAGCGTCAGCGTGGCGTAGTCGAAGCGCGTCATCCACGTGCCGCATGCGCTTTGCAGTTCCGTAGTCGCGGCGGCTGCAAACGCGCCGCGCCAGCGCGCCGGGAACGGCTCGATGCGGACCGCGGCGTGCTTGAGTTCGGGCTGCTTCGAGAGCGGGTCAATTGCCGGTACCGTGAGCGCATTGGTACCGACGCCGCCGGTGAAGCGGCCGCCCCAGTGCATGGCGACGAAGGCGTCGCCGGGGCGCATGTCGCCCGAGGCGCGTGTCTTCATGACGAGGCTGCCGCGCCGGCTTGCGAGGCGGACGAGGTCGCCATCGGCCACTCCCAGGGTGGAAAGCGTCGCCGCATGCACCACCACCTCCGGCTCCGGGCTGTGGCTGAACAGGCGAGCGACGAGCCCGGTGCGCGTCATGCTGTGCCATTGGTCGCGCAGGCGGCCGGTGGTGAGCCGCAGCGGGTACTGTCCGTCGGTCTCTTCCGCTGGGGGCTGGTACTCGGTGGCGATGAAGCGCGCGCGCCCGGAGGGCGTGGGGAAGATGCCTTCGGCGTAGAGGCGAGTCTGTCCCGCCTTGGCGCCTTCCGGGTAGGGCCACTGCTGCGGCCCGTCGCGCTCGAGGACCGCATAGGAGAGGCCGGTGATATCCAGGTCGCGGCCGCGCGTGGATTCCCGGTGCTCGTTGAAGACCTGCTCCGCGCTCTGGTAGGGGAACAGCTTCGCTCCCGCCGGGAAGAGCCGGCGCGCGAACTCCGCCGCGATCTGCCAATCCGCGCGCGCCTCGCCGGGCGGCGGAGCAGCCGCGCGAACGCGCGAGATGCGCCGCTCGGAGTTGGTGACGGTGCCTTCCTTCTCCGCCCAGGTCGACGCGGGCAGCAGCACGTCGGCGTAGTCGCAGGTTTCGGCGTCGCGGAAGGCTTCCTGGACGACGACGAACTCCGCCTGCTCGAGCGCCTTGCGCACCGCGTTGGCATCGGGCATGGACTGCGCCGGGTTGGTGCAGGCAATCCACACCGCCTTGATTTCGCCGCGGCCGACGGCTTCGAACAGTTCGACCGCCGTCTTGCCAGGCCGTGAAGGGACGGATTCCACGCCCCAGAGCGCCGCGACTTCCTTGCGGTGCGCTTCATTGCCGAGGTCGCGATGCCCCGAGAGCAGGTTCGCCATGCCGCCGACCTCGCGCCCGCCCATGGCGTTGGGCTGCCCGGTGAGGGAAAACGGTCCCGCGCCCGGCCGGCCGATCTGCCCAGTGGCCAGGTGCAGGTTGATGAGCGCGCAGTTCTTCCAGGTGCCGCTCGCGGACTGGTTCAGGCCCTGGCAGTACAGCGACAGCGCGGCCTTGCTGCGGCCGAACAGGCGCGCGGCCTCGATGATCGTCCCGGCGGGCAGTTCGCAGGTCTCGGCCGCCCGCTCCGGGGTCCAGTGGTCCACCAGCGCCCGGAGGTTCTCGACGTTCTCGGTGTGCGCCCCCACGAACTGGGAATCGAAGTGTCCCTCCTTCCGAAGCACGTGCAGCATCGCGTTGAACAGCGCGACGTCCGTGCCGGGCTTGAGCGCGAGATGCAGGTCCGCGGCACGTGCGGTGACGGTGGCGCGCGGGTCGATCACGACCAGCTTGAGCTGCAGATTCCTCGTCCGCGCTTCCTCGATGCGCCGGTAGAGGATGGGATGGGCGAAGGCGGTGTTCGAGCCGGCGACGAGGATCAGGTCGGCGGCGTCGATGTCCTCGTAGGCGCAGGGCGGCGCGTCCGCCCCCAGCGTCTGCTTGTAGCCCGCCACCGCCGAGGACATGCACAGCCGCGAGTTGGTATCGACGTTGTTGGTGCCGACCAGCCCCTTGGCGAGCTTGTTGAAGACGTAGTAGTCCTCGGTGAGCAGCTGCCCGGAGATGTAGAACGCAACCGAGTCCGGGCCGTGCCGGGCGATGATGTCGCGGAACGTGCCGGCGGCATGGTCAAGGGCCTGGTCCCAGGTCGCGCGCTGGCCGTCGACCTCGGGGTAGAGCAGGCGGGCGCCCGCGTCGGTGGACAGGTGCAGCGCGGCGCCCTTGGTGCACAGCTGCCCGCGATTGGCCGGATGCGCGGCATCGCCCTTGACGGAAAAGACGCCGTTCTTGTGGGTCGAGACCACGACACCGCAACCGACGCCGCAGTAGCAGCAGGTGGTGGCCACCTGCTTGCGCGGCGCCACCACGACCCAGCCGTCCTCGACCCTGGCGTCGAAGACGGGGATCCGCGCGGACGCGTCCTCGACGCAGCGCCCGGTCACAAGGCTGAAGTGCTGCTTGTAGACCGGCGAGGCGACGACCCGCTCGCCCTTCAGGTCGCCGACGATGCCGCGCGAGAGGACGTTGGCGCCGGAGAACGGATCCCGGTTGCCCAGGGCGTGAATGCTGTCGTCCTCCATGCGGAAGACGGCCACCTGCTCTCCGTCCACGAGGGCGGCCACGCCGGTCTCGGGGACGATGTCCTCCAGCCGGCAGACACGCACGGCCATGGCTTCACGCAACTTCAAGGTCGGTTTCCCGCTCCGCAGGCTTTGCCGGGCGGATCTGGCCGCGCTCGGTGACGAACACCACCCCGGCGTCCGGTTCGTCGCTGTTCACGAAATGGCGGAAGCGCTTCAGGATCTCCGGCGTCTCGATTGCCTTCTTCCACTCGCAGGCGTAGGTGTCGACGAAGGACTGCATGTCGGCCTCGAGCTCGGCGCCGATCCCGAGCGAGTCCTCGCACACCGCGCGGCGCACGTAGTCGATGCCGCCTTCCAGGTTCTCCAGCCAGGTGCTGGTGCGCTGCAGCCGGTCGCCGGTTCGGATGTAGAGCATCAGGAAGCGGTCGATGAACCGGATCAGGGTCGCGTCGTCCAGGTCCTTCGCCAGCAGGTCGGCATGGCGCGGCTTGATGCCGCCGTTGCCGCAGACGTACAGGTTCCAGCCCTTCTCCGTGGCGATCACGCCGACGTCCTTGCCCTGGGCCTCGGCGCACTCGCGCGTGCAGCCGGAGACCGCCATCTTCAGCTTGTGCGGCGAGCGCAGGCCGCGGTAGCGCTGCTCGAGGCGGATCGCCATCGCCACCGAGTCCTGCACGCCGTAGCGGCACCAGGTGCTGCCGACGCAGGATTTCACCGTGCGCAACGCCTTGCCGTAGGCGTGGCCGGACTCGAAGCCGGCGTCGATGAGGTCCTTCCAGATGAGCGGCAGCTGCTCGACGCGCGCGCCGAAAAGGTCGATCCGCTGCGCGCCGGTGATCTTGGTGTAGAGGCCGAACTTCTTTCCCACCACGCCGATCGCGATCAGCTTGTCCGGGGTGATTTCGCCGCCGGGGATGCGCGGCACCACCGAGTAGCTGCCGTCCTTCTGCAGGTTGGCGAGGTAGTAGTCGTTGGTGTCCTGCAGCGGGGCGTGCTTCGGCTTCAGGACCATCTCGTTCCAGCACGAGGCGAAGATCGAGGCCGCGACGGGCTTGCAGATGTCGCAGCCCTTGCCCCTGCCGTGCCGGGCGATCAGCTGGTCGAAGCTCTTGATCGCATTGACCTTGACGAGGTGGAACAGCTCCTGCCGCGAATGCGCGAAGTGCTCGCACAGGTGGTTGTTGACCCGGAAGCCGCGCTTCTTCATCTCCGCGTCCAGAACCTGCTTGGTCATGGGCGCGCAGCCGCCGCAGCTGGTCGCGGCCTTGGTCGCCTTCTTCAATGCGCCCAGCGACAGGCTGCCGGCGTCGATGGCGGCGCAGAGCGCGCCCTTGGTCACGCCGTTGCACGAGCAGATGAGCGCGGTGTCGGGCAGCATGTCCAGCCCCAGGCCCTTCTTCCCCTCGCGCGCGGGCAGGATCAGCTCCTCCGGATGCCCGGGCAGCGGCATCGGGTTGAGCGCCATCTGCAGCAGCGTGCCGTAGTCGGCGGCGTCGCCGAGCAGGATGGCGCCGAGCAGCTGCTTGCGGTCCGGCGAGACCACCAGCTTCTTGTAGACACCGGCGGCCTCGTCGGTGAAGACGTAGTTGAGCGCGTCGGGCGTGGCGCCGTGGGCGTCGCCGATGGAGCACACGTCCACGCCCATGAGCTTCAGCTTGGTGCTCATGTCGGCGCCGAGGAACTGCACGTCCTCGCCGGCGAGGTGCCGCGCCGCGACCTCGGCCATCTGGTAGCCGGGGGCGACGAGACCAAAGGTCCGGCCCTGCCACAGGGCGCATTCGCCGATGGCGTAGATGTCCGGGTTGGTGGTCCGGCAGTGGGAATCGATCTGGATGCCGCCGCGCTCGCCGATCGCAAGGCCTGCGGCGCGCGCCAGCTCGTCGCGCGGCCGGATGCCCGCGGAGAACACGATCAGGTCGGTGTCCAGGCTGGTGCCGTCTACGAACACCAGCTTGTGGCGGCGCTTTTCACCGGCGACGATCTCCTTCGTGTTCTTTTGCAGGTGGACCTTCGCGCCCAGCGCCTCGATCTTGCGGCGCAGGAGCCGGCCGGCGGAGTCGTCCAGCTGCACCGCCATCAGGCGGGAGGCGAACTCGACGATGTGCGTTTCCAGCCCCAGATCCTGCAGCGCTTTCGCCGCCTCCAGCCCGAGCAGGCCGCCGCCGATGACCACGCCCACCTTCGAGCGCCCCGCGGCGGCGGCGATCACCTCGAGGTCCTCGATGGTGCGGTAGACGAAGCAGTGGCGGCGGTCGCTGCCCGCCACCGGCGGCACGTAGGGGTAGGAGCCGGTCGCGATCACCAGCTTGTCGTAGGGCACGTCCTTGTAGCGCGCCGAGCGCACCAGTTTCTGCACCGGGTCGATGGCGAGCACGCCGTCGTTCAGGCGCAGCGTGATCCCGTGCTGCTGGAAGAACCGTTCCGGCACCACGTTGAGGTCGCTGGCGGACCTGCCCGAGAGGAAGCTCGTCAGCTGCACGCGGTCGTAGGCCGGGCGCGGCTCCTCGCTGAACACCGTGATCTCGGCGCTGGTGCCCAGCTTGACCAGCTGCTCGAGGAAGCGCTGGCCCACCATGCCGTTGCCGATGACCGCGATCCGCATCAGGCCGCCCTGGCCGCCGGCATGGCGGATGCGGAACGGGCAAAGCGCACCACGTCGCCGATCACGATCAGCGCCGGGCTTGCAAAGCCCTCGCCGGAGAGCGTCCCGACCGTGGCGATGCGCTGCCTCTGGCTGGACAGCGTGCCGTTCTCGATGATGCAGGCGGGTGTCGCGGGGTCCATCCCCGCTTTCTTCAACGACAAGAGGATTCCTGCCAGCCCGCCCAGCCCCATGTAGACCACGAGCGTGGTGCGTGAGCGGACGAGCGCCTGCCAATCCGGCTCCGATCCGTCCTGCGTATGGCCGGTGACGAACGTGACGCCGCATGCGAGGGCGCGATGCGTTACCGGGATGCCGAGCGTGGCCGGCACCGCCGTGCCGGCGGTGATGCCGGAGATCACTTCGACGTCGATTCCCAGGGCGCGGAGCGCCTCGACCTCTTCGCCGCCGCGCCCGAACACGAATGGATCGCCGCCCTTCAGGCGCACGACCCGCTTGTCCTGCCGCACATAGGTGACGAGGAGCTTCTCGATGAACGCCTGCGGCGTGGACTTGCAGCCGCCGCGCTTGCCCACGTCGATGACCCGGGCGTCGAAGCGCGCATGCGCCAGGCAGCCGCGGTTGACCAGCGCGTCCACCAGGATGACGTCGGCGGCCGCGATGGCGCGCGCCGCCTTGAGCGTCAGCAACTCGGGGTCGCCGGGTCCGGCGCCGATCAGGGTGACGAGGGGGCGCATGGCCTTGTCGCGCTAGGCTGCGGCCGTGGCCGCCGCCTCCTTCATGGTGCCGGCGAGAACGCCGTAGGCTGTGGTCCAGGCGGCCTTCACCTCCGGCGTGAAGGCGTCTCCCAGCCCTTGCTCCAGGGTCCAGAGCAGCGCCGCGCCCACGGTGTCGTAGTGCTTGTCCTGCACGCCGTAGCCGGCATGGCGCCGGCCCAGTTCCTGTACTGCCGGCACGATCGAATCGAGACGCGACAGGCCGCCGACCGCGACGCCGATCATGGTCATCAGCTTGCGGCCCTGCTCCTTCATGTCGCCCTTGAACAGGGACTTGACCGTGGGGTCGAGCAGGAACAGCTGCGTGTAGAACAGTTCCGCGGCGGTGTTCGAGATCGGCAGCACCTTCTTCCAGCTGCCCTGCACCAGCTCGATCTGCTTCGGGGTCATCGCGGTCTCCTTGTGGTTGCCTAGGCGGCCTGGCGCAGCTGGCGCCGGTAGAGGAACTCCATCACCGTGGTGCGCAGCTCCATGTAGCGCGGGTGGCCCGCGAGCTCGACGCGGTCCCGGGGACGCGCGAGGTCCACCTCGACGATGCCGCCGATGCGGGCGGCCGGGCCGTTGGTCATCATCACCACGCGGTCCGAGAGCAGCACCGCCTCGTCCACGTCATGGGTCACCATCACCACCGTGGCGCCGGTCTTCTCGACGATCTTCAGCAGCTCGTCCTGCAGGGTCGCCCGCGTCAGCGCGTCCAGCGCGCCGAAAGGCTCGTCCAGCAGCAGCACCTTGGGCTCGATCGCCAGCGCGCGCGCGATGCCGACGCGCTGCTTCATGCCGCCGGACACCTCGTGCGGGAACTTGTTCTCCGCGTGCGCCAGGCCCACCATCGCCAGCGCCGCGTGCGTGCGCTCCTTGAGCTTCGCCTTCGGTTCCGTCCCGGAGAACACGCGCTCGACGGCGAGGTAGACGTTGCCGTAGCAGCTGAGCCAGGGCAGCAGGGAGTGGTTCTGGAATACCACGCCGCGGTCCGGTCCGGGGCCGGCGATCTCGCGCTCGGCGAGCAGGATGCCGCCGGAGCTGGGCCGCAGCAGGCCGGCGATGAGGTTGAGCAGGGTCGACTTGCCGCAGCCGGAGTGGCCGATGAGCGAGACGAACTCGCCCTTCCTCACCGTGAGGTCGATGCGCTCCAGGGCGATGAACTCGCCCTGCTTGGTGGCGAAGCGCATGCCCAGGCTCTCGACGCGGAGGTACTTGTGCGCATCCATGTCCGGGCTCCTCAGTTGTAGCTGAAGCGGCGGGCGAGCAGCACCAGCGCCTGCTCGAGCAGCAGGCCGACCACGCCGATGGTGAAGATGGCGATGATGATGTGCTCCACCTTCAGGTTGTTCCACTCATCCCAGACCCAGAAGCCGATGCCGACGCCGCCGGTGAGCATCTCCGCGGCGACGATCACCAGCCAGGCCACGCCGATGGACAGGCGCACGCCGGTGATCATGTAGGGCAGCACCGCCGGGAACAGGATGGTGGTGAACACCTTCCACTCGGAGAGGTTCAGCACCCGCGCCACGTTCAGGTAGTCCTGCGGGATCTGGCGCACCCCGACCGCGGTGTTGACGATCATGGGCCACAGGCTGCAGACGAAGATGACGTAGATCGCCGCCGGGTTCGCGGCCTTGAAGAGCAGCAGCCCGATCGGCAGCCAGGCGAGCGGCGACACCGGCTTGAGCAGCGCGATGATCGGCGCCGCCATGTCGGAGAGGAACTTGAAGCGCCCGATGATGAAGCCCAGGGGGATGCCGACCGCGGCGGCCATGCCGAAGCCGATGCCGACGCGCTTCAGCGACGACAGCACGTTCCAGCCGATGCCCTGGTCGTTGGGGCCCTTGGAGTAGAACGGATCGGAGAAGATCACCACCGCGGCGTCCCACACCACGCCGGGCGCCGGGATGCGGCCGCCGGACTTGGCGATGGCCGCCCAGACGCCGACGAAGGCGGCGAGTCCCGCCAGCATCGCCAGCGTGGTCAGCACCCATTCCGGGGCGCGGGCGCGGCGGTAGCCGGTCTGGGCCGGCTTCGCCACGGCCGCGGCGTCGGCGCGGGCGCCCAGAACCGCGGCGGCCGGATGCGGCCCGGTGGCGCGCGCCGGCATCGCCAGCGCGGCCGATGCGGGGACGGCGCTCATCTCAGGCCACCTTCACTTTGAAGGAGCTGGCGTACTTCTTCGGGTCCTTGCCGTCCCAGACCACGCCGTCGATGAACTTGGAGGTTCGCATCGGATCCTTCGGCAGCGGGGTCTTGGTCATGGCCGCGGCATCCTTGTAGACGTCCAGCCGGTTCACCTGCTTCGCGATCGCGAGGTAGTCCGGGTCGGTCTTCAGCAGGCCCCAGCGCCGGTGCTGCGTCAGGAACCACATGCCGTCGGACAGGTACGGGTAGGTGACGTGGCCGTCGTTGTAGAACTTCATGTAGTCCTTGTCGTCCCAGACCTTGCCGATGCCGTTGTCGTAGCGCCCGAGCATGCGCGCCACGATGACGTCCTTGTCGGTATTGACGTAGGCCCGGTCGGCGACGATGTCCGCGGTCTTCTGCCGGTTGCCCAGGCTGGCGTCGATCCACTTGCCGGCGTCGATGATGGCGGCGGTCATGGCGCGCGCGGTCCTGGGGTACTTCTGCACGAACTCGGCGGAGCAACCCAGCACCTTCTCCGGGTGGTCCTTCCAGATGTCCTGCGTGGTGTTGGCGGTGAAGCCGATCTTGTCCACGATGGCGCGGTTGTTCCACGGCTCGCCGACGCAATAGCCGTCCATGTTGCCGACGCGCATGTTCGCCACCATCTGCGGCGGCGGCACGGTGATGGTCTTGACGTCCGCGAACGGGTTGATGCCGTGCGCCGCCAGCCAGTAGTAGATCCACATGGCGTGGGTGCCGGTCGGGAAGGTGTGGGCAAAGGTGTACTCGCCCTTCTCCTTGTCGATCAGCGCCTTCAGGCTGGCGCCGTCCCGGACGCCCTTGTCGTAGAGCTTGCGCGACAGGGTCACCGCCTGGCCGTTGTGGTTCAGGTTCATGAGGACGCTCATGTCCTTCTTCGGCCCGCCCACGCCCATCTGCAGGCCGTAGACCAGGCCGTAGAGCACGTGCGAGGCGTCCAGCTCGCCGTTGACCAGCTTGTCGCGTACCGCGGCCCAGGAGGCTTCCTTGGACGGCGTGATCTTGATGCCGTACTTCTCGTCGAACTTCATCACCGAGGCGATCACCACCGAGGAGCAGTCGGTGAGCGGGATGAAGCCGATCTTCACCTCCTTTTTCTCCGGCGCATCCGAGCCCTGCGCCCAGGCGCCGGTGCGCACCGCCGAGGGCACCAGGCTCATGAGTCCCGCCGCCGTGGCCTGCTTGAGAAACCGCCGCCGTTTTCCAGCCGTGCCGTCATTCATCGCGTTCTCCTGGGTTCGTGCACAAACAAAAAGGGCGCTCGATCGGAAACCTCGCGGTCACCGTTTCGAACGCCCTTGTTCAACGCTGCGCGCGCCGTTGCGCGCAGCCCATGCCCTTGCTCATGCAATCCGCGTGCCAGCGGATTCCTCGATGAACCCGCCGCGGCGGCGGCGTTTCATGCACCACGCCGGAGCGTGGCGCACCGCGATCACGCCTTGCCGAGCAGGTCCGCGGCCTCGATCAGCTGCTGCGCGACTTCCCCGATGCGCTGCTTCTTCGCCATCGCCAGCTTGCGCAGCGCGTGGTAGGCCTCGTCCTCGGAGAGCGATCGCGAGCGCATCAGCAGGCCCTTGGCCCGCTCGACGAACTTGCGCTCCTCCAGCTTCTCGTTGGCGTCGGCCAGTTCCTCGCGCACCTTCTGGAACGACTCGAAGCGCGCCACCGCCACCTCGATGATCGGGCGCACGCGCGCCGGGTCGAGGCCGTCGACGACGTAGGCGGACACGCCGGCGCGCACCGCCTCGCGGATGGCGTCGCTGCGGTCGTCGTGGGAGAACATGACGATCGGCCGCGGGCTGTGCTGGGACACCACGCACAGGTGCTCGATGGCGTCGCGCGTCGGCGAGTCGGTGTCGATCACGATCACCTCCGGGCGCGTGCGCTCGATGGCCTGGAGCAGCTCCAGCGGCGAGTCGATGGCGCCCACCACCTCGTGGCCGGCGCGCACCAGGCCCTCGCGCACCTCGTCGGCGCGATCGGGCAGTTCCTCGACCAGCAGTACCCGCATGCGGTCCTTCCCGCTTGGAGTGGCGGTTGTTGCAATGCATCAAACGTGCCAGTAAACGTAACTGCATGATCTATATGGGTTGTCGGGCTGCTGGCCGGTCCGAGTGGGATGCGGAATCTTCCGAAATGGTGCGCAGCAAGCGCGAACTCCGGGCACGTCGCTTGCTGCACACTGAGGGCATGAGCTTCCGGCGCGGGACCTTCCTCAGCCTCGCCCCGAGCGGCTTTCACCGCATCGCCTACCTGGACTGGGGCAACCCGGCGAGCGACCACATCGTGATCTGCGTGCACGGCCTGGCGCGCAACGCCCGGGACTTCGACGCCCTGGCGCGCGACCTGTCCGGGCGCTGCCGCGTGATCTGCATGGACGTCGCCGGGCGCGGCGACAGCGAATGGCTGGCGGACAAGGGCGACTACCGCTTCTCGACCTACATGGCGGACGCTGCTGCGCTCATCGCGCGCGTCACCACCCCCGCCGCGCCTCGCTACTTCGGTGCCTTCCGTGGCCCGCGCGAGCCCGCGCCGGTGCCGACGCGCATCGACTGGGTCGGCACCTCCATGGGCGGGCTGATCGGCATGCTGCTCGCCGCCAAACCGGGCTCGCCGATCCGCCGCCTGGTGCTGAACGATGTCGGGCCCTTCATCCCGTGGTCCGCGCTGGTGCGCCTGAAGGGCTACGTGGGCACGCGCGCCACGTTTCGCAGCCTCGGCCAGGCGGAACTGCACCTGCGCGACGCCTGCGCCCAGTTCGGGCCGCTCACCGACGAGCAATGGCGCCACCTCGCCGAGCACAGCGTCGAGCCGACGCCGGAGGGTGAGTTCCGCCTGCGCTACGACCCGGGCATCGGCGGCGCGCCGGTCGGCGCCCCGGACCTGGAGTTTCCGCTGGGGCCGAACTTCCTCGCCGGCATCGACCTGTGGGCCACCTGGCGCGAGACCCGCTGCCCGACCCTGGTGCTGCGCGGCGCGGAGTCCGACGTGCTGTCGCAGGACACCGTGGCGCAGATGCTCGCCATGCGGCCCGGGGTGGAGGCGCTGGAACTGCCGGGCGTGGGCCACGCCCCGGCGCTGATGAGCTACGATCAGATTGCGGCGGTGCGCGGGTTCCTCGCGCGCTGAGCCGGGTCGCGCCGGCGGCCGGGCCAAGTTGACGTTTACGTCAACGTAAAGTAGGGTGACCGACCCCTGAGGAGGGGCTGCTGATGACCGATCTGTCCGAATCGAAGAGCCTGGCCTACAAGGCGAAGCACAAGATCCGCTTCGTCACCGCGGCGAGCCTGTTCGACGGCCACGATGCCTCGATCAACATCATGCGCCGCATCCTGCAGGCCTCCGGCGCCGAGGTGATCCACCTCGGCCACAACCGCTCGGTGGCCGACGTGGTCACCGCCGCGCTGGAGGAGGACGTGCAGGGCATCGCGGTGTCCTCCTACCAGGGCGGCCACCTGGAGTACTTCAAGTACATGGTCGGGGAGCTGCGCGCCCGGGGCGGCGGCCACATCCAGGTGTTCGGCGGCGGCGGCGGCGTGATCGTGGCCGAGGAGATCGCCGAGCTGCACGCGGCCGGCGTGGCGCGCATCTACTCGCCCGAGGACGGCCAGAAGATGGGCCTGCAGGGCATGATCAACGACATGCTGGCGCGCTGCGATTTCGACCCGTCGGCGCACGCGCCCAAGGACGCCACGGGGCTGCTCGCGGGCGACCGCCGCGCCCTGGCGCAGCTCATCACCGCCATCGAGCTGGGCACGGCCGGCGCCGGCGCGGTCGAGGCGATCCGCGCCGCGGCGGCGACGAAGAAGGCGCCGGCGCTGGGCGTCACCGGCACCGGCGGCGCGGGCAAGAGCTCGCTGACGGATGAGCTGGTGCGGCGCTTCCGCATCGACCAGGGCGACCGCCTGGACATCGCCGTGGTGTCGGTGGACCCGACCCGCCGCAAGACCGGCGGCGCGCTGCTCGGGGACCGCATCCGCATGAACGCGATCCACGGCCCGAAGGTCTTCATGCGGTCCCTCGCCACGCGCCAGTCCGGCGCGGAGGTCGCCGCCTGCCTGCCCGACGTCATCGCCGCGTGCCGCGCCGCCGGCTTCCACCTGGTGATCGTGGAGACCTCGGGCATCGGCCAGGGCGACGCCGCGATCGTGCCGCTGGTGGACGCCTCGCTCTACGTCATGACGCCGGAGTTCGGCGCCGCGAGCCAGCTGGAGAAGATCGACATGCTCGACTTCGCCGACCTGGTGGCGATCAACAAGTTCGACCGCAAGGGCGCCGAGGACGCGCTGCGCGACGTGCGCAAGCAGGTGCAGCGCAACCGCCAGAGCTTCGCCGCCGCGCCCGATGCGATGCCGGTGTACGGGACCATTGCCTCGCGCTTCAACGACGACGGCGTCACCGCGCTCTACCATGGCGTCGCCGCGGCGCTGGCGAAGAAGGGGCTGCGCCTGGAGGCGGGCGCCCTGCCCAGGCCGGCTTCCCCGGTGTCCTCCAACGTGAACGCGGTGGTGCCGCCGAAGCGCGCCCGCTACCTGGCGGAGATCGCCGAGGGCGTGCGCGCCTACCATGAGCACGCGCTCGCGCAGTCGCGCCTCGCGCGCGACCTGCAGGGGCTGAAGACCGCGAAGCGGCTGGCGGGCACGAAGGAACTCGATCGCCTGATCGCCGAGCACGAGGCGAGGCTCGACGCGCACTCGCGCAGGCTGCTGGAGCAGTGGCCGGACACCGTCAAGGCCTATGCCGGCGACGAGTTCGTGGTGAGGATCCGCGACCGCGAGGTCCGCACCGCGCTCACCACCACCTCGCTGTCGGGAACCCGGGTGCGCAAGGTGGTGCTGCCGAAGTTCGAGGATGCGGGCGAGATCCTGCGCTGGCAGCTGCGCGAGAACATCCCCGGCGCCTTCCCCTACACCGCCGGCGTGTTCGCCTTCAAGCGCGAGAACGAGGACCCGACGCGGATGTTCGCCGGCGAGGGCGACCCGTTCCGCACCAACCGGCGCTTCCACCTGCTGTCGAAGGACATGCCGGCCAAGCGCCTGTCTACCGCGTTCGACTCGGTGACGCTGTACGGCTTCGATCCGGACGAGCGGCCGGACATCTACGGCAAGGTGGGCAATTCCGGGGTCTCGATCGCGACCCTCGAGGACATGAAGGTGCTGTACGCCGGGTTCGACCTGTGCGCGCCGAACAACTCGGTGTCCATGACCATCAACGGCCCGGCGCCGACCATCCTGGCGATGTTCTTCAACACCGCCCTCGACCAGCAGGTGGAGAAGTTCGCCGCCGACAACGGCCGCCGGCCGAGCGACGACGAGCTGGAGAAGATCCGCGAGTGGACCTTCGCCACCGTGCGCGGCACGGTTCAGGCCGACATCCTGAAGGAGGACCAGGGACAGAACACCTGCATCTTCTCCACCGAGTTCTCCCTGAAGGTGATGGGCGACATCCAGGACTGGTTCATCCGCCACCAGGTGAAGAACTTCTACTCGGTGTCCATCTCCGGCTACCACATCGCCGAGGCGGGCGCGAACCCGATCAGCCAGCTCGCCTTCACCCTGGCCAACGGCTTCACCTTCGTCGAGGCCTACCTCGCGCGCGGCATGCACATCGACGAGTTCGCGCCCAACCTGTCGTTCTTCTTCAGCTACGGCATGGACCCGGAGTACAGCGTGATCGGGCGCGTGGCGCGGCGCATCTGGGCGGTGGCGATGAAGAACCGCTACGGCGCCAACGAGCGCAGCCAGAAGCTGAAATTCCATTCCCAGACCAGCGGCCGCAGCCTGCACGCGCAGGAGATCGCCTTCAACGACATCCGCACCACGCTGCAGGCGCTGATCTCGACCTACGACAACACCAACTCGCTGCACACCAACGCCTACGACGAGGCGATCACCACGCCCACCGAGGAATCGGTGCGCCGCGCCATGGCGATCCAGCTCATCATCAACCGCGAGTGGGGGCTGGCGAAGAACGAGAACCCGAACCAGGGTTCGTTCATCATCGAGGAGCTGACCGACCTGGTGGAGGAGGCGGTGCTCAGGGAGTTCGAGGCCATCAGCGCGCGCGGCGGGGTGCTGGGGGCGATGGAGACCGGCTACCAGCGCGGCAAGATCCAGGAAGAGTCCATGCACTACGAACACCTCAAGCATTCGGGCGCCTACCCGATCATCGGGGTGAACACCTTCCGCAATCCCCATGGCGACCCGGTGCCGGCGAAGCTGGAGCTGATCCGCTCCAGCGACGAGGAAAAGCAGTCCCAGCTGCGGCGCCTGCGCGAGTTCCAGGCGAAGAACGCGGCACAGGCCGGCCCGATGCTCAAGCGCCTGCAGCAGGCGGTGATCGACAACCAGAACGTGTTCACGGTCCTGATGGACGCGGTGCGGGTGTGCTCGCTGGGGCAGATCACGCACGCGCTGTTCGAGGTGGGCGGGCAGTACCGGCGCAGCATGTGATCTCGGGGACTTGGACCCGGGCGAGGGAGCAATTTCGCATGTTGGAACATCGATTTTGACATGCGGAGTACAGTCCTATCGCGAATCCACGGGAGGGTCACCGGACATGGGGGACGCGGAACTGCCCGGAGTTGTCGGCTCCGGCAAAGCGCAGATGGATGTAGACCGTCAGTTCGCCTCAACGCTTGCTCGCGGGCTAGACGTATTGCGCTGCTTCACTGCGGCCCGGCCGGTGCTCGGCAATAAGGACATCGCGCAGCGCACGGGGCTGCCCAAGCCGACCGTGTCGCGACTCACCTACACACTGACCTCGCTTGGCTATCTGCGCCACCTATCGCATATCGGCAAGTATGAGTTGGGCAGCGCTGTGCTGGCGATCGGGTACCCGCTGCTCGCAAACATCAAGGTTCGGCAACTGGCGCGTCTGGAGATGAAGGCACTGGCCGAACACGCGCGCGGCTGGGTGTCGCTCGGGATGCGCGAACGGCTCAATATGGTCTACATCGAGACCGCCCGTTCCCGGGAGGTGCTCGATTCAAAGCCAGACATCGGGCAGACGTTCCCGATCATCATGTCGGCCATGGGGCGCGCATACCTCGCCGGGCTGGAGGCGCCCGCCCGGGAAGCGGTGCTCAATCAGATCCGGGTCAAGACACCGGAACTGTGGACACGACATTCGGGGAAGGTGCAATCGAGCCTCGAGGATTTCCGGATGCGCGGGTTCTGCTTGCACCACGGAGACTTCAACCCGCACGTTCATACCGTGGCCGTGCCGATGCGCCGTCGGGCCGACTCCGATGTCCTGGTGTTCAACTGCGCGGTGCCGGTGCACGCACTGCATCGGGGTCAGCTCGAATCGGACCTTGGCCCGCGCCTGGTTGCTTTGGTCAATTCCGCCGAAATGGCACTCGAAAACAACAATTGAGATGCGCTACCCGATATTTCTCGCCTGCACCACCTTGCCGGAGTATCGCAGAAGCCCTGTTCCACCCATGGCGTAGCCCAGGCCCGCGACCTCTGCCAGGTAGAGTTCGTGGTCGCCGTGTGCGATGCGGCGGGCGGCGACGACCTCGAACCAGGCGGCCGCGTCCCGCAACCGGGGTGCGCCGAGGAGGTCACCGAATTCCCAGGCAAGTGGCTCGGCTTCGAGGCCCCGTAGGTCCGCGATCGCCGCCTGCTCCGCCGAGAGCACGCTTAGGCCATAAGCGCGGTCAACGGGCATCCACGCCGCCGTTGTCGCCGGAACGCACCACATCAGCAGCGGCGGCTCGAGCGACACTGAGTTGAACGCGCTGGCGAGTGCGGCACGAGGTGCGCCCGCCTCGCCGCGAGTTGCCACAACCACCACCCCGGCGGCAAAGCGCTCAAGCGCGCGCCGCAGACCCGCAGCCGACGCGCCCTGGCTCCGGGCAGACACTGCGGTGGCTTGCACCGGGCTCACGCGTGTCTCATCCGGCCGGCTCGACCACGATGATGCGCGACTTGGTCTCGGTGCGGCCCAGCATGCCATCGGCCACCAGTTGCACGTCCGTGGTGACCGAGAGATCGGTGCGAATGGCCGCTTCGATTGCTCTCTTCAGTGTCGCGCGGTCGGCTTCGCCGAGTCCCGAGGCATACTCGACGCGCAGGCGCAAAGGTGGCTCGACCTTCGGCCCAGGTTGCGCAAGCACGATCTGGATGCGGCCGGCCGCCTTCGGCGCGAACCGACCAACCACGCTCTGCAGCGCCGAGGGAAAGAGGTTGACGCCCCGCACCAGCAGCATGTCATCGGAACGGCCGATGATATCCATGCGGAAGCCGGTGCGCCCGCAGGGACAGGGGCTGGTCTGGACGCGCAGAATGTCTCCCGTGCGGTAGCGCACCAAGCCGCAGGCTTGCCGGTCCAGGTGGGTGAAGATGTACTCGCCCTCGGCGCCATCGTGCATGGGCTTCAACGCCCCGGTCCGCGGGTCGATCAGTTGCACAAGGGCAAAGTCCGGTGTCAACTGATGCTTGCCACTGCGGTGCCTGCAATGCGCGAATACATTGGGATGGGCGTCAGAGGTCGATGCCCAGTCATAGACGTGCGGAGTTCCGAACGCCTGCTCGATGCGCCTCTGGAAGGCGGGCAGCTCGAAGCCGGACTCCCCGCCCCCACAGATCACCCGAAGCCCGAGCATGCTTGGCGGGATCCCCAGTACCTCCTCGCATTTCTCGGCGAGGTAGGATGCGAACGACGGCGTGCCGATCCACACGGTTGCACCCACTTCCTTCGCCATGCGCAGCATACCTTCGGCTTTTCTTTCGGCACCTACCGGCACGTCGAGCGCGCCAAGGTGCTCGATTGCCGCGCAGAACGGGATCCCGGCATTGAACATGCTGAGCGCAAAGCCGTTGATCACCCGGTCGCCGGGCCGTACGCCGAATCCCCACAAGCCGCGCGCAATGCTCTCGTTCCTCCGAAGCGTGTCGTCACGCGTGTAGCCCTGGAACACGGGGCGACCGGTGGTGCCGGCAGTCGAAGTAATGCGCACCAGCTTGTCCATTGGTGCGGCCTGATGCAGCCCAAACGGCGGGGCCTCCTCCTGCGCTTCGCGCAGCTCGGTCTTCGTCGTGAACGGCAGTTCCGCCAGATCTTCCAGCGTGCGCAGGTCGGCCGCACGGAAGCCCGCGGCGGAGAACTTGCGCCGGTAGAGTTCCGAATGTGATTCCAGGTAGCGCAGCTGTACCTTCAGCTTGGCCAACTGCAGTTCGGCCATTTGATCGACCGGCAGGGTCTCCCGGGCGGGGTTCCAATACTCACGCGCAAGATCCGTGTTGTCCTCCGCGAAGCAGACCTCGGGCGCCAGGTGATGCGCGATGCTCATGCGGCGGCGCGCTCAAGGCGCGAATAGCGGCCCGACAGGTACAAAAGCGGTGCGCCGCCGGCCGACTCGTAGGCGACGATGTCTCCGACAAACACGAGGTGGTCGCCGATCTCGGCCACCGAACCGGTCATGCACTCGAAGTTGGCGATGCAGCCATGCAGCAGGGGCAGTCCTGCGCGCGAAGGGAGCCATGACACCCCGGCGAAGCGGTCCGTCGCGGACGAGGACATCTGCCGCGCCAGGGCTTCCTGGTCCTCGCCCAGCACGTTGACCGTGAAACCGGCGGCAAGCTCGAACGCGGCGCGCAGGCGCGAGCGCTTTCCAAGGCTCCACAGCAATCGTGCCGGGTCAAGCGCGACGGGGGCCACCGAATTGACCGTCAGGCCGGCCGGACGACCGTCTGCGGCGCGGGTCGCCACCACCGCCACCCCGGTAGGAAAGCGGCCCAGGGCCGCGCGCAAGTCCAGATTCCGCACAGTGCTACAGTCGCGCCGTAGTGTCGAATTCCTGGCCGAGATGGAACTTGCCAAGCGTCGCCGCGGTCTTGTCAAGGTTTTCGTGCAGGGTATGGATGCGCATATCGCGATAGAAGCGAGACAGCGGGGAATCCGCCCAGAATGCACTGGAACCCGCGATCTGCGCCGCCTTATCCATCACCATGACAGCGTTCTCCAGGGCGCGATGCTTGGCGACCATGGAGAAGAGCTCCGCCTGGACCCGGTCGCTGCGCGTCCACATCCAGGCCGCACGGTAGATCAGCCAGCGCACCGACTCGATGCCGACGCGGATTTCGCCCATGCGCAGTTGCGCATAAGAGTCCCCCGCCGTGCCGCGCTTGGGCAGGTAGTCGGCGAGAATGTCGAATATGCCCTCGGCTCCGCCGAGGTACTGCGCTGCGAAGCTCAGGTGAAAGCGCGCCTGCCAGCGCTCCTTTGGGTAGATTCCCGGCGGCCCGAGCACCAGTTCATCGGGCACGAAACAGTCCTCCAGGCGCAAGGTGGGACTGGCGGCGCCGCGCATGCCGATCGGGTTCCAGGAGCCCTCAACGACCTTGAGTCCCGCGGCGTTCTTGGGCACCGCGACGCCGAGGTGGCCCTCGGCGCCGGTCTTGTCGCGGATCCCGGCGAAGATGACGTTGTAGTCGACCACGTCGCCCAGCGTGGCGTAGTTTTTCAGGCCGCTGATCTTGTAGCCGCCGTCGACCCGGTCGGCGATCGTGACCAGGTTGTACAGGCCCCGCGACGTGCGTCCAGGTTCGCTGCCGGTGGCATTGAGCAACGCCCCGTCCTCGATGACTTCGCCGAGAATCCGTTCGCGCTGCTTCTGGGTGCCCACCTTGTCAACGTAGTGCGCGCCGTGGAGGTGGATGTGCAGGCATTGCGCGGTGGACATGCAGGTGCGCGCGGTTTGCTCGACCGCAAGCAGGTACAGCAGCGGGTCCTTGCCGGCGCAACCGCTACCCATGCCGCCCAGGTCCTCTGAGACCGTAATGCCGAGCAGCCCCTCCTTGTGCAGGTCGCGCAGGTTCTCGACCGGCGTCCTGGCCTCGACGTCAGCCTTGGCGGCGCGCGCGGCGAACTTCTCGCGTGCCAGGGAGCCCACAGTGTCGTAGACCTTCTGTTGCCGCGCTGTCAGCTCGAAATCCATACTCGTTTCGTCCTCTCGAGGATGCGTTCGGTGATGCTAGCAACGCCGCCAGGCGCCGCGTTCAACAATGAGAAACACCGGTGCGGCGCCGCGCGGTGAGTTGCTGCTCCCATGCGAGGTAGCGCGCCATCGATGCCAGGCTCGAGTCGTACGGTGGCACCACCAGGTCGCCGGGAGGTGGCAGTTCGGGCGGCCAGCCGCTGTCCACGCGCAAGCCCTGCTTCGCCCACGACTGGACTCCTCCTTCCAGCACGCGAACCCTGCGGTACCCCAGCGCCGCAAGGTTGGCCGCCGCGTAGCCCGAGAGGCGGCCGTCATGGCAGGTCAGCACCAGCGGCGCTTCGCGATTCGGCGCATGCTCGCCGATCCGCACCTCCAGCCAGCCGTAGGGTATCCAGCGCGCGCCGGGCAGGCGAGCCTTGGCGTAGTAGCGGCTGGTGTCGACATCTACGGCCAGCGCGTCCCGCTCCTTCGCGAGTTCGGCGGCCGCGACACGTGACGCCGCCGCCGCCGCCTCCGCGCCAAGCGGGCGGCTGCGGCCCCGCCCTGAGACCAAGCTTCGACCGCTTGCCAGCCAGCCTTGCACGCCGCCCAAGAGGACTTGAACGCAGCTCCGGCCGGCGCGGCGCAGCCAGTAGCCAGTGAGCCACGCGCGCGCTTCGCCGTCATCCACCAGCACGGTGCGCGACGCGCGTACCGGCGCGAACTCATCGGTGCGCTGGATGGCGAGGCCACCCGGTACCGCGATCGCCCCGTCGATGTGTCCGCCGAGGTATTCCGTCAGCTGCCGCACGTCGAAGAGGTAAAGGTTTGCTTTTCCGGCAGTCTTCCCGGCGAGCGCCGCGTCAAGCCCGGAGGGCTCGATTGCCGTGACGCCAGCGTTTGTGGCCAGGATCCGCGCTCTGCGCTCGCCGTCCGCCAGACTCGCTGCCGAAGGCCGCAACTCGCCCGCCGCGCCGTTCCTCTCCAGCGCGTAACCCGCGAGCTGCCAGCCCATGGTGCCGTTCTCCAGCGCGAACACGTTTTCTACGCCGAGCGCGCGCAAGCTCTGGCAGGCAATGATGCTGCGCGTCCGCCCGGCGCAATGCACGACGATGGGGACACGCCGTTCGCGCAGATCGCCCGCCAGTCGCGCCAGATCGGCCCCGAATGCGCCATGCGCGCCGGGAATGCGCGCCGTCTGGTACTCGTCCGGGGTGCGGATGTCGCAGACCAGATGCGGCCGGCCCTCGTCCCGCCATGCTTGCAGCGTCGCCACCGGCAGTTGCGGCACCTGCTCGTGTTCATAGACCTCTTCGCCGAAGAGTTTGCTGGGCACGTTGCTGCCTTGCACCAATTCGCGGCCGGCCTTGGTCCACGCCTGCGTTCCGCCCTTCAGCACGCGCACGTCCTCGTAGCCATAACGTTCCAGAGTTGCGGCGGCATAACCCGCGCGCGGACCACCTTCGTCGTAGACGACCAGCGTCGTGGCACGCGCTGGGACGAGATCGCCCATGCGTAATTCGATCTGCCGGCGCGGCAAAAATGTGGCGCCAAAGATATGGCCTTGGTCGGCTTCACCAGCCTCGCGAACATCAAACAGCGCCCATTCGCCCGCGCCAGCGAACAGCCCGTCCATTTCGGACACCCCGATATCGGCCATGGCTACCCGTCCGCCGCGCCCGAAATACCCATGAACTCGGCCCCAAGCAATTCCTTCACCACGATAAGTTTCATGACATTGATGGTGCCGCCCGTGAACGTGAGGCCCAGCACGTCGCGCAATCGACGCTCCAGCGACAGATCCTTGAGGTAGCCGGCCGCACCATGCATCTGGAGGCAATCCTGAATGGCCTGAATGGCGAAGGTGATCGAACTCCACTTGGCCATGCCGGCCACGCGCGCAGCATTCTCGCCGCGGTTGTTCATCCACAGGCCCTTGTAGGCGAGCAGGCGGCAGCCTTCGACGCGGGTCGAATGCTCCACCAGCGGAAAGCTGATCGCCTGATACTGGCCGATCGGGCGGCCATAGACCTGCTTCTTGCGCACGAATTCGATGGTGTCCTCCAGGACTTGTTGGGCGGCCCCTAGTGCATTGAGTGCCGACAGGCAGCGCGACACGTTCCAGCGCGCATATAGGACTGCCTTGCCCTGTCCCTTCCCGCCCAGTACGTCGGTCACCGGAATGCGGACATCCTTGAGATTGACAATCGCCAGCTGGTGCGAACGCAGGCCCATCTCCGGCATCAGTTCAGCGGACACACCAGGGGCGTCGGCCGGCACGCGCAGAAAGGTGATGCGCCCCTTGCCGTCGGGTTGCAAGACGCGTGCCGAGACCCCCATGACCGATGCACCTGGCATGAGGCTGACGTGGATCTTCTGGCCGTTGAGCACGTACTCGTCGCCTTCGACGCGGGCGACAGTGGACAGGTTGGAGACGTCGGAACCGGCGCTGGTTTCTGATGTTGCTATGCACAACAACTTCTCGCCGCGAAGCACCGCGCGTACCGTGTCGTCGCCCCATCCTGGGATCAGCGTCGACAATGTGTTCTGCATGGACAGGATCATGGCGCAACTGTTGTCCACACGCGCCACTTCCTCCACCGCGATTCCGAGCGAGATGTAGTCCTTCTCCTGTCCTCCCAGGTGCTTGGGCGCAATAATTCCGAGTAGGCCCGCCTCGCCCATGCGGCGGATCGCCGGCCAAGGCATTACTTCCCTTTCGTCCCAGACCGCTACATGCGGAAGGATCTCGCGGCGCGCAAAGTCGCGCACGGACGCGCGATACTTCTCCTGCTCGTCGGAAAAATTGAAATCCAGCGCCACGATCCGAACCCCCTCGATAACAACCCGCTACAACGATAGCGGTGGATGGTGCGACGCGAGTTTCGCATGTCGGTATGAATGCCGGTTCCGTTCTCGCATAATCGGCAACGGGTCACTAAGGGGAGGGGTCCAATGTTGTTACGCATCGTCGCAGCGTGCTTTGCGCTGCTCGTCTCGGCGGCTGTTTTTGCCCAGTCCTATCCGAACAAGCCCGTTCGCATCGTCGTGCCGTACCCGCCCGGTGGCACCAACGATATCCTGGGCCGCATCATGGGTGAGCGGCTCCAGAAGGCACTTGGCCAGTCCTTTCCGGTAGAGAATCGCAGCGGCGCCGGGGGCATGATCGGCGCAGAAGTGGTTGCGAAATCCGCGCCCGACGGCTACACGCTGCTGCTTTCGTCCTCGGGGCCGCTGGCGGTGGCACTGGACCTCTTCCAGAAGGTGCCCTACAACGTCGCCAAGGATTTTGCTCCGGTTTCGATGATCGCGGACGTAACAGTGGTGTTGGTGTCGTACCCCGGGTTCAAGCCGAAGACCGTCAAAGAAGTCATCGATTATGCGAAAGGGAACCCGGGAGGATTGCGCGTGGCGTTGCCTGCGCTTGGCTCGATGCACCACCTGCTCGCTGAGATCTTCCGTATGCAGGCGGGCATCAAGGTGAACATGATCCCATACAAGGGTACTGGTCCGGCGATTGTTGACCTGATGGCGGGCCATGTCGACATCGACTTCGAGAATCTGCCGGCGGTGATCAGTCATATCCGCAGCGGCCGACTGCACGCCATGGCGGTTGCATCCAATCAGCGCACCGACCTGCTTCCCGAGGTGGCAACGATGAAGGAACTGGGGCTTCCGGAACTTTCGGCCGCGCCGTGGTTTGCGCTGGTGGCGCCGGCCGCGACTCCCAAGGACGTTGTCGCGCGTCTGAACAGGGCGGTCAACGGCATCCTTGCCGACCCTGAGACCAAGGCGCTGCTCGCCAAGCAGGGCGCCAATCCGGTGCTTTATACGCCCGAGCAGACCGAAACCTTCATTCAGCAGGAGATCGCCAAATGGTCCAAGGCCGTCAAGGATTCCGGCGCCAAGCTGCAATAGGGAAGGCAGTCCGGCTGCTCGCCGCGGTTGGGATCGCGCTTGGCGCGGCCCTGGCGCACGGACAAACGTTCCCCTCCAAGCCGGTGCGGCTGGTCGCGGTGTTCTCCGCAGGAGGCACTTCGGATCTTATCGGTCGGCTTCTCGCGCAGCATCTCGCGCCTGCGCTAGGGCAGCCGGTCGTGGTGGAGAACCGCGTGGGCTCGAACGGCATCATCGGCACCGACCATGTCGCCAAGTCGGCGCCTGACGGCTACACCATACTGATCGCTCCATCGGGCCACGCGATCAACAATTCCCTCAATCCCAACGTGCCCTACGACCCGATTCGGGATTTCTCCTTCGTGACGCTGATCGGAACTGTGCCAATGGTTGTCACGGCGAACACGGGATTCGGGCCCAACTCGCTTGCCGAGGTGACGGCGCTCGCCAAGCGCAGCCCCGGGGCCATCAACTTCGGCTCCGGCGGTCCCGGATCATCCAACCAACTCGCCACCGAACTCTTCGCGCATATGGTCGGCGTCAAGATGACCCATATCCCCTACAAGGGGGACGCGCCGGGCATCGCGGACCTGCTGGGCGGCCAGATCTCGTTCATTTTCCTGAACACGCCGGCTGCCCTGCCGCTCGTCAAGGGCGGCAAGGCGAAGGCACTCGGCATTACGAGCGAGAAGCGCTCGCCGCTGCTGCCCGACGTGCCGACAATCGGCGAGACCGTCCCGGGCTATGTGGCGGGGTCGTGGCACGGAATATTTGCGCCCGCCGGGGTGCCCCAGGCAATTTTGACGCGCTTGAACGCCGAACTGGTGAAGGTTATCCGCTCGCCGGCGGTGCGCGAGAAGCTGGAAGGCTGGGGCGTCAACGTCGTTGGCAACGCTCCCGGCGAGTTCGAAGGCTTCGTGAAGCAGGAGATCACAAAGTGGGCGAACGTCATCAAGACCGCCAACGTGAAATTGCCCTGAGACGACGTTCGCCCTTGCTCATTTCGCTGCAGGAAGCGCCTTCAGGAAGCCTCGGATCGCCGCCTCGTCCTCAGCGGCGAGGCGCGTAGTTTCCGCGGGGCCGAGGAGCAGCGGCTCGAGTCCCGACTTGCGCAGCGCCTCCTGCGAGGCCGCATCGCCCTTCAATCCTTCGCACGCCTCGATGAGCTTCGCCACCGCAGCGGGGGGCGTCTCCTTCCGCACCAGCAGGCGGATCCACCCACGCGCCATGCCGGTCTGATAACCCTTCTCCCGGAATGAGGGAACCTCAGGGAGTTCCTGCATGCGTTCCCCGCCGAGCACGATGAGCGGCTTCACCTTGCCCGCGAGCACCTGCGCGCGCCACAAGCCCCAGGTACCGCCGCCTGTGTCAAGTTGGCCTCCGAGCATCGCGGCAACAACGGGGCCGCCGCCCTGATGCGGCACGTGCGTGAACTTTATGCCCGCCTGTTGTTGGAAGAATTCCATGACCATGTGGTGGCCGCTGCCCATGCCGATCGAGCCATAAGTCACCGACTCCGGGTTCTTCTTCATGTGGGCGACAAGTTCATCCACGTTCTTCCACGGCGCATTCGGCCGCATCACCATGAAATACGGCGTGAACGAGGTGCCGCAAACCGAGGCAAAATCGCCCAAGCCAAAGCCGAGTGAGCCGTCGCCGACGAGCTTGGCGACGAAATCCACTTCGGCGACCAGGAGAACCGTGTGGCCGTCTGGCCTTGCGCTCAGAGTTGCGCGTGCGGCGACGACTTGCGTCGCCCCCGGCTTGTTCTCGACGATGACGGTCTGCTTGAGCGCGCGCTCCATGATCGGTGCGAGCACGCGCGCAGTGCGGTCAGCGGTGCCGCCCGGAGGGTAGCCGACATAGATGGAGACCGCCCGCTCCGGGAACTGCGACCAACCGGGCGCCGCCCAGCAGCCGGCAAGCAGAAGACCTGCAGCAATGAATCGCCTTTTCACATGATTCTCCCTGTCAGATTGACGATCGAACGGATATCGGCGAGCGCGGCACGCAGGCCGCGCGTCGACATGAGAAATGCCATTTTTGCCGAGTCGGTGAGCACCATTGCATTGGCGGGATAGCGCTCAAGCGAGACGTACATGCAGGTGTCCGCGGTGACGCGAACGCCGGCGCGCTCGAGGACGCCCAAATGGCCGCTGGAGCGGGCCCTTTCCCGAATATTGTCGCTGGTGTGTACCTGAAACCGCGTTTCCTTGCGTACCTGCATGTTCTCCAGAAGCCGGGCCAACTCGCCGATCTGCTCCAGCGAAGCGTGCGGGCAGCCGATTGCGACGTACTCCGGCGGCGCGGCAGGCGCTGCCCAGCGCGCCTGTTCGAGCGCGAGCTCCCGTTCACCGATCGGGATCGCTTCCGGAACGCCATGGGGAAACACGGATGCAAGATCCGGCGCCTCTGGTGTCACGCCGACGACGTGGAACATGGCTGCGGTAGAGTGCGCGGCCAGCGCGGCGCTGAAGGCATACAGCCAATCCCGGCGCAAGGGCCCCTGCAGGTCCGCGAGTACCGGCACACCAGAGAGGTGGCGCCGCGCTACGGCGGTGCCCAGCAGATGGAACTGTGCGACGGAGTCCAATGTCGCGCTAACCCTAAACAGCGCCGTGCCGGTGCGCGCGGCGTCGAGATGCATGCCGTAGCGTGGCGTAACCCCGGTGATCGCCGAAGCGAGAGCGGTTGCCCCTTCACGATTGGTGCGCGCACCGAGCACACCGTTGACGAACGGCGCAGTCGCCGACTCGCTCCAGGCGACCGCTTCGCCTCGCTTGGGGGCGATGCCTTCGGCGAACGGGTTGCAGGAGCAATTGGCGCGCGCGCCCATCGCCACAAGCGCGTCGAGCGCACGGCGCTGCAACCTGGCCTCAGCCGACGCCTGCTCGGTACGCTCGAACGACAGCACATTGGTTGAGGTGGGCACAGCAAAGCGTACGCCCTCGGAAGCAAGCGACTCAAGGAGCTCGACGCCGGCCTCGCCGAGAGAGGAAAGAGACAGGCCGACATGCGCCGAGGCCACCGGGATCATTCCCACAGACCCCTGCGAGTCCGCCACTGCTTCCAGAACTCGCCAGGCCAGAGAACCACCCCAGCGAACGGGTGCCTTGGTCCCCACCTCGCGCCCGGAATCAAAGGTGGCTGGATCGACCCCCTGCTCCAGCGGAATGTCGGCGAGCATGGCCCCGGCGATGAGCACCGCGTCGGCGCGCTTTACCAGGATCGCGGCTGGCGCCAGGCCGCGCCGCGCAAGGTTCAGCAGAACATACGATCCGCTGCTGCTACCCTTGCCGCCAAGGCACACCAGCACCTTGCCCGCAAGGCAGCGCCCGTCGAGCGGGTGACCCGGCTCGTGAAGCACGCCGGTGGCAGGGTCAATGCGCGCGAGCGCTACTTCGGTGCGGCAGAGTTCGACCTGTCCTTCGACTACGCGCATGCCGGGGTTCAGACGGTGGCCGTGCCGCCGCCGTCCACAGGTAGAACGATGCCGGTCGAGTGGCGCGCTGCATCGGAAAGAAGCCATAGCACCGCCCGCGCCACGTCCTCCGGGAGGCCCATGTGGTCGAGCGCCGCGCGCGGCGGCGTGCCTCCGCTGACGCGCTCATTGCTCTCGCGGATCTTCTCGAAACGCTCGGACCGGATCGGTCCCGGCGCAACGGTATTGACCCTGATGCCATGCCTATGGAACGCGTCGGCGACGCCCTTGCCGATAAGGTTGACAGCAGCATTCGCGCTTCCGCCCGGCAGGTGCGCTGGCGTGGGCTGTCGGCCACCGCGTCCCGAGATGTTGACTATCGAGCCGCCGCCCTGCGCAACCATGAAGGGCAGTACCGCGCGCATGCTGCGCACGTAGCCCACCAGCTTGACGTCCAGCACATCGTGCCACTGCTCGTCCGAGAGCTCGAGGAAGTCACCGAAGATCGAGAGTGAAGTGGAGTTGACCAGCGCGTCGATGCGACCGGAGCGCGCGGCGATCTCCCTCGCTGCGGCGTCGACGTCGGCGCGGCTGCGCAGGTCGAGCCTGCGTACGTGTGCGCGACCGCCTGCGGCCAAGATCTCGCCTGCGACCACCACGAGCTTGTCAGCGGAGCGTGCCGACACGACGACCTCGGCGCCGGCCGCAGCAAGCACCTTCGCGATTGCCTGCCCGATGGCCCCGGATGCGCCAATCACCCAGACGATGCGCCCCTGCACGTCAGAGCCCCTCGAACAGCGCAGCCATGTCGGGCAACTGCTCCAGATCGGCGATGCGCGCCGAGAGCTTCGCAACCGAGGCGGCTGGCAGGGGGCGCACACCCAAGTGCATGCACTCGCGCACCTTGTCCACCAGCTCCGCCTCGGAGAGCGGACTCTCGGGACTTCCGGGCAGTGCAGCGACGCGCCGCCTGAGCCACCCCTTCGACCGGGTGTGAATCTCGACCTCCGCGGGCGCGAGCTGCCCGGCGCGCGCGTCGTCGATGACAATCTCGACCTTCCGCGCCAGAGCAATCGCCGCGGGGGCGCGTGCGGCGTCGGCCTGGATCTGCGCCACGCCAAGGCGGCGGTAGAGCAGCGCCGAAGCAACGGAGTACTGCACGCTGAACTGCGCCGCGACCTGAGGGTTGGTGCCGGGGTCGTATGCGCCGCCGACCAGGCGATTCATGTAGTCGGAGATCACCGCGCGCACCCCGAGCACGTCGTCGCTCTTCAGGTCGTGCTCCATAGCGAGCTGCAGCGTTGCCTCGATCACGGCGTGATTGCAGCCACAACTCGGGAACTTCTTGATGCTGACGTCGATGCCGTGGTACCGGTCGCCCAGCGCATCCAGCGCCACCGCCGGGTCGCCGGATTCGTACATGTTGTAGAAGCCGAATTTCCCCTCGAAGGCTTCCCGAGGCGCGGTTGTGCCGGCACGCGCAAGCAGCGCCGAGAACAATCCGGCGCGCGCGGCGATTGCCGACATGGCGCGCTTGGTCAGGGACTTCTCCACCATGGATTGCTGCGTACCGCCGACGTGGAATAGCGCGATGCCGAGCGCGTCGCGGATCGCGGGTTGCTTCAGTCCGAGCAGCATGCCGCAGCCGGCGGCGGCCGCGAATACACCATGTATGGACGTATAGAACCAGCCGCTGTGCCCGCGTGTCGCCCGCCCAAGCCGGCACATGAGATCGGTGGCAGCAGCCAGCGCGGTGACAAAACGCTTGCCGTCAACATGCTCGCGCTCCGCGATCGCGAGCATTGCGGGCAGCAGAACGATGTCGGAATGCACCAGAGCGTCGAGGTGCAGCGCGTCGTAGTCTAGCGCCGCAGCCGCGACGCCGTTCAGGAACGCCGCGTCGAGAGCCGCTGCGCGTTCTTCCGTGCCCCACAGCACGCACTCGGCGGCGCCAGGGCTCGACATGCCGCTGCGCAGTTCCGCCATCCCCGGGGCCTCGGAGCCCGCCCAAGCGACGGCCAGCGTATCGCGCATGGTGCGCTTGGTTGCTTCGATCGCCTGCTGCGGCACGGCTTTGTAACGCAAGCCGGCGAGATGGGACGCGAGGCGCTCGGACAGGGTTATCCCGCTCACGCGCCACCTCCACCGTCCCTGAGGCCGGCGAACGCCTTGCCGAGCAGTTCCTGGACGACGATGATCTTCATGATATTGATCGTACCGCCGGTGAAGAGCAGAGCCATTACGTCGCGCAGGCGCCGTTCGACACCCAAGTCCTTGAGATAGCCGGCCGCGCCATACATCTGGAGGCAAGCGGCGATGGCATCTACCGACGTGGTGACACCGTTCCACTTGGCCATGCCCGCTTGCTTCTGCGGATTCTCCCCAACGTCGCTCATCCACAGGCCCTTGTAGGCCATCAGGCGACAGGCCTCGACACGCGTGTAATGCTCGATGAGCGGGAAGCTGATGGCCTGGTACATGCCGATCGGTCGGCCATAGACCTGTTTCTTGCGCACGAACTCGATCGTGTCGTTCAGCACTTGCTGCGCGGCGCCCAGGCCGTTAAGGGCCGAAAGGCAGCGTGACACGCCCCAGCGGGCGTACATGACACGCTTGCCGTCGCCCTTGCCGCCCAAGACGTCGGTCGCCGGCACTTTCACGTCCTTGAAGTGCACGATGGCGAGCTGGTGGCCACGCGCACCCATTTCCGGCATATGCTCGCAGGACACGCCAGGAGAATCGGCGGGTACCTTGATGAAGGTGATGCGTCCCTTGCCGTCCGGGCCGAACACCTTGGCGGTCACGCCCATGTAGTGCGCGCCCGGCATCAGGCTGACGTGGATCTTCTTGCCATTGATGATGAACTGGCCATCCTTTACCTCGGCGCGGGTCTGGATGTTCGACACATCCGAGCCGGCGTCCTCCTCCGAAGTGGCGATCGAGAGCATTTTCTCGCCGCGGAATACCGCGCGCACCACATCGTCGCCCCAGCCGGGGACCAGTGCCGGCATGGTGTTGTTCACCGAGCAGATGATGGCGCAACTGGTGTCGACGCGAGCCAGTTCCTCGATGGCTATGCCGAGGTCGACGTAGGGCCGGCCGTGGCCGCCCATCTCCTTCGCTGCCGAGACACCCAGCAATCCGGCCTCGCCCATCTTTCGATAGATGCCGCGCGTGGGCAGCTGCTCGACGTCGTCCCACTCCTTCGTATAGGGCTTGATCTCGCGCTCGGCGAAATCACGCACATGCTGGCGGAACGCCTCCTGCTCCGGCGTGAACGAGAAATCGAGTGCCACAGCCCCTCCCTCAAAAGCGCATATGCCTCATGCATGCTAGCAGTCCGTTGTCGCAGCCTAATTCCACATGCCGAAATCAAGTCCACGGCAAATGCAGGCTGGCGCAACGCGATTGCGCACGCCGCCGGGGCGGATCTTGGTCGAGCTGTGCCGGTGCGACGGTTGCGCTGACAGTGTCGACTCGCGAGAATCCCGTTTGGCTCACTAGGAGGTGGGATACATGCTGGTCGTTCGTCCGGCCACGCCCGGTCGATTGCCCATTGCTGCGATGGGTGCGTTCCCGTGGTGAGGCGTCGACGCAATCACGCCATACCTACGCATGAACCTGCGCCGGACTGAGCGCTTTGTCGCACTGCGGCCTCTTCCCTGCCACGTCGGCATCTGGTGGAAGGCGCCCTACAGCACCGGCCACCCGGCCGTGGTGCCCGCGGGCGAGGTGATCGAATGCGGCGCCGACCTGGCCGAAGGCGCGACCGCGGCGGTGTTCGTGCCGGTGCGCTACCAGGAACTCGAGCCCTGGCTGGTCGGCACCGCCGACCCGCGGATGCAGAAGTACCAGGGCTACAGCCTCACGGTGGACCTCGGGCAGCTGGCGTCCTGCTGTCGGCCTGCATCGGGTGAGGCGCCGCCGGCGCACAACCACGACTCTCCGGTCGCCTTCGAGACCGACGGCGTGCAGGTCACCGGAACCGGCGTCCTCGCGGCGGACCGGCGATTCTTCCTGGAGGGAATCGAATCGGTCGAGGTCCGGGAGCACCGCGCCAGCCGCAAGTGGGCCGGCTACCTGTTGCTGGGCGGCGTCATCCTCGCGACGGTGCTGGTCGGGTTCCTGCTCATCGCGGGCGCGATCGCGATGTACCTCCACAAGCGGCACGACGTTGTGATCCGCTACGCCGGCGACGAGGTCCGCGTCGGCCGCTTCAAGGCGCGGACGGATGCGCAGTCGCTTGCCGGTGCAATCGCCTCGCGCCTGCCCAAGCGTGGTGTAGCCTAGGCGCGTGGCCGCCACCGAGAACTGGGCCTTCCCCGCGAGCCTGCAGCCCAAGCCGGAGGAACTCGGTTTCGACCTCGCCGCCGCGCTGGACGCGGTGGTGCTGGTGAAAGCCGAGGTGCCGGAAGAAGCGTTCACCGCCGGAATCCTCGGCACCGAGCGCATCGGCAACGGCGTCGTGATCCGCGACGACGGCCTGATCCTCACCATCGGCTACCTGATCACCGAGGCGCAGTCCATCTGGCTCACCACCAACCGCGGCACGGTGGTGGCGGGCCACGCGCTCGCCTACGACCAGGTGACCGGTTTCGGGCTGGTGCTGCCGCTCGGTCCCATCGGCGTCAAGCCGCTCGCGCGCGGCCTGGCGGCTGACTGTGCGGTGGGCGACGAGGTGACCCTGATCGGGCAGGGCGGCCGCGAGCACGCGCTCAAGGCCTCGGTGTTCGCCAAGCGCGAGTTCGCGGGCTACTGGGAGTACGTCCTCGATGAGGCCATCTTCACCGCGCCCGCGCATCCGCAGTGGGGCGGCGCCGCGCTGGTGGGCCGGGACGGCAGGCTGCTCGGCATCGGCTCGCTGCTGCTGCAGGAGGAGCAGGACGGCCGGCAGGTGCAGGGCAACATGGCGGTGCCGATCGACCTGCTGGAACCGATCCTGGAGGACATGGCGACGCGCGGCCGCCCGAACCGGCCGCCCCGCGCCTGGCTGGGCCTGTACGTGCAGGAGGCGGGCGGGCGGCTGGTCGTAGGCGGGCTCGCGACTGGGGGACCCGCGGACCGCGCCGGCATCAAGCTGGGCGATGCGGTGCTCGCGGTGGCGGGGGCGCGCGCGAACGGGCTGGCGGACCTCTTCCGCAAGGTCTGGCAGCTGGGGCCGGCGGGCACCGAGGTGCCGCTCACGATCTCGCGCCGCGAAACGCGCATCGAGGTGCGCGCGACATCGGCCGACCGCGCCGACTACCTGCTCAAGCCGCGCCTGCACTGAGCGCGGCGGCGCCGGTTCCCGCCTAATTGATCGTGGCGCCGGTCTCGCGCACCACGCGGC
>CAZMDA010000011.1:0-71765 GCA_964564865.1 uncultured Bordetella sp. | reverse complement strand
GAAGCTGGCCGACCCGGGCCTCTATGGCGCCGGCCAGAAGGACGCGCTGCAGGCGCTGGTCGCGGACCAGGCGTACAACGCCAGGGAACTGGCCGAGCTGGAAGCGCAGTGGCTGGCGCTGCAGGAGGAACTGGAACAGCTCGCGTAGCGCGCCTGCGCCACCCCCCGCGCGCGGTTAAGTCGCAGGTCTTCAAATGGAGGAACACTTCCCGAGGCTTGCGTGCAGGCCTCTTCCCGATGGCGACCCTTGCTTCTGGTTTGCAATCCGTTTCGAATTAACGCGGCTGCTCTCTTGCGAATCGTTATAGATTTCGAGGATGGACGCCATCAATCCAATCATCGAGAACGTCGCGCGAACGCGATTTGCTGATATCCCGGATTCGGCCGTTCAGGCCTCGAAGAAGTCCATCCTGGATGCTATTGGCACGACCATAGCGGGGTCGTCGGCACCGGGCGTCAAGGAGGTGCTGAATCTCCTCCAGCACTGGGGCGGCCGAGAGGAAGCCACGGTTGCGCTTTTTGGGTTCCGTCTTCCCGCGTACCACGCCGTGTTCGCCAACGTCATGATGTGCCATGCGCTCGAGATCGACGACGCGCACTACCCATCCATCGTGCATCCCACTGCCGCAACTCTCTGGGCAGGGCTCGCGGCCGCAGAGCAGGTAGGGGGTGTTACCGGAAAGGAACTGCTCTGCGCGGTGATTGCCGGCATCGACTCAATGACTCGAATCGCGCTGGCGGCGCCCAAAACGCTGGACAACGGATACAACCCCGCCGTCTATGCTGGATTTGGCGCAGCCGTTACCGCCGCGAAGATCCGCAACATCGACGCCGAGATCATGCGCCACGCGCTCGGCATCACGTTCGCGCAGGCTGCTGCCTCCATGCAGGCGGCCAGCGATGGCGCCTTGGTGAAGCGTTTGCAGCCTTGCTTCAACGTGAGTTCCGGAATGCGGGCGCTGGAACTCGCCCGAGTGGGCATTACCGGGATCGGGAACATCCTTGAAGGCCAGTTTGGAGTAGGGCCGCTGTTCAATCACGCTCCGATCGACAAGGGCGCGCTCCTGGAACGATTGGGCGAGCACTATATGGCGACGGAGCTTGCGTTCAAGCGGTTCCCGACGTCGCGCTGCGCTCACGCCCCTATCGAGGGAACGCTTGCATTGGTCAGGCAGCACAATATCCTGCCCGACGACGTGGCCGAGGTCACGGTGAAGGTTCAGGAGAGTTGCCATCGGCGCGAGTCAGCGCCCTTTGATCCGACGATTGGCACTCCGCAGGTGAAGGCCCAGTTCAGCATCGACTACTGCGTTGCGGCCGCGATCCTGTGGCGGGATGTGTTCATCAGGGAAATGCAGCTCGAGCGAATACTCGATCCGCAGGTCCTGAAGATGACGTCGAGGATCAAGGTGGTGCTCAACCGCGACGACGTTGGACCAACGCAGTACCTGCCGGTGCGGGTGACCATCAGGACGGTCACAGGTCGGGTGTTCGAGACGAATGTCACGTCGCTAAAGGGAACCTATGGAGATCCCCTGTCGTGGAATGAGGTGCTCTCCGAGCGCTTTGAGCGCTGCCTGCCCTTCTCGGCGGTCGAGTTGGAGCGCGCCCGCGTAGACAAGATCATCGACACGTGCGACCGACTGGAGCAGCTGGCTGACGTCAGGGAGCTGGTGGCGCTCCTGGTTCCGTCGAAATAGAACGCATACTTGGGAGACTCAACATGAGTACACGGAAAGTGCACATCGCCGCCGCTCTTGCGCTTGGTCTGTTCGCCTCGACGTTCGCGACCGCGCAGGTTTACCCCGATCGACCGATCAGGATCATCGTGCCGTGGACGCCTGGCGGCGCGGTGGACATCCTGGCACGCCCGCTGGCGCAGCGCCTGTCCGAGATTCTGGGCCAGCCTGTGCTTGTCGAGAACCGCCCGGGCGCCAACAGCATGATCGGGTCCGGCATCGTCGCGAAGTCGCCGCCGGATGGCTACACGCTGCTGATCGACAATGTCACCGGACACGCGATCAATGCGACGCTCTACAAGAAGATGCCGTTTGACTCCTTGCGCGATTTCGCACCGGTCATTCTTCTCACATCGGTTACGAACCTTCTCGTCGTGAGTTCCTCCGCGCCCGTCAACTCCGTCAAGGACATCATTGCTTCGGCGAAGGCGAATCCCGGCAAGCTCAGCTACGCGTCCTCAGGGAGCGGCGGGACGGCGCACCTGGCTGGATTCATGTTCGGCTCAAGCGCCGGCGTCCAGATGATTCATGTGCCCTACAAGGGTGGAGCGCCAGCCATCGCCGACGTCATGGGCGGCAGCGTGTTCATGATGATAGCCACGCTGCCGACCGCGCTGCAGCAGGTCACCGGCGGCAAGCTGAAGGCGATTGCCACTACCGGGACGAAGCGCTCAGTGGCAACGCCGAACGTGCCGACCATGATCGAAAGCGGATTGCCGGGATTCGACGTCAGCACCTGGTATGGCGCGCTGTTCCCGGCCAGGACGCCTGAACCAATCGTCAACAGGGTGAACCAGGCGTTGAACAAGATCATCAGCGCTCCTGAGATGCGCGAGCGCTTGGTCGGGCTCGGCTACGAGGTCCAAGGCGGAACCCCGGAGGAGTTCGGGCGCCACCTGAAAGCCGAAACCGACAAGTGGGGCCAGGTCGTGAAGCAGTCCGGCGCGCAGGCGGATTGAGAAGCCGCTTCGAATTGCCCGGTTCGTCCGGGGCGACAAGCTGACCCACGGCGAGGTTGAGTGGAGTTGTGTGCGCCGGTCACTTGAGGACCCTGGCATCGGGAAGGAGGTTGTCGATCCCGCGTCGATCGGGATGGGCGCCGGCCTTTTGCGTCCGCTCGGGTATGTTCGTCGACACCGGCCGTTTGCGCCCGGCCAGGAGCGGCAGGGGTAGCGCCTACGCCGCGAGGAAGCGCCGCTGCGCGGCGTAGCTCTCCACCGGCTTCTTCGCGAAGCCGCTCTTGGCGTACTGGTGCAGGCAGCCGATGGCGTAGCGGGTCAGCGCGCCCGCCTGCGCGGTGACGTCGCTGCCCTCTCCGCCGGCGCGCAGCGCCTGCTTGAGGGACGCCTCGAAGCGGTCGAAGAACTGGTTCATGCGGGCCTGCAGGCGCTCGTGCTCGCCCACCAGCGCGTCGCCGGTCATCACCCGCACCATGCCCGGGTTCTTCTCGGCGAAGGCGAGCAGCATCTCCACCAGCTTGTCGGCCTGCCGCGCGCCGTCGGGCTCGTCCTGGGCGATGCGGTTGGCGAGCGTGAACACCGAGCTCTCGATGAACTCGATCAGGCCCTCGAACATCTGGGCCTTGGACGCGAAATGCCGGTAGAGCGCCGCCTCCGAGACTTCCAGCTTCCCGGCCAGCGCCGCCGTCGTGATCCGCTCCCACTTCGGCTGCTCGAGCATCCCGGCCAGCGCCTTCAGGATCTCGAGCCGCCGTTCCCCTTTAACCCGCGGCATCGGCGAATTCTACGCCGAGTACCCATGGCGGAACACCAGCCGCGGCAACTGCGTGACCGATGTCACGCGCAGGTCGGCGAACGGCATCCTGCGCTTCTCCTGGCTGACCCAGACGGTCGACATGCCGAGGCGCTTCGCGGCGCGCAGGTTCTCGGGCATGTCGTCCACCAGCACGCAGCGGTGCGGCGCGAGGTCGTGCTCGCGCAGCAGGAGGCGAAAGCCCTGGAACGCGGGCTTGGGCCGGAACCGGGTGCTCTCGATGGTCCAGACCGCGTCGAAGAAGCGCCGCACGCCCAGCACCCGCAGCACCTGCTCGACGTAGTGGCGCGGGGCGTTGGAGAACACCAGCCGCCGGCCCCGCAGGCGGGCGAGCGCATGGTGCAGCGCGTTCTCGCCCACCACCATGGGGTCCAGTTCCGGGAAGTGATGCGTCTCGCGGATGAACTTGCGCGGGTCCTCGCCGTAGTGGCGCACCAGGCCGCGCATGGTGGTGCCGTAGCGCTCCCAGAAGAAGCGCCGCATGGCATTGGCCCCTTCCTCGTCGAGGCCGAAGCGCCGGCGCAGCCAGGCGTTCATCTGCGCGTGCATCGAGGGAAAAATGTGCGGCCGCGCGTCGTGCAGCGTGTTGTCGAGGTCGAAGATCCACACCCGCCGCGAAGGCGGGACAGAGACAATGCGCATTACTTGGAGCGGATGAGGGTGCCGACGCCTTCGTCGGTCAGCACTTCCAGCAGCAGCGCGTGCGGCACCCGGCCGTCGATGATGTGGCAGGCCTTGACCCCGGCGCGCGCGGCGTCCAGCACCGAGGCGATCTTGGGCAGCATGCCGCCGGAGATCACGCCCTTCTCCACCAGGTCGTCGATCTTGCGCGGCGTCAGGCCCGTCAACAGCTTGCCGCTCTTGTCCAGCACCCCGGGGGTATTGGTGAGCACCACCAGCTTCTCGGCGCGCAGCACCTCGGCCAGCTTGCCCGCCACCAGGTCGGCGTTGATGTTGAAGGTGGTGCCGTCGGCGCCGGTGGCGATCGGCGCCACCACCGGGATGAACCCCGCCACTTCCAGCGCGCCGATCACCGCCGGGTCGATGGCCTCGATCTCGCCCACCTGGCCCAGGTCCTGCTTGGCGCCGCCGGCATCCGTCAGCAGCATCTTGCGCGCGCGGATGAACGAGCCGTCCTGGCCGGTGAGGCCGACGGCCTTGCCGCCGGCCTGGTTGATGAGCTCGACCACTTCCTTGTTGACCTGGCCGCCGAGCACCATCTCGACGATGTCCATGGTCTCGGCGTCGGTCACCCGCATGCCCTGGATGAACTCGCCCTTCTTGCCCATGCGCGCGAGCGCGGTCTCGATCTGCGGCCCGCCGCCGTGCACCACCACCGGGTTCATGCCGACCAGCTTCAGCAGCGCGACGTCGTGCGCGAAGTCCTTCTTCAGGACTTCGTCGGTCATCGCGTTGCCGCCGTACTTGACGACGATGGTCCTGCCGTGGAAGCGCTTGATGTACGGCAGCGCCTCGGCGAGGATTCGCGCCTTCTCGGAGGGCGCCGAGACCGGCGCGCCGCTATGGCCCGGTGCGTTCATGACCGGGCCATTCTAGAACCAAACCGCGCCGGTCAGTGAATCTCGATCTGGCGGCGCGCCGCGGCGGCCTTCTTCGGCAGCGTCAGCTCCAGCAGCCCGTCGCGGAACTTCGCCTGGGCCTTCGCCTCGTCCAGTTCCTGCGGCAGGGTGAAGCTGCGGCTCGCCTTGCCGTAGCTGCGCTCGACGTGGATCAGGCGGTTGCCCTCGGCGGCCTCCTGCTCGCGCTTCACTTCCGCGCTCAGGGTGACCTGGGCGCCGTCGATGGCGACCTGGATGTCCTCCTTCTTCACCCCGGGCAGCTCGGCGCTGACCACGTAGGCGGCCTCGGTCTCGGCGACGTCGACGCGGATGCGGGGCGCCTCGGGCGCCTGCAGGCCGTTGCCGTAGGAAACCGGGCGCACGAAGAAGCCCTTGAACAGGTCGTCCACGAGCTCGTTGAACGGGTCGAATCTGGCGATGTTGGCCATGGTCCTCTCCTGGATGGGTTGCACGCGTCTAAAATGGGGCTCGCCAAAACGGTTTCAAGCCCCCCTCCTGCCGCCCCCCGACGACCTCCAGGACCGCATCCAGGCGGAACGCCCCTACCTGCTGCGCTACGCCTCGCTGCAGCTGCGCGACCGGGACGCGGCCGAGGACGCCGTCCAGGAGACCCTGCTCGCGGCGCTCGCCGGGGCGGCCGGGTTCGCCGGGCGCTCCAACCTGCGCACCTGGCTCACCGGGATCCTGAAGCACAAGATCGTGGACCACATCCGGCGCTCGAGCCGCGAGCCGGCGGCGCCGGACCCGGGCGAGGGCGAGGAGTCCGATTTCGACGCCCTGTTCGACCACCGCGGCCACTGGGTGGATCCGCCGCAGGCCTGGGAGGACCCGGAAGGCGCGCTGGAGCAGGGCCGCCTGCGCGCGGTTCTGGAGGAATGCCTCAAGGGGCTGCCGGCCCGCACCGCGCAGGCCTTCATGATGCGCGAGCACCTGGGCCTGGACACCCCGGAGCTGTGTAAGGCGCTGGGCGTGACCCCGACCCACAGCTGGGTCCTGCTGTACCGGGCGCGCATGGCGCTGCGCCTGTGCCTGGAGAAGAACGGGTTCGGACGATGATGGGATGGCGCAGTTGCCGGGACGTGACGCGGCTGGTCTCGCAGGGCGAGGACCGCGCGCTCTCGTTCGGCGAGCGCGTGGCGCTGCGCGCGCACCTGGCGGTCTGCCGCGGCTGCCGCAACGCCAGCGCCCAGCTGCGGTTCCTGCGGCGCGCGGTGCGCCGCCTGCAGGAAGGACCCGGCCCCTACAGCACGTAGCGCGCCAGGTCCTCGTCCTTCGCCAGCGCCTCCAGGCGCCGCTCGACGTAGGCCGGGTCGATGGCCTCGGTGCGCGCGCCGCGCTGGCCGGACTCGAAGGAGATCTCCTCCAGCAGCTTCTCCAGCACGGTGTACAGGCGCCGCGCGCCGATGTTCTCGGTGCGCTCGTTCACCTGGAAGGCGATCTCGGCCAGGCGCCGCAGCGCGCGGTCGCGGAACTCCAGCGTGATGCCCTCGGTGGCGAGCAGCGCCTGATACTGCAGCACCAGGTTGGCGTCGGTCGAGGTGAGGATGCGCTCGAAATCCTCCACCGACAGCGAATCGAGCTCGACCCGGATCGGGAAGCGCCCCTGCAGCTCCGGGATCAGGTCCGAGGGCTTGGCGAAGTGGAACGCCCCCGAGCCGATGAAGAGGATGTGGTCGGTCCGCACCATGCCGTACTTGGTGGTGACGGTGGTGCCCTCCACCAGCGGCAGCAGGTCGCGCTGCACGCCCTGGCGCGACACGTCCGCGCCGGCGACCTCGCTGCGGCTGGCGATCTTGTCGATCTCGTCCAGGAACACGATGCCGTTGGCCTCGACGTTCGCCAGCGCGCGGCCCTTCACGTCCTCGTCCGAGACCAGCTTCGCGGCCTCCTCGTCGGTGAGCGCCTTCAGCGCGTCGCGGATCCGCATCCTGCGCAGCTTGCGCCGGCCCCCGCCCAGGTTCTGGAACATGCCCTGGATCTGGGAGGTCAGCTCCTCCATGCCCGGCGGCGCCATCACCTCCATCTGGGGCGCGGGCGCGGCGAGCTCCAACTCGATCTCCTTGTCGTCCAGCTCGCCCTCGCGCAGCTTCTTGCGGAACTTCTGCCGCGCGGTCGTTTCCTCGGCTTCCATGCCGCGCGCCGGGGGCAGCAACGCGTCCAGGATCCGGTCCTCGGCCGCGTCCGCGGCCTGGGTGCGGACGCGCTTCATCGCCTGCTCGCGCGCGCCCTTGACCGCGATCTCCGCCAGGTCGCGGATGATGCTGTCCACGTCGCGGCCGACGTAGCCCACCTCGGTGAACTTGGTGGCCTCCACCTTGATGAACGGGGCGTCCGCGAGGCGCGCCAGGCGCCGCGCGATCTCGGTCTTGCCCACGCCGGTGGGCCCGATCATGAGGATGTTCTTGGGCGTGATCTCCTGGCGCAGCGGCTCGGCCACCTGCTGCCTTCTCCAGCGGTTGCGCAGCGCGATCGCCACCGCGCGCTTGGCCTTCGCCTGGCCGACGATGTGCTTGTCCAGCTCGTGCACGATCTCCTGCGGGGTCATGCTGCCGCTCATTCCAGGCTCTCGATCGTGCGCTGGTGGTTGGTGTAGATGCAGATGTCCGCGGCCACCGCGAGCGCCTTGTCCACGATCTCGCGCGGCGCGAGCTGCGTGTTCTCCAGCAGCGCGCGCGCCGCCGCCTGCGCGTAGGGCCCGCCCGAGCCGATGGCGACGATGCCATGCTCGGGCTCCAGCACGTCGCCCATGCCGGTGATCACCAGCGAGTGCTCGCGGTCGGCGACCGCGAGCATCGCCTCCAGCCGCCTCAGGATCCGGTCGGTGCGCCAGTCCTTGGCCAGCTCCACCGCCGAGCGCATCAGGTTGCCCTGGTGCTTGTCGAGCTTGGCCTCGAAGCGCTCGAACAGCGTGAAGGCGTCGGCGGTGCCGCCGGCGAAGCCGGCGAGGATGCGCTCGTGGTAGAGGCGGCGCACCTTCTTCGCGCCGCCCTTCACCACCACGCTGCCCAGGGTCACCTGCCCGTCGCCGCCCAGCGCCACGCCGGCGCCGCGGCGAACGGAAAGGATCGTCGTGCCGTGCCATGTCTCCATGGCGCCATTCTAGCTAGAAGGTCGCGCGCACCCCCGCGGTGAGCGAACGTCCCGGCAGCGGCGCGGCATCCTTGATGAACGAGGTGTGCACGCGCATGTCCCGGTCGAGCAGGTTGTTCGCCTGCAGGAACAGCGTGGTCGCCGCCTGCCCGCCATGGCCGATGCGGTACTGCAGTCCCGCGTCCAGCCGCGTGTAACCGGGCGTGGCCGTTTCCTGCGCCTGCGCGATCCGGTCCTGGCGCATGACCCGCAGGAGGTTGGCGAACGCGCTCCAGGCGCCGGCGGCATACGTCCCTTCCAGCCCGAGGCGCGAGGGCGACATGCGCGGCGCGTTGCCGATGCCCTCCAGCCGGCCGCGCGCGGCGTCGGCGAACAGGCGCAGGCCCCACGGCCCCTGCGGCCGCCAGGCCAGCTCCGCCTCGAAGCCGCGGAAGCGCGCGTTCGCCTGGCGGTAGTCGAGCAGCAGGAACTCCCCCGCCGGGTCGGCGGCGCCGGTGTCGTCCACCCGGTCGAGGTCGCGGTCGAACACGCCGTCGCCGTCCGCGTCCTGGAACTGGCCGAAGACGTAGTTGCGGAAGCGGTTCGCGTACACCCCGGCCTTCCAGCGCCAGGCGCCGCCGGTCTTCCGCAGGCTGAGGTCGAGATTGCGGGAGACCTCCTTGGCGAGGTTGTTGTCCCCCCGCTCGAAGGTGGCGGTGGCCGCATGCGGGCCATTGGCGTACAGCTCCTCGATGGCGGGCGCGCGCTGCGCACGCGTGAGCGTCGCCGCGGCGCTGTAGCCGGGCATGAAGGTCCAGGTGGCGCCGCCGGACCAGGTCGTGGGCGAGAAGCTGCGCCCGGGCAGGCCGCTCGCGGAATCGGGCCGGTGGCGTTCCCGCTCCACGCGCCCGCCCAGCTCGAAGCGCCAGTTGCCGGCACGCGCTTCCTCCACCAGGAACAGGGCGCTGCCGCGGCTGCGCACCGGCTGCAGGAAGCTCTCCTCGCCGACCGCGGAGAAGCGCCGGCCATGGCCCGAGACGCCGAGCACGCCGCTGAACGGGCCCAGCGGCCGGTGCGCCAGCTCCAGCCGGCCCTCGGCGCCGTTGTTCGCGAAGCGCGTGGCCACCTCCCCGGTCTGCTCGATCTCGCTGTGCCGGTAGTCGGTGCGCGCAAGGCGCACGCGGATGCGCGAGAAGCCGGGCAGCGGGTCGCGCAGCTCGCCTTCCAGTTCGGTGCGGTCCTGCTTCATGTCGATGCGCGCCAGCTCGCCGGCGGGCACGCCGTAGAAGCTGTCCAGCACCTGCACGCCCAGGCCGACGTGGCCCCGGTCGCCCACCAGCGAGGCGCCGAGGTTCGCGCCGCGCGACTCGACGAAGCTGTTGAACACGCGCCCGCGGCGGCCGTCGTAGTCGCCGGCGTTGCGGCTGAAGGCGTCCACGTGCCACGCGATGCCGCCGCTGCCGCCATTCAGGTCGACCAGTCCGGTGAGCTCGCGCGCCGCGCCGCCCAGGCGGACCTCGGCCGCGCCGGCCACGCCCTGCATGCGCTCGCGCGGGATGCGCTTGGTGACCACGTTCACCAGGCCGCCGATGGCACCGCCGCCGTGGATCAGCGTCGCCGGCCCGCGCAGGACCTCGACCTGCGTCGCCCCCAGCGTCTCCACCGCGGACTGGTGGTCCGGGCTGAGGGTGGACACGTCCATCGCGCCCAGGCCGTTGTCCAGCACGCGCACGCGCGGCGCGTCCTGGCCGCGGATCACCGGGCGCGAGGCGCCCGGCCCCATGCCGCCGGACTGGACGCCGGGCTCGCGGTCCAGCGTGTCGCCCAGGCTCGAGGCCTGGCGGCGGCGCAGCTCCTCGCCGCGCAGCACGCTCGCGGGCTGGACCACGGAGGCCTCGTCGGTGGCGAGCGGGGTGACGTAGATTGCATCCGGTTGCGCGTGGGCAACCGGCGATACGGCGAACGCGCACGCGATCGCGCGCGCGCAAAGAGTCCTGTGCATGCCTGTCTCCTGAAGACGAACGAAGGCCGGGGAACGTCGTTCCCCGGACGCGGAACCGCGAACCTCAGGAGACTGGCGGAGGGGCCTGGCTGCGGTAGGCGGGCGGGTCGGTGCCGCGCGGCGCCCCGGCGGCCATGGCAACCGGCGCGGTCGTGCCGCCGGGTGCCGGCACGACCAGCGCCATGCGACTGTCCACCGTCGCGGCTACGGCCGCGATGACGTCGCAGAGCGCGTTCGGCCCGGAATCTTCGTGGTCGTGGCCGTCGCAGCCGTCGCTCGCCGCGGCCAGCCGCGTGACGTGCACCAGTTCGCCGTGCTCGCCGACATGCTCCAGCGGATGGACGAGCGCGCCCTGCCAGGCGGCGAGGAGCGCCGCGGCGAGGACGAGCCGCAGGAAGCGGGCGAGGACCAAGGCGGCGCTACTTCGCGAGCACCGCGTCGGTGAGGCGGTAGAACAGGCCGTTGGGGTCGTCCTTGAGCACTTCCAGCCGGCCGCTCAGCACCACCGGCTCGAAGCCGTAGGCCACCGGGCGCCGGGTCTTCACTTCCACCATCTGCTCGGGCCCGCCGGGGACGCAGAACGCGCAGCTCTGCGGCATGGCGGTGAGCACGAAGTGCGACTGCTGGTCGCCCATCTGCAGCGGCATGATGAAGCCCTGCAGCTTGACCTCCTTCTTGTCCAGCGCGGCGACGGCGGCGGCGTACTGCGGCGCGTAGCGGTCCTTCAGCTTCACCAGCTCCACCTGCGCGAGCAGCTTCCAGGACACCACGTCCTTCCTCTCCGGCAGCGGCTTGGCGGCCGCGGCCGGGTCGGCGCCGAACTTCGAGCCCGGCGGCGGCACGTGCGTGCCGGGCTTGGTCTGCGCCTGCGCGCCGAGCGCGAAGGCCGCGGCCGCGAGCGTTGCGAGTACCGTCCTCATGACGTCCATTCGACCCTCCGCCTCAGTGCCGGTGACGCATGCCGCAGGTCTTGCCGATCGCCAGGCCCTTGCAGGCCTTGGCGAGCTCGGCGTGGCATTCCTTCTCCGGCTTGCCCGATTCCAGGCATTTTGCCGCCGCTTCGTGCGCCGCCGCAATGGTGCGGTGCGCGGCGATGTCCTGCTTGATGTGAGCCGCCTGCGCGTCGTCCTTCTTCGCCGCCTGGGCGAACGCCGCCAGGGGCACGAACAGCATTGCCGCGATCAGTCGAACCATGTCCGCTCCTTTTCGTTCAGCCTTCGGCCAGGATGCCCGCCACGTCCGCGCGCCCGGCGCGCCAGGCCGGCACCAGCGCCGCGCCCAGACCCACCGCCAGCGCGCCGCCCAGGATCCAGGCCTCCTCCGCCAACCATATCAGGCCTGTCAAGGGGGGCTGGTTGCGGGCCTCCAGCAGGGCCCCGATCGCCGCCGTGGCGCCGTGCCCCAGGGCGAAGCCGAGCATCGCCCCGGCGAGCGCCAGCACCAGTCCTTCGAGCACCAGCAGGCCGAATAGTTTCCCGCGCCCGGCCCCCAGCATCCGCATCACCGCCAGGTCGTAGCGGCGCTCCTCCAGCGCGTTGGTGAGCGCGATGAACACCGACAGGCCGGCGGCCAGCATCAGCACCACGCCGAAGGCGCGCAGCACCTCGACCCCGACGCCGATCATGCGGAACAGGCGCGCGCTCTCGTAGGCGGGCGACCCCGCCTGCAGGTACGGGTTGGCGTTCACCTGCCGCGGCAGCGTCACCGCGGCGAGCGGCGTGGCGTAGCGCACCAGCAGCGCCGTGATCTCCTGGTCGGCGTCCTTCTCGCCCTCGGTGCCGTGCACCACCCAGACCGACTCGACGCTGGTGAGCACGAGGCGATCCAGCACCGTGCCGGTGGGCGCGAGCACGCCGACGACCTCGAACGGGGCGTCCTCGTGCGCCTCGCCCTCGCCGGCGTCCCCGCCCATGCCGTGCGCGCCGACGAACTTCGCGCCGACGCCCAGGCCGGTCTTGCTCGCGGTCTCCGCGCCCAGCACCGCCTGCATGGGCTTCGCCCACAGCCCGCCCTGCGCCAGCCGCGCGCCGTAGTGCGCCGGGTAGTCGTGCGTGGTGCCGACGATGCGGTGGCCCTTGTAGCTGTCGCCCAGCGCGAGCGGGATCGCCTGCTTCACCACGCGCAGCGCGGCGATCTTCTTCGCCTCGTCCAGCGGGATGTTGCCGCCGGGCACGTCGATGTGGAACACCGCGGCCAGCACCAGCTGCATCGGGCTGCCCTTGGCGCCCACCACGAGGTCGATGCCGCGCGCGTCGCCGTGCATGCGCTGCTCCACCTGGCGCGACACCAGCAGCAGCACCACCACCGTGGCGACGCCCAGCGCGAGCAGCAGGACGTTCAGCGCCGCGCCCAGCGGCCGCGCGCGCAGGTAGGCGAGCGAAACGGCCGGCAGGTTCACAGCTGCAGCACCTTCCCGAAGCGCGCCTTGGCGCGCTGGTCGTGGGTGGCCACCACCAGCGTCGCGCCGCAGGCGCGCGCCTGCGCCTGCAGCAGGTCGAGGGCCGCGCCGCAGGCGGCGTCATCCAGGTTCGAGGTGGGCTCGTCCGCGAGCAGGAGCTTGGGCCGGTTCATCACCGCGCGGGCCACGGCCACGCGCTGCGCCTGGCCGTGGGAGAGCTGCGCCGGGCGGGAGGAGGCCTTGTCGCGCAGGCCCAGTTCATCCAGCAGGCTGAGCGCGCGCCCGGGGTTGCGCGCCATCCCGGCAAGCCAGGTCGCGAGCTCCAGGTTCTGCGCCACGGTGAGGCTGGGAACGAGGTGCAGCTTCTGCGGCACGACGCCGATCGTGCGGCCGCGCCAGCGGTCGCGGGCGCCGCCCTTCAACTGCGAGAGGTCCTGACCGCCCACCTCGACCACGCCCTCGGTGGCCGGCAGCAGGCCCGCGGCGAGGTTGAGGAAGGTGGTCTTGCCGCTGCCCGAGGCGCCGAGCACCAGCCAGTGCTCGCCGGCGGCGGCTTCGAACCGCTCGAGCGACAGGACCGTCTGCGCGCCGTACTTCTGGCGCAGGCCCCTCAGGCCAAGCATTGCTCCAGCCCGGCGAGGAACAGGTCCTTCGGGAGCTTCTTGCCGATGAAGACGAGGATCGACTGCTTCTTCTCGGTCTTCTGCCAGGGCTTGCCCATGTCCCCGCCCATCATCATGTGCACGCCCTGGAACACGACGCGGTTCGGCTTGCCCTTCATCCACAGCACGCCCTTGTAGCGCAGCAGGTCCGGGCCGTAGACCTGGATCATGCCGGAGAGGAACTGCTCCAGCTTGTCGCCGTCGAAGGGCTTGTCCGAGCGGAACACGAACGACTCCACCTCGTCGTGGTGGTCGTGGTGGGTGTCGGCGAGGAACTCCGGGTCCAGCTCCAGGATCGCGTTCAGGTTGAAGCCGCGGATGTCCAGGATCTCGGCGATCGGCGCCTCGCCGAAGTGCACCTTCTTCACCGGCGCGCGCGGGTTCATGCGGTGGATGCGCTGCGAGAGCTGCTTCACCGCCGCCTCGTCCACCAGGTCGGTCTTGGACATCAGGATCCGGTCGGCGAAGCCCACCTGCTGCTGCGCCTCGGTGAACTCGTCCAGCTGCTGCGGCGCGTGCTTGGCGTCCACCACGGTGACGATGGAATCGAGCAGGTAGTAGGCGCCGATCTCCTCGTCGGTGAAGAAGGTCTGCGCCACCGGGCCGGGGTCGGCCATGCCGGTGGTCTCGATGATCACGCGGTCGAAGCTGAGGCTGCCCTTCTGGCGGCGGCCCTTCAGGTCGCCCAGGATCCGGATCAGGTCGCCGCGCACGGTGCAGCAGATGCAGCCGTTGTTCATCTCGACGATCTGCTCCTCGGTCTTCTCGATGATCTCGGAGTCCACGCCGGTCTCGCCGAACTCGTTCTCGATCACCGCGATGCGGTGGCCGTGGTCTTCCTTGAGGATCCGGTTGAGCAGCGTGGTCTTGCCCGCGCCCAAGAAACCGGTGAGGATCGTCACCGGCACCATCTGGTCCTGTTCCATGTCGCGCCCTTTCAGAAGGGCTGCGATTCTACTACTGCAGGGTGAAGCGGTACGCGACGCGCCCCGGCCGCAGGTCCTTGACCACGTAGTAGGTGCCGCCGGCGCGGAACACGTGCCGGCACCAGTGCTCGTCCACGCCGCGGGTGCGCAGGTCGATGCACAGCTTGCCCTTCTTCGTCACGTACCACTGGCCCGAGCCCTCCATCCGGCCGCGGCCGTCCTTGCGCCGGCCCTCCGCGACGAGCAGCTTGCGCTCCTTCAGGTCCATGGCGAGGTACCAGTCCTGGTTCTCCTTGTGCATGCGCCGGCCCGGCAGCGCCTGGCGCAGGTCCTCGCCCGACAGGCGCGCATGCTCCTGCGCCAGCACGTCCTTGAGGCGCGGCCGGTCGTCGATCGGCGCGGCGCCCGGCACCACGCGCGCCTCGGCGGCGAGCTTCGCCAACTGGCGGGTGTCGAAGCCCTGGCCCATGACCTTGTTGCCGAGCGCGGACATCGCGTACTGGCGCTGCGACACGTACTCGTCCAGCTGCAGCGCCTCGCGCTCGCTGCGCAGCTGCCGCGAGTAGGCCACCCGCGTGCCGTTGCCGCTGAGGAACACCAGCACCGGCGCCCAGGACACGCGCACCTGCTCGATCACCTCGCGCTCCTCCTTCGTCGGCGCGAACAGGTCGATGTTCACCACCACGTAGTTCGGCCGCAGCTGGTTGCGCACCCGGTCGCTGTTCAGGATCTCGCGCGCGCGGCGGCAGTCCGGGCTGAACTCGGAGGCGCCGAAATACAGCAGCACGTGCTTCTCCGGCTGCGCCCGGACGCGCTCCAGCGCCGCGGCCACCGTCGGCGCCGTCTCATAGCCGCTCAGGAACTCGTACGCCTGCGCCGGCAAGGCGAGCAGGAGCACGGTGAAACCAGCAGCAAGCAGTCGCATCGTCCCAAAGTATAAACAGCAAAAAACAGGGACAGTCCACGTTTTCCGACGGCAGTCAAAACAGGTCCTCCTGCACGGCAACTGATGCATCCTCCCGGGGCGGCCTGCCCGGCTGCCCTCGGTACACGCGCCTGCCGAGCTTCCGGCCGATATCGATCCGGACCGCCTCGGACCCGAGCGCGTAGCCAGAATTCGTGGTGAGGCGAATCTCGTTCACCAGCTCCGGCGCCAGATTCGTGCCGAACAGCGCCTGGTACTGCCTGCGACACTCGCCACGGTCGCGGCCGAGCCGAAGGTACTCGGCATGCGGCGTGATGCGTGGATCTTCGGTCGTGCCGGCGTTCGCCGCGAAACTCGACCATCGGTACTGCGAGGGCTCGACCACCATTCCCGCCCGAACCGGGTTGAGCTCAATGTAGCGATAGCAGGCGAGCAGATACTCACTTGTCTGGACCAGATTGGAACGGAAGCGCCCCTCCCACACCGAGCCGGTACGACGGTACCGCTTGTTGAAATACTGCGTGTACAGCAGGCCGAGCCTCCGGAACAGGCGCGAACAGCTGTCTTCCCGTTCCGGCGTGAGCAGCAGGTGGACATGGTTCGTCATGAGGCAGTAGGCATGAAGCGCGCAGCCTTCCTCCCCGACCAGCCGGCCAAGATGATGAAGGTAGAACGCCAGGTCCACGTCATCCGCAAAACAGGCGGCGCGGTTGTTCCCGCGCTGGACGGCGTGCACGGGAACGTCCGGAACCATGATCCGGGCTTGGCGGGGCATACTCTGTCAACGGGCGTGGCGTGGCGGCGTTGACTAGAGGCAGTGGAAAACGTGGACTGTCCCTGTTTTAGGTGGCGATCAGCAGGCCTTTCAGGTACTCGCCCTCCGGGAAGCTCAGCGCGACGGGATGGTCCGCGCCGCCGTGGAAGCGCTCGATCACCCGGCCGTCCACCCCCGCGTCCGCCGCGGCGCCGGCGACGATGGATTGGAACAATTCAGCCGGCACGCCGCCGGAGCAGGAGAACGTCGCCAGCAGGCCGCCGGGGGCGAGCAGCTTCAACGCCAGCAGGTTGATGTCCTTGTAGGCGCGCGCGGCGTTCTTCGCCTGCGCCGCGGTGGGCGCGAACTTGGGCGGGTCCAGGATCACGAGGTCGAACTTCGCGCCGGCGTCGCGCAGCTTGCGCAACCGCGCGAACACGTCCGCCTCCTCGAACGCGATGCGCGCGGCATCGAGCGCGTTCGCCGCCAGGTTCTCGCGCGCCACCTCCAGCGCGGGACCCGAGCTGTCCAGCGCCAGCACGCGCTTCGCGCCGCCGGCGAGAGCGGAAAGGGCGAAGCCGCCGGTGTAGCAGAAGCCGTCCAGGACCTCGCGCCCGGCCGCGAGCGCCCGGATGCGCTGGCGGTTGTCGCGCTGGTCCAGGAAGAACCCGGTCTTCTGCCCCGCCTCGACGTCCACCCGGAAATGCAAGCCGTGCTCCAGGATCGGGCAGCGGCGCGCCTCGTGGTTGCCGCGGACGAACCCGGTCCTTGGCTGCAGGCCCTCCAGCGCGCGCACTTCCGCGTCCGAGCGTTCGTAGATCGCCGCGCAGCCGGTGGCCGCGACGAGCGCGTCCAGGATCGCCTCGCGCCAGCGCTCGGCGCCGGCGGAGAGGAATTGCGCCACCAGCACGTCGGCGTAGCGGTCCACGATGACGCCGGGCAAGCCGTCGGACTCGCCGTGCACCAGGCGCAGGGCGTTGGTGTGCCGCGCCGCGGGCAGCGCCTCGCGCGCCTTCGCCGCGCGCGCCACCGCCGCGGCGAAGAACGGCGCCTCGACGCGGGTCTTCGGCTCGAAGCTCCAGATCCGGGCGCGGATCTGCGACTCGCCGCTCCAGGCGGCGACCGCCACCGGTTGTCCTCCAGCGTTCTTCACCAGCAGCGATTCGCCCGCTTCCGGGGCGCCGTCCACCCGATCCACGGCACCTGAGAAGATCCACGGGTGGCGGCGCGCGACGGATTTCTCGCGGCCAGGCTTCAGGTGCAGCGACTTCATTTTTTCCTCGCGCGCGGGTGCGCCGCGTCGTAGACCTTCGCCAGCGCCTGGAAATCCAGGTGGGTGTACACCTGCGTGGTGGCGATGCTGGCGTGGCCCAGCATCTCCTGCACCGCGCGCAGGTCCTGCGAGGACTGCAGCACGTGGGTGGCGAAGGAATGCCGCAGCAGGTGCGGATGCACCGGCGTGTCGATGCCCCGGCGCCGCGCCCAGGCCTTCAGGCGCGCCTCCACCACCCTCGGCGCGATGCGCCGGCCGCGCGCGCCGACGAAGAGCGCGCGCTCCCCGGGCGCGGCCAGCTGCGCGCGCCGCCGCAGCCACTCGCGCAGCGCCTCGCGCGCCCGCGCGCCCACCGGCACGGTGCGCGTCTTCGCGCCCTTGCCGGTGACCGTGACCTCGCCGCCGCGCAGGTCGAGGCGCCCGTCGTCCGCGTCCAGGGCCACCAGCTCCGCCAGGCGCAGGCCGGAGGAATACAGCAGCTCGAACATGGCGAGGTCGCACGCGGCCTGCGGCGTGTCCACGCCTCCCGCGTCCCCCACGTCCAGCAGGCGCTGCATCTGTTCCGGCGACAGCACCCTGGGCAGCTTCTTGGGCGACTTGGGCGCGCGGATGCCCTGCACCGGGTTGGCGGCGAAGCCCTTGTGCCGCACCAGCCAGTGGTACAGCCCGCGCCAGGCCGACAGCGTGAGCGCGAGCGTCCTGCCCGACAGGCCGCCGGCGTGCAGGCGCGCCACCATGCGGCGCACCTGCTGCGGGTCGGCCTTGGCGAGGGGCATCCCCTCGAGTTGCGCGAACAGCAGCCCCAGGGCGTGCTCGTAGTTGCGCAGGGTCGCCGGCGACAGCCGGCGCTGGTGGCGCAGGCTCTCCAGCCAGGCCGCGGCGAGCGCCGCGTCGGTCATGCGACCCGTCAGCCGCGCGCCGCGAGCGCGCCCGCGGCCAGCTCGCCGATGCGGCGCAGGTACAGCGTGCCCATCTCGGCGTAGAAGCGCTGCGGGTCCTCGCTGCCCAGGGCCAGGACGCCGATGTTGCGCGTCTGCCCCAGCGGCACGATGGCCACCGAGCGCACGTGCTCCTGCGCCTCGCCGAACAGGGGCAGGAACGGGTTGCCCGCCGCGGCGCCGCAGGCCGGCGCGCCCATGCCGGCGGCCTGGTCGCGCAGCACCGGGTCCGACTGCTCGGTCCACATCCGCAGCGAGACGTGGGGCACCGCGAAGTCCTCGCGCAGGTGGAAGTGCAGCGCGCTCTCGGCGGCGGCCGGGTCGCGCGCGGCGAGCAGCGCCAGCGACAGCCGGTGCACCTTCTCGCCGATGGCGTCGTTGTCCTCGCCGAAGCGCAGCAGTTCCGACAGCTTGCCCTCCAGCTGGCGCGCCTTCTCGCGCAGCGACACGATCTGGCGCTCGGTGAGCGGGATGGCGCGGCCGCCGTGCGGGTGCGGCACCAGGATGGACTCCAGCAGCTGCGGGTGCTGCTCGAAGAAGCCCGGGTTCCTGCGCAGGAACTGGGCGATTTCGTCTGGGGACATGCGTTGGCCTCTTCTTGTTCTCGCTAAAGGTCGATCTCGCCCTCGAACACGGTGTGCGCCGGGCCCTTCATCCAGACTGGAGCGGGGCTATTGTCCCCCCCGGCCCAAGACACGGTCAACGTGCCGCCGTGCGCCCGCACCTCGACCGGCGAATCCAGCAGCCCCTGCAGGATGCCCGCCACCGCCGCGGCGCAGGCGCCGGTGCCGCAGGCGAGGGTCTCGCCGGCGCCGCGCTCCCAGACCCGCAGCGCGATGGTGTGCCGGTCGATGACCTGCAGGTAGCCCGCGTTGACCCGGCCGGGGAAGCGCGGATGGTGCTCGATCCTCGGGCCCTGCGTGGTCACCGGCGCGGCCTCGACATCCTTCACCACCTGCACCGCGTGCGGGTTGCCCATGGACAGGATCGCCACCGCCACCTTCGCGCCGTCCACGTCGATCGCCTGCACCAGCGGCGATTCCGGCGCCGGCGGCCCCATGTTCACGCTCACCTCGCCGTCGGGCTCCAGGCGCGGCGCGATGACCCCGCCCTGCGTGGACACGCGCAGCTCGGTCTTCGTCGCGAGGCCGCGCGCGTGCACGAACTTGACGAAGCAGCGCGCGCCGTTGCCGCACTGCTCCACCTCGCCGCCGTCGGCGTTGAAGATGCGGTAGCGGAAATCCAGGCCTTCCCCGGGCGATGGCTCCACGACCAGAACCTGGTCGCAGCCGACGCCGAAATGCCGGTCGGCGAGGCGCCGCAGCTGCTCGCGCGTGAGCGCGAAGGGCTCGCGGGTGCAGTCGAGCACGACGAAGTCGTTGCCCGCGCCTTCCATCTTGGTGAACTTCACGCGCATGCCTTGATGACCTCGCACACCTTCTTCTGCGCCGCCTCGGACAGTTGCGGGTAGATCGGCAGCGACAGCACCGTCGCCGCGGCCTCGTCCGTGGCCGGCAGCTTCAAGCCCTGGTTGTCCGGCGCGTAGAGCGGCTGGCGGTGCAGCGGCACCGGGTAATAGATCATGCTGGCGATGCCGGCCGCCTCCAGCTTGGCGCGCAGCTCGTCGCGCCTCGGGTGGCGCACGGTGTACTGGTGCCAGATGTGCCGGCCGCGGCCGTGCGCTTGGGGGAGCACCAGCGGGGTGCCGGCCAGCCACTCGCCGTAGCGGCGCGCGATCGCCTCGCGGCGCGCGTTGAATTCGTCCAGCCGCGCCAGCTTCACGCGCAGGATCGCGGCCTGGATCTCGTCCAGCCGGCTGTTGTAGCCCAGCACGTCGTGGTAATAGGTCTTGCGGCTGCCGTGGTGGCGCAGCATCCGCAGGCGCTCGGCGTGGCGCGGCTCGCGCGCGGTCACCAGGCCCGCGTCGCCCGCGGCGGCGAGGTTCTTGGTCGGGTAGAACGAGAAGCAGCCGAACGCGCCCCAGCTGCCCGAGCGCCGGCCGCCCTCGTCCGCGCCCAGGCTCTGCGCGCAGTCCTCCACCAGCGTGAGGCCGCGGTCCCTGCAGATCGCCGCCAGCTCCGCGAGCGGCGCAGTCTGGCCGTACAGATGCACCGCCACGAGTGCGCGGGTGCGCGGCGTGAGCGCCTTCTCCACCGACTTCGGATCCAGGCAGAAGGTGGCCGGGTCGATGTCGGCGAACACCGGCTTCGCGCCCACGTAGCTTGCCGCCTCGGCGGTGGCGACGAAGGTGAAGGCAGGCATGACCACCTCGTCGCCCGAGCCGATGTCCGCGGCGCGCAGCGCGAGGTGCAGCGCGTCGGTGCCGGAGTTGCAGCCCACGGCGTGCGCCGCGCCGGTGTACGCGGCAATCTCGGCTTCCAGCGCCGCGCCCTCGGGGCCGAGGATGTAGCGCCCCGAGGCGAGCACGCGCTTCACCGCGGCCTCTAGCTCGCCGGCCAGTTCCGCGTTCTCCGCGGCCGGGTCGGCGATGGGAATCCTGTCCTGGCTCATTTTACTTCTCCGTAGTGCCGCAGCCGCGCCGCCACCAGCCGGCTCACTTCCAATGCCAGCGCCAGCGCCTGCCGGCCGTGCTCGCCGCTCACCGCCACCGGCGCCCTGCCCTGCGCCGCGGCGACGAAGGCGCGCGCCTGCTCGGCCAGCGCGTCGTTGCCCTCGTGCGTCTCCTCGGTTTCCGCCAGCGCGCCGTCCTGGCGGCGCACGTAGCGCAGGCGCCCGGCCTGCAGGTCCGCGGACACGTACAGGTCGGGCTGGAACACGCGCAGCTTCCTCACCGCGGCCTGGCTGACGCGGCTGGCCGAGAGGCTGGCGACGCAGCCGCTGGCGAACTCGATGCGCGCGTTGGCGATGTCGATGTCGCCGGTGAGGACGCGAAAGCCGCTCGCGCTCACCGCGGTGACTTCGCTCCTCGCCAGCGTGAGCGCGAGGTCGAGGTCGTGGATCATCAGGTCCAGCACCACGTCCACGTCGGTGCCGCGCTGCTTGAAGCCGGCCAGGCGCTCGGCGTCGATGTACAGCGGCCGGTCCATGCGAGCCGCCAGCGCCTGGAACGCGCTGCTGTAGCGCTGCACGTGGCCGGTCTGCAGCACGCGGCCGGCGCGCCTGGCGGCGGCGACGAGCTCGTCGGCCTGCGCCACCGTCATCGCCAGGGGCTTCTCCACCAGCACGTGCGCGCCGGACGCGAGCAGCGCGAGCGCGATCTCGTGGTGGTACTCGGTCGGCGTGGCGACCACCGCGGCGTCCACCTTGCCCAGCACCTCGCGGTAGCCGGCGTGCGCGGCGCAGTCGAGCTTCTTCGCCAGCGCGCCCGCCTGCGCCGCGTCCGGGTCCACGATGGCGGCCAGGCGCGCGCCTTCCGTGGCGGCCAGCTTCTCGGCGTGGTAGCGGCCCATGTGGCCGGCGCCGATGACGGCTACCGTCAGCATATGCGTCGCATCAGTAGAGCCTGGCTTCGCCGGCGGGGCGGGTCTTGAAGCGTTTGTGCATCCAGTTGTACTGCTCGGGATGCTCGAGGACGAGGCGCTCGATGGCCTGGTTCATGCGGCGGGTGTCGGCGGCGACGTCATCGGTGGGGAAATTGTCCCACGGCGCGCCGATGCGGATGACGCAGCCGCCGCCCGGGAGGAGCTTCGTCGCCGCCGTGAGCACCGCCGCGCCCGAGACGCGCGCGAGGCGCGACAGCCCCTGCACCGTGGCCGCGGGCACGCCGAAGAAGGGCACGAAGAGGGCATCCTTCGGCCCATAGTCCTGGTCGGGCAGGTAGTAGAAGGGCCGGCCTTCCTTCATCGCCGTGAGCGTGGCGCGGATGCCTTCCTGGCGCGACACCAGGCGCTGGTTGCCGAAGCGCGTGCGGCCGCGCAGGAGCAGCGCCGAGAAGCGCGGGTCCTTCTGGTTGGCGTACATGGACACCATGTCCACCTCGCAGGCGAGGCGCGCGAAACCGGCGTCCAGCCCGGCAAAGTGCGGGGCGAGGAGGATCACGGGCTTTCCCGCCAGGCCCTTCAGGTTCTCCAGGCCTTCGATCCTCACCATGCGCTCCACGCGCTCGCGCGCGCCCCACCACAGCACGCCGCGCTCGACGATGCCGCGCACGAAGGCTCGAAAATGCGCCCTTGCCAGGCGCTCGCGCGCCGCCGCTTCCATCGTCGGGAAGCACAGCCCCAGGTTGATGCGCGTCACGCGGCGCCGCTCCGGGATGAGCCAGAACGCCGCCGCGCCGGCGCCCTCGCCCGCCGCGGCGAGCAGGCGCTGCGGCAGGAAGTGGGCGAGCCACAGCAATCCGAAGAGCAGGCGGCTCACGTGCGCTTCTTCGGCGGCTTGTAGCGGTTATAGCCCCACAGGTACTGCCCGGGCAGCTCGCGGATCAGGGTCTCCAGCGCGCGGTTCACGCGCCGCGTCTGGCTCTCGCCCGCCAGCGCCGGCGGAAGCGGCCGCACGTGCACGATGTAGCCCCGGCCCCCGGGCAGCCGCTCGCCGTAGGCGATGAGGCATTCCACGCCGTCGCGCTGCGCGAAGCGCGCCGCCAGCGTCATGGTGTACGCGGGCTTGCCGAAGAACTCCGCCCACTCGCCTTCGCCCTCGCCGGGAACCTGGTCGGGCAGGATGCCCACCGCCTCGCGGCGCTTCAGCGCCGCCAGCAGCTCGCGGACGCCGGAGAGGTCCGCGCTCGCGAGGCGCACGTTCTCGCCGCCGCGGCCCTGCTCCATCACCGGCCGCAGCCAGGCCATCTTCGGCGGGCTGTAGAGCACCGTGATCGGGAAGCGCTCCGCGGCCACCTGCGCGGTGACCTCGAAGCAGCCCAGGTGCGGCGTCAGGAACACGATGCCCTTGCCTTGCGCGCGCGCCGCCTCCACCAGCTCCAGGCCGCGGATCTCCTTCACCAGGGCGGCGACCTCCCGGCGCGGCCGCAGCCACAGCGCGGGCAGCTCGGCCAGGAGCTTCCCCGCCTCGGCGATCGCGGCGCGGCGGGTGGCGGCGTCGGCGTAGCCCGCGGCGGCGAGGTTTTCCTTCAGGTGCCGGCGGTAAGTGGGCGAAAGCCCATGCATTGCCCACCCCAGCAGGCTGCCCAACGCGTGCGCGATCGGCAGCGGGATTCGCGCCGCAAGCTTCATCAGGACACTGGGGAAGGAGGACATTCTTTGATATCCTTGCGCCCTTCCATTTACGGCGGGTCAGAGATGAGCGAATTCCTCTTCACATCCGAGTCGGTTTCCGAGGGCCACCCGGACAAGGTGGCGGACCAGATTTCGGACGCGGTGCTCGACGCGATTCTAGCCCAGGACCCCCGCTCCCGCGTCGCCGCGGAGACGCTCGTCAAGGACAACCTGGTGGTGCTCGCCGGCGAGATCACGACCAACGCCAAGGTCGACTTCCAGCACGTGGCGCGCAAGGCCATCCGCCGCATCGGCTACACCGATCCCAAGATCGGCTTCGACGCCGACGGCTGCACCGTGGTGGTGGCCTACGGCGAGCAGTCGCGCGACATCGCGCAGGGCGTGGACGAGGGCAAGGGCCTGGACCTGGACCAGGGCGCCGGCGACCAGGGCCTGATGTTCGGCTATGCCTGCGACGAGACGCCGGGCCTGATGCCGATGGCGATCTACCTGTCGCACCGGCTGGTGGAGCGCCAGTCCGAGGTTCGCCGCGACGGGCGGCTGCCCTGGCTGCGCCCGGACGCGAAGTCGCAGGTCACCATCAAGTACGTCAACGGCAAGCCCGACTCCATCGACACCGTGGTGCTCTCGACCCAGCACGGGCCGGACCTGACCCACAAGCAGATCGAGGAAGCGGTCATCGAGCACGTCATCAAGCCGGTGCTGCCCAAGAACCTCATCAAGGGCAAGGTGAAGTACCTCGTCAACCCGACCGGCGCCTTCGTCATCGGCGGCCCCAAGGGCGACTGCGGCCTCACCGGGCGCAAGATCATCGTCGACACCTACGGCGGCTCCGCGCCGCACGGCGGCGGCGCGTTCTCCGGCAAGGATCCCTCCAAGGTGGACCGCTCGGCGGCCTACGCCGCGCGCTACGTGGCGAAGAACATCGTCGCCGCGGGCCTCGCCACCCAGTGCCTGGTGCAGGTGTCCTACGCCATCGGCGTGGCGCAGCCCACCAGCGTCATGGTCACCACGCAGGGCACCGGGAAGATCTCGGACGACAAGCTGGCCCAACTGGTGCGCGAGAACTTCGACCTGCGCCCCAAGGGCATCATCCAGATGCTGGACCTGCTGCGCCCGATCTACGAGAAGACCGCCGCCTACGGCCACTTCGGCCGCGAGGAGCCGGAGTTCACGTGGGAGGCGACCGACAAGGCCCTGAAACTGAAGCAGGCCGCCTAAAACAGGTAAGACAGGGACGGTCCACGTTTTTCCGGAACGGCGGCTTCGGCCGCCGTTTTCGTTCCAGGCGCCTAGACGCGCAGCCGCTTGCGCAGGAACTGCAGCTGCATCTGCACCGTGCGCCGGTCATCTTCGCCGAAAGGTGTCACCTCCCGGACCACGCGCGGCAGGACGATCGCGAGGCGTTCAAGGAGCTCGGCCTCGGGCAATGCCGTGCGCCTGAGGAGATCCTCGACGATCCCGGAGCCGGCGAGCGCCTTGTGCAGGTCCGCGGGCCCGACGGACAGGTTCGGTTTTCGCGTCATCCACGACCGGAAATGGGTCTTCAGGCCGGCCTTCTCGAACAAGCCCATCAATCCCTGGAACCCGGGCTCGCCGGTGCCGCCGACGCCCTCGGCCAGCAGGTCCACAAGCGCGCGCGCGACGTTGCCGTCGGCGCTCGGCAGCGCACTGGTTCCGCCGGACTGGACTGCTGCAGCCATTCCTGCCCCCTCGCCTGATCAGACCACTATCCCACGCATGGGTTCACTTTTCAACGGCCTTCTCGAAAGGATCGGCAATGTGCTCGCGCGCACCGACAAAGATGGCGGGCACGCCTTCCTCGGCCTGAAGCATGACGCTGGAAATCTCGTGCTCGCCCAGCGCCCGGTAGCTCTCGAACTGGGTCTCCATGAAGAACTGGTCGGAAGTGGGTTCATGGGGGAACCCGGGCGAGCGGTTGCCGTACTCGACCACGTCCATCGGCGCGCGCAGCGGATTGTCCCGGTAGAGCGCGGTCTTCAGGTAGAGCAGCTGGCCGTAGCGCGTGTCGTCCCATGGATACTCGATCTCGAAGAGCGCCGCATAGCGCCCCTCTTCGCCCAGCTCGCGACCGCCGACGTTGAACGTCTCGACTTCGCGGATCTCCACGCTGAGGTCCAGGCGGATCTTCCGGATGGCATTGCCAAGGTCGTCGAAATGGCGCGACGGATCCGCGCTCGCGTCGGCGACCACGATATAGCGGCAGCCGCGCCGCACCATCTCGTACAACCCGAGGTTCTCGAAGTGCCCGCCGTCGGAAAGGTGAATCCAGTTCGCGCCGCTGCTGGTGCGGCCGAGCATCTCGTCGATGAGGGGGACGAGCGACTGCCTGGGGCCGGTCTCCCGGCGGAGCCCCCCAATCCGCGGATGGCCCAGCCACCACCCCAGGCGCGCGTTGAACAAGGTCATCAGGAACGTGGACACCGGGTGGGAGCGCTGGCCGGCATTCGGCGAAACCGCGGCGCCCGAGATCGTCATCGCCGTGGCCAGGGTCACCCCGTCCGGCCCGCCATACTCTGCCGCCGGCCGGAATCCGGTCCGCGCGCTGCCGGCGTGGATGGGCGTGAACGTGAACGACGCCGCCTTGCGCTCCTGCAGCGCATTGTCCCGCTCGCCGACCATGTTGAGCGCGCAGTTCACGACGTGCAGGGGAGCCCGCACGAACGCCGGCTCGGGCGACGACGCCTCCGCATAGCCTGCCAGCCGCTCGCCGCCGCGCCGTCGCGGATCCAGCCACTGCATGAGCGGGTTGTCGTGGCGGTCGAAGTCCGTGAACCGGTCCGGCGCGCGGGGCGTGAACTGCCAGACTTCGCTCGCGGGCTCCGACTCCCAGGGCAGCACGCGCCAGAGCAGGCGCGCGAGGAGGCCGGCGCGCGCGGCGTCCCCGGGCGCGGTATCGCCCATCGCACGCATGATCGGCGCGGGGATCGGCCGCCGGCAGCGCGTCGCCGCCAGGAAGGTGCGCGCCAGGCGCTCGCGGTACATCGCGTGCAGCGAGTAGCGGTTGACGTGGACCGCGAGGCCGAAGAGCATGCACCAGAGCGCCAGCCCGAGTGCCGTGGCCGCCTCGGGCAGGGCCGGAACGCGCATCAGCGCGCCGCCGCCGGACCGCAGGAACTCCAGGAACTCACGAAGGTAGTACGCGATGCCGGCCAGGATCGCGATGATGAGCAGCAGGCCGCATGCGTTGAGCATGCGTTCCGCCCCGAGACGGGCCGACCCGTCCTGCGCCGCTCCCGCGCCCGTCGCCGCGCGCATGAAGTTGCGGCGCGCAATCCCCCCGCCGAGCAGCAGCGCGAGGAGCGCTGACAGCGCCGGCAGTTGCACGTTGCCCGGAATGTCCTGCAGCCAGTCCAGCCCGGCGACGAGCGCCAACGCGCCCGGACCGAGCAGGATGACCGCGCCGACGAGCGCCCAGGCGACCCCGGCCCGCACGCCGAAGGCGACGGTGCGGGTCCACCACTCCCGGTCATGGTCGTCGGACAGGCTGGCTGCGATGCCGAGGAACAGGACCTCCGGCACCAGCATCAGGACGAGCCAGGCCGGCGGGCCGAGGATCACGAGCAGCACGCCGTCGCCCGATTGCGCCAGCAACGGCTGCATCCAGCCGTCCGGCGCCAGCGCGTTGCGCGGCAGCAGCTGCACGAACCCGATCCACGTCACCACCGCGGCAACGGACAGCAGCGCGGTCAGGACGAACCCCAGCAGGAGCGTCGCCCGGTCGAGCACCTGGCGCCGGCGCGGCTGGGACAGGTCGACGAGCACGAACGCGAGCCCGAGGAAAAAGCCGAGCACCGCCGTGATGGCCGCCAGGCGGATCGCATCCCCCTTCTTCTGGAGGATCCCGTCGCCGACCAGCGCGTGGTAGTCGATCGCGACCAGCACCGCGCCGCCGAAAAGGAGGGCGAGGACCAGCCAGTCGAAGCGCACGTAGCGGCGGAGCAGCCCGACGGTCCCGGTCGAGTAAGTACGCCAGCGCAGGAAGAAGAGCCCGAACACCGTCATCCAGACCCCGGCGTTGGCGAGCCACCCGGCGCTCTCCCAGAACTCCGCGGTCATGGCGGCGTGCACGAGGAACGGCACGCACGCCGCGAGCGCGAGCAGCGGCAGAAGCACCAGCCAGTTCAGGAGGAGGTTGCGGAGGTAGGTGACGATCAGCGTCCAGCCGTCCAGCGAACCCAGCCCCGCGCGCGGCGAAAGGTAGTTGGAGTAGCGCCGCAGCCGGCGCAGCGCGTCGCGCTCGTCGTCGCCGTCGGGCGGCTCGGCGCGGGGCTTCGCCAGCTCGCGCTCGACCTCCGCGATCCCGCCCTCCGCGCGGTAGGCCCAGGCCGAGAGGAAGCTGCCGATGTAGCCGCCTCCCGAGACCGTGGAGAGATAGTGGAAGCGCTTCAGCATGCCGCGCCGGGCAAGGCCCTGGGCCACGCCAAGGCCGAACGCGGCGCTGCGGATGCCGCCGCCCGAGAGGCAGAGTGCGGCAGTGTGGCTGTTGAAATGCAGGCGCTGGATGTCTTCCAGCTTGTGCGTCGGGGGTGACTCGGGGTTCTCCGGATCCGGCGTGGGCGCGGGTTTCTCGAGCCCGGTGACCGCGGCGTACTCCTCCGCGAGCGCCTCGCCCAACGACAGCGCCTCCGGTTCGACCGACGCCATTGACCGCCTCCCCCCGCGCGCAGGCTAGCACCGCGCCGAAGGAAAGCGAAGCATCTCAATTACAGATCGGAGCGCGCCTGCTCGGCGATCACGTCCGCCACCGCCGCGGTCAGCTTCCTGGCGTAGCCGATGTGCAGGAACTCGTTGGGGCCGTGGGCGTTGGAGTGGGGCCCCAGCACGCCGGTGATCAGGAACTGCGCCCTGGGGTATTTCTTCCCCAGCATGGCCATGAAGGGGATGGTGCCGCCCTCGCCCATCCACATCGCCGGCTTGCCATAGTGCTTTCTTGACGCCGCGTCGATCGCCTTCTCCAGCCACGCCTCGGTCTGCGGCGCGTGCCAGCCGGTGCCCGCCTGCCCCGCCTCGAACGTCACCTTCGCGCCGTAGGGCGGGTTGGCTTCCAGGATTTTCTTCAGCCTTGCCGCCGCCTTCGTCCCGTCCGCCGTGGGCGGGGTGCGCAGGGACAGCGTCAGCACCGTCCTGGGCCTGAGCACGTTGCCCGCGGACGCCGGCGGCGGCAGGCCGTCGGCGCCGGTGATGGACAGCGCCGGGCGCCAGGTGCGGTTCAGCACCAACTCCTCCAGTCTCGTCCCCATCGGCTTCATGCCCTTCACGAACGGGAAGCGGGCGTGGACCTGCCGGCCCATCACCTTCGCCACGCGCTGCGCCTGCAGCCGGCGCGCCCTCGGGATCGCGGCGTGGAAGGCCTTGTCCTTCACCCTGCCCGTCTTCGCATCCTCCACCCGCTCCAGCAGCTGGCGCGCGATGCGGAAGCTCGAGGCCACCACCCCGCTCGCGTCGCCCGAGTGCACGCCCTCGGTCAGCACCTCCACCGTGAGCTTGCCGTTCACCAGACCCCTGAGCGAGGTCGTGCCCCACAGCTGCTCGTAGTTGCCGCAGCCGGAATCCAGGGCGATCACCAGCTCCGGCGTGCCGATCCTGTTCTCCAGCGCGTCCAGGTAGGCCGGCAGGTCCGTGCTGCCCGACTCCTCGCAGCACTCGATCAGGATCACGCACCTTGCGTGCGGGCGGTTCTCCTCCTGGAGCGACCTGAGTGCCGCGATCGCGGCGAACACCGCGTAGCCGTCGTCGGCTCCGCCCCGGCCGTAGAGCTTTCCGTCCTTCAGGATCGGCGTCCACGGGCCGGTGCCTTCGGCCCAGCCCGTCATCTCCGGCTGCTTGTCCAGGTGGCCGTAGAGGAGGATCGTGCCTTTGCTTTGATTGCTGGTGGCGGGGACGTCGATGAAGAGGACCGGGGTGCGGTTGGGCAAGCGGATCACCTCGAGGTGCATGCCGCGGGCCGGGTGCTGGCGGCACCAGTTCGCGGCGAGCTCGACGGCTGCGTCGATGTGGCCGTGCCTGGCCCAGTCCGGGTCGAAGTGCGGGGACTTGGCGGGGATGCGGATGTAGGAGGTGAGGGTGGGGACGATGGAGGCGTCCCAGAGGTGGACGATGGGGTTCATGTGGGAAGGCTATTCGCAACCGTGTAACTGGTCAAAGCGCCCTGCGATCTGCGTCGTTTATCATCCCGCGATGAAGATCGGCCATGCTCCGCGCAGCCCATGGCGCAACTTCCCCGACGTCCTGATGCATGCCCGGGAGAGTGCCGTGAAAATGCACGCGGACTATCCTGCCGCGAAATCGGGGGAAGTCACCGCCGCCCGGCGAGTCGTTGAATCCGCGCTCAACGACAGCACCGTGGAGATGCTGGGATCAATGGCCTCGTCGTCCAAACCCGTGCTCGCGTCGGTCCATGCGTACGAGGCGCAGGGCATCAATCGCATCCCGGCGGTGCTCGCCGAGGTGCTCGCGGAACGGCTCGGCCTGCGCGCGGAGTCGGGCATCGTGCAATCGAACCGCACCGGCCATACGGGCGCGAGCGGGTATCACCGCCTGGCCCACCCCGCGATGTTCGAAGGCGAGGTCGAACGCGGACGCGACTACCTGCTGGTCGACGACTTCGTCGGACAGGGCGGGACGATCGCCAACCTGAAAGGTTTCATCGAATCCGGTGGCGGCATCGCCCTCGGATGCACCACGTTGACGGGCAAGCCCTGGTCGGCCAAACTGACGCCCTCCGCGGAAACATTGCGATCGTTGCGGGAGAAGCATGGCGGCGAACTTGAAAGCTGGTGGCAGGACACCTTCGGCTACGGCTTCGACTTCCTCACGGAGTCCGAAGCACGCTACCTCGCGCGCGCGGACAGTGTTGAGCGCATCCGAGATCGCATTCTTGCGGCAAGACAAGCGCGAGACGATTGAGAAGGCGCGGGCCGCCAGGGGCTGACTGGCGGTTGCGCGCTCGCGGTTCTCGCCAAGCTCGCGGATCAGCTCCGCAGCAACGACCGAGACGCAGCTGACCGGCTTGATCCGGGTGGCGACATTCATCGGACCGAACTCACTCCGATCCTGTTCCGAGGGCGAGGGGGGGCAAAATGTTACCGATCGTGCACATTTGAGGCCCGCCCCAGGGCGCGGTTGGCGTGGTGCGTCCCCGTTGACCCTATTCGTCCGCCCCAATCCACATCGCGGGCTTGCCTTGGTGGCGGCGCGAGGTGGGGATGGAGGTCATGCCCTGCGCACCGCGCGCAGCACGGCCTCCGGCTCGCTTGCGATGACGTTCAGCAGCACGAGCGCCGCGCCGCGCGGCTTGCGATCGCCCCGCTCCCAGTGGCGCAGCGCGCCCAGGCCGATCGCGAACGTCGCCGCGAACTGCTCCTGCGTGAGCCCGGTGCGCTCGCGCACCGCCTTCACGTCCACCGGCGGCGGCACGTGCAGCTTCAGCCCCGCCACCCGCCCGCCCTTGCGGTGCCGGATCGCCTGCTCCAGGCCGCGCTTGATGCTTGTGAATGCTTTGCTCATCCTCATTGCCTCGCCGTGTTCTTCAGGATTGCCGTCAGCTTCGCCAGCTCGTTGCGCTCTGCCTTGCTCAGGTCCGCCTTCTCGTTCTTCGCAAACAGCGCCAGCAGGTACAGCGGCATCGCCTCGTCGTGGAAGTAGTAGATCACCCTCACGCCGCCACTCTTGCCCCGGCCGGCCCGGCCCCAGCGCAGCTTGCGCACGCCGCCGGTGCCTTGGATCAGGTCGCCTGCCTTCGGCCGCGCCGCCAGGAATTGCACGATCGCGACACTGTCCTCCGGCCGCAGCAGCCGCGCGGCGTTGCGAAGGTACTCCGGCGTCTCTGCGACCGTGACCAGCATGGTAATCCATTGGCTTAGTCGCGTCCAGCCCGGCGGGCCGGAAACGCGCGCTTGAGATGCTCAACGCCAGGAGGGACGGGCGGGTTGACCGGCCTCGATCAACCCCGAAGCACGCTGAACGCCCGGAACAGTTCCGCCGGCAGCGGAACCTCCAGCTTCCAGTGCACGGACATCGGCCGGTCGCCTTCGATATGCACCTTGGTGGCAGATCCCAAAGCGCAATACGCCGCTTCCTTGTTCTCCCTCACGAACAGGAAGAAGCGCCAGCCGTTCTCGGGACTTTCTATGTAGCGTCGTCCCGCTGGCGTGTCCGGACCAGCGTTATTCTGCGTTTGCCAGTGAAAAATCTCTGGGCTGATCGCGTAGTCGTGGTACGCGATGCGATCGTGATAACCCACCGCCTTGTCGAGCGTCACGAACAGGCACTCGATTCTCGCCTCCTCAATCACGACCTTCCCCGACTGGTGCGGCGTTCGCCGCGACTCGGTCAACCAGCCCACCGCCGTCAGGATCTCGCGGATCTCGTAGCGGCCATACAGCAGGAGCGGCCACTCTTCCGGCAAGCCCGGAATACGCCGCGCCGGCAGTTCGGTGCGTGCGGCAAGAAGGTCCGCGAGCTCGCCCAACTCCTCCTTCAGGAGCGGATGGGCGTCCAGCCGCTCAAGAAACTCCTTGCCGCTCATCTTGTCGGTGATGCGCGGGAAAAGCTGGTAGGCGAGCATCTGGACGCGCCTGTCACCGGGGTCCGGGTTCTTCCATAGCTTGAGCGCCAATGGATCGTTGCCATGAAGGAGGTCAGCGAATCGCCGCCCGAGATACGCCTCCTCCTCCGACAACTCTCCCGGCAGCAGCCCGGCGCTGCGCCGTAGCGCCGTCCATCCCCCGACCGCATTCGCCCGGTAGATGTCTGATAGCTCCAGCGCCTGATCGTTGAGGAAGCTCGCCAGCGTCACGTTCTCGTGGCTCGCTGCATAGCCTTGTAGCTCGCGCGTCAGTCGCGGCCAGGTTTGCCGAGCGATGGTCTTGAGGCTCGCCAGCACCCGCTCGCCCGCGACGCGATCGAACGCGATATGGCAGCCAGGCGGCAATGTGGGAAAACCGTGCTCAAGATCCTCGATCAGGCGCCGCTTCGGCAGTCCGGTCATCACCTGTAGGAGCTGATCGAAGCGGAACTCCTCGCGGTAGCGCCCGACAAAGTCGAGGACAAGGCACGACTCTTTGCCCTGCGCCAGGCGCAGGCCGCGTCCGAGCTGCTGCTCGAAGATCACCGGGCTTTGCGTTGGCCGCAGGAGCAGCAAGGTGTTCAGGTCCGGCAGGTCGACGCCTTCGTTGTAGAGATCGCAGGTGCACACGATCTGGATCTCTCCACGCGCCAGCCTGCCGGGAATGCGTTGCCGCACGTCCCTATCCGTTCCGCCCGTGACTGCCTCCGCCGCGAACCCGGCTGCCTTGAACTGCTCGGCCATGAACTCCGCGTGCCGCACGCTTACGCAGAACGCGAGCGCACGCATGGCCTTTACCTCCGAGGAATACTTCTGCACCGACTGGATCACCAGCCGCGCCCGGATGTGATCGCCCGAGATCACGCGATCAAGGTCCGCCAGTTCCCCGGCTCCATTCCATCGCACGTCCTTCAGATCCGTCTCGTCGGCGGTGCCGTAGTACTCGAACGGCGCGAGGAGTTGTTGGTCAAGCGCGTGCCAGAGCCTCAACTCGACCGCCGGCCGGCTGTCAGGCCTCGGGTCGAAGTACTCGGCGATCGGCTTTCCGTCCGCGCGCAACGGCGTCGCCGTGAGGCCAAGCAGGAACTTCGGCCTCACCCCACGCGCGAAGGCGTCGAACGACTGTGCGGGAAGATGATGGCATTCGTCGATGACCACGGTATGCCAGTAGTCAGGGCCGAAACGCTCGAGGAGCCCCGCGGAGCTGACGCTCTGGATCGTGGCGAAGAGGTGATCCCATGAGCTTGGGTCATGTCCTTCAGCGAGCACTTCCCCAAAATCCGGCGAGCGCAATGCCTGCCGGTAGGTCGCCATCGCCTGGCGCAGGATCTCGACCCGGTGCGCGACGAAGAGCAGGCGTGGGTGCCCTCCTGGCGCCTGACAGAGCGCGCGGTAGTCGAGCGCCGCCACAACGGTCTTTCCCGTACCCGTGGCGGCAACGAGCAGACTGCGCGTGCGCCCTAGCTCACGCTCGCGGGCAAGCCGATTCAGCATCTCGGCCTGGTAAGCCTTTGGGGTGAGATCGAAGAAGACAGTCTCGCCCGCGTCCTGGCCCCGCGATTCCTCCGAGAGCGCGGCGGAAAGCCGCCGCAGATCCGCCTCGCTGTTCGGATCGAAGAACTCGAACTCCGGGTCGTTCCACAGCGACTCGAACTGCGCCTGCGCCGCCACGTAAAGATCGGCCTGCGCCGCCTGGGTGAACTTCACCGTCCACTCCAGCCCGCCGATCAGCGCAGCATTGGAGATATTGGCGCTGCCGACGAACGCCGTGCCGAATCCCGTCGCGCGGTGAAAGAGCCACGCCTTGGCGTGCAGGCGCGTGCGCCGGGTGTCGTAGGAAACCTTCACCGTCACGCCCGGTAGCTTGGCGAGCACCAGCACCGCCCGCGCCTCCGTGGCGCCCATGTACGTCGTCGTGAGAATCCGTACCCGTCGGCGCGGCACCCCGTCGGCGCCGGTGACGCCGCCGGCCTCGAACCGGTCCATGAGCTTGCGTACCCCGCTCCACTTGATGAACGAGACGAGAATGTCCACCTCGTCCGCCGAGTCGAGCTCCGCGCGCAGATCGGCGAGTAGCGATGGATCCGCTCGCCCTGCGGTGAACAGCCAGGGGCGTAGCACTCCGGTTGCGGGCGGAACGAAGGGGGCCGATTGACGATGAATCGAGCGGAGGGTACTGAGTGGGCTCGGCCAGCTAGGAAGATCGGCGGCCCGGTACTCCTTGCGCAGCACCCCCAAGAGGCCGGCGATCACGGCGATCTGCGCCTGCTCGCGTGGCGTGCCTGCATCGTCTGGCTCCACGCTGTCGAGGATTCCGGCCAGGACTTTGACGAAGGCTTCCGCCAAGCGGGCGGAGCGCTCTTCGGGCGGCAGCGCCTCGAGGCTCGCGTGTCTTGCCTGGAGGAGCGACGCGAGCTGCGCGGACAGACGTTCGTCCACAAGACGGTCGTATAGGCCCTCTAGCAACGCCATGCTGCTTTGCTTATTCACACTGGGACATGCGCCTGACTGGCTTCACTAGTCTTGACCTTCTTTGTTTGCGTCTACCACCTCTGGCGGAAGCCTAAGCCACTTTCCCTTTCGCGCATGGACGTTTCGTTGAATGACCAGTTGGTCCAGATCTTCGGACTCAGGAGTTGAGTCCTGTGGGAGTGGCTTGCCCTCCTTCTCTAGTCGTCGTACTGAGTCCATTAACTTCTTTCCGAGATCACTTTCCCCAGAAGGGGGAACAATCGGCTTCTGTTCACGCCATTTTGGCGACATATGCTTGTCCCACAAGCGCGCCACGAGAAACGAGTCGTCCGGAGGCGGGAAGTGAGCAAAACTCATAACACCGCGCTTCTTGACTTCCTCAGGCAGAGTATCGAAATGCTTGTCTAGGCGCCCGAGATCTGCCTTCAACTCTTGGCCTGGAATGAAGGATTGGTTGCTCCGCAGGAAGAAGGGCACCAGGTCTCCATGCAACCTGTCGTTCGAGGTGAACACCATGCAGAAGGGGAGGTAATAGAGGTACGCTAGGTCAATCTTGTGGCTAGGCCTACCTCGCCCGATGACATCTGCCGCCATCGCGAGATAGAAAAACATCTCCACAGAAAAGACGTGGGCAAAATACGGAGCAAACTCGACAATGGTCGGCTTTCCCGCCATTTTCCAGCGTCGCACGATCAGGTCCATACCTTCCGCTGGGACTCCGACCAAAGTGAGGCCGAAGAGGAGCACCTTCTCTCGATCAGGGCCATTGACATAGAACTCGACAAATCTCTTAACGTCGGCCAGCGTCTTCGGTTTGCCCATCGGGAAGAAGGGACGAAATAGCTCGCACATCTCGTTGAAGTCGAGCTGCGACAGAGCGCGGCGCCATGCACGCGCGTTCGCGCGCTCGAGTTCAAGGAACTCACCCTTTAGCCAACGGGAGAACGCTTCCTGCTCAGGTGAGGGTCGGAAAATGACTCCCTTTTTCCCCTCGAGTTCAAGCCTTTGGCCGCCCGCGAGTATTGGCCGACCATGGCGCATATCGACCTGCCAACCACCGACGAGCTCCGCTTCGAGCAAGGCAGTGTGATGCGCATTCATGGTCGACCCCATATCAGGGGTTCGGTATGCCAAGCTACCTACGACCTGTTCCGGTGTGCGCCCCTTACGGACCTGCTTTTCCAGATCTGCAAGTGTCTCAACGAAGAAAAGTGGCGTGATGTTAGTTATGAAGAACGTGTCCAGCCACACCGCCTCGTCTGGGTTGAGGCTCTCGAGGAGCGATTTGTCAAAGATCAGAACCGGTCCCACCAGATCTCACTCTTGAAACACTTCCGTGTTGTGCCAGCGAAGGAATTCGTGGGAGGGGCGTTGATTGGAGTCGCCTGGAACGGTGATGAGTGGCTTTCCGTGGTATCGGTAGTATTCGCGGCCGTTCTCGAATTTCTCCTTAATGTTCCGGCTCACTTCGACTTTGAGGTCTTCTGTTACTGTGAGATACCCATCGTCAAACAGTATGTGGAGATCAGATCGTAGCAAGAGCCCATTCGAAATGAGATGTGGTCCACTCTTGGCGTAAGGTTTGATGTGGGCGGCTTCCAAGACTGGAAGCGTCCGCTCCCCACTAACAGCGCAGCGCCTCTCATACGCTTCCGTGACCAGAACGCGGAAGGCTCCCTGACCTAGACGCGCGCGAGTCAGATACTCTGCCCCAAGGCGAGGGGACTCGACCTGACTCTTGGGTACCGGAATACCACGTAACCTCTCGTGCACGGCATTCCAAAGCCTTAGGCCATCGACCGTCTCAGTATCAAATGTCCTTCCTTGCTGTGTATTGGGTGCCCATGTTTCCGGGATCGCGATCCAGTCCTTGTCTTCGAAGAAAAACGGGGCATTTAGGATGTTGCAACCGATGAAGGGATCGCCGCTAACTGATTGCTTTCGATAGCGCCGCACCCTGTCGCGAAGTGCATCGTAGCTAGTAGTACCGTTCTTGTCGCCAAATGCGTCCCACGCTAGTCGAGCTGGTAAGGCTGAATAGCGCACGTAAAAGCCGCCACCGACCACGAAGTTTCTTGGCGAGTGGAGCTTGAACAGAAATAGCGCCCCAGCATCAAGCCGAACCGCTCGCCTGCCAGCGGACGGTTGCCAAAAGTTGACCTCGTCCGGCGTACTGTTACGCAGATACTCAAACCAGTCGCCATCAGTCAATCCGACCCAGAAGCGCACGCCTCTATCCTCTCGTCCGCTGTCCACAAACTGTAGGCTCTACCCCACTACCCATTCAATTGATAGACGAGTGGCCTGCTCCAGCACTGTTTGTCTAGCCTTCTCCTGCATGCCACGCGGATATCCGCGTTTGCGGAGAATGCGCTTCACGAGCGCTCCTAGCTGCGCCTGTACATCCTCACGCACGGCCAAATCGATCCTAATGTTTTCGCGCGCGCAGTGCGTCTGCCATTTGCCAAAGCTTGCCTTCGCAGCTGATTTTCTCGCCGTTCGTCGATGCGGCTTTCTTTTTCTTCAAGTACCTATCCTCCCGACTTCGAAATGCTAGAACTTCCGGTAAGTCTTCAGTATCCGATAAGTCTCCGCACCATCGATGATGCAGTAGAGACGCGGCCTCGAATGGTCGGCGGCGAGAGCCTCAGCCTGCCGAATAACCGTACTTGCGATCTGATTGTGGTGTTGAATGACTATAAGGTCCGCTGGCTCCTCGAATGCTCGCACCAACTGATCACCGCGTTTGCCCATATTCGCGGGATGGAGCGCGCCACTTACTGCCGGACCTTTGAATATGAAAGCGGCGGAAATGGGCTTTTCATCCAGCGTCAGGCGGCTCGTGTATAGATCAGACTTCTCACCGCCCCAGTCCTTCGGTACGAACGGCTCCCCGATGATTGCGGCGAAGCGATTCTTGACCTCAACCTCGGGCACGTTCAGCAGCTTCTTTAGCTGGGCCTTCGTCGGCGGCTTCGTTTGGGCGATTCTTTCGAACGCTTTCAACTGTGATGGGTAGATGCGTGCGGTCTTCGGCCATCCCATGGGCAAGGGGCCGATATCGCCCAGACCCTTCGCGAAGTCTCCGATGATGTATGGGAAAACCTCTACCTTCGTACCCCTGGATTTCGAACTGCCCCAAGATCAGTGCTCGGCGCTTCCCAGTCAAGTACGTCGGGGCGCTTTGGGAGTAAAGATGATCGTTCAAGAGCACTCCGGAAAACTCGAGTTCCTGCGTGCCAATCGGTATGACCCCGGAGAATGTGGCCGGCGTGACCCGCCGGCCCTCTCGCTCCGCCATGAGCGCCTTGGATACACCACGAAACGTAAACACGCCCCAGATAGACGCGGTTAAGCTGCTCGACGGTACTCCGTTTGCGATCAACTCCTTCGTAAGATTCGGGATCTGCCCGGACCTTAACAGCGAATCCGCAAGGTTCGCGGCGAAATGCATGCCCGTCGCGCGCTCCAGTGAATTGTCTGCCAACGAGGCTTGCGCCGCCGCCCCTACGTTTCTCTTCGTCAAAAGCGCAAGACGCCGAGTATTCAAGTACCACGGCGACAGTTGCATTGCCTCGTCGACGAGCATTTAATTTGAAGCGTCTGTGGGCTCTACCGCTTCGGCATCCGGCAAAGCCGCAATCCTTCCCAACTGCCCTATCGCCTTCTGCCCAAATCCCTGCAGTTCGCCCACCCGCGACAGCATCCCGGTCACCATCGGCATGAACTGCGCCTCGCGCTTCTTCCAGATGCGGTTGATTGCATCACTCTCCGGGTGCAAATCCGATCGCAGTTCCTCCGATAGTCGAATCATCAGCTCCTATCCTCCCGCCGCCGAAACTACCTTCACCTCAAACCCCCCACATCCCTCCCCACACCCATACCCCACCCTCCCCGCCTCCACCGCCCTCCCGTAATAAACCCGCGCCACCTCCCCCAACCCCAACCCCTTCGCCGCCTCCCCCAGCAGGAAGTACGACAGATCATTCAGGTACCCCACGTTCATCACCGACACCGCCAGGTCCCGCCAGGCCTTCTTCTCGTGCAGCGCCTTCCAGTCGCCCTTCCGATTGGTATAAGCGAAGTAGCACGCAAACCGGCACTCGAACACCACCTCCCCCTTCCTGAACTTCTCGAACTGGGGACCGAGGAACGTCATGGTGTCGGCCTCGCCGGCGGCCTTGTCCGCATACGCCTGCCGCGCAGCGGCATCCCCACCTCCCAGGAAGCTCGGCACGCCCTCCGTCGCCTTCCCCGCCTTCGCCAGCTGGTAGAGATGGTCCACCTTCGGCACCAGCGCCGACAGGTTCCGGATCCGCGTCTCGTTCGACGGATGCGTGGACAGGAACTGCGGCGGCGAGATCTTCTCCTGCTTCTGCATCTTCTCCCACAGCGTCACCGCGGCGCGCGGGTCGAACCCGGCGCGCGCGGCGAGCTCGATGCCGATCTGGTCGGCCTCCTCCTCGCCCTCGCGGCTGTTGGGCAGGGTGATGGCCAGGGCCGCGGCGCTGGAGAGCGCCTCGGCGTTGCGCCGGAAGCTGTTGGGATCGTTCTTCGAGGCGAGCAGCGCCGAGAGCACCAGGGCGCCCACCTGGCTGGTGTAGGCCACCGACATGTGCTCGCGCGTGTGGCTGGCGAGGGCGTGGCCGATCTCGTGCCCCATGATGGCGGCGACCTCGTCGTCGGTGATGTTCAATTTCTCCCAGAACCCGGTGTAGATGGCCATCTTGCCGCCGGCCATGCAGAAGGCGTTGACCACCTTGGGCTCGTTGATCACCTCCACCTGCCAGTCCCAGGTGGCGGCGTCGGGCCGGAAGCGCACCGCCTGCGCGATCAGCCGGTCGGTGATCGCCTTCACGCGCTCGGCGCGCGGGGTGCCGGTCTCGACCTTGCCCTTCTTCGCCAGGCCCCCGAGCATGCTGCGGTAGGCCGAGGCGGAACCGGAGATGGCGTGGGACTCGGACACCACCATGAACTGGCTGCGCCCGGTGAGGGAGCTGGTGGCGCAGCCGGAGAGCACGGCCGCGGCGAGCAGCAGCCAGGCAAAGCGAGCGGCGCGACCGACCAGACAGCCCATGGACCTCCCCGAAGCTTGAACCCCGAAAATACCGTAATCAGGCGCGCGGCCCGTACTGCACTGCGGCAGGCGCGATCTCGGAATCCGATCGTTGGAGAGCGGCGCCGGCGGGCGAACGCCCTCAGCGGGCGGAAATGTTACCGATCGTGCACATTTGGCGGGCCAGCGTACCCGGCGGGGGGCTCATGGGAAGAGCCTGGTCTGACGGCCGCCAGATCCTCACCGCCCGGGAGCGGCGGAGCGGCGGATGGCGCCGTCGTGCGTGGCCAGCGGCAGGGCATGGGCGCGCGCGGTCGCGACGATGATCCGGTCCGCCGGATCCCCGTCAGAGGCTCGCCTGCACCTGCGCCATGCGCTGGCGCAGCGCGACCGTGAACATGCGCCGGTCGCCGCCCACCCAGAACGCGGTCGCGCCCATCCCGCGCCAGAAGGCGGTCTCCTGCCGCAGGTCCGCGTCATTGGAGGCGAGCAGCACCGCGATGGTCTCGACGTTGCGGCGGCGCGCGCCGTGCACCACCTTCTCCAGCGCGGCCACCACCTCCGGATGGCGCATGTCGCCGTTGTGGCCCATCGCCTGCGCGAGGTCGAACGGGCCCGGGACGATGGCATCGATGCCCGGCACTTGCAGGATGTCGTCGATGTTGGCCGCGCCCTCGGGGCTCTCGACGAGGAGCCAGACCATGGTCTCCACGTTCGACCAGCGCACGAACGCGGGCCAGTCCTGGACCAGGTGCCAGTTGGCGCGCGTGCTGGGGCAGGCGCCGCGCGCACCGGCCGTCTCGCGGGTGCGGAACTTCGCCGCCGCCACCACGGCCTCGGCCTGCGCCCGCGTGCTCACGCCCGGAACGATGACGCCCATCGCCCCTGCGTCGAGAGCCCGCATGATCGAGCCCGGCGCCTGGTCCGGCACGCGCACGACCGGCGTCACCCCGGTGGCGTCGGCCGCGCGCAGCATCTCGATGGTGCGATCCATCGACATCACGCCGTGCTCGCAGTCGATGATGACGAAGTCGTAGCCGGCCGCGCCCGCCATCTCGACGTTCTCCGGGCTGGTGGTCTGGATGTTCACGCCCATCGCGGCGCCGCCCGCGGCGCGCCTGGCGTGCACCTTGTTCTGCCTTGGCTTCATCTGCCCTCCATTCCAAGCATGGCCCTGGTCTCGGCAGGCGTCGCGGGCTCGCGGCCCACGAGGCGCGCCAGGCGGACAACCTCCCGGACCAGGTCCGCATTGGTCGGCTGGCCCAGTTCCGGGTAGCGGTAGTCGCCCAGGCCGATGGACACATGCCCGCCCCGCGCCAGCGCGGCCGCGGCGACAGGGAACACATTGCCTTCGCGGCAGCACACCGACCACTCTATGCGCCGCCGCGCCGGCATGAAGGCGAGCAGCGACTCCAGGCCCGCGATCGTGCCGGGGTGCCCGCCCACGATCCCCCCTTCACTCAGGACGAGACAGGCGAGCGCCGGCTCCGCCAGCTTGCCGCAGTCCAGGAACGCGTCGATGGTGCGCAGGCAGGGAACGGTCCAGACGCAGAGCAGCTCCTTCAGGCCGGCGCCGCGAATGCGCTCGCCGAGGAAGGAAAGGGTGTGGATCGAATTGGCGTAGACCTTGCGGTCGGTGCGGAAGCGCTTCGCCGCGGCGTCGTAGACATCCAGGTTCGTGCTGCCCATGTCCATCGGCGCGAAGTCAGGGCGGGTCGCCGGGTCGCGGCACATCTGCTCCAGCGGCGCGATGCGCTCGGCGGCATCGGCCGTGATCACGCCGGCCAGCGTCGGGTGGATCAGGATGTCGCTGCGCCTGCGGATGCCCCGCACCGCCTCGGCATACAGCGCCGGCTCATGCGAGGGCGAGCCATCCGGCCGGCGCACGTGGAAATGCACGATCGAGGCGCCCGCCTCGCGGCAGGCTTGCGCGTCGGCGGCGATTTCCTCCGGATTCCACGGCACGTGCGGGCTCTCTTCCCGCGTCACCCATTCGTTCAGGCGCGCCTCGATGATGACCTTCTTCGCGTCCACGGCCCGCGCCCGCTCAGTCCTGCTGCGCCTTCGCGTCCTGGATCACCTTCGCCCACTTCGCGATCTCCTCGTCCAGGATGGACTTGAACGCCTCCGGGGTCGAGCCGACCATCTCCAACCCCAGGCCCAGCTGGCGCTCGCGGACGTCGGGCTGGTTGACGATCCGGCGAACTTCGGCGGCAACCTTGCGGATGGCCTCCGGCGGGGTGCCCGCGGGAGCGAACATGGCGAACCACGCCGCGGAGGCATACCCCGGCACGCCGGCTTCCGCGATCGTAGGCAGCTCCGGCAGGATCGGCGAGCGTGCCTTTCCGGTCCAGGCCAGGGCGCGCAGCTTGCCGGTCTTGATGTGCGGCAGCGACGTGGAGATGGCGTCGAACATGACCTGCACGTGGCCGCCCAGCAGGTCCTGCATGGCCGGCGCGCCGCCCTTGTAGGGCACGTGGTTCATGGACACGCCGGCCATGGCGTTGAACAGTTCGCCGGAGAGGTGCGCCACGCCGCCGCTGCCCGAGGAGGCGAAGTTCAGCTTGCCGGGCTGCGCCTTCGCCAGCGCAATCAGTTCGGGAACCGACTTGGCGGAAACCGACGGGTTCACCACGAGGATCACGGGCACGTTGGCGACCATCGACACCGGGACGAGGTCCTTGCGCGGGTCGTAGGGAAGCTTGCGGTACAGGCTCGCGATGATGGCGTAGTGGCTGCTCGTGAAGAGCCACGTGTATCCATCCGGCGCCGACTTCGCCACCGCCGCGGTGCCCACCGTGCTGGCCGCGCCCGGGCGGTTCTCGACCAGGAAGTTCTGTCCGAACGCGGCGGTGAAGCCCTGCGCGATCTCGCGCGCGAGCAGGTCGGTCGAGCCTCCGGGCGGGAACGGCAGGATGATCTTCACCGGCTTGTCCGGCCACGCCGTTTGCGCGGCTGCCCAGGCGGGGAGCAGCGCCGCCGTGGCCGCGATCAGGATCGAACGAACAAGGTTTCGTGCGTGCGTCATGGTTTCCCTCCGTTTGCAGTACGACGTTCGACGGCCTCCCCGGCATCCGGAAGGCCAAGTATCCGCGCCGCGTCCCTTGCGTTGGCTGGCGGCCGGCCGGCGCGGCGCGCCATGGACGCGATCTCCGCGACGAGTTCCTCGTTCCGGGGTGTTCGCGCCCCCCCGTAGTCCTCGATGCCCACGCGCACATGCCCGCCGAGCCCGATCGCCTCGCGACCCAAGGTGGCGGCAGCATCGCCATCGCGGACCGCAAGCATCCACGGCAACGCCGTGGCGCCCAGCATCCCTAGATAGGCCTTCAGCGAGGCCGTGGTCGGCGGCAGCCCGAACAGGCGCCTGCCCGAGGCGAACTCGAGCTTCACGATCGAGGCGCCAGGCAGGCTGCCGGCGGCCTTGTGCGCAAGCACCAGCTGCAGGAATCCCGGCTCGAAGACCGACATCGTGCAGCCGATCCGGTGCGCCCGGCAGTAGGCGAACGCGAAGTCGACGTCGGCGTAGGTGTTCTGGTACACCGCGTCGTGCACCGGCGGACGGCCGCTGTCGTCCTTCACCCCGTAGTTCATGGTGCCGGGATCGATCGGCGCAACTCGAAGAAGGCCTGCGGCACGCAGGGAATCGACGTGGGCATAGCGTTGCTGCATGTCCATGCCGATGCCTCCACCCGGAAGCGTCGGGTAGAGGAGCACGCCGGGATGGCTTCGCTCGACCCGGCGGAAAAGCTCGGCATACGCGCCCGCGTCGTGCGCGGCGCGTCCTCCCACCACAGGCGCGCCCGCATGCACGTGAACGACCGATGCGCCGGCTTCGACGCACGCGCCGATGCAGGCATGCAGTTCGTCCACCGATTGCGGGACGTTCGGGTTGCGCACCTTGCTGACGGCGCCGTTGACCGCGACCTCGATGATGAGCGGCTGGGGCATACCGAAACGCTAACCGTGTGTATCATTCCCGAGATTGATAATCTTTATATGAGTCATCATCATCGTGAATCTTAGATCCTTCGACCTCAACCTCCTCGTCGTCTTCGACGCGGTGTTCACGGACGGGAACCTGACTCGGGCGGCCGACCGGATCGGCATGAGCCAGCCCGCGGTCAGCAATGCCCTCGCCCGCCTGCGCGGGGCGCTGGGTGACCCGTTGTTCGAACGTCGAGGCCGGGGCATGGAGCCGACCGCCCGCGCGCGCGAACTGGCCAAGCCGGTTCGCCAGGCGCTCGACCTGCTGCAGGCAGGGCTCGCGGGCGACGATCGCTTCGATTTCCGCACCGCCCGCGTCAGCTTCACGGTCGCGACGGAGGATGTGGGCGAGATCGTGATCCTGCCGCGTCTCATGAACTGGCTCTCTCAGTCTGCACCCGGGGTCCGCGTGCGCGTCGCCACCGAGCGCGCACGCGCGGCCATCGAGCAGGTCCGGCGCGGGACGGTCGACTTCGCGTTCGACTACATCCCGCTGGAGGGCGACGAGCTTGAGGTGCAGCACCTCCTGAGCGAACCCCGTGTGGTCATGTCGCGCCGCGACCATCCACGCATGGCCGACGGCCTGACCCTGGAAACGTACCTGTCGCTCCAGCACGTCGCGTTCAATCGAAGCGCGCCGGGCGCGGCCATCGTCGCGCTGGCGCTGAAGCGGCTCGGCCACGAGCGCGACATCGCCATGGAGGTGCCGCACTACCTGTCCATTCCAGCGGTGCTGCTGCAAACCGACTATGTCGCGACAGTACCCCGCCGCGTTGCTCTCGCGCTCGCCGAGCACTATGACCTGCGGATGGCGAAGCTGCCCTTCGAGGTTGCGGACCTGCCGATCTACATGAGCTGGAACAGGGCAAACAGCGCCGCACCGGCGCATCGATGGTTCAGGGAGCGGATCACGGCGCTCTGCGAAAGGCTATGAATCCGGCCGGGCCGGCCCTGCACGCAGGCCGCGCGGGACGAGGAACTGATCGAGTGGGCGTACCGGCGGAGCCTGCAGGAGAAGTAACGTCATCCCATGGCCAGCCGAGGCGTTGGTGAAGGGGAGTCGGCAGCACCGACTATTCCCTTGACGGCATATTCCTCGAAGGCTATATTGCATGGCGCAGTGGGAGGTCGAGTACACGGATGAGTTCGGCGCCTGGTGGGACGTGTTGACCGAGGCCCAGCAGGTCTCCGTCTTCGCTTCTGTGGGTTTGCTGCGAATACACGGCCCCCAGCTCGGCCATCCGTACAGCTCCGGTATCGGAAGTTCGAAGCACCCGCGCATGCGGGAACTTCGGATCCAGCACAAGGGACGTCCAATTCGCGTCCTGTATGCGTTCGATCCGCGGCGTACGGCGATCCTGTTGATCGGCGGAGACAAGACCGGCAACCCTCGCTGGTATGACGAGTTCGTACCGCTGGCGGACCGGCTTTACGACGAGCATATTGCCGAACTGGGAAAGGAAGGTTTGATCGACGATGGCTAGAAAATTCAGCGAACTGACAGCGAAGATGTCCCCGGCGGCACAAGCACGCGCAAAGGCCCGCACGGAAGCGATGCTTGCCGAAATGCCGCTCCAGGAATTGCGCCACGCCCGCGGCCTGTCGCAGGAAACGCTGGCCGCCACGCTGCACGTGCGCCAGGCGAGCATCTCGAAGCTCGAGCGCCGCACGGACATGTACATCAGCACCCTGCGCTCGCACATCCGCGCCATGGGCGGTGAGCTGGAGATCGTCGCGCGGTTCCCGGATGGAGACGTGAAGATCTCGAACTTCGCGGAAGTCGCGGCGCGGGAGTAGCGCCGGCAAGGCGTGCCGTCAGGGCCTGCAGCGCCCCGCGATGTAACCGATCGTGCACATTTGCCCTACCCGCGAGGGCCGGAAATCGTGGTCTGTCCCTGATTCTCGATCCCGCTCTCGTCCTTCAACGCCACGCCCGTAAGCCCCCGCGCCAAGCCCGCGGCCGCCAGCCAATCCACGCGCCGCGCGGCGGCCTCGTAGCCCAAGCCCTGGGGCCGGATGTTGGAGACGCAGTTGCGTTCCGCATCCACCCGCCCCACCCGCGGCGCCCAGGTGAGGTAGGCGCCCAGGCTGTCGGGCGACGAAAGGCCCGGCCGCTCGCCGATCAGCACCACCACCAGCTTCGCGCCCATGGCCGCGCCGATGCCGTCGCCCAGCGCGACGCGTCCCTGCAGCGCCACCACGCAGCCCGCGCCGGCCCAGCGCTGCGGCGCGAGCGCGATCAGGGCGCTGATCAACGGCACCGCGTGCCGCTCGACGGCCAGAGCGGACAGCCCGTCGGCGACGACGAGGCCGAGGTCATTTCCACACTTTGGAATGGCCTGGCCGTCCGCGAGCCGCCGCCCCAGGTCCGGCCGCCGCAGGTAGGTCGCGCGATCTTCCGCCGCGCTCCGCGCCACCACCGGCGCCAGCCCCAGGCCCATCAACCCCTCCACCACCGGCGCGACGTCCAGCGCCCGATGCACCGCATCCCGCGCCCGCGCATGCGCGAGGCCGAAGCCGAGCAGCTCCGAGGTCGGCACGCCGCTCCCCGCTCGCCCGAGTCCGATGGGCGCCGGCGTGAGCGCGCGAAGGGCGGCAAAGGCAGACACCTTCACCCCAGCTCCCTCGCCGCGGCGAGCAGGCGCGGCGGCGCCTCGCCCGCGATCCGCCCGTCGGCACCCGCGATCCCCATGCGTTCCAGCCACGCCTCGAACTCCGGCGCACGCTTCAGGCCCATCACCTCGCGCATGTAGAGCGCGTCGTGGAACGAGGTGCTCTGGTAGTTGAGCATGACGTCGTCCGCCCCCGGCACGCCCATGACGTAGGTCACCCCCGCCGTCCCCAGCAGGGTGAGCAGGGTGTCCATGTCGTCCTGGTCGGCCTCGGCGTGGTTGGTGTAGCAGACGTCCACGCCCAGCGGCACGCCCAGCAGCTTGCCGCAGAAGTGGTCCTCCAGCCCGGCGCGCACGATCTGCTTGCCGTCGTACAGGTACTCCGGCCCGATGAAGCCGACCACGGTGTTGACGAGCAGCGGATCAAAAGCGCGTGCGAGGCCGTAGGCGCGGGCTTCCAGCGTCTGCTGGTCGCAGCCGTGGTGCGCGTTGGCCGACAGTGCGCTCCCCTGCCCGGTCTCGAAGTACATGACGTTCGCGCCCAGCGTGCCGCGCTTGAGCGAGCGCGCCGCCTCCAGCGCCTCGCGCAGCAAGGCCTGCGAGACGCCGAAGGACTCGTTGGTCTTCTGCGTGCCGCCGATGGACTGGAAGACGAGGTCCACCGGCGCGCCGCGCCCGATCGCCTCGATTTGCCCGGTGACGTGGGTGAGGACGCAGGACTGGGTGGGGATGTCGAAGCGGCGGATGAGCTCGTCCATCATGCGCCACAGCGGCAGGAACGCCGACAGGCCGTCGCCCGCCGGGTTGATGCCGATCACCGCGTCGCCGCAGCCGTAGGCGAGGCCCTCCAGCATCGAGGCCGCGATGCCCTTCACGTCGTCGGTGGGGTGGTTGGGCTGGATGCGCACCGACAGGCGCCCGGGCAGGCCGAGCGTGTTCCTGAACCGGGTCACCACGCGGCACTTGCGCGCAACCGATATCAGGTCCTGGTTGCGCATGAGCTTGGACACCGCGGCGGCCATCTCGGGGGTGAGGCCGCGGGCCAGGGCGGTGACGGACTCGGGCGAGGCCTCGAGCAGCCACTCGCGGAACGCGCCCACGGTGAGCGCAGACACCGGCGCGAAGGCAGCGCGGTCGTGGTTGTCGAGGATCAGGCGCGTGACGTCGTCGGATTCGTAGGGGATGACGGATTCGGAGAGGAACGCGGCGAGCGGCAGGTCGGCCAGCGCCAGGCGCGCCGCCATGCGTTCCTCGGCGGTGGCGGCCGCGACGCCGGCCAGGACGTCGCCCGAGCGCAGGGGGGAGGCGCGGGCCAGCAGCGTCTTCAGGTCGGGAAAGCGCCAGGTGACGCCGTCGAGGGTGTGGGCGTGGGGCATGGCGGGGGAGCGTACACCGCGTCCCCGGGCGCGGACGACTATCCCAACCCCAACCAGAGCCGGAGCGCCTCGTCGACGCGGTCCAGTTCCCTGCTGTCCAGGCGCCCGAAAGGCTTCGAGGCAAGGACATTCCTGGGAACCGTCAGCAGCTTGTCCGCCATGACATCGGACGGCTGGCGAAGCCCGTTGCCGGCACTCGGTTCGATCCTGATCCTGAACAGCGGCGCGTCGATCAGGTCGGCGGTCAGCAGGCAGACCGTGACGCTGTCGCGGAACGCCAGTGTTTCGTCAGCCTGGACGATCAGCGCCGGTCGCGGCTTGGCGGTGTAGGGTCCCTTGGCCGCGACGGTGACGAGGTCGCCGCGCCGCAGGCTCATTCAGGCAGGTGGAGGTACTGCTGCCAGTTGTCGCGACGGTCGGCCTTGTTCGCCAGCCGGCACTGGCGGCGAAGTTCCGCCAGGAACGCCTTGGAGCGCCGCTTGGCGGCGCGCGGCTTGCGGGTCGGCGCGAGGCGGCGGCGGGAGTCGGGTGCGTTCATGGGGACAGTTTACTACCGGCGAAGCGAGGCCGCCTATGCCGGTGGATGTAACCGATCGTGCACATCTACCCCTCCCGCGCGGCCCCGCGCCGGCTCGAAATCGTGGTCCGTCCCTGTTTTGCTATAATGCGCCCTGCTGAGGAGCGTTGCGTTCTCCAGGTAACCGGGGGATCAGGCTCAGCAAATAAACAACGGCGCTCGCATTGGAAACGATGCGGGCGCTTCGTTTTTGGAACCTTCCAAAGCGGGGCCCCGCAAACCAACTAACGGAGCCCTCGCATGAACGCACCAAACAAAGCCTTCACCGACTACAAGGTGGCCGACCTGTCGCTGGCCGACTGGGGCCGCAAGGAAATCGCCATCGCCGAGTCCGAGATGCCGGCGCTGATGATGATCCGCAAGGAATACGCCAAGGCGCAGCCCCTGAAGGGCGCCCGCGTCACCGGCAGCCTGCACATGACCATCCAGACCGCGGTCCTGATCGAGACGCTGAAGGCGCTCGGCGCGGACGTGCGCTGGGCGAGCTGCAACATCTTCTCGACGCAGGACCACGCCGCGGCGGCGATCGCGGCCGGCGGCACGCCGGTGTTCGCGGTCAAGGGCGAGACGCTGGACGACTACTGGGACTACACCCACCGCATCTTCGAGTTCGGTAGCCAAGGCCCGAACATGATCCTCGACGACGGCGGCGACGCGACGCTGCTCATGCACCTGGGCAAGAAGGCGGAGAAGGACGCCTCCGTCATCTCGAAGCCGGGCAGCGAGGAGGAAACGAGCCTCTTCAAGGCCATCAAGGCGAAGCTGGCCAAGGACCCGACCTGGTACTCGCGCATGGCGAAGGACATCAAGGGCGTGACCGAGGAAACGACCACGGGCGTGCATCGCCTGTACGAGATGGCGAAGAAGAAGGAGCTGCTCTTCCCGGCCATCAACGTCAACGACTCGGTGACCAAGTCCAAGTTCGACAACCTCTACGGCTGCCGCGAGTCGCTGGTGGACGGCATCAAGCGCGCGACCGACGTCATGGTGGCGGGCAAGGTGGCGGTGGTGGCCGGCTACGGCGACGTCGGCAAGGGCTCGGCCCAAGCCTTGCGCGCCCTCTCGGCGCAGGTCTGGGTGACCGAGGTGGACCCGATCTGCGCGCTGCAGGCGGCGATGGAAGGCTACCGCGTGGTGACCATGGACTGGGCGGCGGACAAGGCCGACATCTTCGTCACGGCGACGGGCAACTACCACGTCATCACGCACGAGCACATGAAGAAGATGAAGGACCAGGCCATCGTCTGCAACATCGGCCACTTCGACAACGAGATCGAGGTCGCGGCGCTCTCCCAGTACAAGTGGGAGGAGATCAAGCCGCAGGTGGACCACGTGATCTTCCCCCCCGGCGCCGCAGGTGCCGGTTCTGCCGAGAAGCGGATCATCCTGCTGGCGAAAGGGCGCCTGGTGAACCTGGGCTGCGGCACCGGGCACCCCAGCTACGTCATGAGCTCCTCGTTCGCCAACCAGACCATCGCGCAGATCGAGCTCTTCACCAACACGTCGAAGTACCCGGTGGGCGTGTACACGCTGCCCAAGCACCTGGACGAGAAGGTGGCGCGGCTGCAGCTGCAGAAGCTCAATGCGCAGCTGACCGAGCTGTCGGACGAACAGGCGAAGTACATCGGCGTGCCCAAGGCCGGCCCCTACAAGTCCGACCACTACCGCTACTAGAAGGCAGGAGAACGGGGACAGACCACGATTTCCGGCGCGCGCCGCGAATAATCGTGGTCCGTCCCTGATTTTCGAAGCCATGCTGACGGACAAGCTGCAGGATCCGCGCCAGGCGGTGCTGCTCTATGGCACCACGCCGCCGCGCGCGGGGTCGACCGAGGAGCAGGTTGAGGCGGCGGCGGAGAAGCTCGCCGGGCGCCTGGAGCCGCTGCCGCTGGACGGCGTGGTGGTGTACGACATCCAGGACGAGGCCGGCCGGACGGCCGCGCCGCGCCCGTTTGCCTTCACCGGCACGGTGGACCCGCGCGGCTACGGGCGCCGGCTCGCCAAGCGCACCGGGCTGCCGGCGATCACCTACAAGTGCGTGGGCGGGCTGGACGAGGCCGGCTGGCGGCAGTGGCTCACCGAGGCCGCGCGCGACTACGGCGTGCGGCTCCTGTCCATCGTCGGCCGCCCCACCTCCGGCGTCGCCTACCCGCTGTCGCTGTCGCAGGCCATCCGCCTGGCCGCCGCGCACCCGGCGGGGTTCGAGCTGGGCGGGGTGGTGATCGCCGAGCGCCACACCGAGGCGCGCAGCGAATCGGCGCGCATGCTGGCCAAGTCCCTCGAGGGCTGCAGCTACTTCATCTCGCAGACGGTGTACTCGGCCGAGGCCACCATCCGGCTGCTGGCCGACTACGCGCGCGACTGCCGCGGCGCCGGCGTGAAGCCGCGCCGCGTGGTGCTCAGCTTCTCCCCCGCCGGGCGCGAGAAGACGCTGGCGTTCCTCAGGTGGCTGGGCGTCGCGGTGCCCGAGGCGACCGCGAGCGCGATCCTGGGGGCGGCGAACCCGCTGGAGAAGTCCATCTCGGTCTGCCGCGCCAACCTCGCGCGCATCCTGGAGCAGCCCTACGCCCGGGAGATCCCGCTCGGCATCAGCGTGGAGAGCGTGTCCATCAACCGCGACGAGATCGACGCCAGCGTGGACCTGTTCCACGCCCTGCGCGCCACGCTGCCTCAGTAGATCTCGCGGAAGTAGATGTAGTTCCGGGGCTGGCTGCCGTACAGGCCGAAGCTCGCGCGCCCCGAGGGGTTGTCGTCGTAGCTGGTATTGGCGTTCGCGTCCGGGTTCGCGGCGTCGTTCCAGCGCCCGAGCAGGTACGGCCGCGCCGCGCTCGCGAGCGCGTCCTCGCCGCTGGAGGCGTTGTCGCAGGAGAATCCCGCCGCCGCGGGCGAGCGCAGCTGCGGCGTGAGCAGCACGCTGCCGCTCACCGCGCCGGTGGGCGCGGCCAGCATGGCCGTGGCGAGGCCCGAGGCGAAGTTGAGCGGGTCCTGCTGGATGAAGGTCTTGCAGTTGCCCCCGCCCGGATCCAGCGCCCCGGTGTAGGACCCCAGCGCGATGGTGTTGCGCGGGAGCGTGGTGCAGCTGTCGTCGGCGTTCACCGCGAACGCGGTGCCGTTCCAGTACTCGAGGCGCATCGGCACCGGCAGCGCGAGCCTGGACGAACCCAGCGCGTTCTGCACCCGCAGGCGGCCGAAGCGCAGCTCCGCGGAGACGCCCAGGTTCTTGCGGTCCATGACCGCGTTGTTGTCCACGTCGAGGTCGAGCGTGTTCATGGCGACGCCGTCGGAATCCGACGGCGCGATGCCGAAGGTGGTCGCGGTGAACGGGCCGTCGGGGTTGTCCGGCGAGGCGCGGTTCACCGCCGTGGTGATCGCGACGCCGCTCGCCACGCCGTTCGCCCAGCTGCCGGTGGGCGCGGCGCCGGTATCGAGCCGCGTCGTGAGGTTGGTGGTGCCGCTCCTCGCCCCCAGCGACCAGTTGCCGAAGGTGGTGAGGCCGAGCTTCGCGTAGCTGCCGGAATAGTTGGCCGTGGTGGCGTTCTGCGCGTTCTGCGCCGTGAGGGTGAAGGTGAGCTGCAGCGGCTCGTCCAGGTAGGTGAACGTGGAGGCCGGCGCGCAGGAGGCGCCCTGCCGGTTGGCCAGGGTCGCCGCGCTCACCGCGAAGTGCTTGGGCCGGAAGCGGCCGACGTGGCCGCCGGTGAAGCCGCTGCCGTCGAAGCTGGACAGCCCGATGATGTTCACGCCGGGGGTGATGTAGTCCACCGCGAGGGCCGCCACCTGCACGTTGCCCGCCTCGGTGTAGCAGAAATCCGTGATCGTGGCCGCGCCCCCGGACCAGCTGCCCGCGGCCACGGTCGCCGCGCCGGCCGGACAGTTCACCCCGCGCCGGATCTGCCCGGTGGCGATGCCCGGCAGGTTGCTGCCGGCGTTCACCGACAGCGTCGCCGGGGCGAAGTTGGGCGTGAGGCCGTTGTCGGTGATGTCCACCACGTCCGCGAGCGCGAAGTCCGGGATGCCGTCGTTGTTCGCGTCCTCGGCCGTGCCCTGCCACTTGTACGCCGCGAGCGTCATGGTGAACGGGTCCCCCGCGGCGGCGAGCACGGTTCCCGAATCGGTCGAGCTGTGCGCGATCGCGGTGCCGGCGCTCGCGCCGCGGATGGCGATGCCGAAGGGCCGTACCACGAAGGCGTTGCTCGTCCCGGTGATGTTGGTCGCCGGCGGCGAGGGCAGCGCGTAGCGCATGTGCAGCGTCATCTGCCCGGCGTCGCCGTAGCGGAACACCAGCGGCGCCATGGCGTTGGCGTCGTTGCTGAAGTTGAGCGACACCGACGAGTAGGAGGCCGGCGTCGGCGTGTTGTTGTTCTTCTGGATGTTCACCGCCGCCCCGGTGCCGTCGCCGCTGAAGATCTCGAACAGGGGCGCGTCGTTCACGTCCGGGTCGAAGCAGGTGGTGGGGTTGTTGCACACCGCGGCGAACTCGATGCTGCGCGTCTGCCCCTGGAACAGCGTGGTGCACACCCCGGTGCCGGGCGAGGTCTCCACCGCCTGCACGTACAGCGCCTGCTGCAGCGCCCCCTCGTTGTTGCGCTTGCCGGCGATCTGCGTGCCGACGGTGGCCGCCGAGCTGCCGTTGGCCGTCACCCGCAGCACGCTGTTGGCGAAGGTCACCGAAGGGTCCTCGCCCACGCCCTCGCTGCGCCCCGAGCCGTCCGAGAGGTTCAGGTGCAACGTGGTTGCCGCGTTGCGCCGCAGGTCCATCTCGATGAAGGCGCCGTCGCCGTCCCAGGCGTAGGTGGCCGCGCCGGTGTCGGTGCCCGGGACGGTCCAGTTGGCGTTGACGCCGGTGACGATGGGCGAGAGCCAGACGCCGTTGCCGGTCGAGGTGGCGATGGTGAGCAGCGTCCCGGGCGGCGGCGCCACCGCGACGTGCGCGCCGTCGTGCGCGGTGACCCGCACCCGCGCCGGCTCGCAGGTGGCGAAGTTCGAGCCGTTGGGGTAGCTCACCGCGTAATGGGTGTGGTGGATGGTGCAGGTGCGCGTGGCGCCCATGGCCGTGCCCACCTCGCCCGCGGTCAGGGCGTGGCGGAACACCCGCACCTCGTCGATCTGGCCGTCGAAGAAGCGCCCGGCCAGGCCCTGGTCCGAGCCCACCTGCAGCGGATCGGTGTTGGTGAACAGGCCCCCGGTGAAGGTGCCGGTGCCGCGCGACACGCCGTTCACGTAGATGGTCTGCGCCCCCGGCGCGTAGACCACCGCGATGTGGTACCAGCCGCCGCCGGCGGTGATGCCGGCGCCGGTGGTGGTGATCTGCTGCGCGGTGCCGCCCGCGTTCTGCCACCACCAGTTGATCTCGCCCGTGTTGGTGAGGTGGAACTCGAAGTTCTCGTCCTTGGAGACGATGGTCTTCAGCGCGTCCGGCCCGATGGCGTTGGGGTTGATCCAGGCCATCACCGTGAAGCGGCTGGTCATGTTGAGCAGCGCGTTGTGCGCCACCTCGACGTAGCTGGTGCTGCCGTTGAAGCTGCCGTAGCGGCAGGTGCCGACGGCGCCGGCGATGGCGGGCGTCGCGCCCGCGCTGTTGGCGCCGCCGTTCGCGGTGCCGTTCAGGCCGTTGCCGCTGGAATCGGCCGGGGCGTAGGACCCCCAGGTGGATTCGTCGAAGCGCAGCGCCAGCACCTCGCTGGAGCGCAGCACCACGATGTGCGCGACGCCGGTGTCGGCGTTGCTGCCCACCGTGGCGGTCCTGTCGCCGGTGGCGCCCGCCGCGGCCTGCGCCGCGTCGCTCATCTCCAGGGCCACCCCCGCAGCGTTGGGCGCGGTGAACGCGGCCGCGTCCACGCGCTCGGTCATGCCCGCGGGCGGCGTCCAGGCCACCGAGGAGGCGATGCTGTGCGCCGTCACCACCATGGTGTTCGGGATCGTGGTGGTGACGCCGGTGACGGTGTGGCTGGTGCCGGAGACCGTGGTGTTGGCCGAGGACAGGTGGATCGGGTCCAGCGGATCGACGCCGGAATAGGTGGCGATGCCGCCCGCCACGCCGGAGGTCACGCTGCCGCCCAGCGTCCAGCTGTAGGACGCGGGCTCCGAGGCGCCGGCCGTGCGCCGGTAGGTGACCAGGCGGCTGCCGGTCCCGGGGGTGTTCTGCACCTCGGTCCACCCCGCCGGCGCGGTGACGGTGGCGCCGCTGGGGGCGATCGCGATCGAGGCCAGCATCACGTCCTCTTCCTGCGTCCCGGCCGGGACGTTGATCGCGAGCGTGGTCACCGGCGGCGGGCGCAGGGCGATGCTCATCATCGCCTTGGCGGTGTTCGCCGACGTGGTGACGGTGGTGGCGCCGTAGGCGCCGGTCCCGGCCCAGACGCCGGTGGCGATGCCCAGGCCGCCGCCGTTCTGCTGGTTGGTGGAGTTGTCGGTCCGTTCTGTCGGGGAGAGGTTGGCGTTGGTCCAGGCGGAGAACACCGCCGTGCCGTTCGCATCGGGCAGCGCGGTGGCGATCGCCGTCACCACCAGCGTGTTGGCCACGGTCGTGGTCGCGCCCGGGATGGAGCCGCTGGTGTCGGTGTTGCCCGCTTCCACGCCGCCGGCGGTGACGTCCCAGGGGTCGCCGGTCGTGATGACGCCCCGGACCGCGATGATGCGGCCGAGCTGGTGATTGCCCGAATCGCTGGTGGTCGGCGCGCCCTGCACGCCGTTGTAGCGCGACCAGAACACGGTGAGGCGCGTGCCGGCGGCGGTGGCCGCCGTGCCGGTGCCCTGCGGGGAGTTCAGGACCTCGGTCCAGGTGCCGCCGTTCGCGTTCGCGATCGACGCGGCCTGGTTCGACGTTTCCACGAACAGCAGCAGGATGTCGTTCACCGCAAGGCCCGCGGGCAGCCCGGGCGCGATGGCGTTGTTGCTTGCGGCGACCGTGCCGGCGGCGACGAAGGTCGGCGCCGGCGCCCCGGCGTTCGCCTGCGCGGAACTGCGAAAGGCGACCTGCGCCTGGACGATGCCGGCCGCGACGGCGAGCGCGAGCGCAAAACTGAAGCGGATCAGACCCATGGGCAGCGAATGCCTAGCCTAGCATTGGACAACCGGGAAAATCGTTAAATAGTGCCTGCCCTCAATCCACCGCCCGACGGGCGTCGCCTTCCAGTCGCTCGAAGGCGCGCCAGGGCATGCCCGGACCCTCGCGGCAGGCGCCGAAGCGGAACGGCAGCCGGTCCATGCCCGGGTTCAGGAAGCGCAGGTCGCGGAACCAGACGCACTGGCTGCCGGCGGTGACGCCGTCGAGCGCCGGGGTGTCGGCGAACCAGCGGAAGAACGCGAGCGCGGGCGACGCGAACGCCTCGCGCGCGAGCGCCCCGTCGGCGCCCGCGCCGAAGCGCGGGACCTCGTCCCAGCGCGCCTGCGCGAGCGGCCGGTAGGGCGCATCCAGCATGGCGACGAAGCCGTCGCCCTTCTCGAAGCCCTTCACCCGGTCGCGGCGCAGGTTGACGTGGCTGACGTGGTGCGTCGCGGCGTCGCTCGCGAACACGGTCCAGTTGTACGGCGACACCGGCCGCGGGTAGGCGAGGATGCGCGCCTCGTGCAGCCCGCGCGTGGCGGCGTAGCGCTCGCCGAACGCGAGCGCCTCCTGCTTGAGCGTCCACTGCCAGCCGACGTAGCCCACCAGCACCGCCGAGGCGAGCACGGCCGGGACGCGCGAGCGGTACAGCACCGCGGAGGCGGCGAGTCCCGCGAGGATGATGCCGCTGAACCACAGGTCGATGATGAACGTGGTGCCGATCCCGGCGCGCCAGTCCGACAGCGGGCTGAGCAGCATGGTGCCGAAGCTGGTGATCCAGTCCCCGGCGATGTGCAGGCACAGGCAGGCGAGGCACACCACGTAGAGCGCGCGCCAGCCCCCCGGTTCGCGCAGGATCTTCGCCAGCAGCCAGGCGAGCGGCAAGGCCCAAAGCGGCGCGAGCAGCAGCGAGTGCGTCGGCCCGCGGTGGTGCAGCAGGTACTCCACGGGCCCCAGGAAGCCGATGACGAAATCCAGGTCCGGCGCGGCGCAGGCGAAGAAGCCGGCGGCGACCCGGCGCGGGACGGATCGGGTTTCCCCGGCAGGGGCGGTGGCCCGGGCGAGGAGCGCCCCCGAAAGGGCGTGGGTCAGGGTGTCCACGGCGCCGGAGGGTAGCAGCCTTGCGCGACCTGCGTAAGAATCCCGCCATGGCGCTGTTCGACCTCGGCAAGTTCCGGGACCTGGCCTTCGGCCGGGAGCCGCTGCCCGACCACCCGATGTCCGACGAGGCGGAGGCGAGGAAGCTGCTGGCGCTGCTGCCGGAGGACGACCCGGACACCGCGCTCGCGGACCTCACGCACTGGGCGGCGACCATGAACGCCACCGAATCCTTCAGCCCGGCGCGGCGGGCGCAGGTGCTGATGCAGCTGGACGCGGCCGCGCGCCCGCTGTGGCGCGCGCAGTCGGCGCGCTACCTGCGCCCCGAGGGCAAGCTGAGCGAAGGCCGCGACGGCGACCCCGGGCTGCTGCGCGCGCTGAACGACTGCGCCGCCGAGATCGCCAACGGCTACGCCATCGCGCTGGACGCCGCCGCGGAGGAATCCGCCTGGATGAAGAAGAACCGGCCGCTGGTGGTGCAGCGCAACCTGCGCTGGCTGAACCGGCGCCTGGCGATCTCGCACATGCTGCAGCTCTCGGCGGTCGGCGCGGTCTGGGAACGGCTGCACCGGCTGCACGCCATCGCCGAGGAAGGCAAGTACGCGCGCACCGCGCTGCCGGTGCCCGGCAACGAAGCCCGGACGAGCTCGGCGCGCTCGGAGTACGCGCACGCGCTGCTGCTGGAGCTCGCGGCGCCGGACGGGCTGCGCGGGCGGGAGGTGGAGCTCGCGTTCCGCATCGCGCAGCGCGTCGCGACCGCGGTGCAGGTCGAGGCCGCCGCCACGCCGGAGGCGACCTTCGCCGTGGTGCCCATGGGCGACGAGCGGCCGACGCAGGTGCGCCGGCTGGGCTCCGGCGCCATGCCCGGGCTCCTGTACATCAACACCGCGAACACCCTGCCGCGCCTGCGCGCGGCGCTGGAACGCGACCTGGGGCGCGACCCGGCGGAGGAGGACACCCAGTTCGGCAACGAGTACACGCTGCGCGAGCGCAATGCCGTGCTCAACCGGCTGCTGGAGCACTGGGGGCCGAACCCGCCGCAGCGGCGCCTGAAGCGCGTCGCCATGGCCACGCCGGTGCGGCTGGTGGCGGGCTTCGATGCGGTGCTGGGCGTGGTGCCGGCGCTGGAGAAATCCGAGGTGCCGGATGCCGGCGCCTCCCGGCGCGAACTGCAGCTCAAGCTGGACGCGACCAGCAAGTCGATCCGGCGCTCGCAGGTGAAGGCCGCGCGCCACAGCCCGGCGCGGCTGGTGGACGCAAGCGCCGGGGGCCTGGGCATCGCGGTGCGGCGCGGCGACGCGCGGTGGGCGAACCTGGGCGCGCTGGTGGCGGTGCTGATCGAGCCGGGAACGGACTGGGTCCTGGCGGTGCTGCGGCGGGTCTACTCGGTGGAGGACGAGCTGCGCCTGGGCCTGCAGCTGCTCGCCGCCAAGCCGCGGCTGGTCATGCTGCGCGCCGACCCGCACGCGGGCGCCTCGAACGCCTGGGAAGAGGCCACCATGTTCGAGGACAGCTTCAAGGAGCACTTCCGCAGCGCCATCCTGCTGGAACCGCAGCCCACGCCGCTGGCGGCGGCCGATTTCCTGCTGGCGCCCAGGACCGCCACGCGCGGCTCGCAGTTCGACCTGCAGCTCGCGCGCGGCGCGCAGCGCCTGCGCATCACGCGCCTGCACGTGGACAGCGAGCACTTCCAGCGCGCCGCCTTCGAACCCCTGAATAAATAGGGACGGACCACGATTTAAATCGTCGTCCGTCCCTGATTTAACGAATTACTTGCTCAGGCGGCCTTCTTCTTGCGCTGCGCGTCTTTGACGTGCATTTGCGCATAGGCGCCGTGGGCCGCGGCTTCGGCGTCGCCGACGTGCACCGGCTGGCCCATGTCGTCCAGGACGGAGCCCAGCGCCGACAGGCACAGCATGACGTTGTCCGGGCGGCAGGAGTAGCCCATCAGGCCGATGCGCCAGATCTTGCCCGCGAGCGGCCCCAGGCCCGCGCCGATCTCGATGCCGAACTCGTTCAGCAGCCGCTTGCGCACCTCGGCCTCGTCCACGCCCGCGGGGCACTTGACCGCGTTCATCTGCGGCAGCTGGTACTTCTCGGCGACCAGCATCTCCATGCCCATCGCCTCCAGGCCCGCCTTGAGCGCGACATGGTGGCGCGTGGCCCGCGCCCAGGCGTTCTCCAGCCCTTCCTCGCGGATGAGCAGCAGCGCCTCGTGCAGCGCGAACAGGGAGTTCGTCGGCGCGGTGTGGTGGTAGGTGCGGGTGCCGGCGTTCCAGTAGCCGAGCAGCAGGTTCATGTCCATGAACCAGCTGTGGATCTTGTCCTTCCGCTTGCGCACGTGCTCCACCACGCGCTCGCTGAACGACACCGGCGACAGGCCTGGGGTGCAGGACAGGCACTTCTGGCTGGCGGAGTAGATGGCGTCGATCTCCCACTCGTCCACCTTGACCGGGGTGCCGGCCAGCGACGTGACCGCGTCCACGATCACCATGGCGCCGTGCTTGTGCGCGATCTGCGTCAGCAGCTTGGCGTCCGACTGGCAGCCGGTGGAGGTCTCGGCGTGCACGAAGGCGACCACCTTCACGTCCTTGTGCTTGCGCAGCGCGTCCTCGACCTTCTGCGGGTCCACCGGCTCGCCCCACTTGTCCTCGATGAGGACCGGGACGCCGCCGCAGCGGATCACGTTCTCCAGCATCCGGCCGCCGAACACGCCGTTCTGGCACACGATCACCTTGTCGCCCGGCGCCACCATGTTGACGAAGCAGAACTCCATGCCGACCGAGCCCGGGCCGGAGATGGGGAAGGTCAGCGCGTTCTTCGTCTGGTACGTGTAACGAAGAAGCGACTTGAGCTCCTCCATCATCTCCACGAACACCGGGTCGAGGTAGCCGATCGCCGGCTGGCTCATGGTGGTGAGCACGCGCGGGTGGATCTCCGTGGGCCCCGGGCCCATGAGCGTCCTCTGCGGCGGGTGGAAGGACTGGATGCGCTTGGCGGGGGCGTACTGGCTGGTAGGCATAAGGGGATCGTTCTCCGACATTCCGAAAGGGGCGTCCCCGGGACGCGACTTCACGCGCACCGGGTTCTTGGCGCTGGCTTCGTTGATGATGTCCACGGCGCTGATGCGGCCCTGGGTGACGCGCTCGACCTCGCCCGCCCAGCGCGCCGGGACGTAGCCGGTCTTCACCCAGTTGTGCACCACGGCGCGGTCCAGCTGGAAGGCGCGCGCGACCTCGGCCTGGGAGCCGAAGATGTCCACGAGGCGCGCGGCGCAGTTGGTGTCGGGCATGGCGGGAAGTCTAGCCTGTCAAACTGAATTTGACAAGCCTGGCCTTCGGCTATCATGCGCCATGACCGTCCCCGCCCCTGCCCGCGCCGCCCTGGTCGTCACCCTGGCGGCCGCCGCCCTGCTGATGGTGACCATGGGCGTGCGCCAGTCCTTCGGCCTGTTCGTCTCGCCGCTCAATTCCTCGACCGGGCTGGGCATCGCCACCATCAGCTTCGCGCTCGCCATCGGCCAGTTCGCCTGGGGCGCGATCCAGCCCGTGGCCGGCGCGCTTGCCGACCGGCACGGCCCGGCGCCGGTGCTGGCCGCGGGCGTCCTCCTGCTCGCCGCCGGCACCGCGCTGACGCCGTTCATGGATTCGGCGCTGGGGCTGGTGCTGGTGCTGGGCCTGATGACCTCCATCGGCTCGGGCGCCGGCAGCTTCTCGGTGCTGATCGGCGCCGCGGCGCAGCGCCTGCCGCAGGAGGCGCGCGGCAAGGCCTCGGGCGTCATCAATGCCGGCGGCTCCTTCGGCCAGTTCGTGTTCGCCCCGGTCGCGCAGGCGCTGATCCAGGCCCTGGGCTGGATGGCGGCGCTCTGGGCGCTGGCGGCGGCCACCCTCGCCGCGCTGCCGCTGGTGCGCACCGTCGCGGGCAAGCGCGCCGCCGCCCCGGCGCACGCGGCCGACGGCGCCTCGCCGTGGCGCGCGCTGGGCGACGCCTTCGGCGACCGCAGCTACCAGCTGCTGAACCTGGGGTTCTTCACCTGCGGCTTCCACATCGCGTTCCTGGTGACGCACCTGCCGCAGGAAGTGGACCTGTGCGGCCTGCCGCCGACGGTGGCCAGCTGGTCGCTCGCGATCATCGGCCTCGCCAACATCGTGGGCAGCCTGGCGGCGGGCTTCGCCACCGCGAAGTACCGCAGCAAGTACATCCTCGCCTGGATGTACGGCTCCCGCGCCGCGCTGATCGCCGTGTACCTGGTGGCGCCGAAGACCGCGCTCACGTTCTACCTGTTCGCCGCGGGCCTGGGCCTCACCTGGCTCGCGACCGTGCCGCCGACGGCGAACATCGTCGGCAAGCTCTTCGGCGTGCGCTTCCTCGGGACCCTGTTCGGCATGACGCTGCTGTCGCACCAGGTGGGCGGGTTCCTGGGCGCGTGGCTGGGCGGCCTCGCCATCGAGGCCACCGGGAGCTACGCGTGGATGTGGTACGCCGACATGGCGCTCGCGGCCGCGGCCGCGCTGGTCAATCTGCCGATCCGCGAGGCTCGACCAGCGCCGCCCCAAGCCGCCCCAGCATAGGCAGCTTGAGCGCCGGCGGCCAGGGCGCGACGCCGAAGGAAAGCCCGAGCACGTTCATCTCGATCCCCTCGACGCTGCTCAGGGTGAGCCCGAGCACGCCGCCCAGCGACAACTGCCCGCCGCGCCCGCTCGGCGCCGAACCGAGGATGCTGTCGCCCAGGTAATCCTTGCCGATGGCCGTGGGCGGCAGGTGCGCGCCCAGCTCCGGCACCGCGCGCGTGATCCAGGCCACGAAGGTGTTGGAGTTCGGGCCCGGCCAGGCGCTGTACTCGCCGGCGTAGGGATAGGACTTCGCCGCCGCCTCGATGCGCGGGATGAGCGCCGCGGCTTCCGCGCCGCGCTTGTCGGCGTAGAGCTCGGGCTCGGCGCCGAACCAGCGCGCGTCCGCGTGCCGTTGGCTCACCACCACCGCCGAGCCCGACCAGCGCAGGCGCCAGCCGATGACTTCGTACACGGTGTAGGCAGCGGCGTTCTCCGGCTTCACCGCGACCCAGGTGTGCACGCCGAACAGCCCGCGCATCCCCACCGTCCTCGCGCCGTAGACCTGCACCACCGCCTCGGGCGTGCGGTCGGCCGCCGGCGCGAGCCCCACCGGCTCGCGGCTGGCGGTGCGCCAGTCCTGCGCCACCACGGCGCGGCCCACGACGAGGGCAAGGACGACGGCGAGGGCGGAAACGGAGAGGACCACCTTGCGGGCGCGCGTCATCCTTATTCGGCAAACAACGGCTGCCCGAGTTCCATGAACCTGACGACCTGGGCCGCCTCTTCGGTATTTTTCACGCCGACCTTCAGGCCGGCGAAGTCGAACAGCTTGCGGTCCAGCAGGTGCGAGGGCCGCACGTCGGTCAGCGCGCGCAGGATGGACTGGATGCGCCCCGGTTCGGTGCGCGCCCACTCCTGCAGCATCCGGCCCACCACCTTGCGCTGCAGGTTCTCCTGCGAGCCGCACAGGGTGCAGGGGATGATGGGGAAGGCCTTCTGCGCGGCATAGGCCGCCAGGTCGTCCTCGGCCACGTACACCAGCGGCCGGATGACGACATGCTTGCCGTCATCCGACACCAGCTTGGCCGGCATCGCCTTCAGCGTCCCGGCGTGGAACAGGTTCAGGAAGAAGGTCGCCAGCACGTCGTCGCGGTGGTGGCCGAGCGCGATCTTGGTCGCGCCCAGCTCCCCGGCGACGCGGTACAGCACGCCGCGGCGCAGGCGCGAGCACAGGCTGCACATCGTCTTGCCCTCGGGCACCACGCGCTTCACGATCGAATAGGTGTCCTGCTCGACGATGCGGAACGGCACGCCGCGCGCCTCGAGGTACTCGGGCAGCACGCGCTCCGGGAAGCCGGGCTGCTTCTGGTCCAGGTTCACCGCGACCAGCTCGAACTCGACCGGCGCCTTCTCCTGCAGCGCGAGCAGGATCTCCAGCATGCCGTAGCTGTCCTTGCCGCCCGAGAGGCACACCATCACCCGGTCGCCGGCCTCGATCAGGCCGAAGTCGGCGATCGCGTCGCCCACCTGGTGGCGCAGGCGCTTGGCGAGCTTGTTCTGCTCGTAGTGGTCCTTGCGCGGGTCGCTCATGGCGGGTTCACTGCGGCGAGACCAGCTTGAGGCCGACGATGCCGGCGACGATGAGCCCGATGCAGCCGATGCGCGCCAGCGTGCGCGGCTCGCCGAACAGGGCCATGCCGAGGATCGCCACGCCCACCGCGCCGATGCCGGTCCAGACCGCGTAGCCGGTGCCGATCGGGATGGTGCGCACCGCCAGCGCGAGGAAGTAGACGCTGGCGACCATCGCCGCGAGGGTGAGCGCGGAGGGCAGCGGCCGCGTGAAGCCGTCGGTGTACTTCAGGCCGATCGCCCAGACCACCTCGAGCGCGCCCGCCAGCAGCAGCCAGATCCAGGCCATGGCATCTCCTTTTCGACGTCTACAGGAACACCGACCGGCCGCCGTCCACCGCCAGCACCTGGCCGGTGACGAAGGGCGCGGTGGCGAGGAAGTGTACCGCCTGGGCGATCGCCTCCGGCTCGCCGATGCGCGCGAGCGGCGTGGTGGCGACGATGCGCGCGCGCTCGGCGGGCTCGAACTGCCCGTCCTCCGGCCAGGCGATGGCGCCGGGGGCGACCGCGTTGACGCGCACCGACGGGGCGAGCTCCAGCGCGAGCGAGCGCGTCAGCGCCGCAAGGCCCGCCTTGGCGACCGAGTACACCGCGTAGCCCTTGAGCGGCCGCTCGGCATGGATGTCCACGATGTTGACGATGCTGCCGGCGCGCTTCGCCAGGTGCGGCGCCGCCTCCTGCGCGAGGAACAGCGGCGCGCGCAGGTTGGAGCCCATCAGCTCATCCCAGTGCGTCGCCTCGATGCCGCCCATCGCGGTGGGATAGAAGGTGGAGGCGTTGTTCACGAGGATATCGAGGCGCCTGAACTGCGCCAGCGCCGCCTCCACCAGCGCGCGCGGCGCGATCGGCGCCAGCAGGTCGGCCTTCACCCGGCGCGCGCTGCCCGGCCGCAGCGCATTCAGCTCCGCTTCCAGCCTCGCCGCGTCGGCCTCCGACCCCCGGTAGTGGAGCACCACGTCGGCGCCGGCCGCGTGCAGGCGGCGCGCGATCACGGCGCCCACCCGGCGCGCGGCGCCGGTGACGAGTGCGGCCTGTCCCTGGAGGTCCGGGTTCATCGTAAGTGCCGAATTCTAGGGTAAATTCCCCAGCATGAAGGCCCAGGCACTTCCGCTTCCGGACGATGCGGCGCTTGCCGCCAGCCGCCGGCTGCTGGACCGTCTCGCCGCGGAACTGGCCGCGAACGGCAACTGGATCCCGTTCGCGCGCTACATGGAACTGGTGCTGCACGAGCCGGGGCTGGGCTACTACGCCGCCGGGGCGCGCAAGTTCGGCGCCGGCGGCGATTTCGTCACCGCGCCGGAACTGTCGCCATTGTTCGGGCGCGCGCTCGCGCGCCAGGTGGCGCAGCTGCTGCAGCCGGGCGAGGCGGTGCTCGAGTTCGGCGCCGGCAGCGGCGCGCTCGCGGAGCAACTGCTGGGCGAGCTGCAATGCCCCTACTTCATCCTCGAGACCAGCGCCGGCCTGCGCGAGCGCCAGCGGCAGCGGCTCGGCGACCGGGTGCAGTGGCTCGAGCGCATGCCGCAGCGCTTCCGCGGCGTGATGCTCGCCAACGAAGTGGTGGACGCGATGCCGGTGCACGCGGTGGCCTGGCGCGCCGACGGCGTCTTCGAGCGCGGCGTGTGCGCGAACGAGGGCACGCTCGCCTGGTCGCTGCGCCCCGCCGAGGGCCCGTTGCTGGAAGCGGCGCGCGCCCTCGCGGTGGAGGTTCCCGCTTCCGGCAGCTACGACAGCGAGATCGGCCTCGTCGGCCGGGCCTGGATTCGCCTCCTTGCGCGCGCGCTGGAGCGCGGCGCGATCCTGGTCGCCGACTACGGCTTCCCGGCGCGCGAGTACTACCACCCGCAGCGCTCGGGCGGGACGCTCGCCTGCCACTACCGCCACCGCGTGCACGGCGACCCGTTCTACCTCCCGGGCCTGCAGGACATCACGGCGCACGTGGATTTCAGCGCGCTTGCGCGCGCGGCCGCGGCCGGCGGGCTGGAGGTGCTGGGCTACGCCAACCAGGCCCGGTTCCTTGTCAACTGCGGCATCACCGACCTGCTGGAGAAAGAGGACCCCGCGGACGCGAAGCGCTACCTGCCCGCCGCCTCCGCGGTGCAGAAGCTGCTCGCCCCGTCGGAGATGGGCGAGCTGTTCAAGTTCCTGGCGCTGGGCCGCGGCGTGGCCTCGCCGCTGCTCGGCTTCGCCAGCGGCAATCGCGCGCATGCGCTCTAGGCTGCTCCTGCCGCTGCTGGTGTCGTGTGCCACGTTCGCCACGTTCGCCGCGGTCGCGGACGACATGCAGGACGCGCGCCAGCGCTGGGCGCAAAGCCCGCACGGGCCGATGCTGGAGCGCATCCTGCCGCCGGGCTTCGAGCCGGCCGACCTGCCCGAGCCGAAATCGCGCGGCGCGCAGCTCGCCGCGCGCTACTGCATCCAGTGCCACAACCTCGCCAACCCGGCGATGCACCACGCCGGGAAATGGCCGGCGATCGTCGAGCGCATGGTGCTGCGCATGCGGGGCAAGGGCAACATGGGCCGGCTGATGGCCGAGATGATGGCCGGCGTCGAGGCGCCCTCGGCCGAGGAGACGAAGATCCTGGTCGCCTACCTGCAGCGCCGGGCGCAGAAGCCGCTCGACCCGCGCAAGGTGCCCGAGGCCTACCGCGCCGAGGGCGACGCCTTTCGCCTCGCGTGCAACCAGTGCCACGTGCTGCCGGATCCGGCGCGCTACACCGCGCGCGAGTGGCCGGCGGTGGTGGCGCGCATGGAAAGGAACATGGAGTGGATGAACCGCGTGGTGGGCTCCAGGCCCATCCCGGGCGAGCCGCAGCTGCGGATCGAGGACATCAACGCGTTCCTCGCGCGCCACGCGCGCAAGCCCCGCTAGAAGCTTCTTTCCTCCAGCCACTCCAGGATCGGGCGCGCCGCCGCCTCCCAGCGCGTCTCCAGCATCACCGCGTGGCCCAGCCCCGGCAGCTCGCGGTACTCCGCGCCCAGCATGCGCGCGCTCGCCTGCACGCTGCTGGCGGGAATCAGGATGTCCCGCTCCGCGCCCAGGCACAGCATGGGCGGGCGCTGCAGCGTCCACAGCTGCGGCAGGCCCCAACCGGACATGTCCATGAGGGCGCGCCGCGACTCGCGCTGCATGCGGCGATGGATGCCGGCGAGGCGCCCCTGCTCCATCGGCCCGGCGAACATCGCCTCCGCCAGCACCTGCGGCGAGGCGCCGCCGCCGGCGGCCATGCTCTGGATGCCGGCAAACAGCGCCGGGCGCGTCCAGGCAAGCGTGAGCGTGGAGGGCAGCAGGCCGAAGCTGGGCACCGGGCAGGCGAACAGCGCCGCGGCGCAGTCGCCTTCGGCCGCGATGCCCAGGTACTTCTGCACCACCATCCCGCCCATGGAATGGCCGATGAGCACCGGCGGGCGGCCGACCAGCGCCACGGCGGCGGCCAGGTCGCGCGCGTAGTCGGCCAGGCCGAACTGGTCCAGGCGCTCGCGGCCGCCGCTCGAGCCGTGGCCGCGCAGCGACAGCGCGTAGACCGGGAAGCCGCGCGAGGCGAACCAGGGCAGGAAGTGCTCTTCCCAGCACCAGGCGCCGACATGCGCGCCGTGCACGAACAGCAGCGGCGTCCGCCTGCCGTCGTCGGACTCCGGGCACCAGAGCAGCTCGAGCGGTTCCTCGCCCTCGAGCGGCCGCCGCTCGATGACTGCGTTGGCCGCCGCCACTACGCGACGGGCGGGACCGCCATGCCGCGCTGCACCGCGGGCCTGAGCGAGATCGCGTCGTACCAGCGCTTCACCGCCGGGAAGGCGGCGAGGTCCACGCGATGCCATTCATGGCGCGCCACCCAGGGATAGGTGGCGATGTCGGCGATGGAGTACTCCTCGGCCAGGTAGGGCGCCTGCTGCAGGCGCTTGTCGAGCACGCCGTAGAGGCGCTTCGCCTCGGTGCCGTAGCGCTCGCTGCCGTAGGGAATCTCGTCCTTCTTGGCGCGCATGAAGTGGTGCGCCTGGCCGAACATCGGGCCCACGCCGCCCATCTGGAACATCAGCCACTGCAGCGCGATGTACTTGCCGCGGTCGGTCGCGGGCAGGAACCGCCCGCCCGCCTTGCCCGACAGGTAGACGAGGATCGCGCCCGATTCGAACAGGGGCAGCGGCTTGCCGTCCGGCCCCTCGGGATCGACGATCGCCGGGATGCGGTTGTTGGGGTTGATGGCGAGGAATTCCGGCTTGAACTGGTCGCCCTTGCCGATGTCCACCGGGTGCACGCGGTAGGGCAGGCCGCATTCCTCCAGCATGATGGAAACCTTGCGGCCGTTGGGCGTGGTCCAGGTGTACAGGTCGATCATCGGGGCTCCGGGTGCGTCCAGGGAATGGGGCGCCGCAGTCTATAGCGCGGCGAGCGCGGCGGCTATCGCGCGTTCGCGCGCGGCATCGATCAGGGCCGGGATCCGCGCCGGGTCGGGGGCGGCCTGCGCCACCGCGCCGCCGTCCACGTCCAGCGCCGCGGCCAGCGCGCGCTCCAGGCGCAGCGCGATGCGCTGCATGCGCTCCGAGGGATCCGCCGCCTGCGCCACCGCGAGCAGCTGCAGGAAGCGCTCGCCGCGGCGCAGCGCATCGGCCGCCTTCAGGATCCCCAGCAGCGCCTTCGGATCGGCCTCCGCCGCCGCCTCGATGCGCGCGCGCAGCCGGCAGGCGAGCAGCGCGAGGTCGCGCTCGTCGTTGGGCACGCGGACGCGCTCGCACAGCGCCTTCATGCCGGCCTCGGCCGCGGCGCCGCGGAACCAGGCCAGCACGCCGAAGCGCACCGTGGACGAATAGCGCGCCGCGGCCGCGCGGCGCAGCGCCGCGAGCGCCTCCGGACCGGGTTCGATCTCGGGAATCAGCCGCGCGGCGGCGCCGCAGGCGGCGAGGACCTCGAACATCCGGTCCGGGTGCGGCTCGGACAGGCCGCGCTCCAGTTCCTGCCAGACGCGCTCGGCGACCAGGTGCTCGACCTCGCCCAGCTCCACCATGCGGCGCATCAGCGCCAGGGTCTCGTCGGCGATGCGGAACGGATAGCGGGCGGAGAAGCGCGCCACGCGCAGGATCCGCACCGGGTCCTCCTCGAAGGCGGCGCTGACGTGGCGCAGGATCCCGGCGCGCAGGTCGCGCTCGCCGCCGAAGGGATCGACCAGGCGGCCGTCGTCGCCGCGCGCCATGGCGTTGATGGTGAGGTCGCGCCGCGACAGGTCGTCCTCCAGCGTGACGTCGGGCGCGCAGTACACCGTGAAGCCCTTGTAGCCGCGGCCGCTCTTGCGCTCGGTGCGCGCGAGCGCGTACTCCTCGTGCGTCTGCGGGTGCAGGAACACCGGGAAGTCCTTGCCGACGGGACGATAGCCCGCGGCCGTCATCTCCTCCGGGGTGGCGCCGACCACGACCCAGTCGCGGTCCACCACCGCCTCGCCAAGCAGCTCGTCGCGAACCGCGCCGCCGACGACGTAGGCCTTCACTTCAGGGTCAGCGGCGCGCGCGCCAGCGCAGGACCGGGTAGCGCTCGCGCGGGCCGGCGGGCGCGAGCCAGGACGGCGCCGCGGCCTCCAGCGCGGTGGGCGCCAGGCCGAAGGGCAGCGGGCTGGCGGTGACGTTCGGCACCTGCATGGAGCGCAGGTTGTCGCGCGTGATGAGGGGGCCCGGCAGCCGCTCCATCACCGCCGCCTGCAGCCAGGCCGCCGCATCCGGCAGCCCGAGCACCAGCCGCGTGCGGCCGGTCGTCCTGCAGACATACTTCACCAGCTCGCGCAGCGTGTATTCCTTCGGCCCGCCGAGGTCGTAGCTCCCGCGCGCATCCCGGCCCTGGAGCGCGGCGAGGAAGGCCGCCACCACGTCGCCGACGTACACCGGCTGGAAGCGCGCCTCCGGGCAGGCGAGGGGCAGCACCGGCGACAGGCGGGCGAGCGCCGCGAACAGGTTCAGGAAATGGTCGTCCGGGCCGAAAATCACCGAGGGCCGGAACACGCAGCCCTGGAGGTCGTCGGCGTCCAGCACCGCGCGCTCGCCCACGCCCTTGGAGCGCAGGTACTCCGAGGGCGCCGTGGGCGAGGCGCCCAGCGCGCTCATGTGCAGCAGGCGCTGCACCCCGGCATCGCGGCAGGCCGAGACCAGCGCGAGGGGCAGCTCGACGTGGGCCGCGGCGAAATCCGGGCCGTAGTCGTTGGGCCCGCGCACGCGGCCGCGGCGGCTGTGCAGCACCCCGGCGAGGTTGACGACGGCGTCGCGCCCGCGCGCGAGGCGCGCCAGCACGTGCTCGTCGCCCGGGTCGCACTCCAGCACCTCCACCGTGGGCAGCAGGATCAGGTGCTTGGCGCGCTCGCGCCGCCGCGTGGGCACGGTGACGCGCGCGCCGCGCGCCGCCAGCGCGGCGACGAGGTGGCGGCCGACGAAGCCGCTGCCGCCGACCACCAGGACATTCGCGTTCTTCATCCGGACTCCGTTCGGTCGAGCCGGAATTATGGACTAGGGCAGGTCTTCGTTGAAGCGCTCGGCGGCGGCCCTGGCCGGGATGACGCCCATGCGGTCCTTGAGCGGCACCGGGTTGCCGCCGTAGAGGTGCGAGTAGAACATGGTGTTCGCCATCACGCGCTTGACGTAGTCCCGGGTCTCGTTGAACGGGATGGACTCGGCGTAGATCGCGCCCTCGAGCGGCTTGGCGTCGCGCCAGCGCCGCGCCCGTCCGGGGCCGGCGTTGTAGGCGGCCGAGGCGAGCACCGGGTGGCCGAGGTCGTCGAGCACCATCTTCAGGTACCGCGTGCCGAGCACCACGTTGGTGTCCACCTCGACCACGCGCGCCGGGCTGTAGTTGAGCCCGATGCGGCTGGCGACCCAGCGCGCGGTGGCGGGCATCAGCTGCATCAGCCCCTGCGCGCCGGCGGAGGATTTCGCGTTGACGATGAAGCGGCTCTCCTGCCGCACCAGCCCCAGCACCCAGGCCTCCTCGATGTCGAAGGCGCGCGCCTGCTCGCGGAACACGTCGCGGTACGGCGCCAGGTAGCGGTACTTGAAGTTGTGCGTGAGCGAGGTCCGGTCCGCGGTGTTGATGACGCGGTCGTGGATGTCGTGCCGCCGCGCCAGTTCCGCGGCCGCCAGCAGCTGCGCGTCGTCCATGGCGCGGATGGTGAAGAACCACTCGCGCGTGCCCTCGGTGCGCAGTCCCAGCCGGTACAGCTCCAGCGCGCGCGCGAGGCCGGGGTTGCGCGCCGCGGCCGCGACCTCGTCCGCGCTGGCGACGTGGAAGGGCTGCGGCGGCACCGGGACCTGGCCCAGCTCCTCGGCGGCGAGCAGGCCGTAGAAGTGCGGCTGCCCGGCGATGCGCGTGAAGTAGGCGCGCGCGCCCTCGGCGTTGCCCTGCGCGCCCAGGGCGCGGCCGTACCAGTAGCTCCAGGCCGGCTCCTGCCGCGCCAGCGCCGACATCGGGTCGATGGCGTCGCGCACCGCCTGCCAGTCCGCGGCGCGCAGCGCGGCGCGCGCCTTCCAGGCCAGCTGCTCGTCCGACATCCCGGCAGCGCCCGCCTGCTTCAACCACGCCAGGCCCTCGGGCTGCAGGCGCCGCGCCGCTTCGTAGCCGATGCGGCCCCAGAGGTAGCGCCGGTCGGCCTCGGACAGGCGCGCGCCGGCCGGGCCGCGCAGCGCCTCGGCGGCCGCCTGCGGGTCGCTGCGCGCCAGGCGCGAGAAGGCGAACAGCACCATCTCGCGCACCGCGCGGCGCTCCAGCGCGCGCGGTGGCTGGGCCAGCACCTTCTGCGGCGCAGTGGCCGCCTGCGACAGCAGCCGCTCGTCGGGCGCCTCGCCCGCGGGCAGGTGCGCGAACGCGCGCCGCGCCGCGCCCATCTGCCCGTTCTCCAGCAGGAGGCGCAGGCGCTGCCAGACCACCTCGGGGCCCGCCTCGCCGGCGCCCACCTTGCGGCCGGCCAGCGCCACGCAGCCCTCGGGCAGGTCCTTCGGCTCGCTCCAGATCACGCGCGCTTCCTCGAAGGCGCTCGCATCGCCGCGCTCCAGGCGCGCGATCCAGGCGTAGCAGCGGATCTCCAGGTCGTCGTTCACCAGCGGCCCCAACTCGCGCTCGAAACCCTGCCAGTCGCCGCTGCGGCCCAGCAGCTTCAGCCAGTCCGCGCGCAGGCGGTCGGCGAGATAGCTGCCCGCCTGCGCGCGCAGGAAGGCCTGGATGTCCGCCTGCGGCATCTCCTCCAGCCGCAGCTTCAGGCGCCAGTACTCCAGGTACGGCGCCAGCACGTGCCGTTCCATCCCCGCCGAGGCGCGCGCCAGTTTCACCGCATCGCCGGCGCGGAACGCGGCGTGCGCGGCTAACATGGCGTCGTCGGGCGCGACGGCTTTCGCCGCGCGCTTGCCCTGCGCCAAGCCCGGCGCGGCCAGGCCGGCCAGCAGCAGCGCGGCCAGGAAGCGGGCCGGGAAACGCCTAAGAATCATGGAGTAAGCATACACCGCGCATGGAGGGAAAAGAACTCATCGAGTGGCGCAAGGCCGAGCGGCGCCGGCTCATCGAGGCGCGCGAGGCGCTCGATGCGCCGACCCTGGAGCGCTATCGCCTCCGGATAGACGCCGCCCTCGAGGGATCGTTCCCCGGGCTGGCCGCGGGGACGCTCGCGTTCTGCTGGCCGATCCGCGGCGAGTACGATGCAAGGCACTTTGCAAGAACGCTCCGCAGGCGCGGCGCGTTGACCGCCCTGCCGGTCGTGGTGGCGCCGCGGCAGCCGCTCGTCTTCCGCGAATGGCACCCGGGCGTCGAGCTGGCCAGGGGCCCGCTCGACATTCCCTACCCGAAGTCCTCGCCCGAGGTCGTGCCGACCGCGGTGCTGCTGCCGATGAACGGCTGGGACCAGGCCGGCTACCGCCTGGGCTACGGCGGCGGCTTCTTCGACCGCACGCTCGCCGCGCTGCAGGGCAGGCCGGCGGTCATCGGCATCAGCTACGAACTGGCGCGCATGGACACCATTCATCCCCAGGCCTGGGACATCCCGGTGGACTGGGTGGTGACCGAGCGCGGCGTGTATCGCCGCGACCCGGAAGGCCTGGCGTTCCTCGGCGCGCCGGCGGCGGGCGAACCGAGCGCCCTCGCCTCGCCGGTCTGCTACGCGGGCGAAGTCGCGCCAGGATATTTTGGTGAACGAAAGAACTGAAGACCGCGCCCTCGGGCTCCTGAACACGGTGTTCGGCTTCCCCGCCTTCCGCGGCGCCCAGGAAGCGATCGTGCGCCATGTCGCCGGCGGCGGCGACGCGCTGGTGCTGATGCCCACCGGCGGCGGCAAGTCGCTGTGCTACCAGCTGCCCGCGCTGCTGCGCCCGGGAACGGCGGTGGTGGTCTCGCCGCTGATCGCGCTGATGCAGGACCAGGTGGCGGCGCTGCGGCAGCTGGGCGTGCGCGCCGCGTTCCTCAATTCCACGCTGGAGGGGCGCGAGGCGAACGCGGTGGAACGCGCGCTGCGCGAGGGCGAACTGGACCTCCTCTACGTCGCGCCCGAGCGCCTCACCCTGCCGAGGATGCTGGGGCTGCTGGAGGAATCGCAACTGGCGCTGTTCGCCATCGACGAGGCGCACTGCGTGTCGCAGTGGGGCCACGACTTCCG
>CAZMDA010000010.1:0-74839 GCA_964564865.1 uncultured Bordetella sp. | reverse complement strand
ACGACGAGGACAAGAAGCGCTACATCGAGCTCACCCGCGGCTCGACCAAGTAGCCCGCCGGCGCGCTCAGGTCCGTTTCTTGGCGCGCTCGTTGAGGTAGGCGCCGCGGGCGTTGATGACGCGCAGCATGGACACGCCAAGCGCGTCTATCCGGTAGATCAGAAGGAAGGGGTGGCGCGGGAGCGGGCACTCCCGCGTGCTCCTGTAGCCGCGACGGAGTTGAAGACCGAGCCGAGCAATCTTCTCGGCCTGCGCGATGACGGCGTCAACCGCCTCGTCGGCGACCTGTTCGTCGGCGGTGCGCAGGTACCACGCCTCGATTCGCGCGAGGTCCTGCTCGAAGCGCCTGGTGTAGCTAAGCGGCCTTGCGGCGGGACCGGCCACGATCGGCGCGCCGGCGCGCGATTCGCGCCTTCAGTTCGTCCATGCTGAGCACCCGGCCGGCGGCAAGGTCGGCCAAGCCCTCGTTGACGGCCCTGACCTTGTATTCCGTGTAGTCGAACCCGTCGCGCAGGACGTCCCGCAGGATCTCGTCAACGCCGCAATCGGCCTCCCGCGCCAGGCGCGCGAGGCGCTGTTTCTCGCTTCGCTTCAGGACGATAGCCTGATCCATCGCATCCTCCACAACTGAGGTCAGCTGGCGAATGTTACTAGCCTTTCAGCTTGCGGCGCAGGACCTCGTTCACTTGCGCAGGGTTCGCTTTCCCCTTGCTCTGCTTCATGACTTGGCCGACCAGGGAATTGAACGCCTTTTCCTTGCCGGCGCGGAAGTCCTCCACCTGCTTTGCGTTCGCTGCCAACACTTCGTCCACCAGCTTTTCGATCGCACCGGCGTCAGATACCTGCCGCAATCCCTTGCTTTCGATTGTCTTGTCGACGTCCTCTTCCAGGCCCGACCCCGATTCCCAGAGGACCTGAAACACATCACGGGCAGATTTTGCGCTCAGCGTGTTGTCTATATGGCGCGCATGCAAAGACGCAAACTGTTCGGCGGTAACTTTCGAACTCTCGATCTCGAGACCATCGCGGTTCAGTTGCGCCGCCAGAATTCCCGCGATCCCCTTCGCGATTGCACTTCCATACATCCTTCGAGCTTCATGCCGACCAGACTCGGTGTCAGGCAGGCGCAGCGGGTTCAGTTCCAGTAGCCGCCTTGTCGAATCCTCGAAGAATCCCGCCATCCCCTTTGACGATGTCAGGAGGCTTGCTTCGTAGTCGCCGACGCCATAGGAATGCATGAACCGCAGCTTCATTGCGCCAGGCAACTCCGGCATCCCGGCGCGGATCGCCTCCACCTCCGCCGGCGGGATCACCAGCGGCAGCAGGTCCGGGTCCGGGAAGTAGCGGTAGTCCTGCGCGTCCTCCTTGGAGCGCATGGAGCGGGTCTCGTCCTTGTCCGGGTCGTACAGCCGCGTCTCCTGCACGACGCGGCCGCCGTCCTCCAGCAGCTCGATCTGCCGCCGCGCCTCGAACTCGATCGCCTTCTCCATGAAGCGGAACGAGTTCAGGTTCTTGATCTCGCAGCGCGTGCCCAGCCGGTCGTCGCCCGCCCTGCGCACCGAGACGTTGGCGTCGCAGCGGAACGAGCCTTCCTGCATGTTGCCGTCGCAGATCTCGATCCAGCGCACCAGCGCGTGCAGCGCGCGCGCGTAGGCGACCGCCTCCCTGGCGCCGCGCAGGTCGGGCTCGGTGACGATCTCCAGCAGCGGCGTGCCGGCGCGGTTGAGGTCGATGCCGGACATGCCATGAAAGTCTTCGTGAAGGGACTTGCCGGCATCCTCTTCCAGGTGCGCGCGCGTGATGCGCACGGTCTTCGGCCCCTCCGGCAGCACGATCTCCAGCGCGCCGCCCTGCACCACCGGCAGCTCGTACTGGCTGATCTGGTAGCCCTTGGGCAGGTCCGGGTAGAAGTAGTTCTTGCGCGCGAACACCGAGCGCGGCGCGATGGTCGCGCCGATCGCCAGGCCGAAGCGGATCGCCAGCTCCACCACGCGGCCGTTCAACACCGGCAGCACCCCCGGCAGCGCGATGTCCACCGCCGAGGCCTGGGTGTTGGGCGGCGCGCCGAACGCGGTCGCGGCGCCCGAGAAGATCTTGCTCTTCGTGGCGAGCTGCGCGTGGGTCTCGATGCCGACGACGATTTCCCAGGCCATCGCCGTCACCGCTGCGGGCGCATCAGGTGGCAGTTGCCGCGCCGGTCCACCAGCACCGGCTCCAGGTAGCCCTGCGAGCCGCAGGACTCGGCACAACCCTCGGCGACGACGCGCACGTACTCGCCCAGGTCGCGCAACGTCACCGAGCACCTGCCGGCGCCGAAGCGCAGGCCCCCGTTGTGCGGCCGCTGCTCCAGCCCCGATACCGCGCATGGATGCTCGCCCGGCGAGACCCGCGAGCGCCATTCGAAGTGCTTCAGCTTGCCGCCCTCCACCGCGTAGGCCAGCGCCGAGGCATAGCGCCCCTCGGCGAGTTCGCAGCGCACGCTGGCCGAGTACTGGTCCATGGTCGGGAAGCGCTCGCTGAACTCGAAGCGCTCGCGCAGCTGCCCGGCGGGCCCGAAGCGGTTGCCCCTGAACACGCCGCCCGACCAGGTGCCCTGCAGCGTGGCCTCCGGCGGGCGGCCGTAGAGGATGGGGGTGTTGCCCTCGTTGAGGAGCATCACGCCCAGCTGGCGGCTGCGCTCGCCGGCGAGGTAGCGCATCTGCAGCGTCGGCAGCAGCAGGTAGTCGCCGGTGATGCGCGCCGAGCCGTCGGGCTGGGCGCTGGTGTAGAGGTTCATGACCGCGGCGCGGCTGCCCAGCTGGCCGATCAGCTCCACGGTGGCGGTATCCTGCTGCGCGGCCGCCGGCATGGCGAACGCGAGCAGCACGAGCAGCGCCCTCACAGCGGCGTCCCCGCGGGCACGCGCAGGTGCCAGTCGGTGGCCTGCTGGTAGCGGTGCGCGGCGCCCAGCATCCTCGCCTCCGCGAAGTAGTTGCCCATGATCTGCAGGCCCACCGGCAGGCCGGCGGCGTCGAAGCCGCAGGGGATCGACAGCCCCGGCAGGCCCGCGAGCGGCGCCGGTATCGTGAAAATGTCGTTCAGGTACATCTGCACCGGGTCGTCGGCCTTGGCGCCGAGCGCGAACGCGGTGGTGGGCGAGGTCGGCCCCATCACCAGGTCGCACTGGCCGAAGGCCTGGGCGAAGTCGCGCGCGATCAGGCGGCGGATCTTCTGCGCCTGCAGGTAGTAGGCGTCGTAGTAGCCGTGCGACAGCACGTAGGTGCCGATCAGGATGCGGCGCTTGACCTCGGCGCCGAAACCCTCGGCGCGCGTGCGCCGGTACATGTCCGCGAGGTCGGCATAGTCCTTGGCGCGGTGGCCGTAGCGCACCCCGTCGAAGCGCGACAGGTTGGAGGAGGCCTCCGCCGGCGCGATCACGTAGTACACCGGCACCGCGAGCCCGGTGTTGGGCAGCGCGATCCGGACGGTCTTCGCGCCCTGCGACTCGAACCAGCGCACCGCCTCCTCCACGCGCGCGCGCACTTCCGGCTGCAGGCCGTCGCCGAAGTACTCCTGCGGCAGGCCGATGCGCAGGCCCTTCAGTTCCAGGTTGAGCTCGCGTCCGTAGTCCTCGGCGGGACGGTCCAGGCTGGTGGAATCGCGCGCGTCGAACCCCGCCATCGCGTTCATCAGCAGCGCCAGGTCGGCCGCGCTCTTGGCGATCGGCCCGCCCTGGTCCAGCGACGAGGCGAACGCGATCATGCCGAAGCGCGACACCACCCCGTAGGTGGGCTTGAGGCCGCAGGTGCCGGTCAGCGCGGCGGGCTGCCGGATCGAGCCGCCGGTGTCGGTGCCGGTGGCCGCCGGCGCGAGGCGCCCGGCCACCGCGGCGGCCGAGCCCCCGGAGGAGCCGCCCGGAACGAGGCCGGTGTCCCAGGGATTGCGCACCGGCCCGAACCACGAGGTCTCGTTGGACGAGCCCATGGCGAACTCGTCCATGTTGGTCTTGCCCAGCATCACCGCCCCGGCGGCCGCGAAGCGCTCGATGACATGGGCGTCGTAGGGACTGTCGAAGTCCGCGAGCATCCGCGAGCCGCAGGTGGTGCGCAGGTCCCGGGTGCAGAAGATGTCCTTGTGGGCGATCGGGATGCCTTCCAGCGGGCCGGAGGCCGCCTTGGCGCGCCGCGCATCGGAGGCCTTCGCATCGGCCAGGCTGCGCGCCTCGTCAACCGTGATGAAGGCGTTCAGGCGCGGATTCAGCTGCTTGATTCTATTGAGGAAAGCGGTTGTCAGCTCGACCGAGGACAGCTGCTTCCCCGCGAGCGCCGCGGACAACTCCGTGAGCGTGGCGTTGAGCACCTACTCGATCACTTTCGGCACCAGGTAGAGGCCGGCCTCGGCGGCCGGCGCGCGCGCCTGGAACTGGTCCCGCCGGTCCGGTTCGGTGACCGCGTCGGCCCGTCGCCGCTGGACGACTCCGGTTTCGGCATCCAGCGCATGCGCCATGGGCTCGATGCCGGTGGTGTCCACCGATTGCAGCTGGTCGATCAGCACCAGGACGCGGTTCAGGCGCTCCATCACGCCCTGGATCTCCTCCGGGCTGACCGCGATGCGCGCGAGATGCGCGATGCGCTGGACTTGCTCGAGCGTCAGGGACATGGGTGGCGGGGCGGCGCGTCGGGTCGGATTTCCCTCGGGAATGAGGCATCCCGCTGGCGCCGTTAGGGTATCATAGCCGGCAGGGGACCCAGCCGGATCGGGGGGACGATTCGGGTGCCGCGACGCAGCCTTAGGCGCGATTGTTAAGGCATCACGGGAAAGGATTGAGCCAGCACATGTTCGGATTTCTGCGCAGTTATTTCTCCAACGACCTCGCGATCGACCTCGGCACCGCCAACACGCTGATCTACGTCCGCGGCAAGGGCATCGTGCTGGACGAACCCTCGGTGGTCGCGATCCGCGAGGACAGCGGGCCGAACGCGAAGAAGTCCATCCAGGCCGTGGGCAAGGACGCCAAGATGATGCTCGGCAAGACGCCGGGCAACATCGTCGCCATCCGCCCGATGAAGGACGGCGTCATCGCCAACTTCACCGTCACCGAGCAGATGCTGAAGTACTTCATCAAGAAGGTGCACGACAACAAGCTGTTCTCGCCTTCGCCCCGCATCATCATCTGCGTGCCCTGCGGCTCGACCCAGGTCGAGCGCCGCGCGATCCGCGAATCCGCCATCGGCGCCGGCGCCGGGCAGGTGTTCCTGATCGAGGAGCCGATGGCCGCCGCGATCGGCGCCGACCTCCCGGTGGCGGAAGCCACCGGCTCGATGGTGGTGGACGTCGGGGGCGGCACCACCGAGGTGGGCGTGATCTCCCTGGGCGGCGCGGTGCACAAGGGCTCGGTGCGCGTCGGCGGCGACAAGTTCGACGAGGCGATCATCAACTACATCCGCCGCAACTACGGCATGCTGGTGGGCGAGACCACCGCGGAGCTGGTGAAGAAGACCATCGGCTCGGCGTTCCCCGGCAGCGAGGTGCGCGAGATGGAGGTGAAGGGACGCAACCTCGCCGAGGGCATCCCGCGCAGCTTCACCATCTCCTCCAACGAGATCCTCGAGGCGCTCACCGAGCCGCTCAACCAGATCGTCTCGGCGGTGAAGAGCGCCCTCGAGCAGACCCCGCCGGAACTGGGCGCCGACATCGCCGAGAAGGGCATGGTGCTGACCGGCGGCGGCGCGCTGCTGCGCGACCTGGACCGCCTGCTGATGGAAGAGACCGGGCTGCCGGTGATCGTCGCCGAGGACCCGCTCACCTGCGTGGTGCGCGGCTCGGGCAAGGCGCTCGAGAAGATGGAGCACTTCGGGCCGATCTTCACCAGCGAATGATCCGCCGCATGACCCCGTGATGGCGTGAGATGGAGCACTCGCCGCCACCGTTCTTCAAGCGCGGCCCGGCTCCCCTCGTCCGCCTCGCGTTCTTCGCCTCGCTGTCCTTCGCCCTGCTGGTGCTGGACGCGCGCTTCCGCTACGCCGAGGGCCTGAGGAGCGTCCTCGCCCTGGCGGTCTACCCGCTGCAGGTGGCCGCGACCGCGCCGGCGCTGCTCGCCGAGCGCGTCGCGGCGTACTTCGGCAGCCAGTCGCGCCTGCAGGAGGAGAACGCGGCGCTGCGTGCGCGGCTGCTGGACGCCTCGCAGTCGGCGCAGCGCGAGGAGGCGGCGCGCGCCGAGGCGGCTCAGCTGCGGCGCCTGGTGGGCGCCGCCGAGCGCCTGCCGGTGCAGTCCACCCCGGCGGAGATCCTCTACAACGGGCGCGACCCGTACGCGCGCAAGGTGGTGATCGACCGCGGCGCGCAGCACGGCCTCGCGCTGGGATCCCCGGTGGTGGACGGGGCCGGCGTGCTCGGGCAGGTGACGCGCGTGCATGCCCTGGTCGCCGAGGTGACGCTGGTCACCGACAAGGACCAGGCGATCCCGGTGCAGGTGCTGAGGAACGGCCTGCGCGCGGTGGCCTTCGGCGGCGGCGCGAGCGGCATGCTGGAGCTGCGCTTCATGGCCGCCAACGCCGAGATCCAGGCCGGCGACCGCCTGGTGACCTCCGGCATCGACGGCACCTACCCGCCCGGGCTGCCGGTGGCCAGCGTGGCGAAGGTCGAGCGCGACGCCGCGTACGCCTTCGCGCGCATCACCTGCCAGCCGGCCGCGGGCGTGGACGCCGGGCGCTTCGTGCTGGTGCTCTCGCAGGACGCGAAGCTGCCGGCCTATCCGGAGGACGCCGCCGCGGACGCCGAGAAGCGCCCCGGCAAGCGCAAGCCCCGTCGCAAGGACGGCGCAAGGGATCCCGATGCAGCTCGGTGACATGCCCGCGGAGCAGCGCATCCTGCTGCCGGTGCGCGCAGGCACCATCGTGGGTTCGCTTGCCGTGGCGCTGCTGCTCAACTTCCTGCCCTGGGGGAACATCGCGCTGGTGCCGGATTTCGTCGCGCTGGTGCTCGCCTTCTGGTGCGTCCGGCAGCCGCGCCTGGTGGGCCTGGGCGCGGCCTGGTGCCTCGGCCTCGCCACCGACGTCGGCAACGGCGTGCTGCTGGGCCAGCACGCGCTCGCCTACTCGCTGCTCGCCTTCGCCGCGATCACGCTGTCGCGCCGCATCCTCTGGTTCTCGCTCTGGGGGCAGTCGCTGCACGTGGCCGCGATCCTGCTGTTCGCGCAGGCCGTGGGCCTCGCCGTGCGCCTCGCCACCGGGGCCGATTTCCCGGGCTGGTCCATCGCCGTCGGCCCGCTCCTGGGGGCCGCGCTGTGGCCGCTGGTGAGCGCCCTGCTGCTGCTGCCGCAGCGGCGCCCGGCCGAGCCGGATCCGGCGCGGCCGCTGTGAGGACGCTGTGATGACGACCGCGAGGACGCTGTGAGGGGCGACCTGAGGGGCGCGGAGATCCGCGACCACGAGCGCGAGCTGCACAGCTTCCAGCTGCGCGTGGGCTTCGCCGGCTTCGCCGTGCTGCTCGCGTTCGCCCTGCTCGCGGCGCGCTTCGTCTACCTGCAGGTGGTGCAGCACGACACCTATGCGTCGAAGGCCGAGGAAAACCGGATCTCGATCGTGCCGGTGCCGCCCAACCGCGGCCTGATCCTCGACCGCAACGGCGTGGTGCTCGCGCGCAACTACTCCGCCTACACGCTGGAGATCTTCCCGGCCCGGGTGAAGGACCTCGACGGCACCATCCAGGCGCTGTCCGAGTACGTCGAGGTGCAGCCGAAGGACCGCGCCCGGTTCCGCAAGCTGCTCGCGGAGACGCGCAATGCCGAGAGCCTGCCGATCCGGACGCGGCTCTCGGACGAGGAAGTGGCGCGCTTCGCCGCCAACCGCTTCCGCTTCCCGGGCGTCGAGATCAAGGCGCGCCTGTTCCGCCAGTACCCGCACGGCGAGCTCGCCTCGCACGTCATCGGCTACATCGGCCGCATCAACCAGAAGGACCAGGAGAAGCTCGCCGAGCTGGGGGTGGAGGCGAACTACCGCGGCACCGACTTCATCGGCCGCGCCGGGCTGGAGGCGAGCTACCAGCACGACCTGCATGGCACGACCGGCTTCGAGCAGGTGGAGATCGACGCCGCCGGGCGCGGCATCCGCACCCTGGCCCGCACCCCGGCGCAGGCGGGCAGCAACGTCACCCTGACGCTGGACATCCGGCTGCAGCAGGTCGCCGAGACGGCCTTCGGCGCGCGCCGCGGCGCGCTGGTGGCGATCGAGCCCTCGACCGGCGGCGTGCTCGCCTTCGTCTCCAAGCCCGGCTTCGACCCCAACCTGTTCGTCGACGGCATCGACCCGCAGAGCTGGGCCGAGCTGAACAACTCGCCCGACCGCCCGCTCAACAACCGCGCCATCGCCGGCGTCTACCCGCCGGGCTCGACCTTCAAGCCGTTCATGGCGATGGCGGCGCTGGAGCTGGGCAAGCGCACCCCGAGGAGCGCCATCAGCGACCCGGGCTACTTCGAGTTCGGCGGCCGGCGCTTCCGCGACTCCAAGCCCGGCGGCCACGGCCACGTCGACCTGTACAAGTCCATCGTGGTGTCCTCCGATACCTTCTACTACCAGCTCGCCAACGACATGGGCATCGACGCCATCGCCGGCTTCATCGGCAAGTTCGGCTTCGGCTCGAAGAGCGGCATCGACCTGGAGGGCGAGGCCGCCGGGGTGCTGCCCTCGCCGGAATGGAAGCAACGGCGCTTCGCCAAGCCGGAGCAGAAAAAGTGGTACGCCGGCGAGACCATCTCGATCGGCATCGGGCAGGGCTACAACGCCTACACGCCGATGCAGATCGCGCTCGCCATGGCGACGCTGGCGGCCAACGGCGACATGTACCGGCCGCGCCTGGTGTCGCACATCGACGATGTCCGCACCGGCGCGCGCCGCCACCTCGAGCCGGTGCTGCAGCAGCGCCTGGCGCTCAAGCCCGAGAACATCGAGTTCGTGAAGCGGGCCATGGCCGGGGTCAACACCGAGGGCACCGGCGCGCGCGCCTTCGGCAACGCGCAGTACTCCAGCGGCGGCAAGACCGGCACCGCGCAGGTGATCGGCATGAAGCAGGGCGAGAAGTACGACGAGAAGAAGGTGGCCGAGCGCCACCGCGACCATTCCCTGTTCATCGTCTTCGCCCCGCTCGAGAGCCCGCGCATCGCGCTGATGGTGATCGTGGAGAACGGCGGCTTCGGCGCGCGCGCCGCGGCGCCGATCGCGCGCACCGTGCTCGACTACTACCTGCTCGGCAAGGTCCCGGAGGCCGCGCCCGGCGCCGCAGCCGGGGACGACGAGGACGAGGCGGAGAGCGACTGATGGACGCCGCCCTGCTCTCCCCGCGCCGCATCCTTGCGCGCCTGGGCGAAGGCCTGGACGGGCCGCTGCTCGCGATCACCGCGCTGCTGGTCGCGATCGGGCTGGCGGCGCTGTACTCGGCCACCAACGAGACGCCGGGTCGCGTCAACGCGCAGCTGGTGAACCTGGCGGTGGCGCTGGGCGCGATGTGGGTCCTGGCGCAGGTCCCGCCCCAGACGCTGATGCGCTTCGCGGTGCCGGCCTACCTCGTCGGCCTCGCGCTGCTGGTCGGGGTGGCCCTGTTCGGCGACATCGTCAACGGCGCGCGGCGCTGGCTGCACGTCGGCGTGACGCGCATCCAGCCCTCCGAGGCGATGAAGCTGGCGCTGCCGCTGATGCTCGCCTGGTACTTCCATCGCAACGAGGCCACGCTGCGGTTGCGCGATTTCGCGGTCGCCGCGGTGCTGCTCGCGGTGCCGGTCGCCCTGATCGCGCGCCAGCCCGACCTCGGCACCGCGGTGCTGGTGGGCGCGGTCGGCTTCTACGTCATCTTCTTCGCCGGCATCGGCTGGAAGATCCTGGCCGGCCTGGGGTTGCTGGGCCTCGCCAGCCTCGCGCCGCTGTGGGGCATGCTGCACGACTACCAGCGCCGCAGGGTCCTCACCCTGCTCGACCCGTCGCAGGACCCGCTGGGCGCGGGCTACCACACCATCCAGTCCACCATCGCGGTGGGCTCGGGCGGCATCACGGGCAAGGGCTGGCTGCACGGCACGCAGACCCACCTGGAGTTCATCCCGGAGCGCCACACCGATTTCATCTTCGCGGTGTATTCGGAGGAGTTCGGCCTCATCGGCAACCTGGTGCTGCTCGGGATCTACCTTGCGCTGATCGCGCGCGGGCTGATGATCGCGGCCAACGCGCCCACCTTCTTCGCGCGCCTGCTTGCCGCGGCGATCACGCTGATGTTCTTCACCTACGCCTTCGTCAACATGGGCATGGTCTCCGGCATCCTGCCGGTGGTGGGCGTGCCCCTGCCCTTCATCTCCTATGGCGGCACCGCGCTGGTGACGCTGTTCATGGGCATCGGCATCCTGCTCAGCGTGCATCGCCACCGCAAGCTGGTGCAGACCTGAGGCTGTGAAACCGGGATTGTGAAGGTCCGACCGAAGGATGCGGCGGGGCAGCACGGTTTTGAAATCTTCATCCACATCATGAAATGCAGAGCGCTTAACTTGCTGTAATTCCTTGTTTTAGTGCCGTTTCAAGATATGGAACGGCCATGTTGCTGCGCGTCATCCCTCCCCGTAATCTTGACCAAGGTCAATTTTTTTACCCCCACGGAGATCGGATGAACCGCCAGGAAGAAATCGCCAAGCTGGAGAAGGACTGGAACGAGAACCCGCGCTGGAAGGGCGTCAAGCGGGGCTACACCGCGGCCGACGTCGTGCGCCTGCGCGGCAGCGTGAAGATCGAGCACACGCTGGCGCGGCTGGGCGCCGAGAAGCTGTGGAAGAAGTGCAACGAGATGCCGTTCGTGAATTCCCTCGGCGCGCTTACCGGCAACCAGGCGATGCAGCAGGTCAAGGCGGGCGTGCCCGCGATCTACCTCTCGGGCTGGCAGGTGGCGGCGGACGCGAACGATTCGCTGTCCATGTACCCGGACCAGTCGTTGTATGCCACCACCTCGGTGCCGACGGTGGTCAAGCGCATCAACAACGCGCTCGCGCGCCAGGACCAGATCCAGACCATGGAAGGCACGGGAAGCATCGACTGGTTCGCCCCGATCGTGGCGGACGCCGAGTCCGGCTTCGGCGGCGTGCTGAACGCCTTCGAGCTGATGAAGGCCATGATCGAGGCCGGCGCCGCCGGCGTGCACTTCGAGGACCAGCTGGCCTCGGTCAAGAAATGCGGCCACATGGGCGGCAAGGTGCTCGTGCCCACGCAGGAAGCGGTGCAGAAGCTGATCGCGGCGCGCCTCGCGGCCGACGTCATGGGCGTGCCGACGGTGCTGCTGGCGAGGACGGACGCGGAGGCGGCCGACATCGTCACCTCGGACGTGGACGAGAACGACAAGCCGTTCATCACCGGCGAGCGCACCTCGGAAGGCTTCTACAAGACGAAGAAGGGCTTCGACCAGGCGCTGTCGCGCGGCCTGGCCTACGCCGAGTACGCCGACATGGTGTGGTGCGAGACCGGCACGCCGGACCTCGCCTTCGCCAAGGCCTTTGCCGAGGGCATCCGCAGGAAGTACCCGGGCAAGATGCTGGCGTACAACTGCTCGCCCTCGTTCAACTGGAAGCGGAACCTGGACGACGCCACCATCGCCAGGTTCCAGCGCGAGCTGGGCGCCATGGGCTACAAGTTCCAGTTCATCACCCTGGCGGGCTTCCACTCGCTCAACTACTCCATGTTCGACCTCGCCTACGGCTACGCGCGCAACAACATGACCGCGTTCGTCGAGCTGCAGCAGAAGGAGTTCGCCGCCGCGGAGAAGGGCTTCACCGCGGTCAAGCACCAGCGCGAGGTGGGCACCGGCTACTTCGACCAGGTCACCCAGGTCGTCACCGCCGGCAAGGCCTCGACCACGGCGCTGCACGGCTCGACCGAGGACGAGCAGTTCTTTGACGAACGCGCACAGCGCGCTGGTGACGAGAAGAAGGCCGCGGCGAAGAAGGCCGCCTAGCGCGAAACCGGGCAGCCGGCGCGTGCCGGCTGCCCGCTCAGAACGGAATCTCCCGCACCGCCGCCTGCAGGTGATCGAGCGGGATGAACAGCAGCTGCAGGATCACCAGCAGCACCAGCGGCGAGAGGTCCAGGCCGCCCATCACCGGCAGGAAGCGCCGGATCGGCGCCAGGAACGGCCGCGTGATGGCGTTGAAGGTGCCCGCCATCGGGTTGTAGGGATTCACCCACGACAGCACCGCCTGCACGATGATCGCGAACACCAGGATGTGCAGGCTGTAGCGCAGCAGGGTCACCGCGGCCAGCGCGGACACGCGCCCCGGCTCGGGCTGCACGCCGGCGATCGCCGCCAGCGCCCAGAGCGCGGCGCCCTGGAACGCGAGCGCGAGCAGGAGCGAGGCGAGGTCGAGTCCGGCCAGCGACGGAACGACGCGCCGCGCCGGCACCACCATCCAGTTGGTCACCGCCACGATGAACTCGCCCACCGGGTTGCGGAACGGCACCCGCAGCCACTGGAAGTGGAAGCGCGCGAGCAGCGTGTAGACGAAGAAGCCCGCCACCACGTCCACCAGCAGGGAGGCCATCTGCGAGAGCATCAGTCCCGGCCCATTTCTTCGCCCATCTCGGCGCCCCGGCGCTTGGCCGCCGCCACCGCCTTCAGGAAGCTCGCGGCCATCCCGGATTCATCGAACACCTTCAGCGCCGCCGCCGTCGTGCCGCCCTTGGAGGTCACCCGCTCGCGCAGCACCGAGGGCGGCTCGTCGCTCTGCGCCGCGAGCTTCGCCGCGCCGAGGACGGTCTCGATGGCGAGCATCTTCGCCGTCGCGGCCGGCAGGCCGAGCGCCTCGCCGGACTTCGCCAGCTGCTCGATGAACCAGAACACGTAGGCCGGGCCGCTCGCGGAAACCGCGGTCACGGTATCGATGTCCGCCTCGGTGGCGACGCGCACGCTCTTGCCGACCGCGCCGATGATGGCCTCGGCCGCCTCCATGTCCTGCGCCGTTGCGCCGGGGGCGGCAAGCAACCCGGCGATGCCCTCCCCGATCAGCGAGGGCGTGTTGGGCATCACGCGCACGAGGCGCTGATGCCCCTGCAGCCATCGCGAGAGGCTGGCCAGGGTGATTCCCGCGGCGATGCTGATGACCAGGTTGGCATCCTTCCCCAGGCCGCTCGCGCGCACCGCCTCCTTCATCTGCTGCGGCTTGACCGCGAAGACGACGATGTCGCCGGTGCGCAATGCCTCGCGCGCGGAGGCGAAAGCCTTCAAGCCCGGATACTTCGACTCCAGCCGGCCGCGCGCCGCCGCGTCGATCTCCACGACGCGCAGCGAGGCCGGGGCGAACCCCTTGCCGAGGAGCCCGCCCAGCAGCGCGTCGGCCATGTTGCCGCCGCCGATGAACGTGATGTTCATGCCGCCGGCCGGATCTTCTGCCGCGCGCCGAACACGGCGGTGCCCACGCGCACCATGGTGGAACCCTCGGCGATCGCAAGCTCCATGTCGTCGCTCATCCCGACCGAGAGCGTGTCCGCGCCCAGCGGCGCGAGCTGGTCGAACAGGGCCTTGAGCGCGCGGTAGCGCGCCGCGCCGGCGCCGGGCTCGGGGATCGCCATCAGGCCGCGCAATCGCAGGCGCGGCAGCGCGGCGACCGCGGCCGCCAGCGCCGGGACCGCCGCCGGCGCGACGCCGCTCTTGCTGGCCTCGCCCGAGACGTTGACCTGGATCAGCACATTGAGCGGCGCCTGCGCGTCCAGGCGCGCCTCCGAGAGGCGCCGCGCCACCTTCTCCGACTCGATGCTGTGGACCCAGTCGAAGCGCGCCGCGACCACGCGGGTCTTGTTCGACTGCAGCGGACCCACCAGGTGCCATTCGAGGGGAGGCGCCGCTTCGTCCGCGCGCAGGCTGTCCATCTTCTCCACCGCCTCCTGGACGTAGTTCTCGCCGAAAGCGCGCTGCCCGGCGGCGAGCGCCGCGGCGAGCGCGGAGGCGGGCTGGGTCTTGGAGACCGCGACCAGCGCCACGCTTTCCGGCGCGCGCCCGGCCGCCTTCGCGGCGCGCGCGATGCGGTCCCTCACGGCTTGCAAGTTGTCATGGATTGACCGCATACTTTGCCTGCTTCGTCATGCACTTGGCCCCGGAGGAATTGTAATGGATCTCACTGAATTGCTTGCGTTTGTCGTCAAGAACAAGGCCTCCGACCTGCACCTGTCCTCGGGCCTGCCGCCGATGATCCGCGTGCACGGCGACATCAAGCGCATCAACCTGCCGGCCATGGAGCACAAGGACGTGCACGGGATGATCTACGACATCATGAACGACGGGCAGCGCAAGTTCTACGAGGAAAACCTCGAGTGCGACTTCTCGTTCGCGGTGCCGAACCTGGCGCGCTTCCGCGTCAACGCCTTCGTGCAGAACCGCGGCGCCGGCGCGGTGCTGCGGACCATTCCCTCCAAGATCCTGTCGCTGGAGGACCTGAAGTGCCCGAAGTCCTTCACCGCGATCGCCGACCAGCCGCGCGGCGTGGTGCTGGTGACCGGCCCGACCGGCTCGGGCAAGTCGACCACCCTGGCGGCGATGGTGAACCACAAGAACGAGACCGAGGAAGGCCACATCCTCACCATCGAGGACCCGATCGAGTTCGTGCACGAGTCGAAGAAATGCCTGATCAACCAGCGCGAGGTCGGGCCGCACACGCTGTCGTTCGCCAACGCCCTGCGCAGCGCCCTGCGCGAGGACCCGGACGTGATCCTGGTGGGCGAGATGCGCGACCTGGAGACCATCCGCCTTGCGCTCTCGGGCGCGGAGACCGGCCACCTGGTGTTCGGCACCCTGCACACCTCGTCGGCGGCCAAGACCATCGACCGCATCGTGGACGTGTTCCCGGCGGCGGAGAAGGAGATGATCCGGGCGATGATCTCGGAGTCGATCCGCGCCATCATCTCGCAGACCCTGCTCAAGACCAAGGACGGCTCGGGGCGGGTCGCGGCGCACGAGATCATGATCGGCACCCCCGCGATCCGCAACCTGATCCGCGAGAACAAGATCGCGCAGATGTACTCCGCGATCCAGACCGGCGCCCAGATGGGCATGCAGACGCTGGACCAGAACCTGCAGGACCTGGTGAAGCGCAACATCATCTCGATGGCCGAGGCGCGCAGCAAGGCGGCCAACAAGGACAACTTCGTCGGAGGCTAGGCCCGCATGGAACGCGAACAGGCAACCAAATTCATCTACGACCTGCTGCGGGCGCTGCTCGCCAAGAAGGGCTCGGACCTGTTCCTCACCGCCGGCTTCCCGCCGGCGATGAAGGTGGACAGCAAGATGACCCCGGTGTCGCAGACCGCGCTCACCGCGCAGCACACCGCGATGCTGGTGCGCTCGATCATGAACGACAAGCAGGCGGCGGAGTTCGAGGCCACCAAGGAGTGCAACTTCGCCATCAACCCGGCCGGCATCGGCCGCTTCCGCGTCAACTGCTTCGTGCAGATGGGCTGCGTCGGCGCGGTGCTGCGCGTGATCACCACCTCGATCCCGAACTTCGACGACCTGAAGCTGCCGCCGGTGCTGAAGGACGTGGCGATGACCAAGCGCGGCCTGGTGCTGTTCGTCGGCGGCACCGGCTCGGGCAAGTCCACCTCGCTCGCGGCGATGCTCGGCTACCGCAACGAGAACTCCTACGGCCACATCATCACCATCGAGGACCCGGTCGAGTACGTGCACCCGCACAAGAACTGCCTGATCACGCAGCGCGAGGTGGGCGTGGACACCGAATCCTGGGAGGCGGCGCTGAAGAACACCCTGCGCCAGGCCCCGGACGTGATCCTGATCGGCGAGATCCGCGAGATGGAGGTGATGGAGCACGCCGTGGCCTTCGCCGAGACCGGCCACCTCGCCCTGGGCACGCTGCACGCCAACAACTCCAACCAGGCCATGGACCGGATCATCAACTTCTTCCCGGAAGCGCGGCGCCACCAGCTGCTGATGGACCTGTCGCTGAACCTGAAGGCGGTGATCTCGCAGCGCCTGATCCCGCTGCGCGAGGGCAAGGGCCGCGCCGCGGCGGTGGAGGTGCTGCTCAACTCGCCGCTGATCTCGGACCTGATCTTCAAGGGCGAGATCCACGGCATCAAGGAGATCATGAAGAAGTCGCGCGAGCTGGGGATGCAGACCTTCGACCAGGCGCTGTTCGACCTGCACGAGGCCGGCCGCATCAGCTACGAGGACGCGCTCCGGTTCGCCGATTCCACCAACGAGGTGCGGCTCAACATCAAGCTGCACGGCAAGGAATCGAAGGACAAGGACCTCACCAAGGGCATCGAGCACCTGGACATCGTCTGAGCCGCGGGTGAGCGCGCTCGCCGACGTCCTCATCGGCCTGGTGGCGCTCGCGCACCTGTATTTCCTGGTGCTGGAGATGTTCCTCTGTGACAAGCCGCGCGGCCTGCGCACCTTCCGCATGACCCCGGAGCAGGCCGCGCAGACCAGGGTCCTCGCCGCCAACCAGGGCCTCTACAACGGCTTTCTCGCCGCCGGCCTCGCCTGGGGCCTTGCGCTGGGAGCGGCGGGCCTCGCGATCAAGGTGTTCTTCCTCGTTTGCGTGGCGCTGGCCGGAGTCTTCGGCGCGGCCACCGTCAGCCGCCGGATCTTCTGGGTGCAGGCCTTCCCCGCGCTCGTCGCCCTCGCCCTGCTGCACTACCCCGGCGCCTGACTCAGCCGCGATTCGACCCGGCGACGATCCGGAACTCGTACAGCCGGCATTCCAGCGCGCCGTTGTAGAGCGGCACCCGCCGCGACGGCTGCAGGCGGATCAGCTTGGGCAGCCTCAGGTCGGCGGTGAACAGGTGCGCCCGCCAGCCGGCGAAATTGCGCTTCAGCGCATCGCCCAGTTTCGGGTAGAACGCCTCCAGTTCCTCCCGCGAGCCGATGCGCTCGCCGTAGGGCGGGTTCGCGATCAGCACGCCCGCGGGCGCGGGCGCGGCGCGCTGCAGGACGTCCGCGCGTTCCAGCTTCACCCAGCGCTCGACGCCGGCCTCGGCGAGGTTGCGCCGCGTCATCGCGATCGCCTTCTCGTCCGAATCGCTGCCGTACAGCACCGGGTTGCGCGGCTCGCCCGCGCCGGGCGCGCTGCGCACCCGCTCCCACAGGCCGGCGTCGTAGTTCGACAGTTTCTCGAAGCCGAAGCGGCGGCGCGCGCCCGGTGCGCGGCCGCGGGCCATCGCCGCCGCCTCCACCAGCAGGGTCCCGCCGCCGCACATCGGGTCCAGCAGCGGCTCGTCGGGCTTCCACCCCGACAGCATCACGATCCCGGCGGCCAGGTTCTCGCGCAGCGGCGCCTCCCCGGCCTGGCTGCGCCAGCCGCGCTTGAACAGCGGCTCGCCGGAGGTGTCCAGGTACAGCGCGCCGCGATCGGCCTCCAGGAAGGCGTGCACCCGGGTGTCCGGGCTGGCGCGGTCCACGTCCGGCCGCTTGCCGAGCACTTCACGGAAGCGGTCGCAGACGGCGTCCTTGATGCGCAGGGTGGCGAAATCCAGGCTCTTCAGCGGGCTCTTCTGCGCCGAAATATTTACGCGCAGGCTGTTGCGGACCGGGAACAGGCGCGGCCAATCCACTGCCCTGGCGGCCTTGTAGACGTCTTCTTCGGTCTTGTAGGCGAACCCGGCGACGCGCCACAGCACCCGGGAGGCAAGACGCGACCACAGGTTGACCCGATAGCAGGTTTCCCACGATCCAGCGAAGGCAACGCCACCATTCGTAACAGATGAGTTCTGCGCTCCAAGGGCATCAATCTCGTCACGTAGTAATGACTCAAGGCCACGAGGGCATGGAGCAAAGAACAGCTCATTCATGGCTGTGCCTAAATTACTGATTTACAACAATTAAGCATCATTTACCTAGTTGCCCTCTAAGTGTTGACTAGTAACAACATCGTGCACTACAATTAGCCACTCCAGTAAATTTATGTAATTCATTCACTGCGCCTGCATATGTCCAAGAAGACTTTCGCAAACCCTTTTCGTCCAGGCGCAGGCCATATGCCGCCCTATCTCGCTGGACGTGACAAAGAAATAAAGGAGTTCGAGCAACTGCTGGACCAAGAAGTGATTCTTCAAAACATGGTCCTTACAGGTTTGCGTGGAGTTGGAAAAACCGTACTTCTTGAATCGCTTCGTCCAATTGCGGGCAGAGAGAAGTGGCTTTGGGTAGGAACTGATCTATCCGAAACATCCAGCCTAAGCGAACAGAATCTCGCAACGAGGTTGCTTACCGACATTTCCGTAGTCACCTCATCGCTCATAAATAGGTCTTGGCGAACAAGCAAACCCGGCTTTCTTTCCCAAACAGATTTGTTTGAAGAACGACTTTCTTTTGACACTCTTGCAGGAGTCTACGATCAAACACCAGGGCTAGTCAGCGATAAATTAAAGCGCGTATTGGAACTTGTGTGGGAGCGCATTACATCTATTGACCAAGGTCCGAGAGGAATCATCTTCGCCTACGACGAAGCACAGAATCTCACTGATCATGCGGAGAAGGACCAGTATCCGTTGTCGTTGCTCCTTGACGTGTTTCAGTCGCTTCAACGAAAGGGCATTCGGTTCACTCTTGTACTGACTGGCCTCCCGACACTGTTCCCAAAGCTGGTTGAAGCAAGAACGTTTTCAGAGCGAATGTTCCACGTTGTGTTTCTAGATAGGCTAGACCAACAATCCAGTCGTGACGCTATGCTGGTTCCAATCAAAGCCACAGGTTGTCCAGTTACATTTACCAGTGAGTCCGTAGACACAATCGTGGATATCTCTGCCGGATACCCTTACTTTATCCAGTTTATCTGTAGAGAGGTCTACGACATATTCATTCAGCAAGACTCCCGGGGCGAGAAGCACTCTGTCCCAGTGAATGAGATCGTCCGTAAGCTCGACGCGGATTTTTTCTCCGGTAGATGGGCACGATCTACAGATAGACAACGCGAGTTAATGGGGGTGATCGCGCAACTGGAGACTTCGGAGAATGAGTTCACAGTTCAAGAGGTAGTTGAGCAATCCAAGAGCTCTCCGAAACCATTCAGCAGTAGCCACGTTAGTCAAATGTTGTCTGTACTGTGTGACGCTGGTCTCATATACAAAAATCGCCATGGAAAGTACTCCTTCGCTGTGCCTCTGCTCGGTCGATTTATTCGCCGACAAATGCCGCAACGAGCACTGAATTTCGGCAAGCGTGAGAAACCAACTACCTGATCCAGAAGAAAAGAAACGCGTATGGCGACGAGCCCAGAAACAAAACGAGCGGGATTGGGTAGAACGGTGAAGAAACTCGTCAACAACGTATGGTTCGTCACTGTCTTTGGTGGATTTCTAGTTGCAGGCATTTGGTATCTGGTAAACGCTGCCATTGATGTAGTTCCAATAATCAAACGTGCAGGAAGTCAGATTGAATCTGTACAACGTACGATAGATCGACTCAACGCAAACTTAGTTAGCAAGATTGAGGGCGGAATCGATGTAAATGTTGGAATCAACAACCGGCTTGAACGTAACTACGTGATCACCTTTAAAGGTAATCGCCTCAATCTCGCGAAAGGCGAGATAGTGGTGGTGTCGAATGAAGGGAGCGAGTTCAAACCAACGATTCATCTTTTCGTAACCGAGGTAGTAGAGCATCGAGATCCGCGAACGGATGCTGAACTGTTCATCGGCAAGGAAGCGGCGGAGCTACTTCGGTTCAAGAACTACCAAGCTCTTGGAATTGGCAGATTCAAGATTCGACGCTTGGATACTGAATCCCACAGAGGCGAATCAAAGTCCTAGCTCGTGCGTCGTATTTGGTAAGCCCAGGCAATAGAGACCTCAGAAGGGCTTGTAGACGACGAGCAGGATCGCGCCCAGCAGCACGATCACCGGAAATTCGTTGAACCAGCGGTACCAGACGTGGCCGTGGCGGTTGCGCCCGGCGCGGAACTCGAGCATCAGCTTGCCGCACCACAAGTGGTAGGCGACCAGGGTCGCCACCAGCGCCAGCTTGGCGTGCAGCCAGCCGCCGGCGCCGGGGAACCAGCCCAGCCACAGCCACAGCCCGGTGGCGAGCGCAAGCAGGCCCGAGGGCGTGGCGATCCCCCAGTAGAGCTTGCGCTCCATCACCTTGAAGCGCTCCAGCGACAGCTCGTCGGTGCTCAGCGCGTGGTAGACGAACAGGCGCGGCAGGTAGAACAGGCCGGCGAACCAGCTCACCACGAAGAAGATGTGCAGGGACTTGACGAGGAGCATCGCTTGCGCGCCGTCCTATCGCATCAGTCGCCGGCGGGTGAGCACCGTGGCGACGTAGAAGCCCGCCAGCGCGTAGCCGGCAAGCACCGCGACATGCAGCAGCGCACCCTCCGGCACCTGGCCCGCGAGCAGGGGCCGCACCAGCGCCACGCCGTGGTACAGAGGCAGCGCCTGGCTCGCGGCCTGCACCGCGTCGGGCAGCTTGTCCACCGGGAAGAACACCCCGGAGAGCATCATCATCGGCGTCAGCACCAGGGTCATGTAGTAGCTGAAGAAATCATAGCCCGAGGCGAGGGCATTGATGGCAAGGCCGAGCGCGGCGAAGGCAAGGCCGATGAGGACCACCACTCCGACCGCGGCCAGCGCCATCGGCCAGGAGGCGTAGCCGAAAACCGTCACCACCGCGAGCATGCAAAGGCCGGCGGCCAGCGACTTGGTCGCCGCCCAGATCCACTCGCCGGCGAGGACGTCCTCCAGCGTCATGGGCGCGTACACGATCGCCTCCCAGGTGCGCTGCACGTGCATGCGCGAGAACGCCGAGTACAGCGACTCGAACGTCGCCGCGTACATGGTGGACGAGGCGAGGAAGCCCCCGGCGAGGAAGGCGAAGTAGCTGGTGCCGTCGACGTTGCCGATCACCGCGCCCAGGCCGTAGCCCAGGCCGAACAGCATCAGCAGCGGGTCGGCGAGGTTGCCCAGGATCGAGGGCACCGCGAGCTTCCTCCAGACCAGCAGGTGACGGCGCCAGACCGCGATCGCGCGCAGGCTGAATCCGGGCAGTGCGTAGAGGCGGGCGCTCGTCATGGCGGATTCAGTCCCTCAGGTCCCTGCCGGTCAGCTTGAGGAACAGGTCCTCGAGGTTCGCCGGCCGGTGCAGGTAGACCAGTTCCCGCTGGTCGGCGAGGCTGGCGATCGCCGCCTCCACGTTCTGCGCGTAGCAGAACACCGTCTCGCCGGCGCGCTCCACCCGCGGCGCCAGCGCCCGCGCCCGCTCCATCCACTGCTCCACGCCGGGGCCGTGCACTTCCAGCACCTGGGGCTCGATGTGCCGGGCGATGAGCGCGCGCGGCGGGCCCTCGACGATGATTCGGCCCTTGTCCATGATGGCCACGCGCGTGCACAGGCGCTCGGCCTCCTCCATGAAGTGGGTGGTGAGCACCAGCGTGCGGCCCTGCTGCGCGAGGCGCCGCAACCGCTCCCAGATGAGGTGCCGCGCCTGCGGATCGAGGCCCGTGGTGGGCTCGTCCATGAACAGCAGCCTGGGCTCGTTCACCAGCGCGCGCGCCAGCGTCAGGCGCCGCTTCATGCCGCCGGAGAGGGCGCGGATCCTGGCGTCGGCGCGCCCGGCGAGGCCGGCGAACTCGAGCAGCCCGGGTATGCGCGGGGCGATGTCGCGGTCGGACATGCCGAAGTAGCGGCCGTAGACCAGCAGGTTCTCGGCGACGGTGAAATCCGGGTCGAGGTTGTCGAACTGCGGCACCACGCCCACGGCGGCGCGCGCCTCGCGCGCGCGCGCCGGGACCGGCTCGCCCAGCAGCCGGATCTCGCCGGCGTCCGGCTCGGTCATGCCCAGGCACAGGTTGAGCGTCGTGGTCTTGCCCGCGCCGTTCGGGCCGAGCAGGCCGAAGCATTCGCCCGGCGCCACCTCGAGGTCCACGCCGCACACCACCTCGGCCTCGCCGAAGCGCTTGAGCAGGCCCTTGACCGACAACGCCGGCAACGCGCTCACTTCCAATTGCCTTTCACGATCGCGCGCAGCAGGCCGAGCCGGCGATGGAAGAAATGGTCGGTGCCGGGAATCACCACCACCGGCAGGTCCTGCGGCCGCGCCCAGGCGAATACGTCGGCGAGCGGCACCGTGGTGTCCTCCTCGCCGTGGATCACGAGCGTGTCGGCCGCGACCTTCGGCACCGGCAGCCGGTTCACCGCCAGCCCGACCAGCACCAGCCGCTCGGCCTCGATGCGTTGCGCGGCCTGCGCCACGAGCGCGGCGCCGAAGGAGAACCCCGCCAGCGCAGGCCGCCGCGCGCCCGCGTGCTCGAGCACCGCGAGCAGGTCCTCCAGTTCGCCGCGCCCCTCGTCGTGGCTGCCCTCGCTCTGTCCCACGCCGCGGAAGTTGGGCCGCCAGGCCTCGTAGCCCAGCTCGACGAAGGCGCGCGCCAGGGTCTGCGCCACCTTGTTGTCCAGGGTGCCGCCAAAGAGGGGATGCGGATGGGCGACCAGCGCGATGCCGCGCGCCGCGCCGCCCTCGGGGGTGTCCACCGCGCACTCGATGCGGCCGGCGGCGCCGGCGACGAACTCGCGCCGGGACGGCGCCGGCATCAGATGCGCAGCCGCTCGACGATGCGGCCGTGCTGCAGGTGCTCCTCGACGATCTCGTCGATGTCGGCGCGGTCCACGTAGGTGTACCAGACGCCCTCCGGGTACACCACCGCGCAGGGCCCCTCCTCGCAGCGGTCCAGGCACCCGGACTGGTTGACGCGCACCTTGCCTTCGCCGGCGAGCTCCAGTTCCTTCACGCGCTGCTTGGCGTAGTCGCGCATCGCCGAGGCGCCCTTGCCGTTGCAGCTGGGCCGGTCGCTGCCCTCGCGCTGGTTGCAGCAGAAGAAGATGTGGCGCCGGTAGTAGGGATCGGGGGACATGGGGGCCGGATTCTACCCGAGCGGCCCCTCGCGCCCGCGGCGCGCGGCGAGCAGCACCAGGTAGCCCATGGCGATGAACGGCCACAGCGCGGACACCAGCCGCGTCAGGCCGTTGAAGTTGAGGAAATGGCCCTGCTCCCAGACCTTCAGCGTCGCCGCGAGGTAGGGGTTCGGCGGCGCCAGGTTGACCAGCACCGTGGCCGCCATGAGCAGCATCGCCGCCAGCGCCAGGCGCGCGCCGCGCGGCAGCGCGAGCGCCGCCAGCGCCAGCCCGGCACCGCAGACGAGGCCCAGCTGCGCGCCCGGGGTGAGCCAGACCAGCGCGTGTTCCGCCTGCATCAGCACCGCGAACGCCAGGGTGCGCACCGCCAGGGCGGCCGCGAGCAGTCCGGCCAGCAGCGCGCGCAGCGGCGCCCCGGGGCGCGCCAGCGCCGAGCCGAGCAGCGTCACCGCGAGCAGGTTCGCCGTGGCGACGGCGCACTCCACGGCGATGAAGAACCCGGCGCCATGGCGCTCGCCCGCCGGCGCGGCAACGAGGTCGCGCAGGTCCCCGGCGCCGAACAGCAGCGTGGCCGGGTTCAGCTGCGCGAACAGCCACAGCCCGAGCAGCGTCAGGCCGAGGTTGGCCCAGGTGCCGGACTCCAGCACCGCGATTCGCGCGCGACGCAGGGCCCCGCCGCCCAGCAGGCGCGGCGCCGCGACCGCTCCGGCGAGCGCCCCGGCGGCCACGCCGGCGACGTTGGCGAGCACATCGGCCTGCGACGGGATGCGGGCCGGCAGGAAGCTCTGCGCCGCCTCCAGCGCCAGCGACAGCGCGCCGCCCGAGGCGAGCGCGAACGCAACCGCCGTCGCCGCCGGCCAGCCCGGCCGCACGGCGAGGACGAACAGGAAGCCATACGGCACGTAGCCGGCGAAGTTGGCGGCGAGGTCGAAGCCGGTGAGGTAGCGCGGCCAGGGCGCGGCGAGGAACGCGAACGGCGTCGCGCCCGGGTCGCGCCAGCCCGACAGCGGATGCAGCGTCGCGTAGGCGACGAGCAGGACGGTGGCGAGGAGGAGGAAGCGGGCGAGCGAGGACTCGCGCAAGCTAGGGCTTGTGCGAAGGACGGGCGGCGGCCCGCGCCGCGGGCAGGTAGGAGCCCATGACCATGCCGAAGATCGAGAACGCGAGCCCGACCAGCTGCGGCGGCACCGTCGCCTCGGCCGCCAGCACCTCGGCGGCGATCCAGCTGCCCAGGCCGAACGCGACCGCCAGCGTGGCGCCGACGTTGTTGGCGCGCTTCCAGAAGATGCCGGCGACCAGCGGCGCGACGCAGGACACCAGGGTCACCTTGTAGGCGTTCTGCACCATCTCGTACATGGTGCTGCGCGAGTTGAGTGCGAACAGCAGGGCGCCGAGCGTGAAGGTGACCAGCACCACCCGCAGCAGCAGCAGGAACTGCCGGTCACTCATGTTGCGGAAGAACGGCCGCACGATGTTCTCCGTGGCGAGCGCGGTGGGCGCGATCAGGGCGCCGGACGCGGTGGACATGATCGCCGAGAGGAGCGCGCCGAAGAACAGCACCTGCGCCCACAGCGGCGTGCGCTCCAGGATCAGGTCGGGCAGGATGCGCTGGATCTCGCGCCCGTCCTCGGCGTCGAACAGCTTGCCCATGCCCGGGTCGATCACCAGCGCCGAGTAGGCGATGAAGATCGGCACGAAAGCGAAGCAGAAGTAGATCGCCGCGCCGGCGAGCGTCGCCCGCACCGCGGTCTTCTCGTCCTTCGCCGAGGTGACGCGCTGGAACACGTCCTGCTGCGGGATGGAGCCGATGGCGAGCGTCATCCAGGCGGCGGCAAAGGCGAGCCACTCCTTGGTGCCGCCCTTGGGCCAGAACTCGAACTTGCCGGCCTCGGCCGCGGCCGCGATCACCTTGCCCGTGCCGCCGGCCATGTCGCTCACCAGCCAGGCGATGGCGCACAGCCCGACCAGGATCACGATCGACTGGAAGAGATCGGTCATCGCCACCGACCACATGCCGCCCCAGATGGTGTAGCCGAGCACGATGGCGCCGCCGATGATGATGCCGGTGGACAGGTCGATGGCGCCGCCCGAGAGAACCGAGAACACCAGTCCCAGCGCGGTCAGCTGCGCCGAGGTCCAGCCGAGGTACGAGGTGGTGATGGCGACGCTGGTGGCGACCTCGACCGTCTTGCTGTAGCGCTTGCGGTAGAAGTCGCCGATGGTGAGCAGGTCCATGCGGTAGAAGGCGCGCGCGAAGAACAGCGCCACGAAGATGAGGCAGAACGAAGCGCCGAAGGGATCGGCGACGATGCCCCCCAGCCCGTCCTTGGTGAAGGTCGCCGACACCGACAGCACCGTCTCGGCGCCGAACCAGGTCGCGAACACGGTCGCCGTGGTCATGTGCAGCGGCAGGCTGCGCCCGGCGAGCAGGTAGTCCTTCGAGTTGCGCACGCGCAGGGCCGCCCACAGGCCGATGGCGATGGTGACGGCGAGATAGAGCAGGACGAAGGTGATCAGCATGGCGGCGCAATGATAATCAAGGCCAGCGCGGCTGCAAGTGCCCCCGCCAGCACGGCCAGCAGGACCGCGAGCAGGCGGTTCCGGCGCCGCCCGGCGGCGGCCAGCGCGTCCAGGGCGTCGCGCAGGCTGCCGAGCCGGTCCTCCTCCAGCAGCCGGTGCACCAGCCGGGGGAGCTGCGGCAGGGTCTGCGCCCAGTAGGGCGCCTCGCGCCGGATGGTCCGCGCCAGGCCGCGCCAGCCGACCTGCTCGCTCATCCAGCGCTCCAGGTAGGGCTTCGCCGTCTGCCACAGGTCCAGGTCCGGGTCGAGCTCCCGGCCCAGGCCCTCGATGTTGAGCAGCGTCTTCTGCAGCATCACCAGCTGCGGCTGGATCCGGACGTCGAAGCGCCGGGAGGTCTGGAACAGGCGCAGCAGCAGCCGGCCGAAGTAGATCTCCTTCAGCGGCCGGGCGAAGATCGGCTCGCACACCGCGCGGATCGCCGACTCGAAGGCGTCCACCCGCGTGCCCGCCGGGACCCAGCCCGCGTCCAGGTGCGCCTGCGCCACGCGCCGGTAGTCGCGGTTGAAGAAGGCGATGAAGTTCTGCGCCAGGTAGTTCTTGTCGGTCTCGGTGAGCGTGCCCACGATGCCGAAATCCAGCGCGATGTACTTGCCGGCGTCCGCCCCCTCGGTGGCCACCAGGATGTTGCCCGGGTGCATGTCGGCGTGGAAGAAGCCGTCGCGGAACACCTGGGAGAAGAAGATCTCCACCCCGGCGCGCGCCAGGCGCGGGATGTCCACGCCCTTCGCGCGCAGCGCCTCCACCTGCGAGATCGGCGTGCCGTGCATGCGCTGCATCACCATCACGCGCTGCGAGCACAGGTCCCAGTGGATCGCCGGCACCGCGAGCAGCGGCGAGGCCTCGAAATTGCGCCGCAGCTGCGAGGCGTTGGCGGCCTCGCGCAGCAGGTCCATCTCCTCGTCCAGGTGGCGGGCGAACTCCTCCACCACCTCGCGCGGCCGCAGTCGCCGGGCGTCGGCCCAGGCGCGCTCGAGCAGCGCGGCGGCGGTGCGCAGCAGCTTCACGTCCTTCTCGATCGCGCGCTCCACGCCCGGCCGCAGCACCTTCACCGCGACCTCGGCGCCGTCCTTCAGCGTGGCGAAATGGACCTGGGCCACCGAGGCGCTCGCCACCGGCTCGCGCTCGAAGCTGCCGAAGGCCTCGGCAACCGGCTTGCCGAGCGCGGCCTCGACCTCGGCGACCGCGAGCGCGGAGTCGAACGGCGGCACCCGGTCCTGCAGCTTCGCCAGCTCGTCGGCGATGTCCGCCGGCAGCAGGTCGCGGCGCGTGGACAGGATCTGGCCGAACTTGACGAAGATCGGCCCCAGCGCCTCGAGGGCCAGGCGCAGCCGCTCGGCGCGGCCGGAATCGCCCGGCACCGCGTACCCGGGCAGCAGCCGGTGGAGCCGGAAGCGCAGCACCACCTGCAGGATCCGCAGCATGCGCGCGGCGTTCGCCACGCTCCTGATCACCGCCCCTCCAGCCTGCGGATGCGCTGCTCCAGCCGCTCCAGGTCGTCGCGCAGGCGCGCGGTCGCGGCGGCGAGCGGCGCCATGCCCTGGCGCGACACCAGGAGCGGCCGCTCCTCCAGCGCGTACTCCATGAACCCTTCGGCCACCCGCCGAGCGGCCTCCCGGTGCAGCGCGGCAAGGCCGCGCGCGGCGCCGGCGAGGCGATGCGCCGCCGCGTCGCCCACCAGCCGGGAAAGGTCCTCCTCCGCGTCCCAGCGCAGGTGGCGGACGAGGAACATCACCTCGGCGGCGAGGCGCGCGTTGCCCGAGACCTCGACCTCGCGCAGGAGATGGTCCTCGCCCTTCACCGCCGCGGCCAGCGCGCCGGGTCCCAGCGTGACGGTGAGCGTGGCGACGGCGCCCTCGGGCGCGGGCTGCAGGCGCCCGCCCGGAGCGACGGCGAGGCTGAGCGGAGGCAGCGGCGGCGCGCGCAGTTCCAGGACCTCGCCCGGGAACGGCGCCAGGCGCGCGGCCAGCGCCGGGTCCGCATCGAGCAGGTGGTTGAGCGCGCGGGGCAGGACGTCGGCGAGCATGGCGGAAAAAGAAAAGGCCACCGCGTGGTGGCCTTTGCCGGGAATGCCCTTCCCTAGTGCATCTGCTGGATGCCGGAGAGCAGCCAGCCGCTGGAGCCGTCCACCGGCTTCGCCAGGTTCCAGACCTCCTCGAAGCCCACCGGCGCGCTCGCGGGCGTCTCGCGCACCGTGCCGGCGAAGCGCACGCTCGCCCAGTGGCGGTCGCCCTCGGTGGCCACCTCGAGCAGGTCCGCGTTGAGCGACAGGATGTCGGTCTGCTGGCGCAGCCCGGGGCGCGACTCGATGTCGCGCCGCAGTTCCTCGAACAGGTCCGGCGCGGTGAACTCGCGCAGCTCGTCCAGGTTGCCGGAGTCGTTCGCAGCCTGCAGCTTCATGAAGTTCAGCTTCGCGCCGCGCAGGAACCCGGCGACGTCGAAGCCGGCGGGCACGCCGGTGGCGGCGGCCGGCGCCTGCGGCTCGAAGCCGGAGGACTGCGACGGCGGCGGCGCGGCGACGGTCTCGCTGCCCATGCCCCCGGCGTACTGCATCCGCACCGGTTGCTGCGCCTCGCCGCGCCTGGCCGCCAGCATGCGGACCAGCGCCAGCGCGCCGAACGCGAGCAGCGCCGCGAGCAGGATCCCGACCATCAGCCCGCCCAGGCCGTTGGCGCCCATCAGCCAGCCCAGCGCGCCGCCGAGGGCGAGCCCGCCCAGGATGGGCATCCAGCGCGAGCCGCCGGCCGCCGCGGGCTGCGCCGCCGAGGGTTGCACCTGATTGGCGGGCGCCGCCTGCTGCTGCGCCGGCTTGGCCGGCGGCGTGTTGGTGATGCTGCGTTGCGCGCCCACGTTGCGCGCGCCGCCCAGGCGCTTGGCCTCGGCCTCGGTGATGAAGAACACGGTGCCCACCAGGGCGGCCGCGAATCCGAACAAGAACTTGCGCATGACGCTCTCTCTCCTGCCCGCTTGGGCTCGAGCGCCTATCCTACCGTAGTTTGATTCCGCGATGCACTGCGGCCACGCCCGCGGCCAGGTTGAAATACTCGACGTTCTCCAGCCCGGCGGCCCCGATCATCCGGCGCAGGGTTTCCTGGTCCGGGTGCAGGCGGATGGACTCGGCGAGGTAGCGGTAGGACGCCGCGTCCCCGGCCACCTTCTCCCCCAGCCAGGGCAGGACGTGGAAGGAGTACAGGTCGTAGGGTTTCTCCAGTGCCGGGCAGACCCGCGAGAACTCGAGCACCACCAGGCGGCCGCCGGGCCGCAGCACGCGCGCCATCTCGGCCAGGGCCGCCTCCTTGTGCGTCATGTTGCGCAGGCCGAAGGCGACGCTGACGCAGTCGAAGCTCGCCCCCGGGAAGGGCAGCCGCTCGGCATCGCACTGCACCGCCGGCAGGACGCGGCCCGCGTCCAGCAGCCGGTCGCGGCCGCGCGCCAGCATGCTGCCGTTGATGTCGCTCATCCAGACCTGCGCCCCGCGCGCCGCGAACGCGCGCGCCAGGTCGCCGCTGCCCGAGGCGACGTCAAGCACGCGCTCGCCGGCGCGCACCCGCGCCACCGACACCGCGAACGCCTTCCAGGCGCGGTGCAGGCCGGCCGACATCAGGTCGTTCATCAGGTCGTAGCGCGACGCGACGCGGTCGAAGACCTCGCCCACCCGCCGCGCCTTCTCGGCCTCGGGGACGCGCTGGAATCCGAAATCGGCCTCGGCCACGACGCCCCGCTAGTCCCGGCTGGCGCCGGCCCTCTCCAGGCGCTCCAGGTATTCCGCCCACAGCCGCTCCTGGTTCTCGCCCAGGTGGTAGAGGTATTCCCAGGAGTAGATGCCCGTGGCATGGCCGTCGGAGAACGCCGGCTGCACCGCGTAGGACCCCACCGGTTCGAGCGAGCGGATCTCGACCGCGCGCTTGCCGGTCTGCAGCACCTCCTGCCCCGGGCCGTGCCCGCGCACCTCGGCCGAGGGCGAGTGCACGCGCAGGAACTCGTAGGGCAGGCGGAACGTCCGGCCGTCGGAGTAGGCGACCTCCATCAGGCGCGACTTCTGGTGCAGCCGGATCTCGGTCGGCGCCGGTCCCTCGCCGCTCACCGCCGCCACCGCACGGTCAGGCCACCATCTCGTAGGCGACGCGCTCGTAGTCGCTGCCGCGCTCGAGGATCTCGGTGAGGCGGACCTTGACCGGGGACTCGACGAACACCTCCACCACGCGCTTGGGCTTGAACCAGCCCGAGGGCAGCACGAGCGATGGCGGCGCATTCAGCGCCGGCACCCCGGTGAGCGACAGCGCCGGCACGTACTTCGCGTCCTGCACGTTGAGCCCGGTCGGGCGCACCGCGGTGGCCGCCGGCAGCCCGGGCAGCAGGCGCAGCCCGCAGTACAGGTCGCCGGCGTCGTTCTGCATCAGCCAGCGCACCTGGCCGACGAAGAAGTTCTTCGAGTCGGCCGGCCGCACGCCCATCAGCTGCCCGTTCAGGTAGCGCTTGCCCGGGTTGCCGGCGCGGCGGACCATCTTCAGGCCCTGCGCGCTCTCGTCGGCGAGCTCCCAGTGCTCGAGCAGGAAGCCGTGCACCACGCTGTAGTCGTCCTCGTCGCGCGTGCTGACGCGGCCGAAGGTCGCGATCTGCTCGCGCTCCTGCTTGCTGAGCTCGCGCTGCTCGCCGGGCTGGCGGAATACCTTGCCCGAGATGTAGTAGTGGATCGCCGCCATGTCGTTGCAGGCCTGGGCGACGTCGGACACGCGCTTTCGCTCGGCGCCGCGCGCGGCCCGGGCCTGGCACCACTGGCGGTAGAGGAACACCAGCAGCTGCTCGCAGGACGGCTGCACGCAGTCCTCGCCCAGCGCGAGCTTCGCCGGGGATTCGCCCTTGCGCAGCAGGCCGATGCGGTTGCGCAGGCTCTTGGCCAGCCGCGCCACGTCGAGGTAGCGCGGCGCCTTCGCCGCCGCGCCGCCGCGCTCCGGGCATCCCGAGCCGTCGAGGTCCACCACCAGCGGCGGAATGTCGCCCTCCTCGGGCGCCTCGGCCACCACCTCCACCTTCCCCGCCCAGCGCTCCAGCAGGTAGGCGGCGAAGGTGAGCTGGCGCTGGCTCATCTCGTTCGGGTTGGCCATCCCGATCAGCACCGCCCGCAGGTAGGCGATGCGCGGCGAGGTGTCCTGCACGTCGCGGTTCAGGTAGTCCTTCACCGCGGTGTCGGCGACGCCCAGGCGCTCGGCCTCGGCGTAGACCTGGTGCAGCGCCCGCCAGTCGCTCGCGGCGACCTGCCGGTAGGCGCGGTAGTGGTGGAACATCTTCAGGCCCGAGTAGGCAAGCAGGCGCTGGCAGATCAGCGCCGCCTGCCCCGTGACCGCGGCGTCGCCGGCGGCGGCGGCCTCCAGGCAGCGCAGGTACCCGATGCGCGCCTGCTCCCAGAGCTCCAGCGTGCCGGCGAAGGCCGTGCTCTCGGCCTCGGCCATCGGCAGCGCGCGGTTGGTGAAGCGCCGCGCCTGCTCGATCTGCACGAAGTTCACCGCCTCGCGCAGCGTCTCCATGGTCGCGAGGCGCGTCACCGCCTTGCAGTCGAAGGCGTTGAACTCCTCGATCTGCAGCAGCAGCTCGTGCTGGGCGGCGGCGACGTTGGCCAGCGGCACGTGCTCCAGCCAGGCCTTGGCCGTGGCCGGGTCGGTGAACTCCGGCGCGGCGGAGGCAACCAGCTTGGGCAGGGCGAAATCGGTCATGGCCGTCCGGGGTCCGGTTCCTGAACCGGGGACTTTACCTCACCCGGGAGCGGCGGCGGCATCCGGCGCGGCGGGCGCGCCGTTGAAAATATCACGGTAGCTGGCATAGAAGCTGGCGTAGAGCATGGGCATCAGCACCAGCAGCAGCGGCAGCATGACGCCCATCACGCCGGCGGGCAGGCGACCGCCAGACAGGACCAGCAGCGCGCTCAGGAGGAGGAACGGGATGACGAGGGTCACCAGCGCCGCGGCGACGCCGTAGCCCGTCAGCGCGCGCCAGTTCACCAGGCACGCGGCCAGGCTGAAGAACAGCGACTTCACCGCGCCGGTGTCGTGCCAGGCCGCCAGCACCGGCGCGAACCAGTACAGCATCATCACCGGGGCGTAGCCCGCGGCGGCGAGCGCCAGCGCGCCGAGGAAACCATCCGACAGCAGGGTCTGCTCGTCGGGCCGCGCCCCGGTGGTCATCCAGCGCGCCAGCGCGCCGCCGTCGGCGAGGGTGGTCAGCCAGAGCACCGCCGCGAGCAGCGCGAAATACAGCGCGCCGAGCGCGAGCTGCACCGGCAACCCGCCGCGGAAACCCGCGAACAGGTCCGGGATCCCCGGCACGCGGCCGGCCGCGCAGCTGCGGCTCGCGGCCATGAAGCCGACGGAGAACGCCGGAATCATGGCGACCGCGACCGGCACGCCGACCAGCGGCAGCGCGCTCACCGCGGTCATCAGGATCCAGTACAGGAACACCAGCATCAGCCACGCAAGCGGCGCGCCGCGGTACAGGCGCCAGCCTTCGCCCAGCCAGGCCGCGCCGCGCGCGAAGGACACCACCGCCGCCTTCATGACGCGGCCGCCTCCAGCCAGGGCGGCGCCGCATCCGCGATGCGCAGCTCGAGGATGGCGCGGAAATGCGCCGGGTCGTGCACCCGCACCAGCTCGCCCGGGCGCGGCAGGTGGAAGTCGTGCAGGCGCGAGACCCAGAAGCGCAGCGCCGCGGCGCGCAGCAGCGCCGGCCAGGCCGCGGCCTCCTGCGGCTCCAGCGGCCGCAGGGCATGGTAGGCGCCGAGCAGCGCGCGCACGCGGGGCGCGTCGAGGCGCCGGTCCGAGGCCGGATCGGCGAGGCACCAGTCGTTGGCGCACACCGCGAGGTCGTAGAGCAGGCAATCGACGCCGGCGAAGTAGAAGTCGATCACGCCCGACAGGCGCCCGCGCTCGAACAGGGCGTTGTCGCGGAACAGGTCCGCGTGCACCGGCCCGCGCGGCAGCTCCGGGTGGCGCCGGCCGGCCTGCGCCGCCAGCTCGTCCTCCAGCAGGCGGCGCTCGTCCGCGCCGAGGAAGGGCTGCAGCTCGCGCGCCGCGCCGCGCTGCCAGCGCGGGCCGCGCGGGTTCTCCAGGTAGGCGGCGTAGGAGCGCCCGGCGAGGTGCATGCGCGCGAGCAGCGCGCCCAGCTCGGCGCACTCGGCCGCGCCGGGCCGCTCGATGGAGCGCCCGGGCAGGCGGCTCACCAGTGCCGCGGGCTTGCCGTTCAGCTCCGACAGGATCCGGTCGGCGTGGTTGGCCACCGGCGCCGGGCAGGGCACGCCGTGGCGGGCGAGGTGCGCCATCAGCTCCAGGTAGAACGGCAGTTCCGCCGCCGGCAGGCGCTCGAACAGCGTCAGGACGAACCGTCCCTGGGTGGTGGTGACGAAGTAGTTGGTGTTCTCGATCCCGGACTCGATCGGTTCCAGCGCCTGGAGCGCGCCGAGCGAGTAATCCTTCAGCCAGCTGGCAAGCTGGCGCTCCGAAACAGGGGTATAGACCGACAAGTCAGTCGAAGGTCCTGATCGTCCACATCGGCACGCGGACCCCGTCGTCCAGGGATTCGCGCCGCATCCAGTTGCCGCTGCCGGTGTGGTCGACCAGGTAGTAGGGCACCCCGTGGCTGGGCGTGACCTTGAGCATGATGACGCGGCCGTTCTCGCGCATCTCCTCGACGCGGTCGCCCTCGGCCGGCGCGATGCGGATGCGCGGCTCGTCGGCGCCGGCATCCCGGATGCCCGGGGGCGGCGGCGGCTCGGGGAGGGGTTCCAGCTTCGGGGGCTGCTGCGCGAACGCGGCCGCGGCAGCGCCCAGGAGCAGGGTGGACAGCAGGCGGCGCATGGAGTGCATTCTACCAGAGCCCCCCCGGGAACCCGGCCGGCCCTCAGAGGTTGAGCAGGATCTCGCGCTCGGCGGCGGAGGGCTCGAAGCCGCGCTTCTCGTAGTAGGCGAAGATCGCCGCCACCACCTGGCGCGGCTCGTCGATCACCTGCAGCAGGTCGAGGTCCTCGGGGCCGATCATGCCCTCGCCCACCAGGCGCTCGCGGAACCAGGCGAGCAGCCCGCGCCAGAACGGCTCGTGCATCAGGATGATGGGCATGCGGCGCGTCTTGCCGGTCTGCACCAGCGTCAGCGCCTCGAACAGCTCGTCGAGCGTGCCGAAGCCCCCGGGCAGCACGACGTAGGCGGTGGCGAACTTGACGAACATCACCTTGCGCACGAAGAAATGCCGGAAGCTGAGGCTGATGTCCTGGTACTCGTTCGGCACCTGCTCGTGCTGCAGCTGGATGTTGAGCCCGACCGCGGGCGAGCGGCCGCGGAATGCGCCCTTGTTGGCCGCCTTCATCACGCCCGGGCCGCCGCCGGAGATGACCGCGAAGCCGGCGTCCGAGAGCAGGCGCGAGGTTTCCTCGGCGAGCGCGAAGTAGCGCGAGTTCTCCGCCGCGCGCGCGCTGCCGAACACCGAGACCGCGGGGCGGATGCCCGCCAGGCGCTCGGTGGGCTCGACGAACTCTGCCATAATGCCGAAGACCCGCCAGGCCTCCCGCGCGGAGGCGCCCGCAGCAGCGGCACCCGGAAGCTTTTCTTTCTTTTTCATCGTCGCGGAATCGTCTCGGAAGGATGTCGGAAACCGGCACGGAAAAGACTCTGCTGCTCGTCGACGGCTCGTCCTACCTCTACCGGGCCTTCCACGCGCTGCCGGAGCTGAAGAACCCGCGCGGGGAGCCGACCGGCGCGGTCTACGGCGTGGTCGCCATGCTACGGCGGCTGGCCGCCGACTACAAGGCGGACGCGCGCGCCTGCGTGTTCGACGCCCGCGGCAAGACCTTCCGCGAGGACGAGTATCCCGAGTACAAGGCCAACCGGCCCTCGATGCCCGAGGACCTCGCGGCGCAGATCGAGCCCATCAAGGAAGTGGTGGCGGCGCTCGGCTGGCCGGTGCTGGCGGTGGAGGGCGTGGAGGCCGACGACGTTATCGCCACGCTCGCCGAGCAGGCGAAGGCGCAGGGCTGGCGCTGCGTCATCTCCACCGGCGACAAGGACCTCGCGCAGCTGGTGGACGCGCGGGTGACGCTGGTCAACACCATGTCCAACGAAACGCTCGACCCGCCGGGCGTGCAGGCGAAGTTCGGCGTGCCGCCGGAACGCATCGTGGACTACCTCGCGCTCACCGGCGACGCGGTGGACAACGTGCCCGGGGTCGAGAAGGTGGGGCCCAAGACCGCGGCGAAGTGGATCGCGCAGTACGGTTCGCTCGAGGGCGTGATCGCGGCCGCCGCGGGCATCGGCGGCGTGGTGGGCGAGAACCTGAGGAAGGCGCTCGACTGGCTGCCCAGGGGCCGGCGCCTGCTGACGGTGAAGCGCGATGTCGCACTGCCCTTCGGCATCGCGGAGCTCGCCACGCACCCGGGCGACGAAGCGAAGCTGCGCGAGCAGTTCGCGCGCTTCGGCTTCAAGAGCTGGCTGCGCGAGCTGGAAGGCGAGGCGCCGGAGAAGCCGCGCGCGCGCAGCTTCGCGCCGGCCCCGGCCGCGCCGGGCGGGGCGGCGGCGGCGCCCGCGGAGGCGCCGCGCCGGCGCTACGCCACGGTGCTGGGCGAGGAAGGCCTCGCGGCGCTGGCGAAGGCGCTCGAGGGCGCGGACCTGGTGGGCTTCGACACCGAGACCACGGGCCTGGATCCGATGACGGCGCGCCTGGTGGGCATGTCCTTCGCCTTCGGCGACACCGCCTGGTACCTGCCGCTGGAGCATGCCTACCCGGACGCGCCGGCGCAGGTCGGCACGGAGATGGCGCTCGCGCGCCTGAAGCCCTGGCTGGAGAGCGACCGGCACCGCAAGGTCGGGCAGAACCTGAAGTACGACGCGCACGTGCTCGCCAACCACGGCCTGCGCCTCGCCGGCATCGCGCACGACACCCTGCTCGAATCCTACGTGCTGGAAGTGCACGAGCGCCACGACATGGATTCGCTGGCGCAGCGGCACCTGGGCTGGAAGACCGTCACCTACGACGAGGTCACCGGCAAGGGCGCGGCGCGGATCCCGTTCTCGGCGGTGGAAATCGGCCGCGCCACCGAGTACGCCGCCGAGGACGCGGACTGCGCGCTGGCGCTGCATGAGCGCATGGGGCCGCGGATCGAGGCCGACCCGAAGCTGGCGCGCGTCTACGGAACCATCGAGATGCCGGTGATGCCGGTGCTGCTGGCCATGGAACGCCACGGCGTGCTGCTCGATGCCGCGCGCCTGGAGCGCCAGAGCCACGAGCTGGGCAGGACGATGCTCGAGCTGGAGCAGAAGGCCTACGCCGCCGCCGGGCAGCCCTTCAACCTCAACTCGCCCAAGCAGATCCAGGAGATCCTGTTCGAGCGCCTCGGCCTGCCGGTGAAGAAGAAGACGCCCTCGGGCCAGCCCTCCACCGACGAGGACGTGCTCACCGAGCTCGCCCTCGACTACCCGCTGCCGAAGATCCTCCTCGACTACCGCGGCGTGGCGAAGCTGAAGTCCACCTACACCGACAAGCTGCCGCGCATGGTGAACGCCGCCACCGGCCGCGTGCACACCACCTACTCGCAGGCGGTCGCGGTCACCGGGCGCCTCGCCTCCAACGACCCCAACCTGCAGAACATCCCGATCCGCACCGCCGAGGGCCGCCGGATACGCGAAGCGTTCATCGCGCCGCCGGGGACGAAGCTCGTCTCGGCGGACTACTCGCAGGTCGAGCTGCGCATCATGGCGCACCTGTCGGGCGACGCGGGCCTGCGGCACGCCTTCGAGCGCGGGCACGACGTGCACCGCGCCACCGCCGCCGAGGTGTTCGGCCTGCCGCTGGACCAGGTCAGCGCCGACGAGCGGCGCGCCGCCAAGTCCATCAACTTCGGCCTCATCTACGGCATGTCGGCCTTCGGCCTGGCGCAGAACCTGGGCATCGAGCGCGCCACCGCGCAGGCCTACATCGACTCCTATTTCGCGCGCTATCCGGGCGTCAAGCGCTACATGGACGAGACGCGCGAGAAAGCGCGCCGCGACGGCTTCGTCGAGACCGTGTTCGGCCGCCGGCTGTGGCTGCCGGAGATGAAATCCGGCAGCCCGCAACGGCGCCAGGCCGCCGAGCGCGCCGCGATCAACGCGCCGATGCAGGGCACCGCGGCCGACCTGGTGAAGCTGGCGATGATCCGGGTGCAGGGCTGGCTGGAGAAGGACCGGCTGCGCAGCCTGCTCATCATGCAGGTGCACGACGAGCTGGTGCTGGAGGTGCCGGAGGCGGAGCTCGCGGTGGTGAAGGCGAAGGTGCGCGAGCTGATGCAGGGCGTGGGGACCCTGGAGGTGCCGCTGGTGGTGGACGTCGGGGTGGGCGAGAACTGGGACCAGGCGCACTGAGGGCCGCCCGATGTAACCGATCGGTTACATCGGGGCCCGCCCGGCGCGCCGCCGGCGCCCGGCCATAAGCAAATTCGAAGGCGCCGTCAGCTTTTTGCGGCGGCGCGCCGCGGCGCGGCTCCTACAATGAAATCGCAAGCCCCCCGGCTATCCACCAGGAGTCCCGCCATGCGCCATTGCCTGTCCCGCCTCGCCGCCGCCCTCGCCCTCGCCTCCGGCCTGCTCGCCGCCCCGGCCGCCCGGGCGCAGGCGCCCGACTTCCCGCAGCGCCCCGTCACCATCGTCGTGCCCTTCGCGCCGGGCGGCTCGATGGACGCGCTGGGCCGCATCGTCTCGGCGAAGCTCTCGCCGGCCTGGGGCCGGCCCGTGGTGGTCGAGAACCGGCCCGGCGCCGGCGGCCTGGTGGGCGCGCAGCGCGTCAAGTCCGCGCTCGCCGACGGCCACACGCTGCTGCTCACCAACTCCGCGCTGATCCAGACCGTGGTGCCCTCGCTCAACCCGAACCCGCAGTACGACCCGGTCAAGGACTTCACCCCGGTGGCGCACATGACCCTTGCCCCGGTGGTGTACGCGATCAACCCCAAGCTGCCGGCGAAGACGCTGCAGGAGTACATCGCGCTGGTGAAGAAGGAACCGCGCAAGCATTCGTTCGGCTCGGGCGGCCCGAACCAGACGCTGCACCTGCTGGGCGCGGTGCTGAACCAGGCCGCCGGCATGGAGATGGTGCACGTGCCGTTCAAGGGCGATTCGCCGCTGGTCACCGACATCGTCGCGGGCACCATCTCCGGCGGCTTCGCGACCATCGCCACCGCGCGGCCGCAGATCGCCGCGGGCGCCCTGCGCGCGCTGGCGGTGGCCGGCCCGCGCTCGACGCTGCTCCCCGATGTGCCGAGCTTCCGCGAACTGGGCTTCACCGACCTCGACGTCGTCGGCTGGTTCGGCATGTTCGCGCCGGCGGGCACGCCCAAGGCGATCGTGGACAAGGTCTTCGCCGACATCCTCGCGGTGCTCAAGATGCCGGACGTGGAATCCCGGCTGAAGGAAATGTCGCTGACGCCGACCGGCCTGCCGCCGGCCGAGTTCGCCAGCATCGTCCAGCGCGACCTGGGCTACTGGGACGCCGTGGTCAAGAGGGTCGGCGAGAAGCAATGACCCCGGCGGTGCGGGCCGACGAGATCCTCGTCGGCAACGTCCTCGCGCTGGACGACGCCGGCACCCGCGCCGAGGCGCTGGCCGTCGCCGGCGGCCGCATCCTCGCCACGGGCAGCCGGCAGGCGATGATGGAGACCCGCGGCCCCGGGACCGTGGTGCGCGACTTTCCCGGCTGCACCCTGATCCCCGGCTTCAACGACACCCACGCGCACATGGACGCGATCGGCGCGCGCCTGGTGCGGCCGTCGCTGGAGGGCGCCCGCAGCATCGCCGAGGTGCAGGAACGGATCCGCGCGCTCGCGCAGCGCACGCCGAAGGGCGAGTGGATCGCGACCATGCCGGTCGGCGAGCCGCCGTACTACTTCGATGCGCCCGCCACGCTGGCCGAGGGCCGCCTGCCCAACCGGCACGAACTGGACGCAGCCGCGCCCGAGCACCCGGTCTACATCCCGAGCCCCGGCGGCTACTGGGGCGAACCGCCCTGCCACGCGGCGCTGAACTCGCGCGCGCTGCAGCTGAACGGCATCGACCGCAACACCCGCCCCACCTCGCCCGCCACGGTGATCGAGAAGGACGCGCAGGGCGAGCCGACCGGCGTCTTCGTCGAGAAGGGCTACGTCAACCTGCTCGAGCCCGACCTGCTGCCTGCGGTGCCGCGCTTCACCTACGAGCAGCGCCGCGACGGCATCCTGCGCGCGATGGCGCTGTACCACCAGGCCGGCACCACCAGCATCTACGAGGGCCACGGCAGCGCGCCCGACGTGATCGCGGCCTACCGCGAGCTGCGAGAGCGCGGCTACCTGGCCATGCGCACCTCGCTGGTCGTCAGCCCGCGCTGGCGCTCGCTCGAGGACGCCGAACCGGCGATGCGCGACTGGTCGCCGCTGCTGCGCGGCCGCGGCACCGGCGACGAATGGCTGCGCGTCTCGGGCCTGTTCATCGCGCACGGCGGCGACCCCAACGTGGCCACGGTGCAGGCGAAGGACCTGCTGCACGTCAGCTGGTCCGGGTTCACGCAGCAGGCGAACGCCACCGACCGCTTCGAGGCGCTGTGCATGCTCGCCGGGCGCCACGACCTGCGCGTGCACACCATCGTCTCGGACAAGCTCGCGGTGGTGGCGCCGGTGATCACGCGCCTCGCGCGGCACTTCCCGATCGGCAAGCGCCGCTGGGTGCTGGAGCACATCAGCCGCGCCACGCCCGAGGGCCTGCGCGCGATCCGCGCGGCCGGCGTGCCGGTAACGCTGATCCCGGGCCAGTACCTCTGGAAGCACGGCACCCCGTTCATGAACCTGGGCGACGAGGAACTGGACCTCCTCTCGCCCGCGCGCCAGCTGCACGAGATGGGCGTGCCCGTCTCCGCCGGCACCGACGCGGTGCCCTACAACCCGCTCTTTTGCCTGTGGGCCATGACCACGCGCAAGGAGCGCCGGACCGGCCGCGTCATGGGCAAGGGCGGCCTCGTCTCCAACGAGGTGGGGCTGCGCCTGCTGACGCGCGCGGGCGCCTACCTGTCGTTCGAGGAGGACGTGAAGGGCCAGCTCGTCCCCGGTCACTACGCGGACATCGCGGTGCTGGCGGGCGACCCGCTCGCGCTGCAGGGCGACGCGCTGCTCGAGCTGAAGTGCCGCGCAACCATGGTGGGCGGGCGCTGGGTGCACGGGGTGGCCACCTGAGCGCCGGCCTTGCCTTCGCCCCGGCGGTCGCGCTCGCCGCGGCCATCCGCGAGCGGCGCGCCTCCAGCCGCGACCTGCTGGAGATGTACCTCGCCCGGGTCGAGGCGCTGAACCCGGCGCTGAACGCCGTCGTCGTGCTCCAGGCAGACAGGGCGCGGGCCCTGGCCGACGCCGCCGACGCCGCGACGGCGCGCGGCGAGCCGCTCGGCCCGCTGCACGGCGTGCCCATGACCGTGAAGGAGTCCTTCGACCTCGAGGGCGCGGCGACGACCTGGGGCTCGCCTGCGCAGCGCGGCAACATCGCCCGGTCCACGGCGGAGGCGGTGCAGCGCCTGCAGCGCGCGGGCGCCATCGTCTTCGGCAAGACCAACGTGCCCCTGTTCCTGGCCGACTGGCAGTCGTTCAACGAGGTCTACGGCGTCTCTTCCAACCCGTGGAACACGGAGCACACGCCCGGCGGCTCCTCGGGCGGCTCGGCCGCGGCGCTCGCCGCCGGGCTGGCGGGCCTGGAGTTCGGCAGCGACATCGGCGGCTCGCTGCGCATCCCCGCGCATTTCTGCGGGATCTACTGCCACAAGCCCACCTACGGCATCGTGCCGGTCGCCGGCCACGGCGTCGCGCCCAACGCGCCCACCGACGTCTCGGTGTGCGGTCCCATGGCGCGCAGCGCCGCGGACCTCCGGCTCGCGCTCGAGCTCACCGCCGGGCCGCACGGCGCCATGGCGCGCGGCTGGAAGCTCGCCCTGCCCGCCTGCGGCAAGCGCAGCCTGCGCGAGTTCCGCGTCGCCGTGATGGCCGACGCGCCGCAGGCCGAGGTGGACGCGGAAGTGCGCGCCGCGCTGGATGCGGTGGCCGCGTTCCTGCGCGCGCAGGGCGCGCAGGTGGACGCCGCGGCCCGGCCCGGGATCGACCTGGAGGACGTCGCGCGCGATTCGGTCACCCTGATCCGCGGCGCGACCAGCGGCAAGATGCCCAAGGCGGACTTCGACAGCGCCCTGCGCCAGCGCGCGGAGCTGGACCCGTCCGACGACAGCTATCCCGCGCGGCACGCCCGCGGCGTCGCGGCCTACCACCGCGAATGGCTGATCGCGCATGACCGGCGCTTCTTCATGCAGCTGGCGTGGGAACGCTTCTTCTCGGAATGGGACCTGCTGCTGTGCCCGCCCGCGTCCACCACCGCGTTCCGGCACGACCACAGCCAGCCGCGGCACGCGCGCCTGGTCAACGTGAACGGCAGGCCCCGGCCCTCCATCGAGCAGGGATTCTGGGCGGGCCTGGCCGGCATCGCCCACCTCCCGGTCACGGTGATGCCCGTGGGCCTGTCCGGGGCGGGACTGCCGATCGGCATGCAGGCGATCGGACCGCAGTACGGCGACCTCACCTGCATCGCCTTCGCCGAGCTGATGGAGCGGCACTACCGGGCGTTCGAGCCGCCGCCCGCCATGACCAGGACCTGACTCCCCGAGGAACCGCGCCGATGAAGACCTTCCCGAGCCTGCAGCTCGCCCTGCCGCAGATCGACCTGCAGGCCATCATGGACCACCTGACGCACAACACCGAGCGGCGCACCTACCCGCTGTGGCAGGAGGACGAGTGCCTGTGCTTCGTCGCGCGCGGGCGCGAGTACCGCAGCGAGTTCCACCTCAACCCGAGCCACGAGCTGCAGTACTCGATCAAGGGCGAGCTGCGGCTGCACTGGCGCACGCCCGAAGGCGTCGAGAAGGTCTCGGTGGTGCCCGAGGGGCACTGCCTGTACCAGCCGCCGATGGTGCCGCACTCGCCGCGCTTCGCACCCGATGCGTTCCAGCTGGTGGTCGAACGCAAGCGCCGCCCGGGCGAGATCGACCGCTTCCACTGGTTCTGCCCGTCCTGCGACCGGTTGCTGCACGAGGAGACCTTCGTCGTCAGCGACTACGGCGCCGACCCGGTCTCGCGCGCCTACGACAATTTCTTCGGCTCGCTCGAGTTCCGCACCTGCAAGGCCTGCGGCACGGTGGCGCCGGCGCCATGATGCTGCGCACCGTGCAGGAGCAGCTGCAGCCGGCCCACACCGCGCTGCTGGTCGTGGACATGCAGAACGACTTCTGCGCCGAAGGCGGATTCCTGCATCGGGCGCGCGCGGGGTCCGGCGGACCCGAGATCCGCGCGGACGACAACCTCCGCGTAGCGGCCAACATCGACGCCCTTGCCGCGGCGGCCCGCGCCGCCGGCGCCCTTGTCGTCTGGCTGCGCTCCATCTACGACTTCAAGTACCTCGCGGAGGCCCACATCGCCAAGCGCGGCGGCCAGGAAGGCCTGTGCAACGAGGGCACCTGGGGCGCGGAGTTCTTCCGCATCCACCCCGCGCCCGGCGACCTGGTCGTCGACAAGCACACGTTCAGCGGATTCCACGGCACCGACCTGCACCCGCGGCTGCAGGCTCGAGGCATCCGGACGCTCGTCATGGCCGGCGTCGCCACCAACGTCTGCGTGGACTCCACGCTGCGCGAGGGCTTCTTCCTCGGCTACAACATCGTGGTCGCGGAAGATTGCGTCGGCAGCAGCAACCGCGCCGGCCACGAGGGGACGCTGTCCACGGTCAGGGTCAACATCGGAACCGTGATGCCTGCCGCGGAGCTCATCCCCCTGCTGCGGGGTGCCGCGGAGCGCGTCGACAGCGCGTCCTGAAAGGCCCAAGATAGGGGCGATGTCTGCTTCGCCCCGCGCCCTGCTGCACACCAAGCACCTGCGCGCGTTCCTCGCCATCGTTCGCGGCGGCAGCCTCGGGCGCGCTTCCGAACAGATCTTCCGCGCCCAGTCCGCCGTCTCGCGTTCGCTCCGGGAACTGGAATCGTCCCTGGATACGCGCCTGTTCGAGCGCGAGGCCGGAGGCTGGCGGCTCACGGACGCCGGCCAGGTGCTGCGGCGCCGCGCCGAGCAGGCGTTCTCGGAACTGGCGATCGCGCGGGACGAATTGTGCCGCCGCCATCCGGATGCCGCCGAACGCCTGCGGGCCGCGCCCATGTTCACGCTGGCGGTGCACGAACGCCGGCTCGAGATCCTGCTCGCCTTCGCGGAGCGGCGCCACGTCAGCGACGCCGCGGCGCAGGTCGGCCTGTCGCAGCCGGCGGTGAGCATGGCGCTGCGCGAGCTCGAGGATGGATTCGGCGTGGCGCTGTTCGATCGCGCGCGTTCCGGCATCTGCCTCAACGAGACCGGGGAACTGCTGATGCTGCGCGTCAAGCGCGCCCTGCTGCAGCTGCGGCTCGCCCTGTCGGAGATTGCAGCGGGCAAGGGCCTGATCGAGGGCCAGGTCGTGGTGGGTGCCCTGCCCTTCGGCCGCCCCTACCTGCTGCCGGTGGCCATCGGCCGCGTGCTGGCCCGGCATCCGCGCCTGAGGGTGCGCACGGTGGAGGCGCCGCTGGAACGACTGGTGGGCTCGCTTCGCGTCGGCGACGTGGATTTCCTCGTGGGCGCGCTGCCGGCGGCGCGCCGGGGCGACGACCTGGTGCGCGAGGAACTGCTCCGGGAGCCGATGGTGGTCCTCGCCCGCGCGGGGCATCCGCTGGCGAGGACAAGGCGGCCCAGGCTGGAGCAGGTCCTGCGCGCCACCTGGGTGCTGCCGCAGCGGGGCACGCCGACACGCGATGTCCTGGAGTCCGCCCTTGCCGCGCGCGGGCTCGCGGTGCCGGCGGTGGCGGTCGAGTCGGCCGACCTGTCCATCATCCGCGGGCTGCTGCTGGAGACCGACATGGTCTCGGCGGCGTCGCGCCACCTGTTCCAGCACGAACTGAATTCCGGCGCCCTGGCGAGCCTGCCCATCCGCCTGCCCGGCACCGAGCGTCCCATCGGCATCCTGCGCCGGACCACGGAACTCGCCTCGCCGGGGGCCCAGCTGCTGATCGAGGAACTCCGCGGCGTGCGCCGCCGGATGTAACCGATCGGTTACATCGGGGCCCGCCCGGCGCCCTGCCCTAGCCTTTCAGGCAGCTGCTCATGAAGGCCTTGCGCTCGTCGCCCTTCAGCTTCTTGTCGCCGGCCTGCTTGTTGCAGTCCTTCATGCGGTTCTGCTGCGCCTTCTGCTTGTCCGAGGCGCCGATGTCCTCGCCCTTCAGGCAGGCGCTCATCGCCTTCTTGCGCTCGTCGCCCTTCCTCTCGCCCATCTTCTCGTTGCAGGCCTTCATGCGCTCCTGCTGCGCCTTCTGCTTCTCGCTCGGTTCCTTCTTCTTGTCCTGCGCCTGCGCGGAGACCGCCAGGGCCATGCCGCATACGACCGCCATGAGCAGTTTCATGATTCTCTCCCTTGGTTGACTACTTCAACGCCCCGAACACCTTGCGGATGATGTCGCTGCCCGCCTTGACCGGATCCTGGCGGATCTTCTTCTCCTCTTCGGCCACCATCAGGAACAGCCCGTCCAGCGCCTTCTGCGTGACGTAGCTGTCCAGGTTGGCGTGCTCCTTGCTCACCAGGCCGAACTTCGCGCCCTTCTCGGCGTACTGGTTGTACTTCTCGGCCAGCTTCACCTTCTTCGTCGCCGCCTGCACGATCGGCAGGAAGCGCGCGCGCAGCGGATCGGAGGTGGTGCGCTTGAAGTACTCGGTGCCGGCGGTGTCGCCGCCGGTGAGGATGCCCTTGGCGTCCTGCACCGACATCTTCTTCACCGCGTCCACCAGCAGCTTCTGCGCCTCGGGCACCGCCGCCTCGGCGGCCCGGTTCATGGTGAGCACCAGCTCGTCGGCGTACTTGCCCATGCCGACGCCGCGCATCAGCTTCTCGTAGCGCTTGAGCGACTCCGGCAGCGGGATCTTCACCTTGTCGTTGCCGAAGAAGCCGTCGGTCTTGCCCAGCACCGAGACTGCGGCCACCGCGCCCTTCTCCAGCGCCGCGCGCAGGCCGGAGGTGGCGTCCTTGTTGGTGATGCTCTCCAACTGCGCCGCCGCCGGGAACGACAGCGCGGCGAGTAGTCCGAACAGTGCAAGTCTCATGGCCGTTCTCCCCGGATTCATTCCACGCCGGCGGCGTGGGCCTGCTGGTCGGCATGGTACGACGAACGCACCAGCGGCCCGATGGCGGCGTGGCGAAAGCCCATCGCCACGGCCTCGCGCTCGAACATGGCGAAGGTGTCCGGGTGCACGTAGCGCTCCACCGGCAGGTGGTGCGCCGACGGGGCGAGGTACTGGCCGATGGTGAGCATCTCGACGCCGTGCGCGCGCAGGTCGCGCATCACGGCGAGGATCTCCTCGTCGGTTTCACCGAGCCCCACCATCAGCCCGGACTTGGTCGGCACCTGCGGAAAGCGGGCCTTGAACTCCCGCAGCAGCGCGAGCGAATGCGCGTAGTCGCCGCCCGGCCGCGCGGCGCGGTACAGGCGCGGCACGGTTTCCAGGTTGTGGTTCATGACGTCGGGCGGCGCCGCGGACAGCACTTCCAGCGCCCGCTCCAGCCGGCCGCGGAAATCCGGCACCAGCACTTCGAGCGTGGTGCCCGGCGAGCGCTCGCGCACCGCGCGGATGCAATCCACGAAATGCTGCGCGCCGCCGTCCTTCAGGTCGTCGCGGTCCACGCTGGTGACCACCACGTAGGCGAGCTCCAGGCGGGCGATGGTGTCGGCGAGGTGCGCGGGTTCCTCGGCGTCCGGCGGCAGCGGCCGGCCGTGGGCGACGTCGCAGAACGGGCAGCGCCGGGTGCAGATGTCCCCGAGGATCATGAAGGTCGCGGTGCCCTTGCCGAAGCACTCGCCGATGTTCGGGCAGGAGGCTTCCTCGCACACGGTGTGCAGCTTCTGCTCGCGCAGGATGCGCTTCACGTCGTGGAAGCGGGAATCGGCGCCCGGCGCGCGCACCCGGATCCAGTCCGGCCGCGCGAGCTTCTCCTTCGGCACGATCTTGATGGGGATTCGGGCGGTCTTCTTCTCGCCCTTTTCCTTGACGCCGGCTTCACGCATGGTCGAGGGTCCTCGCGAGGATCGCAGCGAGCCTCGCCCCCAGTTCGTCCGGACTGCCGGCGATGCCGATGTCCCTTGTCTGCGTCACCTTCAGTCCCGGATAGCCGCAGGGATCGATGGCGGCGAAGGGCGCAAGGTCCATGTCCACGTTGAGGGACAGGCCGTGGAAGGCGCAGCCGCGCGTGACGCGGATGCCGAGCGCCGCGACCTTGGCGCCGTCCACGTAGACGCCGGGGGCGCCGGGACGAACCTCGCCGCGGCCGTCGAGCAGTTCCAGCACCGACTTCTCCAGCAGGCGCACGAACTCGCGCACCTTGATGCCGCGCCGCGCGAGGTCCACCAGGGTGTAGAGCACGACCTGCCCGGGGCCGTGATAGGTGATCTCGCCGCCGCGCTCCACCTGCACCACCGGGATGCCGCTGGCGACGCCTGGCCCGTGCGCCGGATCCGCCGCCAGGCCCAGCGTATAGACCGGCGGATGTTCCACCAGCCAGAGCTCGTCCGGCGTCGCGGCGTCGCGGCGCGCGGTGAATTCGCGCATCGCCTCGAGCACCGGCAGGTAGTCGGCCCGGCCGAGCCGCTTCACGAGGATCCCGAGGCCCGTGCGCTCCGCCACCACCATCACAGCACCATCACCACGGCGGGGTGGTCGCAAAGCTCTCGGTAGAGCGCATCCAGCTGCTCGCGCGAGGTGGCGTTGATGGTCACGGTGAGGCTCAGGTACGTCCCCTGCCGGCTGGGGCGGGTCTCGACGGTGGCGGGCTCGAAGTCCGGCGCATGCGCCCGCACGATCCGCAGCACGCCCTGCGCGAACCCGCTTTCCTTGCGCCCCAGGATCTTGATCGGGAACGCGGTCGGAAAGGCGAGTACCGGGTCGGCTTCAGGCAGCTTGCCGTTCCTTTCCGGCACGCATCACTCGCTGCTTGAAGTCCTGGTACAGGGCGTGCATCTTGCGGAACACCGGCCCCGGCCGGCCGTCACCCACGGGCTTGCCGTCCAGCGTCACCACCGCGAGCACTTCCTTGGACGACGAGGTGACCCACAGCTCGTCGGCCGAGAACACCTCCTGCCTCGACACGTCGCGGTACTCGAAGGGCAGCGCCGCGGCCTGCGCCAGCTCGTGGATCACGTCGTAGGTGATGCCGGGCAGGATGAGGTTCGACTTCGGCGGCGACAGGATCACGCCGCCCTTCACCACGAACACGTTCGAGGCCGAGGCCTCGGTGAGCCGGCCGTCGCGGAACAGGATCGTCTCCACGGCGCCGGCATCCGCCGACACCTGGCGCAGCAGGCAGTTGCCGATGAGCGAGATGGACTTGATGTCGCAGTGCAGCCAGCGGTCGTCCACCGCGCTCACCGCCGCGGCGCCGCGCTCGACCAGTTCCTTCGGCGGCGTCACCAGCGGGTTGGACATCACGAACACCGTCGGCACCGCGTCCTTCGGGAACGCATGGTCGCGCCTGGCGACGCCGCGCGTCACCTGGAAATAGACGCCCTGGTCCTCGAACGGCTGCTTTCGGATCACTTCGAGGAGGATGTCGCGCCACTCGGCGCGGCTGTACGGATTGCGGATGCGCACCAGCTCGAGGCTGCGCTCCAGCCGCGCCAGGTGCTCGTCGAGCCGGAACGGCACCCGCGAGTAGACCGGCACCAGCTCGTAGACGCCGTCGCCGAAGATGAAGCCGCGGTCGAGGACCGGCACCTTCGCCTCCTCGATCGGCATGAACGTCCCGTTGAGGAAAACCATTCGCGCTCCTTCTACTTCACCCACAGCCTCAGTGTATCCCAGGCCCGCCCGAGCAGGCCCGCGGCGGGCACCGCCTGCAGCGCCTGCACCGGGTACTCGCCAAGCGCCCTGCCATCCAGCGTGACGCGCACCACGCCCACCCGCTGGCCCTCGGCCACCGGCGCGAGCAGCGGCGACTGCGCCAGCAGCTCGGCCTTCAGCCGCTCGGCCTGGCCCTTGGGCACGGTGACCACCAGGTCGGAACGGAACCCGGCCTTCAGCTTGTCGGCCGAGCCCTTCCAGACCTCGATCTCCTTCACCGCCTGGTTGCCGCCATAGAGCCGCACCGCGTCGAAGGCCTGGAAGCCCCAGTTGAGCAGCTTCTGCGATTCCTGCGCGCGCGCCGCCTCGGAGGTCGAGCCCAGCAGCACCGCCAGCACGCGGCGCGGACCGCGCTTCGAGGACGAGATCAGGCAGTAGCCCGCCGCTTCCGTATACCCGGTCTTCACCCCGTCCACCGTCGGATCCAGCCACAGCAGGCGGTTGCGGTTGGGCTGGGTGATGTTGTTGTAGCGGAACTCCTTCTGCGAGTAGTAGGCGGCGTACTCGGCGGGGAAATCGCGGATCAGCGCCGCGGCGAGCAGGTACAGGTCGCGCGCGGTGGAGTAGTGCTGCGGGTCGGGCAGGCCCGAGGCGTTCATGAATCTCGTGCCCTTCAGGCCCAGGCGCTCGGCCTCGCGGTTCATGCGCTGCGCGAACGCCTCCTCGGTGCCGGCGACCAGCTCGGCGAGCGCGATGCAGGCGTCGTTGCCCGACTGCACCACCATGCCGCGGATCAGCTCGTCCACGCTCACCGGGCGGCGCGGCTCGATGAACATGCGCGAGCCCGGGGCGCGGCGCGCGTTCTCCGACACCGACACCGGCTGCTCGAGCGCGATCTTCTTCTCCTTCAGCGCGCCGAACACGACGTAGGCGGTCATCAGCTTGGTGAGCGAGGCCGGTTCCATGCGCTCGTCGGGCTTCTCCGCGGCGAGCAGCTGGCCGCTGCTGACGTCGGCGACGATCCAGGCGCGGCCGACCACGGCGGGCGGCTGCGGCGCCTGCGCCTGGGCGAGGATGGGAACGAGGAGCAGCGCGGCTGCGAGGCGGAAAAGCATCGTGGAATGCGCCGGAATTCGCGCGGACAAGGGGGCGCGCATTATAGCCGCTAGCGGAACACCAGCAGCGGCCTGAAGGCGAGCTCGGCCTCGATGCGCTCGGCAATCGGCCGCGCGGCGTCGGCCGATCCGAACGGGCCCAGCTGCAGGCGGAACAGCCCCGCCGCCGCGACGACGTGGATCGGGTCCGACAACCACGCGAGCTCCCGGTAGATGCGGGCGCGGAAGTTGTCCGCGCTCTCGCGCGCCGAGAAGGCGCCCAGCTGCAGGAACACGCCCGCGGCGTCCGCGGCGGCCGGCGCCGCCGCCGGCGCGCTCGCCGCCGCCACGGCGGCGCCCGGCGGCACATGCTCGATCTCCACCAACGCGCTGCCCACCTCGACGAAGCCCAGCTTCCAGGCCGCGGTGTAGGACAGGTCGATGACGCGGTCGGCGTGGAACGGGCCGCGGTCGTTCACCCGCACCACCACGCTCCTGCGGTTGGCGAGGTTGGTGACGCGCACGTAGCTCGGGATCGGCAGAAGCGGGTGCGCCGCGGTCATGCCGTACATGTCGTAGGGCTCGCCGCTGGAGGTGTTCTGGCCGTGGTAGCGCCGGCCGTACCAGCTGGCGATGCCCTTCTGGCGGAAGCCCTGCGCGCTCGCGATCGGCGCGTAGTCGCGGCCGAACACCTGGTAGGGCCGGTTGGCGAAGCGGTGCGGCGGCTCGGCGCGCGGCGTCGCGTCCGGGATGGAGGCCAGGTCCACCGGCGGCCGCTCGCCGGGGCCGTCGTCCTTGTAGTAGGCGCCCGGGCGCCGCGCCGGCGCCTCCGCAGGCGCCTTGGGCGCCGGGCGCGATTCGGCCTGCGGCGCGGGGTCCGAGCGCGTGAACAGCCCGCCGCAGCCGGCAAGGCTTGCGGCCGCGCCCAGCGCCAGGACTCGCAGCAACACCTGTTCAGCTACCATCCTCATCGACGATGACTCCGGGAAAGTTCCTCAAGGTGGCGCTGCGCGCCGGCTCCTTCGCCTTCGCCCGCGCCTACGGCGAGGCGGCGGGCGGCAAAGGCCGCGGGCTGGGGCTCGGCCGCTATGCCTGGCGCGCCGGCGACGGCGGCGACATCGCCTACCGGCGCGGCACCAGCGACCTGGGCCTCATCTACGACATCCTGCTCAAGCCCGGCGACAAGGGCGAGTACTGGCTGCCGCCCGAACTGCAGCCGCGCACCATCCTCGACATCGGCGGCAACATCGGCGTCGCCAGCCGCTACCTCGCTCACCGCTTTCCTCAGGCGCGGGTGCACGCCTTCGAGCCGGTGCCGGCCAACCTCGAGCTGCTGCGGCGGAACGCGGCGCACTCGAGCCGGATCGAGGTGCACGCCTTCGCGCTGGGCGGGGAGGACGGCGAGCTGGCGCTCAGCCTGCCCGACGCTACGGGCTTCAACCAGGGCGGCTACTCCGCCTTCGCCGGCGGCGCGGCGCAGCTGCGCGCGCCGGTGCGGCGCGTCGAGGGCGCGCTCGCCCAGGCGGGCATCGACGCCGTGGACGTGATCAAGATCGACACCGAGGGCGCCGAATACGCGATCCTGTCGGCGTTCCCGGAGCGCGTGATCGCGGGCGCGAAGTGGATCTACGGCGAGCTGCATTCGGATGGCATCGCGGCGGCGGCGGATTTCCGGACCCTGGACTACCTGTCCCGCTGGTTCGACATCGAGACCGCGAAAACGGTTCGCAAGCGCAACTATTTCTTCGACGCCTGCCGCCGGGACCTGAGCCCCGCGTTCCGGGGCTTCAGGCGCTTCCGCTAGCACCAGCCGCGGCTTCGTGCACCACGTTGCCGGCGACCAGCGTCGCCCGGACGCGGCCGGCGAGCTCGTGGCCGATGTACGGCGTGTTGTGTCCCTGGCTCTTGAGCGTCGCCGCTTCGACGCGCAACGGCGCCGCGGGGTCGAACAGGACCAGGTCCGCCGGCGCCCCCGGCGCGATCCGCCCTGACTGCACGCCCAGGATCCGCGCCGGATCGCTGGTGAGGCGCGCGAGCGCGGTCGCCAGGGGAAGCTTGCGCGCCGCGGCCCACTTCAGCGTCAGCGGCAGCAGCAGCTCCAGGCCGGTGGCGCCCGCCTCGGCTTCGTCGAAGGGCAGTTGCTTGCGGTCCTCGTCCACCGGCGTGTGGTCCGACACCACGCAGTCGATGGTGCCGTCGGCCAGGCCCTCGGCGAGGGCGTCGCGGTCGCGCTGCGAGCGCAGCGGCGGTTCCAGGCGGCAGCTGGAATCGTAGTAGCCCAGGTCCATGTCCGAGAGGTGCAGGTGGTGGACGCCGACGTCGCAGGTCACCGGCAGCCCCTCCTGCTTGGCGGCCCGGATCATCGCCACCGCGGCCGCCGTGGAGAGCCGGCACACGTGCACGCGCGTGCGCGTCGCCCGCACCAGCTCCAGCAGCGTGGCGAGCGCCACGGTCTCGGCGAAGGCCGGGATGCCCGGCAGGCCCATGCGCGTCGCCACCTCGCCGTCGTGCGCCACGCCGCCGGCCGCGAGCCAGGGGTCCTCCGCGCGCAGCCAGACCGGGAAGCCGAAGGTGGCCGCGTACTGCAGCGCGCGCCACAGCACCTGCGTGTCGCGCAGCGGCGCGTTCGCCTGCGAGAACGCGACGCAGCCGGCCTCGGCCAGTTCCGCCATCTCGGTCAGGCGCTCGCCGGCGAGCTTCACGGTGAGCGCGCCCACCGGGTAGACGCGGGCGCGCGACAGCACCTTCGCGCGCCGGCGCAGCATGTCGACCAGGCCCGGCTCGTCCAGCGGCGGGTCGGTGTCCGGCGGGCAGGCGAGGCTGGTGACGCCGCCCGCGACCGCGGCGTCCATCTCGGATTCCAGCGTCGCCTTGTACTCGTAGCCCGGCTCGCGCAGGCGCGCCGAGAGGTCGATCAGGCCGGGGGCGACGACCAGGCCTTTGGCGTCGATGGTGCGCGCGGCCTTGCCCGCCTTGTCGGCGATCTTCCCGTCGGCGATGAACACGTCGCCCACTTCGTCCCGGCCGCTTGCCGGGTCGATCACGCGCCCGCCCTTGATGAGGATGCTCATCGGCAGTCCACCTAGTTCCCCGCCACGATGGACATCACCGCCATGCGCACCGCGATGCCGAAGGTGACCTGCGGCAGGATCACCGAGTGCGGGCCGTCGGCCACCGAGGAATCGATCTCGACGCCGCGGTTCATCGGCCCGGGGTGCATGACGATGGCGTCGGGCTTCGCCAGCGCCAGCTTGTCCGCGTTCAGGCCGTAGTGCTTGAAGAACTCCTGCGCGCTGGGCAGCAGCGGCCCGTTCATGCGCTCGTTCTGCAGCCGCAGCATCACCACCACGTCGGCGTCCCGCAGCCCCTCGCGCATGTCGTGGAACACCCTCACCCCCAGCGCCTCGACCCCGGCGGGCAGCAGGGTCTGCGGCCCGATCACGCGCACTTCGGGCACCCCCAGCGTGGTCAGGCCGTGGATCAGCGAGCGCGCCACGCGCGAGTGCAGCACGTCGCCCACCACCGCCACCGTCAGCCGCGTGAAGTCCTTCTTGTAGTGGCGGATGGTGTAGAGGTCGAGCAGCCCCTGCGTCGGGTGCGCGTGGCGCCCGTCGCCGGCGTTGACGACGTGCTCGTGCGGCTTGACGTGGCGCGCGATCAGGTAGGGCGCGCCCGAGGAGGCGTGGCGCACCACGAACACGTCGGCCTGCATCGCCGAGAGGTTGGCCACCGTGTCCAGCAGCGACTCGCCCTTGGAGGCCGAGGACACCGCGACGTTGAGGTTGATGACGTCGGCCGAGAGCCGCTTGGCGGCGATCTCGAAGGTGGTGCGGGTGCGGGTCGAGTTCTCGAAGAACAGGTTGAACACGCTCTTGCCCCGCAACAGCGGCACCTTCTTCACCTCGCGCTCGGTGACGTCCGCGAACGGCTGGGCGGTGTCCAGGATCTGCAGCAGGATCTCGCGCGGCAGCCCCTCGATGGACAGCAGGTGCTGCAGCTCGCCGTTGGCGTTGAGCTGCGGGTTGCGGCCGGCGCTAAGCCGCACGTTCCAGCTCCAGCGACAGGCGGCCGTCGGCGGCGCGCTTCAGGCGCAGCCGCATGCCCTCGGGCACCTGCACCCGCGCGCCGCAGTGCTGGGCGCAGATCGGCAGCTCGCGCCCGCCGCGGTCGGCCAGCACCGCGAGCGCGATGCTGCGCGGCCGGCCGTAGTCGAACAGCTCGTTCATCGCCGCGCGCACCGTGCGCCCGGTGTAGAGCACGTCGTCCACCAGCAGCAGGTCGCGGCCGCCGACGTCGAACGGGATCCGGGTGCGCTTGGGGTCGTGCTTAAGGCCCTGCTTGGCGTAGTCGTCGCGGTAGAAGGCGATGTCCATCAGGCCGAGCGGTTCCTTCAGGCCCAGCATCGCGTGCAGGCGCTCGGCGAGCCAGGCGCCGCCGGTGTACAGGCCGATCATCGCGGTCGCCGGCGTCACGCGCGCCTTCAGCTCGGCGGCAAGGCCGGGCAGCAGCGATTCGGCGTCGGGCAGGGCGCTCATGCCGTCCGCTCGTTGAAGTACTGCTCCAGCACCAGCTGCGCGGCGTGCGAATCGAGCGCCTTGCCGCGCGAGAGCGTGGCGGCCTTGCGGCTGCCGTAGGCGGCGCGCATGCGGCTTTCCACCTCCACCGAGCTGTAGCGCTCGTCCACCAGCGCCACCGGCAGGCGGAAGCGCCCGTTCAGCTGGCGCGCGAAGCGCTCGGCGCGGCGCGTCATCTCGTGCGGCGCGCCGTCCTCGCCCAGGGGCCGCCCGACCACCAGCTGCGAGGGGTTCCACTGCTTCACCAGGCGGCCGATCGCGGTGAGCCGCCCCGGCGAGCTTTGCGCGGCCACCGCCGGCAGCGGATGCGCGGTGCCCAGCTCGGGCTCGCCCACGGCGACGCCAATGCGCTGCAAACCGAAATCGAAGGCGAGGACCGTCCCGGGGGGGTTGCCAACGCTTCGCTCAGGCATGTCCCGCGACGTCGGCGAGACGCGCATAGTCCAGGCCCAGCAGCTCCATCGCCGCCGGCAGCCGTTCCTCGGCCGGGGTGTCGAACAGGATGCCGTCGCTCGCCTCCACGGTGAGCCAGGCGTTCTGCGACAGCTCGTGCTCCAGCTGCCCGGCGGTCCAGCCGGCGTAGCCCAGGGACACCAGCATCCGGCCCGGCCCCTCGCCGCGCCCGACCGCCTCCAGGATGTCCTTGGAGGTGGTGAGGCCGATGGCGTCGCGCACGCGCAGCGTCGATTGCCAGTTGCCGGCGGGCGCGTGCAGGACGAAGCCGCGGTCGGTCTGCACCGGGCCGCCGAAGTAGACCGGCGCATCCGCGAGCTCGGTGTTGCCCATGGACAGCGACAGGCGCTCGAACAGGGCCTGCAGGGTCATGTCGATCGGGCGGTTGACCACGATGCCCAGCGCGCCCTGGTCGTTGTGCTCGCAGACGAAAGTGAGGGTCCTCGAAAAATACGGGTCGGCCATGTTGGGCATGGCGATCAGGAAGTGATGCGTCAGATCGATCGAGGACATGCTTGACGCAATTTTACCGCATGCGAGGGGGCGACGGGCCGGCGGCGGCGGCCCCCGCCGCTATACTGCCGCCCGGTTCCTCCACGGCTCCTCCCCGGTCCCCATGCGCCTCGCCAAGACTGCCGGCTATGCCCTCATGGCCCTCGCGCTGGCGGGCGGCTGGGCGTTCCTCTACTGGCTGGGCGGCGCGGTGGACATCGGCGCCATCGAGCGCACGCGCGGCGCCTTGGCGGAGCTGCGCACGCTGGACGCCCGCTGGAACGCGCGCCTGGTGGACCCGGCGCTGCCCGCGGCGCCGGCGGCGCCCTCGCAGCACCGCAGCGCCTACTCGAACCTGGAAGTGCGCGCCCTCGCCCTGGGCAGCGGGCAGGTCGGCCGCGCGCTGGCCGGGTTGCAGGCGGCCCTGGACGAGAAGGCGGAGCTGGTGGACCGGCACGCCGCGGCGCGCGCGGCCCTCGCCGCGGCCGAGCGCGCCGAGCCGGCGGACGAGGCGAAGCTCGCGGAGCTGCGCGCCGCGATCCCGCTGCTGCACGAGCGCGCCTGGCAGGCGCCCACCGCGTCCCGGATGGGGCTGGTGGCGCGCGAACTGGACCGCGCGCTCGACCAGGCGCTCGCCGAGGCCGAGCTGTACCGCGTCCTGCTGCTCTACTACTCCGGGATCCTGCTCGCGGTGCTGGCCTACGTGGCGTGGCGGCTGGCCGAGAGCCGGCGCGAGACCGACCGCGCCAACGCGCGGCTGCGCGAGGCCAACGAGACGCTGGAGGCGCGGGTGCAGGAGCGCACCCGCGAGCTGAGCGACGCGCTGGCGCGCCTGAAGGAGTCCGAGGCCATGCTGGTGCAGAGCGAGAAGATGTCGTCGCTGGGCCAGATGGTGGCGGGCCTGGTGCACGAGGTGAACACGCCGCTCGCCTACGTCAAGGCGAGCATGGAAGGACTGAAGAAGCGGGTCCCGGAACTGGGCAGCCTCGCGGCCGAGACCGAGCAGCTGCTCTCGCTCCTCTCGGCCGAGGGCGCGGACGAGGCGCAGCTGGCGGCGAAGTTCGCCGCGGTGCGCGCGCAGCTGGAGGGCCTGCGCGCGCGCGGCGCGGTGGAGGAGATCGGCCGCCAGGTGGAGGACGGCGTGTTCGGCATCGCCCAGATCTCCGAGCTGGTGGGGAGCCTCAAGAACTTCAGCCGCCTGGACCGCAGCCAGGTGGCGCAGGTGGACCTGCACGAGGGGCTGGAGAGCGCGCTGCGCATCGCGCGCCACCAGCTCAGGACCCGCGCCGTGGCGCGCGAGTTCGGCAAGGTCGCGCGCGTCGCCTGCTCGCCCTCCCAGATCAACCAGGTGTTCCTCAACCTGATCACCAACGCGGCCCAGGCCACGCCCGAGTCGGGCGGGCGCATCACGGTGCGCACCTCGATGCCGGACGCGGCGCACGTCGCGGTCGAGATCGCCGACAACGGCCACGGCATCCCGGCCGAGGTGCTGCCGAAGATCTTCGACCCGTTCTTCACCACCAAGCCGGTGGGCCAGGGCACGGGCCTGGGCCTTTCCATCTGCTATCGCATCGTCGCCAACCACGGCGGCGAGCTGAAGGTGGACTCCCGGCCCGGCCTGGGCACGCGCTTCACGGTGCTCCTGCCGGTGGCGCCGCCGGTGGCGGCCGCGGCCTGAGCGCCCGGTGACCGCGCAGTGACCATGCGGATCGGCCGCTACGAGGTCTCCGGAGAGCTCGGCCGCGGCGGCATGGCGGTGGTTTACCGCGGCGCCGACCCGGTGATCCAGCGCCCCGCGGCGCTGAAGGTGGTGCGCAAGGCCGACCTGCCCGCCGACGAGGCCGCGCTGGTGCTGGAGCGCTTCAAGCGCGAGGCCCAGGCCGCCGGCAGCCTGCAGCACCCGAACATCGTCGCCATCTACGAATACGGCGAGGACGAGGAGCAGGCCTGGATCGCCATGGAACTGGTCGAGGGCAAATCGCTGCGCGAGCACCTCGTCGAGGGCTGGCGGCCGGAGATCACGCGCCTGCCCTCGGTGATCGCGGACCTGCTGGAGGCGCTCGACTATTCGCACGCGCGCGGCGTCGTGCACCGCGACGTCAAGCCCGGCAACGTGCTGGTGAGCGGCATGGGCACGGCCAAGATCAGCGACTTCGGCATCGCGCGCATCGAGCGCTCGCACCTGACGCAGGAGGGCGAGGTGCTGGGCACGCCCTACTACATGGCCCCGGAGCAGTTCGACGGCGCGCAGGCCGACGAGCGCACCGACATCTACGCCGCCGGCGTCATCGTCTACGAGGTGCTGTGCGGCCGGCGCCCGTTCACCGGCCAGGGCGGCCAGCTGATGCGCCAGATCCTCGATTCGCCGCCCCCGCCCGCCTCCACCTTCGAGCCCAAGCTGCCGGTGTCCATCGACATGGCGCTCGGCCGCGCGCTGGCGAAGAAGCCGCAGAACCGCTACGCCAGCGCGCGCGAGTTCCTCGACGCCCTGCGCGCGGCGTTTCCCGGCGCCAACGAGGCGATGCCCTCCTCCACGCAGTCGGTGAAGCTGCCGGGCAACGTCGGCGCGCTGCGCAAAGCGCTGGCAGGAACAGGGGGGGCGGCGGCGCCACTTGCCCCCCCCGTACCCCCCGTCGCCTCCGTTTCTGCGCCATTGCCGCCGCAGCCAGCGCGCAAGCTTCCCGCGGCGCTGTTCGTGGACGACGAGGAACGCGTGGTGAGCGCACTGCGCGCCCTGTTCCGCGACAGCTTCGAGGTCGAGACCGCCACCGGCGGGGCGCAGGCGCTGGAGCGGCTCCAGGCGCGCCGCTTCCACGTCCTGGTGAGCGACCAGCGCATGCCGGAAATGCCGGGGGTGGAACTGCTGCGCCAGGCGAAGGCGGTGGCGCCCGCGACGGTGCGGATCCTGCTCACCGGGTACTCGGACCTCGCCGCCATCGTGGGTTCGGTCAACGACAGCGAAGTGTTCCGCTTCGTCTCCAAGCCCTGGAACGAGGACGAGCTGCGCGCGACGCTGGTCGAGGCGGCCGACGTCGCCATCGCCCTGGAGGCGGCCGCGGCGCGCCCGACGCAGGCCTTGAAGGTGCGCGGCGCGGTGCTGGTGCTGGGGGATGCGGCGATCGCGCGCGGCGCGCGGGAACTCGCCCGCGGCGCCTGGAAGGTGCTGGAAGCGGCGACCGCGGAGGACGCGCTCGCCCTGCTCGCGGCCGAGGAAATCGGCGCCCTGGTGTGCGACCTGGATTCGGTTCCCGGGGATCCGGCGGCGCTGCTGCGGGTGCTCAAGCAGCAATCCCCGCAGACGCAGCTGATCGCCGCCTCCGGCTCGGCCGACTCGGAAACCATCATCAGCCTGATCAACGAGGCGCGGATCTACCGCTTCGTGAAGAAGCCGCTCAACCTGTCGCTGCTGCATGCCGCGACGGCGGCGGCGCTGGACCGCTATGCGCGCATGGCGCAGGCGCCGGGCCTGCTGCGCGCCGAATCGGCGAAGCGGCGCAAGGCCGAGGATGCCGCGGAGCGTTCGCTGCTGGGACGCATCAAGGCGCTGGGCGGGCGCTTCGCCTCGCTGCTGGGCAAGACCTGAGCGGCGCTCAGATCTCCATCATCTCGAAATCGTCCTTGCGCGCGCCGCACTCCGGGCAGGTCCAGTTCATCGGCACGTCTTCCCAGCGCGTGCCGGGCGCGATGCCCTCGCCGGGAATGCCGGCCGCCTCGTCGTAGACGAATCCGCAGATCAGGCACATCCAAGTGCGGTGCTGTACGACGTTCTCAGTCATCGGATCGGTAATGCCCGTGGTTGCGGTGGGATAGAATGAAGCGCGATATTAAACCAACTCCAGTGGCGCCCGCGTGAATGCGCGACCCCCGATCGTCCTTTGTTTCGCTGCCTCCGATCCCACCGGAGGGGCCGGCGTGCAGGCGGACATCCTCACCCTTGCCGCGCTGGGCTGCCATCCGCTGTCGGTCCTGACCGCGCTCACCGCGCAGGACACCCGCGGCGTGCACGGCGTGCAGCCAGTGGACAGCGCCTGGGTCGAGGCGCAGGCCAAGCGCCTGCTCGAGGACATGCCGGTGGACGCGTTCAAGATCGGCGTGCTCGGCTCGGCCGCGAACGTCGAGGCCGTGGCGCGCGCCATCGGGAAGTTTCCGCGCCTGCCGGTGGTGCTCGACCCGGTACTCGCCTCCGGCCGGGGCGACGCGCTCGCCGACGCGGCGACCGTGGAGGCGCTGCGCACGCGCCTGCTGCCGCTCACCACGGTGCTCACGCCCAACAGCCTGGAGGCGCGCCATCTCTGCGACGACGACGGCGCTTCGCTGGAGGCCTGCGCCGCGCGCCTGGTGGAGATGGGCTGCAAGCAGGTGCTCGTCACGGGCACGCACGAGCCGGGCGCGCAGGTCGTGAACACCCTGTACGGTGCGGGCGGCAAGCTGCGCGAGGACCGCTGGCCGCGCCTGCCCGGCGGCTACCATGGCTCGGGCTGCACGCTCGCCTCCGCGCTGGCCGCGTTCCTCGCGCGGGGAATGCCGGTGGCCGAGGCCGCTCGCGAAGCGCAGGCCTACACCTGGAAAGCCCTGCAGCGCGGCTTCACCGCGGGCGCCGGGCAATCGCTGCCGAACCGCTTCCACTCGCAAGGCAATGATGCTGCGCGGCCTCTACGCGATCACGCCTGACGGCACGGACAGCGAGCGCCTGCTGCGGCTCGTCGAACGCGCTCTCGCGGGCGGGACGCGCCTGCTGCAGTACCGGAACAAATCCGCCGCGCCCGCGCAGCGCCTGGCCGAGGCGCGCGCCCTGGTGGCGCTCGCGAATCGCCACGGCGCGCGGCTCATCGTCAACGACGACCTCGCGCTGGCGCTGGAAGTGAAGGCCCACGGCCTGCACCTGGGCCGCGAGGACGGCGAACTCGCCGCCGCGCGCGCCGCATTCCCCGGGCTGCTGGGCGCCTCCTGCTACGACTCGCTGGACCTCGCCCGGCGCGCCGCAGCCGCGGGCGCCGACTACATCGCCTTCGGCAGCGTGTTCCCCTCGCCCACCAAGCCCGGCGCGGTGCGCGCGCCGCTGTCGCTGTTCGACGCCGCCCGTCCGCTGGGACTGCCGATGGTCGCGATCGGCGGCATCACGCTCGCCAACGCGCCGCAGCTGGTGGCGGCCGGCGCGGATGGCCTCGCGGTGATCTCCGCGCTGTTCGACGCGCCCGACGTCGCGGCCGCGGCGCGCGCCTTCAACCAACTCTACGCACAGGAAGCCGCCCTTCGATGAGCCAGCGCAACCAGGACCTGTTCGAGCGCGCGCAGCGGCGCATCCCGGCCGGGGTCAACTCCCCGGTGCGCGCCTTCCGCGCCGTGGGCGGCGCGCCGCCGTTCATGGCGCGCGCCTCTGGCGCCCACGTCTGGGACGCCGAGGGCCGGCGCTACATCGACTACCTGGGCTCCTGGGGCCCGATGGTCGCCGGGCACACCCATCCGGCCGTGGTGGAAGCGGTGCAGGCCGCCGCCGCGAAGGCGCTGTCCTTCGGTGCGCCCACCGAGGCCGAGATCGAACTGGCGGAAGCCATCTGCCGCCTGGTGCCCTCGATCGAGCGCGTGCGGCTGGTGTCCTCGGGCACCGAGGCCACCATGACCGCGATCCGCCTCGCGCGCGGATTCACGGGGCGCAACCTGATCGTGAAGTTCGAGGGCTGCTACCACGGCCACGCCGACAGCCTGCTGGTGAAGGCCGGCTCCGGCGCGCTCACCTTCGGCAACCCGAGCTCCGCGGGCGTGCCGCCGGAGACCGCGGCGCACACGCTGGTGCTGGATTTCAACGACGCCGCGCAGGTGGAGAAGACCTTCGACGCGCGCGGCGGCGAGATCGCCGGCGTGATCGTGGAACCGGTGGCGGGCAATATGAACCTGGTGCTGCCCAAGCCCGGCTTCCTGGAGGCGCTGCGCGCGCAGTGCACGAAGCACGGCGCGGTGCTGATCCTGGACGAGGTGATGACCGGGTTCCGCGTCGCGCTGGGCGGGGCGCAGGCGCGCTTCGGCATCCGGCCCGACCTCACGACGCTCGGCAAGGTGATCGGCGGCGGCCTGCCGGTGGGCGCGGTGGGCGGCCGGCGCGACATCATGGAGAGAATCGCGCCGCTGGGGCCGGTCTACCAGGCGGGCACGCTCTCGGGCAACCCGGTGGCGGTGGCCGCGGGCCTGGCGACGCTGAAGCTGGTGGAAGAGCCGGGGTTCCAGGAGCGGATCGAATCCACCACGCAGTCACTGGTTCAGGGACTGCTGGCGGAAGCCCGAAAGGCCAACGTCACCTTCTCGGCCCAATCCATCGGCAGCATGTTCGGCGTGTACTTCCGCGCCTCGCCGCCGACGAGTTTCGCCGAGGTGATGCAATGCGACAAGGATCGATTCAACAAGTTCTTCCACGCCATGCTGGAGCGGGGCGTGTACCTCGCGCCCTCGGCGTATGAAGCGGGGTTTGTCTCGGCGGCGCACGGCGCCGCCGAGATCGAGGAGACGCTGAAGGCGGCGCGCGAGGCGTTCCGCGCTTAGGACGCGCCGTGGCTTCCGCTCGTCGGTAGCGGCGAGAGGAAATGTCGAGCGCTAGCCACGCCCGGTTCTCCAGTACTTGCCGGATGGGCTTGCGCTTGCATTGAGCGGACTTGCTCGGGAACCCGGTGACGACGTTCCGCGGAGCACCTTGGATCCATTGGCTAAAGAGAGCATCAATTGCATGCCACACAAGCCCAACACGCAAGCCAAGTCCGAGCGGTTCGTGCCCTTGCATGAACAGATCTATCTCAAGCTTCGCCAGCAAGTCGTCGAGGGAAAGTTGAAGGTCGGGCAGAAGCTGCCCACTGAGGAACAGCTTTGTGCAAGCCATGCCGCGAGTCGCATTACGATTCGCCGCGCCTTGGACAGCTTGACTGCCGACGAGCTCATCACTCGTAGCCCGCGACGCGGCACCTTCGTCATAAGCAATTCGCCTCGCGGCCGCGCCCAATGGACCGTCGATACACTGGACGACATAGTGCAACTCGGCGAGCACTCCAGTCTGGAACTGATCTCGTACACACGGCAGCGACTTCCAGCCAATGATGCCGTGCTGCTCCGGGAGTCAGTCGGCTTCCGGTTGCGGGCCATTCGCTGCATAAGAGGCAGACCCGTCGCGTTCACGTCGATTCTCTTGCCATCGAGGATAGGCCGAGAACTCAGGCGCGACGACTTCAAGTCGACCACCATCTACGCGCTCCTTGGACGCCTCGGACAGGAGATCGGGTCAGTGCGGGAGCGAATCGCAGCGTGTCCGGCGCCTCGTTCGATTGCAAAGCTGCTGGGATGCGGCACGAACGCCCCCCTACTTGCCACGGAAAGGCTGTACCTCGACGCACGTTCACGCCCAGTCGAACTCGCCCGATCTTGGTACCTACACGAGGCGTTCTCGATTCACCGCCAGATTCCCGTGCGCGAGCACCGCGGAGGCGCAGATTGACATAGCTCGCTCAATTGTTATGATAATATTGAATTGTTGGCGCTGCGCTACATGCATCCCCGTTGACTAACCTTTCTTGACCTGCCGACGCGCCTTAGGCGCCACCGGCTAGAAAGACCTGGCGGCCGAGACCAATGGCAACTGTAAGGACGAAGGACGGTGCGGAGCTTTACTGCGAAGTTCACGGTAAAGGCGAGCCGCTTTTGCTGGTGACCGGTCTGGGCGGAAACGCATCCTTTTGGACTGAGCAGGTTCCGTATTTCTCGCCACGCTATCGTGTCATCACGTATGACCACCGTGGCGCCGGTCGCAGTTCAATGTCGAAGATCGCCTACTCCGTCGACCAAATGGCGGAGGATGCGCTCTCCGTCATGGATGGCTTGGGGATTGAAAAAGCCCATCTCGTGGGCCACTCCACTGGAGGGGCAATCGGCCAAGTCATCGCCATCGAGCATCCGCATCGATTGCTCAGCCTGGTGGCGAGCTCCAGCTGGACGACTGCAGACGCGTACTTCAAGCGGCTGTTCGAGGTTCGCAAGGACGCTTTGGCGCATGGCGCATCGGCGTATGTGCGTTGTGGAACGCTGTTTCAGTACTCGCCGGAGTACATCTCCGAGAACATCGAAGCGATACGCGCGAGCGAGCAAGCAGTCATCAACGCCTTTCCCCCTGTTGAGATCGTGGCAAGCAAGATCGACGCCGTCGTGCAGTTCGATCGCACGAAGGATCTGCATCGGATCAAGGTTCCAACATTCATCAATACGGCAGTAGACGACCTGATCTGTCCTCCGTATTTCTCCAGAGCCCTGGTGGAGTCGATCCCAGGCGCGCGTCTAGGGATCGTCTCGAAAGGCGGGCACTTCTGCCCTCGTTCTGCACCTTCCCTGTACTTCCGGAACGTCGACGCATTTCTTCGCGACCTGCAGTAACTCCTCAACTCGAAGCAACAGCAAGTCATCGGATCAGGAAAAGGATTCCCTCAACATGATGTCGATTCGTCTTCCATTGCTCGCGCAAGCGCTTGTGTGCTCCCTTGTCAGCTTTCAGGCGGCAGTCAGCGTCGCCGTTGCTCAGGACTATCCCGTCAAGCCTGTTCGATGGGTGATGCCCTATCCTCCAGGGGGCGGTGGCGACATCGTCGCCCGGCTGCTGGCGCAAAAACTCTCCGAGAACATCGGGCATCCGGTGCTGGTCGACAACCGCCCGGGTGCCGCAGGCATACTCGGGACGGATGCCGTGGCAAAAGCATCCCCGGACGGCTATACCCTGTCCTTCGGGACCAACTCGACGCACGCAATCGTCGCAAGCCTGTATCAGAACCTACCGTATGACCCGGCAAGGGATTTCGCCCCAGTGACGAACCTGGTATCGGTCACAAACGTGCTGGTGACTCACCCGTCGGTAGCAGCACGATCCGTCCCCGAGTTAATTGCCCTTGCCAAGCAGAAGCCGAGTGCCTTGATCTATGCCTCCGCAGGAAGCGGCAGCAACGCGCACCTTTCCATGGAGTTGTTCAAGTCTATGGCCGGAGTGGACGCTCTCCATACCCCATACAAGGGCCTCGGTCCAGCCATGAGCGACCTACTCGCAGGACGGGTGCACATGATGATTTCCAATGTCCCTCCTGTTGAAGGTCACATCAAGAACGGCAAGCTGCGAGCGCTCGCGACCACCGGGAAACAGCGCGCTCCTTCCATGCCCGATGTGCCGACTGTGGATGAAGCAGGAGTGAAAGGTTACGAGAGCGACGCTTGGTGGGCGGTTTTCGCGCCCGCCGGTACATCAAAGGCGATCATCGACAGATTGAACGCGGAGTTCATAAAGGTCCTGCGAGCTCCCGACGTTCAACGGCGTCTCGGAGAACTTGGGCTCGTACCCGTCGGCAGCAGCCCCGAGCAACTTGCCGCAACCATTCAGGCCGATATCGCGAGGTGGGCCGCGGTGGTAAAGAAGTCCGGTGCCAAGATCGAGTAACCGAGGTCCGAATCATGACATTACCGATGAAGCGATGGGACGGTAGATGTGCCTGGCGATCGCGAGATCTCATCGACGACGAAAGCTGGATCTACCGGCTTTCCGATGACGATCAAGCGGAACTGGATGCAGCCCTGAACGAGGCGAAGCGCCGGGGGGCTTCGATTCCAGGTCTCAGCAAGGCCGACTTCCCCTTGCCGAGATTCCGCCGAAAGCTCGAGCAGCTGCTTGACGAGCTTGAGAACGGCCGTGGCGTAGTGCTTGTCCGTGGACTCGATCGCAAGCGCTACACCCGAAAGGATGCGGCGACCATATTCTGGGGGCTCGGCGCGTACCTCGGTCGCGCCGTTGCGCAGAACGCCTACGGTGAGGCCCTCGGGCACGTCCGGGATCTCGGCAAAGACTGGACGAAGGACATGTCCGCCCGCGGATACCAGACCACCAAGCTCCTGCCCTTTCACAACGACTCGTGCGACATCGTGGGCTTGCTTTGTCTGCAGACCGCGAAGGCGGGTGGCAAGAGCAGTGTGGTGAGTTCGGCTGCAATCTTCAATGAACTGCTGGACACGCGCCCCGACCTGCTGGAGACATGTGGCCAGCCGTTCTACTTCGATCGCCGCAACGAACAGCCCGCCGGAGATTCGCCTTATTACCCGATGCCGCTATTCTCGGTTCACAAGGGGCGCATGTTCAATCGCTATAACCGGACATATGCGGAATCCGCGCAGCGCTTCCCCGACGTCCCTCGGCTGACAGCTTCTCAGAAGGAAGTTCTCGAACTGTACGATGCCTTGTGCATGGATTCACGGTTGCGGTTCGACATGGTGCTGCAACAAGGGGACATGCAGTTCGTCAACAACTATGTCGCACTGCATTCTCGCACCGACTACGAGGATCACCCCGAGCCGGAGAGGAAGCGTCATTTGCTGCGGCTATGGCTCCTGACGCCGGGTCTCTCCGATCGACCGGAGCCATATGAGAAACTGTTCCGGACCTACGACAAGTGGCAACTTGATCCGAAGCCGCCTATTTTCGACTTCGAGAAGATTGCGAGTATTGAGACGCACTGAGCGCTTGAGAGTTCAAGAGGGAACTATGCCGATGACATCAACCGCCGCTGATGCGTCAGGTCTCAATCCGCGAGCAGCCGCTTCGGCCCATGATTGTCGGTCTTACTGGCAACCCAAGCCCGCCAACGGCTACGTGACGATCAAGCTGACGCCAGAAGATACGGGCAGCAACTCAGCCTCAATGGGCATTCAATCCGTCGCTCCCGGCGGGTTCGTGCGCGAGCACTCTCACACTCACCAGGAAGAGATCATCTATGTTCTGAAGGGCAAAGGCACCGCGATCATCGGCGGGGTCCGCTTCACGATGGCTCCCGGCTCGGCGTTCTTCCTGCCAAAGGTCGTTCGCCACTCCTTCGTCAACGATGGAGAAGATGAACTGCTGTTCACATGGACAATCATGCCGGGTTATGGCCTCCAGGATTTCTTCGCGGCCATCGGTAAACCCCGGCAGCCTGGCAACCCTCCTCCGGAACCGTTTGACCGACCAAGCGACGTCGGTGCAATCGAAGCTCGGCTGGGCTTTGCGCCCGGCACGTCTCTCCAAGATCCCCCTGCTGGCATGTAACCGATCGGTTACATCGCCCCGCCCGGCGGCCCCGCTCAGAGCAGGAACAGCGTCGCGAGGCCGAGGAAAATGAAGAACCCGCCCGAATCGGTGCAGGCGGTCACCAGCACCGAGGAGCCCACCGCCGGGTCGCGCTCGAAGCGGGCGCGCAGGTAGGGAATCAGCACCCCCATCCCCGCCGCCAGCAGGAGCGTCAGCAGCATCGCCAGCGCCATCACCCCGCCCAGCGCGACGCTGTCGTAGAGCAGCCAGGTGGCGACCCCGAGGATGCCGCCCCAGATCACGCCGTTCAGCGTCGCCACGCCCAGTTCCTTGGCCACCAGCTTGGGCCAGTAGGAGGCCTGGATCTGACCGAGGGCCAGCGCGCGCACGATCATGGTGATGGTCTGGTTGCCGGAGTTGCCGCCGATGCCGGCGACGATGGGCATCAGCGCCGCCAGCGCCACCAGCTGCCCGATGGAGCCCTCGAACAGGCTGATCACGCGCGAGGCGACGAACGCGGTCACCAGGTTCACCGCCAGCCAGGCCCAGCGGTTGCGGAAGCTCGCCCACGCCGTGGCGAAGATGTCCTCCTCTTTCGCCAGGCCGCCCTCGGCGAGCTGGGTCTCCGCGCTCTTCTCCCGGATGTGGTCCACCACCGCGTCCACGGTGAGGCGGCCCACCAACCGCCCGAAATGGTCCACCACCGGGGCGGAAACCAGGTCGTAGCGCTCGAAGGCCTGCGCCGCATCCTCGGCCGGATCCTCCGGGTGGAGCTTCACGCCCTCGGGCACCATGGCCGCGCGCACTTCGGACTCCAGGTCGGCGACGATGAGGCGCGCGAGCGGCAAGGTGCCGCGCAGCTTCTGCTCGCGGTCCACGACGAACAGCTGGTCGGTGTGGCCCGGCAGCTCGTCCAGCCGGCGCAGGTAGCGGGTCACGACTTCCAGCGTCACGTCCTCGCGCACCGTGATCTGCTCGAAGTCCATCAGCGCGCCCACGGTGCCTTCCTCGTAGGACATCGCCGCGCGCAACTGCTCGCGCTCCTCCTGCGGCAGCGCGCGGATGACGTCCTCGATGACGTCCTCCGGCAGGTCCGGGGCGAGGTCCGCGATCTCGTCGGCTTCCAGGGCCCCGGTGGCCGCGACCAGTTCCTTCGGGTCCATGGTCGCGATGAGCGTCTCGCGCACCGCGTCCGACAGCTCGAGCAGGATCTCGCCCTCGCGCCCGGCGCGCACCAGCTCCCAGACCTGCAGCCGCTCCTCCAGCGGCAGCGCCTCCAGGATGTAGGCGAGGTCCGCCGGATGCAGGGGCTCCAGGCGCGCCTTGAGCTCCGCCAGGTGCTGCTTGTGCACCAGCTGCGCCACGAGTTCCTGCTTCGGCGCCTCCTGGCGCTGCACCAGGCTCTCCACCACGTGCTGCCGGCGCAGCACGTCCTGCACCGCGCGCAGGTTCTCCTGCAGCGATTCGACTTCGAGGCGGGCGGGCGCGTCTGTCATGGCCGAGCCCGCGATTCTAGGCCCGGCGGGCGGACGGCGGCGTTACGGAATCTGCGCCGCCGGCATGCGCGCGAGGATGGTCGCCATCCGGTCGGCGACATAGGGCGTGACGCGGCCGCGCTCGTAGCGCCGCGGGCTGGGCAGGATCACCGCGAGGTAGGCCGCCTGCTCCGCGCCGAGGGCCGCGGCGCTGGAGCCGAAGTGGTAGCGCGCCGCGGCCTCGGCGCCGAACACGCCCTCGCCCCACTCGGCGAAGTTGAGGTACAGCTCCAGGATCCGGCGCTTGGGCAGCGCCGTCTCCAGCATCCAGGTGATCACCGCCTCCTGGCCCTTGCGGATCCACGAGCGCTCGCCCGACAGGAACAGGTTCTTCGCCAGCTGCTGGCTGATGGTGGAGGCGCCGGCGACGATGCGGCCCTTCTTCTCGTTCCTCTCCAGCGCCTTCGAGATCGCCTCCCAGTCGAAGCCCTCGTGGTCCATGAACTTGGCGTCCTCGGCGGCGACCACGGCGCGCTTGAGCTGCGTCGAGATGCGCGCGTAGTCCACCCACTGGTGCTGCAGCTTCGCGCCCGGGGATTTCTTCTGCAGCTGCGCGAGGCGCGCCTCCATGAACGCGGTGCTGGCCGGGGCGTACGAGCGCCACCAGAGCACCTGGGCGAAGTACCAGCCCTGCACCGCGAGGATGACGGCGACCAGCGTGCCCAGGCCGTAGCAGAACACCTTCCAGGCGAGCGCGAGCCAGCCCAGCGCGCCCCGGCGCCGGGCCGGCCTAGCCGTCGGCACGCAACGCGGCGAGCACCGCCCGGGTGTCCGGGCGCACGCCGCGCCAGAAGAAGAAGGATTCCGCCGCCTGCTCCACCAGCATGCCCAGGCCGTCCGCGGTGGCGGCGCCGGCGGCGCGCGCCGCGGCGAGGAACGGCGTGTCGCGGCCATAGACCATGTCGTAGGCAAGCGCGCCCGGGGCGAACACGCCCCCGGGCAGCGGCGCCGCCTCGCCGGCGAGCCCCGCCGAGGTGGCGTTGACCACCAGGTCGAAGCGCTCGCCCGCGAGCGCGTCGTAGCCGCCGCCGCGCGAACCGGGGAAACGCGCCGCCAGCTCGCGCGCCCTGCCCGCGGTGCGGTTGGCGACCACCAGCGCCGCCGGGCGGGCCTCCAGCAGCGGTCCCAGCACGCCCTGCGCGGCGCCGCCCGCGCCCATCAGCAGGACGCGCTGCCCGGCGATGGGTCGCCGCAGGTTGCGCTCCAGGTCGTTCACCAGGCCGGCGCCGTCGGTGTTGTCCGCGGCCACGCCGTCGCCGCCGTCATCGAAGCGCAGCGTATTGGCGGCCCGCGCCGCGCGCGCGCGCGGCGTCGGATCGGTCGCCAGCGCATACGCCTCGGCCTTGAACGGCAGCGTGACGTTGCAGCCGCGGCCGCCGGCGGCGCGGAAGGCCGCCACGGTGCGCGCGAACGCCTCCAGCGGCGCCTCGATCCGCCCATACTCGATGCGCTGCCCGGTGGCGCGGGCGAACTCGGCGTGGATCCAGGGCGACTTCGAGTGCGCGACCGGGTTGCCGATCACGGCATAGCGGTCGCTCATCCCCCGCCTACTCGGTCCAGATGCGGTCGCCCTGGCCGAAGAACCAGGTGCGGGTGATCACCAGCAGGTCGGTGTCCTTGCGGATGTCGGGCGGGAACGCGGCGAAGGGCGCCGACAGCTTCACGATCAGGAACGCCGCCTGGTCGAGCACCTTGAGGCCGGAGGAACGGTCGAGGTCGATGGATTCCACCGTGCCGTCGGGCCGGATGGTCACTGTCAGGCGCAGGTTGCCGTAGAGCTTGCCGCGTGCCTCGGCCGGGTAGTGCAGCGTGCCCAGGCGCTCGATCTTGGCGCGCCAGTCCTCCTCGTACTGCGCGAAGCGGTACTCGGTGGTGCGCGCGCCGATGAACTTCTTGCGCGGGCGCTCGGCGTAGGCGCGCGTCTGCTTGTCAATCTGCGCCTGCAGCCGCATCGCCGCGAGCGACAGGTCGGCGAGGTCGCGGCCGCTGGGCTGCGCGGCGCTTTCCTGCGCCGGGGTCTGCTTGGGCGCCTCGGGCGCGACGCTCGTGGCGGCCTTCTTCGCCTGCGCGAGCAGCCGCTGCTGCTGCTCCTCCAGTTCCTTCACCCGGCGCTGCGCCTGGGCGAGGTCGCGGCCCGGGTCGCGTGGGTTGGTCACCGGCAGCGGCGTGCTCGGCCGCGCCTTCTTGTCGGTGTCGCCGCCGCCGTCCAGGTTCGCCTGCGCGCGCGCCGCCGGCTTGTCCGGGCGCTCGCGCGTCTTGGAGTTCACCAGCACCACCTCGAGCGGCGACTGCGCCGACTTCAGGCGCAGCGCGTCGGGGAAGCGGAAATGCACCGTGAGCAGCAGCGCGTGCAGCAGGATCGAGACCGCGACCGATGCGTAGAGCACGCGCGAGGCGCGATCCAGCGCGGACCAGTATTCGCGCGGATCGACCAGAAGCGTGGCCGCCCCAGATGTCCCGGATCCCGCCAATGTCACCCCGTTGTCTGCCGTGCCGCCGCCATTGTAGGCACTGTAGGCACAAAGGGCGAACCCGGCTCCGGCGGCCCCGGCAGCGTCGCCCGCCAGGTGCAGGCCACGGTGCGCTCGAGCAGGTCCACGCCGTCGATGGACAAGCGCACGCGCGTGCCCGCTTCCAGCCCAGGGAGCGAGGGCACGCGCGTCACGAGCGGCAGGCGCTCGAAGCGCACCAGGTTCTCGCGCAGCACCACCGCTTCCGCTTCGGCGACCGATTCCTGCTGCAGCCAGCGCAGGCACCAGAACTGCTCCAGGGCGCGCTGGTGCTCGTCCAGCCGCGCGGCGGTCAGCTCGAAGGCGCGCATCGCGGTGAGCAGGGCCTCGGAGCTGCGCGCAAGCGGCGCCTTGCGGCCCTGCACCGCCGCCGCCAGCTGCCACTGGTTGAGCAGGTCCACGTAGCGCCGCAGCGGCGAGGTGAGCCAGGCATAGCAGGCCACGCCCAGGCCCTCGTGCGCCTCCGGGTGCACCGACAGGCGCACCTTGCCGAGCGCCTGCGCGCGGTAGATCGCCGCCACGTCGCGCTCGGCGAGCAGCTCGCCCCAGGTGCTGTTGGCGAGGATCATGAGCTCGGCCACCAGCTTGTCCAGCGGCGCCCCGCGGCGCCGCGTCTCGATGGCGACGCGCCCGTCCTCGACCCGGAAGCTGTAGTCGACGACGTGGGCCGGGATGCTCGGCCGGCCGCGGCGCGCCTCCAGCGCGAGCGCAAGGCGCCAGAGCTGGCGCAGCTCGTCCTCGAACGGCAGCCCGCGCGCGGCGCCCGACTCGAAGTCCTCGTTGAGCGCCGCGCAGTCCTGGTGGCGCAGGTTGGCGGCGACGCGCAGGCGCTCCAGGCGCGTGTGGCGGCCGCGCACCGTGCCGTCCGCGGCCGAGACGTTCAGGTACAGCGACACCGCCGCCCGCTCCTCGCCCGCGTCGAGCGAGCAGGCCGCGACCGCGTCCTCGGGCAGCATGGTGAACTTGCGGTCCGGCAGGTAGGCGGTCGACAGGCGCTCGCGCGCGATCGCGTCCAGCGCCGAGCCCGGCGCGAAGGCGAGCGCCGGCGCCGCGATGTGGATGCCGACGCGCAGCTCGTCCGCCGACACCCGCGTCACCGAGAAGGCGTCGTCGATCTCGGTGGTGTCGCTGTCGTCCAGGCTGAAGGCGCGCACCTCCGCCAGCGGCAGGCCGGAGGGCATGGCCGGCGCCTCGTGCGCCGGGTAGCCGGTGCCGCCGGGGAACATCTCGCGCAGGAAGCGGTTCAGGTGGTACTCGTGGGCCGAGGGCAGCAGGCCGCAGCGCTCGAACAGCTGGGGCGCGGCGAGGCCGCTCGCGGCGCAGGCCTGCTCCAGCGCCTTGGTCTCGGGCCGGTTGCGGTCCGGGGCGTAGAGCAGCTCGTCGCGCAGGCGCGCGATCTCCGGCGGACACTCGAAGCGCTGCAGCTGCGCCGCCCACTGCGCGATGGCCTCCAGCTGGCGCTTCTTCTTCTCCGCCCCGGCCAGGGCCAGCTTGAGGGTCGCCTCCGGCGCCTTCTGGTAGCGGCCGCGCCCGCGGCGATAGAAGTACATCGGCGCCGAATGCAGCTTCATCAGCACCCCGGCGGCTTCCGTCGCCGTCGGCTCGCGCCCGACGTAGTCGCGCGCCAGGTCCTGGAAGCCGAACTCCCCTTCCGGCCCGCACTGCCACAGGAAATCGGTGTCCAGCTCCCCGGCGAAGGCGCCGGCGCCGGCGAGCAGCTCGGCGCCCGAGGGGCGCTCGAAGCTGAGCAACACCTGCGCCGCCTTCACCTTGGAGCGCTTGCCGTGCGGGCTCTCGACCTGGAAGGAGGCCGGCGCGTGGGCGAGCACGGCGCCGACCTTGAAGCCGCCCTCCTCCTCATACAGGAGATTCATCTAGCCGATGCCCGCAAAAGCCAGGATGCGCGGCAGGTGCTCGGGGAAGCTCTGCAGGCTGTGGTCGCCGCCGTCGCGCACCACCATGCGCGCGCCCTCGTACTTGCGCGCCGCCTGGCGCCAGTCGAGCACTTCGTCGCCGGTCTCCAGCAGCAGCAGGTAGCGCTCCGGATCCACCGTTTCCAGGTACAGCTCGCGCCAGCCTTCCAGGTGGGCGCGCGTGAGCTCGTAGGGCTCGCCGGTGTGCAGGTTCTTCTGCGGGCCGAGATAGGCTTCCAGGCCGATGTGCGGGAACACCGCGGGCTGGATCAGGACCGCGCGGCAGCCGCGCTTCTCCGCGAGCCAGGTGGCGTAGAACCCGCCCAGCGAACTGCCCAGCAGCGTGACCGCGCGCGGGTCGTGCCGCGCCAACTCGGCCTCGATGAGGCGCATCGCCTCGCCCGGCAGGTTGGGCAGCGCCGGGCAGGCGTAGAGGTGGCCCAGTCCGCGCTCGTCCAGGTAGCGCTTCATCACCTGCGCCTTGTGCGACTGGGGCGAGCTGTTGAAGCCGTGCAGGTAGAGCAGCATCCCCTAGCCGTCCTTTCCCCGGGCGAGCGCCGCAAGCAGCTTGCCGTGGATGCCGCCGAAGCCGCCGTTGGACATGACGAGGACCCGGTCGCCCGGCTTCGCCTCGGCGGCGATCGCCGCCACCAGCGCCTCGACGCTGCCTTCGCAGCGCGCCCGTTCGCCCATAGGCGCGAAAACCGCCCCGGCGTCCCACTCCAGCCCGGCGGCGTGGATGTAGACCCGGTCGGCAGCGTCGAAGCTGCCGGGCAGCGCCTCCTTCATCACGCCCTTCTTCATGGTGTTCGATCGCGGGTCGAACACCGCGAGGATGCGCCCGCCCTGCTCCCGTTGCCGCAAGCCCTCCAGCGTGGTCCGGATGGCGCTCGGGTGATGGGCGAAATCGTCGTAGACCGCGACCCCGCCGGCGCTACCCTTCAGTTCCATGCGCCGCTTCACGCCGCGGAAGGCGGCCAGCGCAGCCAGCGCAGCCGCCGGTTCCACGCCGGCATGCCGGGCGGCGGCGATGGCAGCCAGCGCGTTCAGCCGGCTGTGAGCGCCGGGCAACTCCAGCCGCAGCCGGCCGACGCCCCTGCCCTGCCAGGCCACCTCGAACCCGCCGTCCGCGCCAGGCACTCCGGCTTCCCAGCCCTCCGGGGTTCCGAACGCCTCGACCGGGGTCCAGCAACCCTTTGTGAGCACTCGCTTCAGGTTGGCATCCTGGCCGTTCACGACAAGCCGACCAGAGCCCGGAATGGTACGGACAAAATGATGGAATTGGCGCTCGATGGCAGCAAGATCGTCGAAGATGTCGGCGTGATCGAACTCCAGATTGTTCAGGACGGCGGTCTTGGGACGATAGTGGACGAACTTGGACCGCTTGTCGAAGAACGCGGTGTCGTACTCATCTGCCTCGATCACGAACAGTCCGGATTCCGTGGCGCGGGCCGATACGTCGAAGTCGGCCGGGAGGCCCCCGATCAGGAAGCCGGGCCGCCGGCCGGCCTGCTCGAGGATCCATGCCAGCATGGCAGAGGTGGTCGTCTTCCCGTGGGTTCCGGCAACAGCCAGTACCCACTTACCTTGCAGGTAGTTTTCCGCCAGCCACTGCGGGCCGGAAACGTACCGGCCGCCGTCATCGAGGATCGCCTCCATCAGGGGATTGCCGCGCGTGACGACGTTGCCGATGACCCACAGGTCCGGCGCCAGCGCCCGTTGCCCCGCCTCGTAGCCCTCGATGAGCTCGATGCCCAGCGCCGCCAGCTGGTCGCTCATCGGCGGGTAGACCGCCGCGTCGCACCCGGTGACGCGATGGCCGGCCTGGCGCGCGATCGCCGCGATGCCGCCCATGAACGTGCCGCAGATGCCGAGGATGTGGAGGTGCACGGCGCCGGAGAGCAGGGTGCTCCAGGTGAAGAGGCCCGCGATTGTACGCGAGCACTTCGCGCGCCCACTGCGCGCAGGCGCTGCGCTATCATCGCCGCGCCAGGTCCACCGAGATTCCCCCGATGCGCCGCAAGCATTCCCGCGCCAACGGCATGCGCGCCTCCATCGCCGCCGCCGCCGCCCGCATCATGGCCGAGGACGGCATCGACAGCTTCGCGCTGGCCAAGCGCAAGGCCGCGCGCGCGCTGGGCGCGCCCGACACCGAGGCGCTGCCGGCGAACGCGGAGATCGAGCGCGCGCTGCACGAGTACCGCGCCCTGTACCAGGCCGACGAGCACCCGGAGCGCATCGCCGAGCTGCGCGAACTGGCGTTCGGGGCGATGCAGGAACTGGAGCGCTTCCATCCCTACCTGACCGGACCGGTGCTCGCCGGCACCGCGGGTCCCTATGCCGAGATCGAGCTGCAGCTGTTCCCGGACGATCCCAAGGAAGTGGAGATGTTCCTGCTCGACCGCCGCCTGCCCTACGAGACCGAGGAGGGCCGGCGCTTCTCCGGCGACCGGGTGCACGCGGTGGCGGTGCTCACCCTGCAGTGGCACGAGGTGCCGCTGCGCCTGTCGGTGTTCGACCCGCGCGACGAGCGCGTCGCCCTCAAGACCACCCAGGCCGGCAAGGTCACCGAACGGGCCGGAATCGCCGAGGTCGGCAGCCTGATTGCCGGACATGTCGCCGGGGCGCCGTAGGGCGCTGGCCTACGGTGCGGCAGCGGTTGCGGCGGCCGCGGCCGGCATCTGGGCTGGCGTGCGCTGGCTACCGGGCGGCCAGGCACCCGGGCCCGGCATCGTCAGTCCACTGGACGCCACGGCCTACCCGGACCTCGCCGGAAAGCCCCGCCGCATTTCGGAGTGGCGCGGCAAGGTGGTGGCGGTGAATTTCTGGGCCACCTGGTGCGCGCCCTGCCGGGAAGAGATCCCCCTGTTCATGGAAGTCCGTCGGGCGTATGCGCCCAAAGGCTTCGAAATTGTCGGCATCGCCATCGATAATGCCGTCAAAGTCGCCGAATATGCCAAAAGTATGGCGATCTCCTATCCTGTCCTGATCGCCGACGGGTCAGGGCTGGAGTTGATCCGGAAGCTGGGCAACGCTAGCGGCGGATTGCCCTATACTGCGTTCCTGGACCGTGGCGGCCGGCCGACGCGGTCGAAACTGGGTGCCTTCAAGCGGCCGGAACTGGACAGCCTGCTGGCCGAACTGCTTCCCTGACCTGGGTTAAAATTCGCCCTTCTTCGGCGAACGTGCAGGGAAAATGGCAAGAAAAGCAACAAATGCGAGGAAGGGCAGGGGAGGGGTGCTGGTCCTGCATGGGCCCAATCTCAACCTGCTGGGGACACGGGAACCCAAAGTCTACGGCCGCGAGACCCTGGCCGACATCGACCGGCAGCTGGCCGCGATGGCGCGCAAGGCCGGGGTCGCCCTGCAGAGCTTCCAGAGCAATGCCGAGGGCGCGCTGGTGGACCGGATCCACCAGGCCGGCCGCGACCAGGTCGAGTTCATCGTCATCAACCCGGCGGCCTACACCCACACCAGCGTCGCCCTGCGCGACGCCCTGGCCGGGGTCGCCATCCCGTTCCTTGAGGTGCACCTGTCCAATGTCCACGCCCGGGAGCCGTTCCGCCACCACTCCTATTTCTCCGCCATCGCCGTGGGCGTGATCTGCGGCCTGGGCAGCGCCGGCTACCGCGCGGCGCTCGAGTTTGCGCTGGCCCGGTTGCGGGCGGCCTGAGGCCGGCAAGGGGGATCCATGGATCTGCGAAAACTGAAGAAGCTCATCGACCTGGTGCAGGAATCCGGCATCGCCGAGCTGGAGATCACCGAGGGCGAGGAGAAGGTCCGCATCGCCCGCGGCGGGGCGGTCACCATCGCCCAGGGCCAGGCGGCGGCCATGGCCGCGCCGGCCGCGGCGCCCGTGCCGGCCCCGGCGGCGG
>CAZMDA010000009.1:25250-77201 GCA_964564865.1 uncultured Bordetella sp. | reverse complement strand
CGCCGATCAGGCGCGACACCGCGTGGCGCTCCATGTACTCGGACATGTCGAAGCGGATCAGCTCGATGCCCATGCAGTAGGCGAGCTGGCGCGCGACCTCGGTCTTGCCCACGCCGGTGGGGCCTGAGAACAGGAACGAGCCGATCGGCTTCTGCGGGTTGCCCAGGCCGGAGCGCGCCATCTTGATCGCGCTGGCGAGCGCCTCGATCGCCTTGTCCTGGCCGAACACCACTGCCTTCAGGTCGCGGTCGAGGTTCGCCAGCGCGCTGCGGTCGTCGGTCGAGACGCTGCGCGGCGGGATGCGGGCGATCTTGGCGATGATGTCCTCGATCTCCAGCTTGCCGATCACCTTCTTCTGCTTCGCCTTGGGCTGGATGCGCTGCGCCGCGCCCGCCTCGTCGATGACGTCGATCGCCTTGTCCGGCAGGTGGCGGTCGTTGATGTACTTGGCCGACAGCTCCGCCGCGGTGCTGAGCGCGTTGGCGGTGTACTTGACGCTGTGGTGCGCCTCGAAGCGGGTCTTCAGCCCCTTCAGGATCTCGACCGTCTCCTCGACCGAGGGCTCCAGGACGTCGATCTTCTGGAAGCGGCGCGACAGGGCGTGGTCCTTCTCGAACACGCCGCGGTACTCGGTGTAGGTGGTGGCGCCGATGCACTTCAGCTGGCCGTTGGAGAGCACGGGCTTGAGCAGGTTGGAGGCGTCCAGCGTGCCGCCGGAGGCGGCGCCGGCGCCGATCACGGTGTGGATCTCGTCGATGAACAGGATCGCGTTGGGGTTGTCCACCAGCTGCTTGAGCACCGCCTTCAGGCGCTGCTCGAAGTCGCCGCGGTACTTGGTGCCCGCCAGCAGCGCGCCCATGTCGAGCGCATACACGGTGGACTTCTCGAGCAGCTCGGGCACGCTGCCCTCGACGATGCGCCGCGCCAGGCCCTCGGCGATGGCGGTCTTGCCCACGCCCGCCTCCCCCACCAGCAGCGGGTTGTTCTTGCGCCGGCGGCACAGCGTCTGGATGACGCGCTCCACCTCGCGGTCGCGGCCGATGAGCGGGTCGATCTTGCCCGCCAGCGCCTGCGCGTTCAGGTTCTGCGTGTAGTTGTCGAGCGGGCTGTTGGCCGCCTCCGCCTGGGCCTCCTCGCCGGCCTCCTCGGCGCCCTTGGCCGGGCTTGCCTGGGGCGTCTTGGTGATGCCGTGCGAGATGTAGTTGACCACGTCCAGGCGCGTGATGCCCTGCTGCTGCAGGAAGTACACCGCGTGCGAGTCCTTCTCGCCGAAGATCGCGACCAGCACGTTGGCGCCGGTGACCTCCTTCTTGCCCGAGGACTGCACGTGCAGGATGGCGCGCTGGATCACCCGCTGGAAGCCCAGCGTCGGCTGCGTGTCCACCTCGCGGTCGGCGGCGATGCGCGGCGTCTGCTCGGAGATGTGCTGCGACAGGTTCTTGCGCAGCTCCTCCATGCCGGCGCCGCAGGCGCGCAGCACCTCGGCGGCGGTCGGGTTGTCCAGCAGCGCGAGCAGGAGGTGCTCGACGGTGATGAACTCGTGACGCTTCTGGCGCGCCTCGACGAACGCCATGTGCAGGCTGACTTCGAGTTCCTGGGCGATCATGCCGGGCTCCCTTTCAGGTTTCCTCCATCACGCACTGCAGCGGATGCTGGTGCTTGCGCGCAAAGCCCGCCACCTGCTGTACCTTGGTCGAGGCGACGTCGCGCGGGAACACGCCGCACACCCCGATGCCCTCGCGGTGCACCTTGAGCATCACCTGGGTGGCGCGCTCGCGGTTCATGGCGAAGAACTTCTGCAGCACCAGGACGACGAACTCCATCGGCGTGAAATCGTCGTTGAGCAGCATGACCTTGTACATGGGCGGCGGCTTGAGCTTCGCCTTCTTCGCCTCCAGTACCGCATCGTCCTTGTGCTGCATCGCGCACCGTGTTCAGTTCCGCACGCTCCATCGTCGCCCGGTCTGTTTGTATCCTAATCAATGCGATGGGGGAGCGCAAACCCCGCCGCCCGGCCCCTTGACGCAGGCGGCGAAGGCGGGTAAAAGCCGCCCAACAGCCTTGCTGCGCGCAACCTGGGGGAACGCTCCATGCCGATCGGCACCGTGAAATGGTTCAACGATGCGAAGGGCTACGGTTTCATCACGCCGGAGGACGGCAGCGAGGACCTGTTCGCCCACTTCTCGGCCATCAACATGCAGGGCTTCAAGTCCCTCAAGGAAGGCGAGAAGGTCAGCTTCGACGTGGTGCAGGGTCCCAAGGGCAAGCAGGCGTCGAACATCCAGAAGAGCTAGCCCCGCCGGGCGCCTGCAGCGGCCGCCCTCGGGCGGCCCCTGCCGCGCGCGGTCCCGCGGCGCCGCCCGCGCTCAGGCCGCCAGAGGGTCGATCACCGCGTTGAATGTCGCGCTCGGGCGCATGACCGGGCCGGCCTTCGCCGGCACCGCCGCATAGTAGCCGCCGATGTCGGCCGGCCTGCCCTGCACCGCGTTCAGTTCGTCCACGATCTTCTTCTCGTTGTCCGCCAGTGCCTTGGCGAGCGGGGCGAAGTAGGCCTTCAGCTCCGCGTCCTCCGTTTGCGCGGCGAGCGCCTGCGCCCAGTACATCGCCAGGTAGAAATGGCTGCCGCGGTTGTCCAGCTGCCCGGTCTTGGGCGAGGGCGACTTGTTGTTGTCGAGCAGCTTGCCGGTCGCCTCGTCCAGGGTCCGGGCGAGGATCGCCGCCTTGCGGTTGCGGTGCTTGTAGCCGACGTCCTCCAGCGACACCGCAATGGCCATGAACTCGCCGAGGGAATCCCAGCGCAGGTGGTTCTCCTCCATGAGCTGCTGGACGTGCTTGGGCGCCGAGCCGCCGGCCCCGGTCTCGAACATGGCGCCGCCGGCCATGAGCGGCACGATCGACAGCATCTTCGCGCTGGTGCCCAGCTCCATGATCGGGAACAGGTCCGTGAGGTAGTCGCGCAGGATGTTTCCGGTCACCGAGATGGTGTCCTTGCCGCGGATCACGCGCTCCAGCGTGAAGCGCATCGCGCGCACCTGGGACATGATCTGGACGTCCAGCCCCGTGGTGTCGTGGTCCTTGAGGTAGCGCCGCACCTTCTTGATGATCTCGTTCTCGTGCGGCCGGTACTCGTCCAGCCAGAACACCGCAGGGGTGTTGGACTGGCGGGCGCGGGTGACGGCCAGCTTGACCCAGTCGCGGATCGCGGCGTCCTTGGTCTGGCAGGTGCGCCAGATGTCGCCGGCCTCGACGTTCTGCTCCATCAGGACGTGGCCGTCATGGTTGTCGACGACGCGGGCGACGCCATCCTCCGGCACCTCGAAGGTCTTGTCGTGCGACCCGTACTCCTCGGCCTGCTGCGCCATCAGGCCGACGTTGGGCACCGTGCCCATGGTGCGCGGATCGAAGGCGCCGTTGGTCTTGCAGAAATTGATCACCTCCTGGTAGATGCGCGCGAAGGTGGACTCGGGCAGCACCGCCTTGGTCTCGTACATCTTGCCGTCCGGGCCCCACATCGTGCCGCCGGCGCGGATCATCGCCGGCATCGAGGCATCGACGATCACGTCGTTGGGGTTGTGGAGGTTGCTGATCCCCTTGGCCGAGTCCACCATCGACAGGCGCGGGCGCTTCGCCTCGCAGGCCTTGATGTCGGCCTCGATCTCGGCGCGCTTCGCCTCCGGCAGGGCCTTGATCTTCTCCAGCACGTTGGCGAAGCCGTTGTTCACGTTCACGCCCAGCTCGGCGAAGGTCTGCGCGTGCTTCTCGAACACGTCCTTGTAGAACACCCGCACCGCGTGCCCGAACACGATCGGATGCGAAACCTTCATCATGGTCGCCTTGACGTGCAGCGAGAACAGCAGGTCGTGCTTCTTGCAGTGCTCGAGCTCCTTCTCGAAGAACGCGCACAGGGCCTTCTTGCTCATGTACATGCTGTCGATCACTTCGCCCTCGAGCAGGGGGATCGAAGGCCGCAGCACGATCGTCTTGCCGCTGCGGGTAACCAGGTCCATGCGCACGTCGCAGGCGTGGGACACCGTGATCGACTTCTCGCCGTGGTAGAAGTCGCCGGCGTGCATGTGCGAGACATGGGTGCGCGAGGCGATGTCCCATTCGGCCATCGAATGCGGGTTCTTGCGCGCGTAGTTCTTCACCGCCGCCGGCGCGCGCCGGTCCGAGTTGCCCTCGCGCAGCACCGGGTTGACTGCGCTGCCCAGCACCTTGCCGTAGCGCGCGCGGATCGCCTTCTCGGCGTCGGTCTTCGGATTCTCCGGATAGTCGGGCACCTTGTAGCCCTTCGCCTGCAGCTCCTTGATCGCGGCGGTCAGCTGCCCGACCGGGGCGCTGATGTTGGGCAGCTTGATGATGTTGGCCTCGGGACGGAGCGTCAGCTTGCCCAGCTCGGCGAGGTTGTTGGGAATGCGCTGCTCCGGCGTCAGGTAGTCCGGGAACTCCCCGAGGATGCGGGCGGCCACCGAGATGTCGCTCTCCTCGATCACGATGCCGGCCGGTCTGGTGAACGCGCGCAGGATGGGCAGCAGGGAATAGGTCGCGAGGCGCGGCGCCTCGTCGGTCAAGGTGTAGATGATCTTGGGTTTCGCGGTCGACACGGGCATTGCCTTTGCGGAAAGGTGGAGAGGTGCGGGAAATCCGCCATTTTACTGGTCGCCGGCAGGCGCGAACCGGCGGTCCGTCGAACTGCCCCGGACCGCATGGACGGGCACGCACGGCGACCGTGGCGACCGGACCCGTTCTGCTGGCACCCGTGGCGAAGCCGGGGCGAGCGACTCGGTGGCGGTGCTCCGGACCGGCGAGGGGGGTGAGTGCCGCAAACGCAGGATAGCCAATTGAAAACAAGGACTTAGCCTGGATTGTGAGGAAATCCCCTTTTCCTTACAATCACTTGCGTGGGGCAACCCATAGGGAGGCAATACGGGTCTGCCCGTGCCGACCGGTCAACCGCTCAGGACCCCGTGCGTTGGGAGGCTTGGGGAGGGCGGCCGTTTCGGTGCGTAACCCCGTACACAACCAAAACTCAGGAGAAGTGAAATGACGAAGTTTCTCGCCATGATCCTCACCGCGATGTTCGCCGTCGCCAGCGTCAACGCGGTTGCCCAGGACAAGAAGGACGACAAGAAGAAGTCGGAGAAGAAGGCCGACAAGAAGGACGAGAAGAAGAAGTAAGTCTTCTCCATGCTGGATCGAGAAAGGCAGGGCCTGGCCCTGCCTTTTTCATTTTCCGCCGTGCGCAAGGCCGCCCTCGCCGCGGTCCTGTGCGCCGCCGTCCCTGCGGGCGCCGAGCTGCCCGTGGTCGAGCTGGGCGCGGGCATGCACGTGATCCGCGCCGAGGTGGCCGCCGACATGGCCTCGCGCATGCAGGGCCTGATGCACCGCAAGTCGCTGCCGGCGAACGCAGGCATGGTGTTCGTGTTCGACGAGGACGCGATCCACTGCATGTGGATGAAGAACACCCTGATTCCGCTGGCGGTGGCGTTCATCGACCGCGCCGGGACCATCGTGAGCATCTCCGAGATGCAGCCGCACAGCGAGCAGACGCACTGCGCGTCCAGGCCGGCGCGCTACGCGCTGGAGATGAACAAGGGGTGGTTCGCCCAGAAGGGCATCCGGCCGGGGGCGAAACTCCGCGGCCTGGACAAGCTCGCGCCGCGCTAGCGGCGCGGCATTGCCGCCCCTACAGCCCGCCGTTCTGCTGCGCCACCATGCAGTAGAGCATCGGCACCGAGAGCATGGTGTTGAAGCGCGAGGTCAGCATCGCCATGCGCGCCGCAGCCGCCTTCTCCGCCGCTTCCACGGTCACGATGCCCAGCGCTTTCTTCTGGTTGGGCCAGATGATGAACCAGACGTTGAACCACATCACGATCGCGAGCCACATGCCGATGCCGATGGCGTGGAACGGCGCCTGCAGGGCGAGCGCCTTGCCGATGTAGCCGTTCATGCCGGCCAGCAGCAGGCCGGTCACCAGCGTCGCCATCGCCGCCCAGCGGAACCAGAACAGCGCCTCGGGCGCGATCACCTTGGAGATGGCCGGCTTCTGTTCGTCGGGGATCTTCGGCATGGACGGGATCTGCACGAAGTTGAAGTACCACAGCAGGCCGATCCACAGCACGCCCGAGAGCACGTGCAGCCAGCGCATGAAGAAGGTCCAGAAGCTCATCTCGCCCAGCTTGCCGAAGGTGCCGGCGACGCCCATCATGACCGCGAGGATGACCACGCCGGCGAGGATGGTGCGGCCGAGTGACTGGAAGATTGCGCCCATGTGTGCCTCCTTTGCCTTGTTCTGTTCAGGACTTGTGAAAAAAGTTTATCACGTCTCCCGCAGCAGCCGGGGCGCGCCGCCGCGGGCGAGGCCGCGCTCCAGGCCCTGGCTGTAGAGCGACATCGCCCAGCAGAACAGGAAGTACACCGCGGCGGCGAACAGGTAGGCCTCGACGCCGAACCCGGTCCAGGCCGGCTCCTGCAGAGAGACCTTGATCGAGGTAAGGAGATCGAACAGGCCGATGATCACCACGAGGGAGGTGTCCTTGAACAGGCCGATGAACGTGTTCACCAGCGGCGGGATGGCGTAGCGCAGCGCCTGGGGCAGGATCACGAACAGCGTGCGCTTCCAGTAGCCTAGGCCGAGCGCTGCCGCGGCCTCGTACTGGTGGTGCGACACCGCCTGCAGCCCGCCGCGCACCACCTCGGCGAGGTAGGCCGCGGCGAACAGGATCAGCGCGAGCTGCGCCCGCAGCAGCTTGTCGATGGTGAGGCCCTCGGGCAGGAACAGGGGCAGCATCACCGAGGCCATGAACAGCAGCGAGATCAGCGGCACGCCGCGCACCAGCTCGATGTAGCCGACGCAGACCGCCCGCACCGCCGGCAGCCGCGAGCGGCGGCCGAGCGCGAGCAGAATGGCGAGCGGGAAGGCGAAGGCGCTGCCGAAGGTGGCCAGCAGCAGCGTCAGCATCAGCCCACCCCAGCGCTCGTTCTCGACGTAGGTCAGTCCGAGCACGCCACCCCACATCAGGACCGCGATGAGGGCGAGGCCGGCGATCCAGACCAGGGCCAGCCACCAGCGCCAGAACGCCCTGAGCGCGCTCACGCACCACAGCGCGATCAGCAGCGCCGAGGCGACGCCCGGCCGCCAGTGCTGCTCGTAGGGGTAGGTGCCGAAGACGATGAAGCGGTGCTTCTCGGTGATGAAGGCCCAGCAGGCGCCCGCGCCCTGCAGCTCGCGGCAGGCCCTGGAGTCCTGCGCCCACCAGACCGCCTTGACGAACGCCCAGTCGAGGAACGGCAGCAGCAGCGTCCAGGCGAGGTACAGGATCCCGATCGTGGCGAGCGCGCTCGGCCAGCTCGAGAACAGGTTGCGGCGCAGCCAGGACGCGGCGGCGCTCACGCGCGAGCCCCTTTCAGCGCCACGCTGCGGTTGTACCAGTTCATGAACGCGGAGATGGACAGGCTGATCGTGAGGTAGACCGCCATGATGATGGCGATGCCCTCTATGGCCTGGCCGGTCTGGTTCATGGTGGTGTTGGCGATGGACACCAGGTCCGGGTAGCCGATCGCCACCGCGAGCGAGCTGTTCTTGGTGAGGTTGAGGAACTGGCTGGTGAGCGGCGGCACGATCATGCGCAGCGCCTGCGGCAGGATGACGTGGCGCATCGCGTCCCGGCGTCCGAGGCCGAGGGACTCCGCGGCCGCGAACTGGCCGCGCGGCACTGACAGGATGCCGGCGCGCACGATCTCGGCGATGAAGGCCGCAGTGTAGGTGACCAGCCCCACCAGCAGCGCGGCGAACTCCGGGCTGAGCGAGGCCCCGCCGGTGAAGTTGAAGCCCGACAGCTCGGGGCTGCTGCCGGGCAGCGGGAAGGCGATGCCGCGGTTGGAGAGGAACACCCCGGGCAGCGGATTGAGTGCCTCGCGCGGGCCGGGCAGGGTCTCGGAGATGATCGCGTACCAGAAGAACAGCTGCACCAGCAGCGGCACGTTGCGCATCACCTCGACATAGGCGGCGGCCAGCTTCGCCAGCAGCCAGTTCGGCGCCAGCCGCGCCAGGCCGAGCAGGGTGCCCAGCACGGTCGCCGCGACGATGCCGGTCGCCGCGACGCGGAAGGTGTTGGCCAGGCCGACGGCCAGCGCGCGCAGGTAGGTGTCGGCCGCGCTATAGGCGAAGAAGGTCCGCTCGCCGATCTCGAACCCGGCCTCGCGCCAGAGGAACGCGAAGCCGCTCGCGATCCGGCGCGACTCCAGGTTCTGCGCGGTGTTCCAGGCGAGGAAGCCGACAACCGCCGCCAGGGCCGCGACCAGCGCGGCCTGGAGGATCAGCCCGCGTCGCACCGGCTACGTGGGGCGCGCGTCGCGGGGACTAGCGCAGCGGCGGCGCATACAGGATGCCGCCCCTGGTCCAGAGCTGGTTCAGCCCGCGCTCGAATCCGAGCGGCTTCAGGTTGGCGTCGAAGCTCTCGCCGTAGTTGCCGACCTGCTTGACGATGTTCGCCGCCCACTTGTTGTCCACGCCCAGCATCTTGCCGATGTCGCCGCTGGCGCCGATGAAGCGCTGCACCGCCGGGTCCTTGCTGGATCCCGCCTGGTCGATGGTCTTCGAGGTGAGGCCCATCTCCTCGGCCTCGATCATGGCGTACATGGACCACTTGACGATGTCGAACCACTTGTCGTCACCGTGGCGCACGGCCGGCCCCAGCGGCTCCTTCGAGATCACCTCGGGCAGGATGACGTGGTCCTCCGGCTTGGGCGCGCGCGAGCCGCGCACCGACACCAGGCCGGAGACGTCGGTGGTGAACACGTCGCAGCGGCCGGAGAAGTAGGCGTTGGTCACCTCCTCCAGCTTCTCGATCACCACCGGCTTGAAGGTCATGCGGTTGGCGCGGAAATAGTCCGACAGGTTGAGCTCGGTGGTGGTGCCCGGCTGCACGCAGACCGTGGCGCCGTTCAGCTGCTTGGCGCTCTTGACGTTGAGCTTCCTCGGAACCATGAAGCCCTGGCCGTCGTAGAAATTCACGCCGACGAAGTTCAGGCCGAGGCTGGTGTCGCGGGTGACCGTCCAGGTGGTGTTGCGCGCCAGGACGTCCACCTCGCCCGACTGCAGCGCGGTGAAGCGCTGCTGCGCGGTGAGCGGGGTGTAGCGCACCTTGCCCGCGTCGCCGAACACCGCCGCCGCGATCGCGCGGCAGACGTCGACGTCGAGGCCCTTCCAGACGCCCTTGGAATCCGGCTGCGAGAAGCCGGCCAGGCCGGTGTTGACGCCGCATTGCACGAAGCCCTTCTTCTGCACCGCCTCGAGCGTGCCCTGCGCGAAGGCTGCGCCCGAGCACAACAGCGCCGTCCCGGCGGCCAACGAAATGAGTCGTTTCATGGTCCTCCTCCTCGATCCGGATTGATCCGGGGCCAGTGTAGTCCGGCCCCCGTGCCGCGGGCAAGCCGTTCTGCGCCCTCGGCCCGGGGCTATGCGGGCAGCAGGGGGAAGGCGGTGCGATCGAATGCTGGGTCGGGGACCCGCGCCGCCAGTGCCAGGAGCGCCTGGTCCTCGTGGATGAATACGTTGTCGTCGCCAAGGATGCGGAGCGTTCCGGTGGCGCGCAGCACATCGAGCACCTGCTTCTTGAATCCCGAGAAGGCCAGGGTCGTGCCGTCGGCCCGAAGTCGCTCGACCAGGTGTCGGATGACCTCGTCGCCGGACGCGTCGACCTGGTTGATGCCGTCGGCCACGACGAGAAGGTGCCGGGCCTTCGGAAAGCGCGCCGCGATGTCGAGCAGGGAGTCCTCGAAGTAAGGGACGTTCGCAAAGTACAGCTGCCCGTCGAACCTGAGGGCGACGATATGCTCGCTGAGCGGCAGGGCGTGCACCGCCGCGTCGCGCAGCGTGCCGTCCGGATGGCGGCCGAGGATGGCGATTCGAGGGCGCATCGAGCGGTACAGGTAGAGCAGAAGCGACAGGCCCATGCCGAACAGGATCGCGACGTCCAGGTGCGGCGCGAACCCGAGCGCCGCGAGGAACGTGATCGCCCCCCCGATGCCGTCATGGCGCTGCGCCTTCCAGGCATGTCCGATGCCGTCGAAGTTCACCAGCGACATCACGGCGAGCATGATCACCGCCGCCAGAACCGCCTGCGGCAGGTGGTGCAGCAGCGGGGTGAGGAGAAGCAGCGTGAGCATGACGACGACGGCGGTCACCGCGGAAGCGATCCCGGTCCGCGCCCCGGCCTGGAAATTGACCGCCGAGCGCGAGAAGGAGCCGCTCGCGGGGAAGCACTGCGTCGCGCTGCCGGCGAGATTGGCCAGGCCCTGGCCGATCAGTTCCTGGTTCGGATCGAGCCGCTGGCGGGTGCGCGTCGCGATGGCCTTGGCGATCGAGATCGCCTCCATGAACCCGACCATCGAGATGACGAGGGCGGTTGCGAGGAGGCTTGCGATGCTGGCTGGATCGAGGGGCGGCAGCCTGAACTCCGGCAACCCGGCCGGGACGTGCCCGACGACTTCGCCGCCACCCTGGAAGCGGATGCCGACGTCATCGAGAGACTGGATGCGCCAGCGCACCGCGTCGCCGCGGGGAGCCGAGCCCGCGGGGTAGAACAGAACATTTCCGGCGGGGTCGCGCCCCTGCTCGAACACAAGCTTGCGCAGCAGCCGGAGCCGTTTGCGGTTCTCGCCTTCACGGTCGGCGATCCGCAGGCCCAGCAGTTCGATCTCGTACTGGAGCGCCGCCGCATGGTGGCGGCCGGCGGGCTGGCCGCGGTCGGTCCGGACGAGTTCCGCCTGCTTGGCGCGCTGTTCGGCTTCCAGAGCCTGGATCCTGGACCGGGTGCTCAGGAAATCAGCTGCCAGCGCGCGGGCCTCGGCATCCTCCAGTTGCGCCACGGTGCCGGACGCGGAGCGGTCGAAGCCCGTTGCCGCGCTGATGGCGGTTGCCACCGCGACCGTGATCAGGACGCCCGGCCATTTCGGCAGGAAACGGCGGAACGCGACCATCGCGGCGAAGGCGCCGAGGCCGAACGCCAGGGTCGGGATATGGCTGTCGGGCAGTTGCTGCAGCACGCCCCAGACGTCGGCCAGGAACACGTCGCTGCGCGGCATCGGCACGCCGAGCATCTTGTTCAACTGCGAGAACGCGATGATGATGGCCGCGGCGCTCGTGAAGCCCGCGATGACGGGGTGCGAGAGGAAGTTGACGACGAATCCGAGCCGGAACGCCCCGAGCGCGAGCTGGATGCAGCCCACCATGAACGTGAGCGTGATCGCGAGCGCGATGTATTGCGCCGAGCCCTGCGCGGCGACCGGCGTGAGCGCGGCCGCGGTCAGCAGCGAAACGACGGCCACCGGCCCGGTGGCCAGCTGGCCGGAGGAACCCCACAGGCCGGCGACCAGCACCGGGAGGAACGCGGTGTAAAGACCGTAATGCGCAGGCAGCCCCGCAAGCTGCGCGTAAGCCATCGACTGCGGCACCAGGACCAGCGCGACGGTGATCCCGGCCAGGAGGTCGGCGCGCAACGTGTCGCGGCTGAGCGGCAGCCAGTCGAGGAAGGGGAATATCCGCAGGAGACGACGCATGGAGCGCCTAACTCTAGCGTGTTTCCGGCCGGCTCAGGGCGGCGGCAGGCGCCGGCATTCGTCGAACACGCGCACCGTGCAGGTGGCGCAAACGGCGCGATCGAGCCGCGCGAAGATCGTCGCGATTGCCTCGGGCTTGGCCGCGAAACCGGCCGCGCGGTCGAAGCTGCCGGCGAATGCGGGACCGTACAGCATGCTGGACGCCGACTCGCGCAGGCCGTGGAAGTAGAGCTGCCCGCCGCGGGCCTTGCGGCGCCCGGCCTCGCGTGCGAGCAGTTCGGCGCCCGCGACATCGACGAAGTTCATGCTCCTGGCGAACAAGAGCAGGTGCTTCTGCATCGGGCGCCGCTCCTCGATCTGCTGCAGATACTCGCCGACATGGTCCACGGCGCCGAAGTAGAGCGATCCCTCGACGCGCAGGATCTGCAATTGCGGGCACTCCGCCTCGCCCTGCCGCCGCTCGCGGAACTTGCGCAACGGCGAATCCCGGTCCGGAACCATCGATCGCAGCGCCGGGCGCGAGGTGCGGCGCAGGTACAGCAGCAGTGACAGCACAATCCCCGCCAGGACCGCCATCTCGAGATGCATCACGAGCGTCGCGAGAAAGGTTCCCGCAAGCACCGCAGTCTCGCCCCGGCTGGCACGTGCGATGGTCGCAATGTGGTGGAAGTCGATCAGGCCCCAGGCCACCAGGACGAGGACGCCGGCCATGCAGGCAAGCGGGATGAAGGCGGCGAGCGGCGCCACGGCGAACACGACCAGCACGAGAAAGCCGGCCGAAAAGGCCGCGGCGAGCGGGGTCCGTGCGCCCGCCTCGTAGTTCGCGCCGGAGCGGTTGAACGAGCCGCTGGACGGGTACGCGGAGAAGAAGCTGCCGACCAGGTTCGACAGGCCCTGGCCGATGAACTCCTGATTGCCGTCGATGCGTTGGCCGGACTTGAGCGCGATCGAGCGCGCGATCGATACGGCCTCGACCAGGCCGAGCAGCGAGATCGCGATCGCCGCCCCCGTCAGTGCGCGCAGGCTGTCGAGCGAGAACTGCGGCGCGGAGAGCGCGGGCAGCGCCCCGGGCAGCGCCCCGAGGGTGACGATGCCCGTATGCTCCTGCCCGAGCGAGCGGTTCAGGGCGTAGCCGAGGACGCTGCCTGCGGCCATCGCCACGATCATGTACGGAAGCCGTGGCAGCCAGCGTCGCGCCGCGATGCCCGCGGCCACGGTCGCCGCGCCGACGAGGGCGGCGAGCGGAGCGATCTCCCCCGCCGACAGGGCGAACGCCCGGACCGTCTCCGGGAACGAGGGGTTGGGCGGGATCGCGACGCCGAAGAAATTGCGCAGCTGGCTCGCGACGATGAGCAGCGCCGCCCCCGCGGTGAATCCCACCACCACGGTATGCGAGATGAAGTTCACCAGCACGCCGAAGCGCGCCAGTCCCATCGCCAGCTGGATCAGGCCGACCATGAACGCGAGCGTGATCACGAGGCTCACGTACTGCGCGCTGCCCGGGGCCGCGAGCTGGGCCATGGTCGCGAAGACAACCAGGGAGATCGCGTTGGTCGGCCCGGAGACAAGATGCCAGCTCGAGCCCCACAGCGCCGCGACCACAGGCGGCACCATGGCCGCATAGAGGCCGTATTGCGGCGGCAGGCCCGCCAGCGTGGCGAATGCGATCCCCTGGGGAAGGACGATGACCGCGCCAAGGGCGCCGGCGGCGAGGTCCGCCCGCAGGCCTTGCCGGTCTACCCGTGGCCACCAGCGAAGCGCTGGTAACAGGCGAGCAAGCCAATCTGGGGGAAAGCCCATGCGCAATTGTAGAATGTCCCGCATGCCTAAACTCGCCGCGAACGTGTCGCTGCTGTTCCCCGAGCGACCATTCCTGGCGCGCTTCGCCGCCGCGGCGCAGGCCGGCTTCCGCTTCGTCGAGTACCAGTTCCCCTACGCCTTCGGCAGCGCGGCCGAGGTTGCCGCCGCGGCGCGCGACGCCGGCGTCGAGGTAGTGCTGCACAACCTGCCGGCGGGCGACGCGGCGAAGGGCGACCGCGGCATCGCCTGCCTGCCCGGCCGCGTCGGCGAGTTCCGCGAGGGCGTCGCGCGCGCGATCGAATACGCGACGGCCGCCGGCTGCCCGCGCCTGAACGCGCTCGCCGGGGTCGCGCCCGCGGGCGCGGAGCGCGAGGTGCTGCGCCGGACGCTGGTGGAGAACCTGCGCTACGCGGCGCGGGCGTTCGCGCAGGCGGGGCTCACGCTGCTCACCGAGCCGATCAACCCGCGCACCGTGCCCGGCTTCCTCCTCAACAGCTCGCGCGACGGCATCGAGGTCATCGACGCCGTGGGCGAACCCAACCTGATGCTGCAGTACGACCTGTTCCACATGCAGATCGTGGAAGGCGACCTGGCGAAGACCATGGAGCGGCTGCTCGCGCGCATCGGCCACATGCAGATCGCGGACGTGCCGGACCGGCACGAGCCGGGCACGGGCGAGGTCAATTTCGATTTCCTGCTGCGGCACATGGACGGTATCGGCTACCCCGGCTGGGTCGGCTGCGAGTACATCCCGGCGGGCGACACCGCGAAAGGACTGGCATGGGCGAAGCCCTGGCTGCGGTGAATCCCGCCCGCCAGGCCGAGGTGGCGCGCGCGCTGCGCGCCTTCCTGCCCGGGCGCTCGGTGCTGTGGGAGGAGGAGGACACCCGCCCCTACGAGTGCGACGGCCTCACCGCCTACCGGCAGCTGCCGATGGTGGTGGCGCTGCCCGAGACCGAGGACGAAGTGCAGCGGATCCTCAGGACCTGCAGCGCGCTCGGCGTGCCGGTGGTGCCTCGCGGCGCCGGCACCGGCCTGTCCGGCGGCGCGCTGCCGCCGGGCGACGGCGTGCTGCTGTCCATGGCAAGGTTCATGCGCGTCGTGCGCCTCGACCCGCTGGCGCGGATCGCGGTGGTGCAGCCCGGCGTGCGCAACGCCGCGATCTCCGACGTCGCCGCGCCCTTCGGCCTGTACTACGCCCCCGATCCCTCGAGCCAGATCGCCTGCTCCATCGGCGGCAACGTGGCGGAGAACTCCGGCGGCGTGCACTGCCTGAAGTACGGGCTCACGGTGCACAACGTGCTGCGCGTGCGCGGCTTCACCATCGACGGCGAGCCGGTGAGCTTCGGCGCCGAGGCGCTGGACTCCCCGGGCTACGACCTGCTCGCGCTCGCCATCGGCTCCGAGGGCCTGCTCGCGGTGACCACCGAGGTCACGGTGAAGCTGCTGCCCAGGCCCCAGGCGGCGCGCGTGGTGATGGCCTCGTTCGACGACGTCGAGAAGGCGGGCGACGCGGTGGCGGCGGTGGTCGCCGCCGGCATCATCCCGGCGGGGCTGGAGATGATGGACAAGCCGGCGACCCGCGCGGTGGAGGAATTCGTCCATGCCGGCTACGACCTCGAGGCGGCCGCGATCCTGCTGTGCGAGTCGGACGGCACCGCCGAGGAGGTGGAGGACGAGATCGAGCGCGTGAAGGCGGTCCTGGCGCGCGCCGGCGCCACGCGCACGACGGTGTCGCGCGACGAGGCCGAGCGCCTGCGCTTCTGGTCCGGGCGCAAGGCGGCGTTCCCGGCGGTGGGGCGCATTTCGCCGGACTACTACTGCATGGACGGCACCATCCCGAGGAAGAAGCTGGGCGAGGTGCTGAACTTCATCGCCGCCATGGAGAGGAAGCACGGCCTGCGCTGCCCGAACGTGTTCCATGCCGGCGACGGCAACCTGCATCCGCTGATCCTGTTCGACGCCAACGACCCCGACCAGCTGCGCCGGACGGAGGCCTTCGCCGCCGAGGTGCTGGAGAAGTGCGTCGAGGTGGGCGGCACCATCACCGGCGAGCACGGGGTCGGGGTGGAGAAGATCGACCAGATGTGCGTCCAGTTCCGGCCCGCAGAGCTGGAGGCCTTCCACTCGGTGAAGCGCGTGTTCGACCCGCGGGGCCTGCTCAACCCGGGCAAGGCGGTGCCGACGCTGGCGCGCTGCGCCGAGTTCGGCCGCATGCACGTGCATGGCGGGCGCCTGCCCCACGCGGAGCTGCCCCGGTTTTGAGCGCAGCGGACTCCGTCGCGCAACTGCAGGAGCGCATCCGGGCCGCCGCGGCGGCGCGCGCGCCGCTGCGCCCGCGCGGCGGCGGCAGCAAGGATTTCTACGGCAACGAGCCGCGCGGCGAGGTGCTGGACACGCGCGGCCACGCCGGCATCGTCAACTATGAGCCGACCGAGCTCGTAATCACGGCGCGCTGCGGCACGCCGCTGGCCGGACTGGAAGCCGAACTCGCGCGGCAGGGCCAGATGCTCGCCTTCGAGCCGCCGCGGTTCTCGCCGCAGGCGACGCTGGGCGGCTGCATCGCCGCCGGCCTGTCGGGCCCGCGCCGCGCCGCCGCCGGGTCGGTGCGCGATTTCGTGCTGGGCGCGCGCATGCTGGACGGCGCCGGCCGCGACCTCTCCTTCGGCGGCCAGGTGATGAAGAACGTCGCCGGCTACGACCTGTCGCGCCTGCTTGCCGGGTCGCTGGGCACGCTGGGCGTGATCCTCGAGGTCTCGCTCAAGGTGCTGCCGCTGCCCGCCGCGGAACGCACGCTGCGCCTGGACATGGACGCGGCACGCGCGCTCGAGACCGTGAATCGCTGGGCCGGCCAGCCGCTGCCGGTTTCCGCCACCGCCTGGTCCGAAGGCGCGCTGTCGGTGCGGCTCTCGGGCGCGGAGACGGCGGTGAAGGCCGCGGCCGCGCGCATCGGCGGCGAGGCGCTCGAGCCGGCCCGGGCCGGCGCGTTCTGGGAAGGCGTGCGCGAGCATTCGGATCCGTTCTTCGGCGACGCGACGCCGTTGTGGCGCCTGTCGCTGCCCTCGACCGCGCCCGATCCGGCGCTGCCGGGACGGCAACTGGCCGAGTGGGGAGGCGCGCTGCGCTGGTGGAAGACCGCCGCGCCGGCGGCCGAAGTGCGTGCCGCGGCGGAGAAGGCCGGCGGCAGCGCGACCCTGTTCCGGGGCGGCGAGCGCTCGGCGGGCGCGTTCCATCCGCTGGCGCCCGCGCTGGCGAAGCTGCACCGCGGACTCAAGGCGGCGTTCGACCCGTCCGGGATCCTCAGTCCCGGGAGGCTGTATGCGGAGTTCTAGGGTCGGTCAGGCCTTGGCAAGCTTCTGCTTCAGCGTCACCACCGCCGCCTTCGACTGCTCCGCCAGCGCGCTGGCGGGATACCGCGCCACCAGGCGCGCATGCAGCTGGATGGCGAGCGCGGCTTCGCCGGCTTCGCCCGCCCTGGTCGCCGCCTCGAACAGCAGCTTCTGCTGCGCCAGCGCCGCGGCGTCCTCCGCGGCGTTCGCGGATGTCTTCGCGGCGGCGTTGCGCGCCGCCGCGCCCACCATCTGCGCCATGAAGGCGGCGTGGCGCTCCTCTTCGGCGTGCTTTCGCTCTTCGTACCGGCGCAGCGCGTACCAGAGCCAGTACGCCAGGCCCGCGGCGATGCCCAGGACCAGGACCCACATGACCTGTTTCATGCGAAAAGTATAGCGAGAGCCATGCAGACCACGCTTGCCGGATTCATCCGCGACACCCGCGAAGGGCGGGAGGCCGAGGCGATCCTGCGCAAGTGCGTGCATTGCGGGTTCTGCACCGCGACCTGCCCGACCTACCAGGTGCTGGGCGACGAGCTGGACGGGCCGCGCGGCCGGATCTACCTCGTCAAGCAGGTGCTGGAAGGGGTGGAACCGACCGCGAAGACGCGCCTGCACCTGGACCGTTGCCTCACCTGCCGCTCCTGCGAGACGACCTGTCCCTCCGGCGTGCAGTACGGGCGCCTGCTCGACATCGGGCGCGGCATCGTGGAGCGCAAGACGGCGCGCGGCATCGGCGAGCGGGCGTTGCGCGGGATGCTTGCGTTCGTTCTTCCCCGCCGCGCGCTGTTCGGCTTCCTCCTCGGCCTCGGCCGCGTTTTCCGGCCGCTGCTGCCGGCGCCGTTGCGCGAGAAGGTCCACGCGCGCGCCGCGCCCGCCGGCGCCTGGCCCGCGCCCCGCCACGCGAGGCGCCTGCTCGCGCTGGGCGGTTGCGTGCAGCCGGCGATGGCGCCGGAGATCAACGCCGCGGCCGCGCGGGTGCTGGACCGCGTCGGCATTTCCCTCGTCGAAGCCGAGGGCGCGGGCTGCTGCGGCGCGCTGCGCTTCCACCTCAACGACCACGAAGGCGGCAAGGCGGACATGCGCGCGCTGGTCGCGGCCTGGGCGCCGCAGCTGGAGGGCGGCGCCGAAGGCATCGCGATCACCGCGAGCGGCTGCGGCGCGATGATCGCGGAGTATGGCCACGTCCTCGAGGGCGAGGCGGGCGCGTCCCGGGTCGCGGCCGCTGCCAGGGACATCTCCCAGGTGATCGAGGCGGAGGCCGAGGCCATCGGGCGCCTGCTGCCGGCCGGGCGCAAGCTCGGCCGCGTCGCCTTCCATTCGCCCTGCACGCTGCAGCACGGGCTGCGTATCAAGGGCACTGTGGAGAGGCTGCTCGAACGGGCCGGCTACGAGCTCGCGCCGGTGCGCGACGCGCACCTGTGCTGCGGTTCGGCCGGCACCTACTCGGTGCTGCAGCCGGCGATCTCGATCGAGTTGCGCAGCCGCAAGCTGGCCAGCCTGTGCGACGGGGCGCCGGAGGCGATCGCCACGGCCAACATCGGCTGCCTGGCGCACCTCCAGGCCGGGACCGCGACCCCGGTGCGCCACTGGATCCAGCTGCTGGACGATGCGTTGCCCGAAGCGCCCCGGGCGTAAAATGCGCCGATGAACGCCCCCACCAAGGAAGGCCGCCTGGCCGACGCCGATTCCCGCGTGCAGGTCGTCCGCACCGCCTGCCCGCACGACTGCCCCGACACCTGCGGCATGCTGGTGACCGTCAAGGACGGCGTCGCGGTGAAGATCCAGGGCGACCCGTCCATGCCCTTCACCGAGGGCACGCTGTGCACCAAGGTCGCGCACTACCTGGAGCGCACCTACTCGCCAGACCGGATCCTGCACCCGATGAAGCGCGTCGGCCCCAAGGGTTCGGGCGCCTTCGCGCGCATCAGCTGGGACGAGGCGCTGGACACGATCGCCGCGCGCCTGAAGGCGCTGGCGGCGGAGAACCCGGAATCCATCCTGCCGGTGAGCTACGCCGGCACCATGGGCATGGCGCAGTACAGCTCCATGGACCGGCGCTTCTTCCACAAGCTGGGCGCCTCGCTCCTCGACCGCACGCTGTGCTCGACGCTGGGCAAGTTCGGCCTCAAGGCGACCCTGGGCGGCTCGGTGGGCATGGACCCGGAGCGCTTCGACGAGGCGAGGCTGATCATCCTGTGGGGCGCGAATCCGGTGGTGTCCAACCTGCACCTGTGGTCGCGCGTGCAGGAGGCCAAGCGCCGCGGCGCCAGGGTGATCGCGATCGATCCCTACCGCAGCCTGTCGGCCGAGAAGTGCACGCAGCAGGTCGCGCTGCTCCCGGGCACCGACGGGGCGCTCGCCCTCGCCCTGATGCACGTGCTCATCGGCGAGGACCTGGTCGACCACGACTACGTCGCGAGGTACACCGTGGGCTTCGACCAGCTCGCCGAGCGCGTGAAGCAGTACACGCCGGAGTGGGCGGCGAAGGTCTGCGGCATCACCGCCGCGGAGATCGTGGACCTCGCGCGCGAGTACGCCAGCGTGAAGCCGGCGGCGATCCGCCTCAACTACGGCATGCAGCGCCACGCCGGCGGCGGCATCGCGGCGCGCAACATCGCCTGCCTGCCGGCGCTCACCGGCGCCTGGCGCGAGGCGGCGGGCGGCATCGTCCTCACCACCGCGGACTTCTACAACTTCGATCACGCCGCGCTGGAGCGCCCCGACCTGCTGGCCGGCCGCCGGCCGCGCGTCATCAACCAGGCCGCGCTGGGCGACGCGCTCACCGCGGCCGACCCCGCGGTGCGGGCGATCATCGTCTACAACACCAACTCGGTCGCGGTCTGCCCGGACTCGGAGAAGGTGATCGCTGGCTTCAGCCGCGAGGACCTGTTCACCGTGGTGATGGATTCCTTCCTCACCGACACCGCGGACTACGCCGACATCGTGCTGCCGGCGACGACGCAGCTCGAGCACCACGACGTGCACAAGTCCTACGGCCACCTGTACGTGCTCGCCAACAACCCGGCGATCGCGCCGGTGGGCGAGTCGCTGCCCAATTCCGAGGTGTTCCGGCGCCTGGCCGCGCGCATGGGCTTCGACGAGCCCTGCTTCCGCGATTCCGACGAGGACATCTGCCGCACCGCGCTGCGCTCGAGCAGCCCGCGCATGAAGGGCATCGAGTGGGAGGACGTGAAGCAGGCCGGCTGGCGGCGCCTCGCGGTGCCCGAGCGCTTCGCGCCCTTCGCCGAGGGCGGCTTCCCGACGCCGTCGGGCAAGTGCGAGTTCCACAGCGCGCTGCTGGAGCAGCAGGGCGTGGATCCGCTGCCGTTCTTCAACCCGCCGGCGGAGTCGGCGCAGAGCAACCCGGCGCTGGGCGCGCGCTATCCGCTCGCCTTCCTGTCGCCGCCGGCGCGCAACTTCCTCAACTCCAGCTTCGCCAACCTGAAGCGCTTCCGCGACCTCGAGGGCGAGCCGCGCCTGGAGCTGCACTCGGCCGACGCCTCGGCGCGCGGCATCGCCGATGGCGATCGCGTGCGGGTGTTCAACGACCGCGGCAGCTTCACCCTCAGGGCGCGCGTCAACGACAAGCCGCGCCCCGGGGTGGTGGTGGCGCCCTCGGTGTGGTGGCGGAAGCACTCGCCCGGCGGCGGCAACGCCAACAACGTCACCTCGCAGCGCACCGGCGACCTGGGCGGCGGCGCGACCTTCTACGACTGCCTGGTCGAGGTGGAACGGGTCGAGCAGGCCGGCTGACGCCGGGCGCGCCGCGCCCCGGACGCGACATGCTGCTGCGCCAGCACCCGGAAGACGAGCGGCTGCACGCGGCGCGCGTCGCCTCGCTGTTCGCGGTCGCGCCCACCGCCTATGTCACCACGCTGGTCGCCGGCGGCCTGCTGGCGGCGGTGCTGTGGGGGCCGCATACCGCCGAGGCCATGGCCGCCTGGCTGGCGGCGCTGCTCACGATGACGCTTCTCCGCGTCGCGCTGCACCTGGACTACCGCCGCCGTCCGCACCGGCTCGACCCGGCGCGCTGGGAGGCCCGCTTCGCGCTGGGCGCGTTCGCCGCCGGGGCGCTGTGGACCATGCCCGCGCTGCTGTTCTTCCCCCAGGGCGACCCGCTGCTGCAGATGGTGCTGATCACCGTCATCGTCGGCAGCGTGATCGGCGCCGCCGGCGTCTATGCGGCAAGCGCGCCGGCGTTCTACGGCTACGCGCTGCTGCCGGTGGTCGGCGTGATGGCCGAGCTCGCGCAGCAGCCCGGCCGTACCTACCAGCTGCTCGCGCTGATGGCCCTGGTGTTCGGTGTCGCCATGGTCAAGGTCTACCACGACATCCAGCGCAGCGTGGTCGCGTCGCTCAAGGCGCGCTTCGAGAACGACGACCTGGTGACGCGCCTCGCGCAGGGCGAGGCCCAGCTGCGCGACGCCATCGAGAGCTTTCCCGAGGGCATCGCGGTCTACGACGCCGAGGACCGGCTGCTGGTGTGCAACGAGGCCTACGCCCAGGTGTACGGCGCCGGGCAGTCGGCCGCGCAACTGGCCGGCACGCCGTACCCGGAGGTGGCGCGCATGGCGCTGGAGGCCGAGCAGGTGCCGCCGGAGTACGAGGGTCGGACGGAGGACTGGCTGGCCGACCGCCTGGCGCGGCGGCGCAGCGGGGCGGGCGCGGTGCGCCACTACCGCACCCGCGACGGGCGCTCGCTGCAGGGCCGCTTCGTGCGCAGCCGCGGCGGCGGCATCGTCAGCATGTTCACCGACGTCACCGAGATCAACCGCGCCCAGGAAGCCTACCGCCGGCTGGTGGCGGAGGAGGACCTGATCCTCGACACCCTGCCGGTGGGCGTCGCCTTCGTCGCCGAGCGCGCCATCCTGCGCTGCAACCGGCGCCTGGAGCAGATGCTGGGCTACCAGCCGGGGGAACTCAAGGGCGCGAGCACGCGCCAGTTCTACCCGACCGAGGAGGCCTGGCGCGCCGCCGGCGCCGGCTACGACAAGCTGCGCCACGACGCGGTGCTCGAGGCCGAGCTGGAACTCGCGCGCAAGGACGGCAGCCGCCTGTGGTGCCGGCTGATGACCCGCGCCATCGACCCGGAGCGCCCGGCGCAGTCGGCCATCGTCGCCTTCACCGACATCCACGACAGCCATGCCGCGGCGCAGGCGCTGCGCGAGAGCGAGTCCATGTTCCGCAACCTGGTGGAGACCACCAACGACCTGGTCTGGTCGCTGGACGCGCAGGCGCGCTGGACCTACGTCAACCCGGCCGCGGCGCGGCGCATCTACGGCGCCGGCCCGGAGGAACTGCTGGGCCGCGAGTTGCGCGAGCTGCCGGCCCCGGAGCTGCGCGAGCGCGACCTGGCGGTGTTCCGCCGCGTCATCGCCGGCGAGCCGGTGTTCGACTACGAGACGCGCCACCAGCGGCGCGACGGCACGCAGGTGGACCTGGTGTTCAACGCGGTCCCGCTGCGCGACGCGGCCGGCGGCGCGACCGGCGCCACCGGGACGGCGCGCGACGTGACGCGCGAGAAGGCCGCCGCCGCCGCGCTGCACGAGAGCGTGGAGCGCCTGCGCCTGTCGGTCGAGGCGGCGAACCTGGTCTACTGGGAATGGGACCGCGCCAGCGGCCGGATGCTGTTCGGGCGCGGCCCGGGCGCGGCCGCGGGCCGCGAGCGGCCGATCACCTTCGAGGCCTACCTGCAACGGGTGCACGAGGAGGACCGCGAGCGCGTGCGCGCCGCATCGCTCGCGACCCAGGAGCGCGGCGAGCCCTACGAGATCGAGTTCCGCGACGTCGACGGCGGCGGCCGGGTGCGCTGGATGCACGCGCGCGGCCAGGCGATGGCGGAGCGCGGCGGGCGCGTGCGCCGGGTGATCGGCGTGTCGCAGGACATCACCGAGAAGAAGCGCCAGGAGGACGAGGCGCGCTTCCTCGCCCACCACGACACGCTCACCGGCCTGCCCAACCGGCGCCTGCTGGAGGACCGCCTGCGCCAGGCGCTCTACCAGGCGCAGCGGCGCGACGAGAAGGTGGCGGTGATGATGGTGGACCTGGACCGCTTCAAGCAGGTGAACGATGCCCTGGGCCACCGCGCCGGCGACGCGGTGCTGCTGCAGGTCGCCGGGCGCCTGGCCGGCTGCGTGCGCAAGGCCGACACGCTGGCGCGGCACGGCGGCGACGAGTTCGCCATCGTCATCCCCGGCCTGCGCGCGGCCGAGGACTGCCGCGCGGTCGCCGCCAAGGTTCTGCAGGCGATGGAGGCGCCGTTCGAGGTCGAGGGCCGCGCCTTCGCCATCGGCGCCAGCATCGGCGTCTCGGTCTACCCCGCCGACGCCGGCGACGGCGAGGCGCTGCTGCGCAACGCCGACGTCGCCATGTACCGCGCCAAGCAGCAGGGCCGCAACGCCTGCCTGTTCTACGGCGCCTGACGGGCGCAAAGTGTAAAGTCCGCGCATGGCCCACGTCCTGCGCCTCGCCCGCTTCGTCGCCCCGTACCGGCTGAAGCTCGCCGCGGCGCTGGTCGCGCTGGTGGTCGCCGCTGGCTGCGTGCTCCTGCTCGGGCACGGCCTCAAGCTGGTGGTGGACCAGGGCTTCGGCGGCGCCAGCCCGCGGATGCTGGACGCCGCCCTGGCGGCGATGATCGGGGTCGCCGCGCTGCTCGCGGCGGCGACCTTCGCGCGCTTCTACCTGATGATGACGCTCGGCGAGCGCGTGGTGACCGACCTGCGCCGGAGCCTGTTCAACCACATCCTCGCGCTCGAGCCCGCGTACTTCGAGGCAACGCGCACCGGCGAGGTGATCTCGCGCCTGACCAACGACACCACGCTGCTGCAGCAGGTGATCGGCTACGGCCTGTCCATGTTCGTGCGCAACCTGCTGATGATGGCCGGCGCCGCGGTGATGATGTTCGTGGTCAGCTGGAAGCTCGCCGCCTTCGTGCTGCTCGGGATCCCGGCGACGCTGGTGCCGATCCTGCTGCTCGGCCGCCGGGTGCGGCGCCTGTCGCGGGACAACCAGGACCGGGTGGCCGACGTCTCCGCGTACGTGGACGAGGCGGTGCACGAGATCCGCACCGTCCAGGCCTACGCCCACGAGGGCGAGGACCGGCGCGCCTTCGGCGAGCACGCGGAAGCCGCGTACCGCACCGGCGTCTCGCGCATCGGGCAGAAGGCCTTCCTGATCGCCTCGGTGATGCTGATCGCGTTCTGCGCCGTGGGCGTGATCCTCTGGGTGGGCGGCCACGACGTCTTCGCCGGGCGCCTGACCGCGGGCGAGCTCTCGGCGTTCGTGTTCTACGCCTTCGTGGTGGCGACCGGCGCCGGCACCGTGTCCGAGGTCTGGGGCGAGCTGCAGCGGGCGGCGGGGGCCACCGAGAGGCTGATGGAGATCCTCGACACGCGCCCGTCGATCACCGCGCCGGCGCTGCCGGCGCCGCGCCCGCCGCACGCGGGCGTGTGCTTCGACGCGGTGCGCTTCGCCTACCCCGCGCGCCCCGGCACGCCCGCGCTGGAGGGCTTCTCGCTCACCGTGTCGCAGGGCGAGCGCGTGGCGCTGGTCGGGCCCTCCGGCGCGGGCAAGACCACCGTGCTCGCGCTGCTGCTGCGCTTCTACGACCCGCAGGCGGGCGCGGTGCGCGTCGGCGGCACCGACCTGCGCGAGTTCGACCCGGCGGCGCTGCGGCGCCTGATCGCGGTGGTGCCGCAGGACCCGGTGGTGTTCGCCGCCAGCGTGCTCGACAACGTCCGCTACGGCCGCCCGCAAGCGACGCGGGAAGAAGTCGAGCGCGCCTGCGAGCAGGCCTTCGCGCTGGAGTTCATCCACCGCCTGCCGCAGGGCCTGGACACCGTGCTGGGCGAGCGCGGCGTGACGCTCTCCGGCGGCCAGCGTCAGCGCCTGTCCATCGCGCGCGCGCTGCTCGCCGACCGCCCGATCCTGCTGCTGGACGAGGCCACCAGCTCGCTCGACGCGGCGAGCGAGCGCATGGTGCAGCAGGCGCTGGAGGCGCTGGAGCGCGGCCGCACCAGCCTGGTCATCGCGCACCGCCTGGCCACGGTGCAGCACGCCGACCGCATCGTGGTGATGGACCGCGGCCGCATCGTCGCCCAGGGCAACCACGCGCAGCTGATGGGGCAGGGCGGGCTGTATGCGAACCTGGCGGCGCTGCAGTTCCTCGGCACGGGAACCGAAGCGGCGCGGCAAGAGCGGGCGGCATGAGGCTGGTTGCGCTTGCGCTCGCGCTGCTCGCCGGCACGGCGCAGGCGCAGGCGCTGCAGGTGGGCTCCAAGCGCTTCACCGAGTCCTACGTCCTCGGCGAACTGCTGATCCGCACCGCCGGCACCGGCACCCACCGCCAGGGCCTGGGCAATACCGGCATCGTGTTCGCCGCGCTCAAGGCCGGCTCCATCGACCTGTACCCGGAGTACACCGGCACCATCGCGCGCGAGATCCTCAGGCTGGAAGGCAAGGCCACGCTGGAGGACCTCAACCGCGGCCTCGCGCCGATGGGGTTCGGCGTCGCGGTGCCGCTCGGATTCAACAACAGCTACGCGCTGGCGATGCGCGAGGAGCGCGCGCAGGCGCTGGGCATCCGCAAGCTCTCGGATCTCGCGAAGCACCCGGGCCTGAAGCTGGGCCTGTCCCAGGAGTTCATCGGCCGCGCCGACGGCTGGCCGGGCCTGAAGGCGGCCTACGCGCTGCCGCACGGCACGCCGCAGGGCCTGGACCACGGCCTCGCCTACGAGGCGATCGCGGCCGCGAAGATCGACGTCATGGACATCTACACCACCGACGCCAAGATCGAGCGCTTCCAGTTGCGCGCGCTGGAGGACGACCGCGGCTTCTTCCCGCGCTACGACGCGGTGCTGCTGTACCGGCTGGACGTGCCGCAGCGCTTCCCGGAGGCCTGGGCCAGGCTGCAGACGCTGGAGAAGCGCATCGACGAGCGGGCGATGATCCGCATGAACGCGGCGGCGGAGCTGCAGGGCAAGAGTTTCGCGGAGGCGGCGGCGCTGCTGGATTCGGGTGCGGCGCCGGCGAACCCCTCGCGACGATCGTTCCTCGGCGCGCTGTTCGGCCCGGACTTCCTCCGGCTCACCGGGCAGCACCTGCTGCTGGTGTTCGTCTCGCTGGCGGGAAGCATCGCGGCGGGCATCCCGCTCGGCATCCTCGCCGCGAAGCTGAAGTGGGCGGAGCAGCCGGTCTTGGGCGCGGTCGGCGTGATCCAGACCATCCCGGCGCTCGCGCTGTTCGCGTTCCTGATCGCGCTCATGGGCGCGATCGGCACCGGGCCGGCGCTGGTGGCGCTGTTCCTGTATGCGCTGCTGCCCATCGTGCGCGGGACGCACACCGGCCTGGCCGCGGTGGGCAAGGGGATGCGGCAGGCGGCGATGGCGCTGGGACTGCCGGCCGCGGAGCGCATGCGGCGCGTCGAGCTGCCGCTGGCGCTGCCCTCGATCCTGGCCGGCATCAAGGTTTCCGCCGTGATCAACGTCGGCACGGCGACCATCGCCGCCTTCGTCGGCGCCGGCGGCTTCGGCGAGCGCATCGTCTCGGGCCTGGCGCTGAACGACAACGCCATGATGCTGGCCGGCGCGGTGCCGGCGGCGGCGCTGGCGCTCGCGGTGCAGTGGGCCTTCGAGCGCGGCGAGCGGCGCTGGGGCTGGCGGGCCCGCGCCGATGTAACCGATCGGTTACATTAGGCGGCCTGCCGGGGCGCGATAGCCCCGGCCTTGGCAAGCCGCGGGCAATTCCGATCGGTCGCGCCGGGACTCTGTCGTATCATTCGGCTTCCAAGGGAGAACTTCGAGATGCGGATTGGCATTCCGGCCGAGACCCGGCCCGGCGAAACGCGCGTCGCGGCGACGCCGGAGACGGTGAAGAAGCTCTCGGCGAAGCACGAGGTGCGCATCCAGGCCGGCGCCGGGGCGCAGGCGAGCTTCCCCGACCCCGAGTACGAGAAGGCGGGCGGGAAGATCGTGGCCTCGGCTGCCGAAGCCTATGACGCGGACATCGTCCTCAAGGTCCGTCCGTTGATGGACGCCGAGATCGGCCTGCTGCGGCAGGGCTCGGTCCTGGTCGGCCAGCTCGACCCGTACAACGCGGCCGGCCTGGAGGCGATCGCCAGGCGCGGCGTCACCGCCTTCGCCATGGAGCTGCTGCCGCGCACCATCTCGCGCGGCCAGGCGATGGACGTGCTCTCCTCGCAGGCCAACATCGCCGGCTACAAGGCGGTGGTGATCGCCGCCGCGGAGCTGGGCCGCTTCTTCCCGATGCTGATGACGGCCGCGGGCACGGTGAAGGCGGCGCGGGTGCTGGTGCTGGGCGCCGGCGTGGCGGGCCTGCAGGCCATCGCCACCGCCAAGCGCCTGGGCGCGGTGATCGAGGCGAGCGACGTGCGCCCCGCGGTCAAGGAGCAGATCGAGTCGCTGGGCGCGAAGTTCCTCGACGTGCCCTACCTGACCGACGAGGAGCGCGAGATCGCCGAGGGCAAGGGCGGCTATGCGCGGCCGATGCCGGCGGACTGGATGAAGCGCCAGGCCGAGGCGGTGCACCAGAAGGCGCTGCAGTCCGACATCGTCATCACCACCGCGCTGATTCCGGGGCGTCCGGCGCCGAAGCTGATCCGCGACGACACCGTGCGCCAGATGAAGCCGGGTTCGGTGATCGTGGACCTCGCCGCCGAGCAGGGCGGCAACGTCGAGGGGACCGAGCCGGGCAGGACGGTCATGCGCCACGGGGTCAAGCTGATCGGCATCGCCAACCTGCCGGCCACGGTGCCCACGGACGCCTCGGCGCTCTACGCGCGCAACCTGTACAACATGCTCGGCCTGATGCTGGATGCGAAGACGGGCGAGCTGAAGATCGACCGCACGGAAGAAATCCTCGCCGGCACGCTCGCGTGCGCCGACGGCGAACTCGTCAAGAGGGGCTGACCATGGGTGGAACCGTTGATCCGACCGTCCTCAACATCGTGGTGTTCGTGCTGGCGGTGTTCGTCGGCTACCACGTGATCTGGAACGTCACCCCGGCGCTGCACACGCCGCTGATGAGCGTCACCAACGCCATCTCGTCGGTGATCATCGTCGGCGCCATCCTCGCCGCGGCGCCGATGGAGACCGACTTCGGCACCGTGCTGGGCCTGGTCGCGGTGGGCCTGGCGGCGGTGAACGTCGCCGGCGGCTTCATGGTGACGCAGCGCATGCTGGAAATGTTCCGGAAGAAGCAGAAATGAGCGCCAACCAGCTCACGCTCTGGTACCTGGTCGCGAGCGTCCTGTTCATCCTCGCGCTGAAGGGCCTGTCCTCGCCGACCACGGCGCGGCGCGGCAACCTGTTCGGCATGATCGGCATGGGCATCGCGGTGCTGGTCACGCTGGCGGTGGTGGCGCGCGGCAACGTCGCCGGCATCCTGCTGGCGATGGTCGCCGGCGGCGCGGTCGGCGCCTTCGTCGCGCGCAAGGTCGAGATGACGCAGATGCCCGAGCTGGTGGCGGCGATGCACTCGCTGGTGGGCATGGCCGCGGTGCTGATCGCGGTCGCGGCGGTGAACAACCCCGGCGCGTTCGGCGTCGCCGACCCCCTGCCCATGGGCAACAAGCTGGAACTGTTCATCGGCACCTTCGTCGGCGCCATCACCTTCTCCGGCTCGGTGATCGCCTTCGGCAAGCTGGCCGGCCTGGGCAAGACCTTCCGCCTGTTCTCCTCGGCGCCGATCGTGTTCCCCGGCCAGCACTGGCTCAACCTCGCCATCGGCCTGGTGATGATCGGCTTCGGCGTCGCGTTCTTCCTCACGCCGGAGCCGAACTGGACCGCGTTCATCGTCATGACCGGCCTCGCCTTCATGCTGGGCGTGCTGATCATCATCCCGATCGGCGGCGCCGACATGCCGGTGGTGATCTCGATGCTGAACAGCTACTCCGGCTGGGCCGCGGCCGGCATCGGCTTCTCGCTCAACAACTCGATGCTGATCGTGGCCGGGTCCCTCGTCGGGTCCTCGGGCGCGATCCTGTCCTACATCATGTGCAAGGCGATGAACCGCTCGTTCATCTCGGTGATCCTGGGCGGATTTGGAGCGGCCGAAGGGTCGGCCGCGGGCGCGGCCGAGGAGAGGACGGTGAAGTCGGGCTCGGCCGAGGACGCCTCGTTCCTGATGCAGAACGCCGAGAGCGTGGTCATCGTCCCGGGCTACGGCCTGGCGGTGGCGCGCGCGCAGCACGCGGTGAAGGAGATGGCGCAGATGCTGCGCGAAAAGGGCATCAACGTCAGGTTCGCCATCCATCCGGTGGCCGGGCGCATGCCGGGGCACATGAACGTGCTGCTGGCGGAGGCCGAGGTGCCCTACGAGCAGGTGCTGGAGATGGAGGACATCAACGGCGAGATGGGCACCACCGACGTGGTGCTGGTGCTGGGCGCCAACGACGTCGTCAACCCGCTCGCCTACGAGAAGGGCAGCCCGATCTACGGCATGCCCATCATCGACGTCCACAAGGCGAGGACCATCCTCGTCAACAAGCGCAGCATGGCCGCGGGCTACGCCGGCCTGGACAACCCGCTCTTCTACATGGACCGCACCATGATGGTGTTCGGCGACGCCAAGAAGGTGGTCGAGGACATCGTCAAGTCGCTGCACTGAGCGCGACGCCGCGAGGGAACTCGCGGACGGCGCAGGCATCCAACTTCCTTTCCGGGAGGTGCCCATGACGCATTGGCTGGACGCGCTGCGCGAGATGCTGCAGGGCGGCTGGGGCCCGGGCCTGCGCTCGGCGCTCAACGTGCTCATCATCCTCGCCGCGGCCTGGGCGGCGATGGTTGCGCTGCGCCGCGGCATCCGCCAGTTCCGCGCCTACATGGAGCGGCGCAGCGACGCCGAGGCGATCAAGCGCGTCGGCACGCTGGCGCGGGCCTTCCGCTACATCGGCACCGTGCTGATCGCGGTCATCGCCGTGATGCTGGTGATGAACGAGCTGGGCATCTCCATCGCGCCGGTGCTCGCCACCGCCGGGGTGGCCGGCATCGCCATCGGCTTCGGCGCGCAGAGCCTGGTGAAGGACTACTTCGCCGGCCTGTTCATCCTGGTCGAGGACCAGATCCGGCAGGGCGACGTGGTGCAGGTCGCGGGCATCGGCGGCCTGGTGGAGGAGGTCACCCTGCGCCACGTGCGGCTGCGCGACTTCGAGGGCCACGTGCACTTCGTGCCCAACGGCGAGATCAAGATCGTCACCAACCGCACGCGCGACTTCGCGCACGCCGTGATCGAGGTCGGGGTCGCCTACCGCGAGGACACCGACGAGGCCTTCGCGGTGATGCGCGAGGTGGGCGAGGCGATGCGGGCCGACCCGGCGTGGGCGCCGCGGCTGGCCGCGGACCTGGAGGTCATCGGCGTCGAGCGCTGGGCGGACTCCGCGGTGGTCCTGCGCGGCCGCTTCAAGGTCGTGCCGCCGATCGAGCAGTGGAACGTGCGGCGCGAGTTCCTGCGCCGCCTGAAGAAGGCCTACGACGCGCGCGGTATCGAGATTCCGTTCCCGCACCTGACGCTCTACCCGGGCGCGGCGAAGGACGGCGGCGCCCCGGCGCTGCAGGTGCGCACGCTGCGGGAACCGGGGGGCGGGTGAGCGCGGTCGTCCTGGACGAGCTGTTCTTCCTGCCCGACCTGCGCGGCCTCGGCGCCTCGCTGCCGTGGACCGCGCTGATGCTGCTCGCCGCGGTGCTCGCCGGGGAGGCGGTCCAGCGCTGGCTGCAGCTGCCGCGGCTGCTGGGCTGGGGCCTGGTCGGCGCGCTGCTCGGGCCGCACGTGCTCGGCCTGCTCGACCAGCGGGCGCTGGAGGCGATGCGGCCGCTGCTCGACCTGGCGCTCGGCGTGGTTCTGTTCGAGCTGGGCCAGCGCGTCGACCCGGGCTGGCTGCGGCGCAACCCCTGGCTGCTGGGCACCAGCGTGCTCGAGTCCGCGTTCGCGTTCGGCGCCATGTGCGCGGTGCTGCTCGTGCTGGGCGCGCCGCCGCTGGTGGCCGCCGCCGCCGCCGCGATCGGGATCTCGACCGCGCCCGCGGTCACGCTGACGCTGGTGCGGGAGCTGCGCGCCCAGGGACAGGTCACCGAGCGGCTGCTGCTGCTGAGCGCGCTCAACACGGTGTATGCGGTCATCGCCGTCGGCGTGCTGCTGTCATGGCTGGCGCGCGAGCACGCGCACGGCTGGCAGGCGGCGGTCCTGCACCCCCTCTACCTGATCTTCGGCTCGCTCGCGGCCGCGACGGCGCTCGCCGCCGCCACGCTTGCGCTGCTGCGCCTGCTCGGGCGGCGCCACGACGCGCAGTTCTTCTGCATCCTCGCGCTGGTGGCCGCCGCGGTCTGGGCAGCCGACGCGCTCAAGCTGTCCATGGCGCTGACGCTCCTGGGCTACGGCGTGGCGATCCGCATCCTGGACCGCGAGCGCCTGTTCGTCGCGCTCAGCTTCGGCCGCGTCGGCGGGGTGCTGCTGATCCTGCTGTTCGCCGCGACCGCGGCGCGCATCGACGTCGGCATGCTCGCCACCGGCGCGGTCGCCGGCGGGGTGCTGGTGGCGGCGCGCGTCGCGGGCAAGGCGCTGGGCGTGTTCGCGCTCGCGCCGGCCTCGGGGCTGCCGGTGCGCAAGGCCTCGCTGCTCGTGCTCGCGCTGACGCCGATGTCCGGCGTCGCCCTGGTGCTGCTGCACGACACCACCCGGCTCTACCCGCAGCTGGGCCCGTCGCTCGCGGCGATCGTGATCTCGGCGGTCGCGATCCTCGAGCTGCTCGGGCCGCTGCTGGCGCAGTTCGCGCTGGTGCGCGCCGGCGAGACGGCCGGGGAGCGGTCCTGAGCATGGAGCGCCTCGATTTCAGGAAGTCGGCGCCCCTCACCATGGGGGTCGAGCTCGAGCTGCAGCTGGTCAACTCGCGCGACTGCGACCTGACGCGCGCCGCCTCGGACCTGCTCACCCAGACCGCCAAGCTCGCCCATCCCGGGGAGATCAAGCCCGAGATCACCGAGAGCATGATCGAGATCAGCACCGGCATCCACACCCGCCATGGGCCGCTGCTCGCCGAGCTGCGGCAGATCCGGGACGTGCTGCTGCAGGCCGCGGCGCGCCTCAACGTCGGCGTCGCCGGCGGCGGCGCGCACCCGTTCCAGCACTGGAGCGAGCGGCGCATCATGGACGCGCCGCGCATGCGCCAGGTGTCGCAGCTCTATGGCTACCTCGCCAAGCAGTTCACGGTGTTCGGCCAGCACGTGCACATCGGCTGCGCCGACGGCGACGACGCGCTGTACCTGCTGCACGCGATGTCGCGCTACATGCCGCACCTGATCGCGCTCTCGGCCGCCTCGCCGTTCTACCAGGGCGTGGACACCGCCTTCGACTCCTCGCGCCTGAACGCGGTGTTCGCGTTCCCGCTCTCGGGGCGCGCGCCCTTCGTGCGCAGCTGGGACGAGTTCAACGCCTTCTTCGGCAAGATGCGCGGCGCCGGCATCATCGAGAGCATGAAGGACTTCTACTGGGACATCCGCCCCAAGCCCGAGTTCGGCACCATCGAGATCCGGGTCTGCGACACCCCGCTCACGGTCGAGCGCGCCGCCGCGCTCGCCGCCTATGCCCAGGCCCTGGCGCGCTGGCTGCTGGTCGAGCGGCCGCACCCGGTCTCCGAGGATGCCTACCTCGCCTACACCTACAACCGCTTCCAGGCCTGCCGCTTCGGGCTGGAGGGCGAGTTCATCGACGCCGGGGCGGGCTCGCGCCGCAGCCTCGCCGAGGAAGTGAACGCCTCGCTCGCCGCGCTCGCGGTGCACGCGCGGGAGCTGGAGTCCGAGGGCGCGCTGCGGGAGATCGCGGCCATCGTCCAGGGCGGCAACGACGCGCGCTGGATGCGCGAGCAGCACGCGGCCAGCGGCTCGCTGCCGGACCTGGTCTGGCGGCAGGTCGAGCGACTGCGCGCGGCGACGTGAGAAAGTGAGCGCGGGCCGCCTGCGCATCGGGCTGTCGGCGCGCATCCTGCACCGGCCGCCGGCCGAGCTCGGCTTCCGCGGCAAGACGCTGCAGTACCTGGAGCAGTCGGTGGCGCACTGGCTGCTCGCGCACGAGGCGCTCGCCTACATGATCCCGGCGATCACCGGCGGCGCGGACGTGTCGCGCTCCAGCGTGCTGCTCGGGGACTACGTGCGTTCGCTCGACGGCCTGGTGCTGCAGGGCGGCGCCGACCTCAGCCCGGAGAGCTACGGCGAGGCGCCGCTGCGGCCCGAATGGGCCGGCGACCGGGTGCGCGACCGCTACGAGATCGAGCTGTTCTGGGAGTGCGTCATCCAGGGCAAGCCGGTGCTGGGCATCTGCCGCGGCCTGCAGCTCATCAACGTGGCGCTGGGCGGCACGCTGCACCAGGACATCGAAACCGAGGTCGGCGCCGCCGTGCGCCACGTCGATGCCGCCGCCTACGACCGGAACGCGCACGAGATCGAGATCGTGCCCGGCTCGGGGCTGTCGCGCCTGTACGGCCTCACCCGGCGCGCGACGGTCAACTCCATCCACCACCAGGCGATCAAGGCGCTCGGCCGCGGCCTGGAGGTCGAGGCGCGCTCGCCCGCCGACGGCGTGATCGAGGCCATCCGCTGGCGCGGCGCGAGCTACGTCGCCGGCCTGCAGTGGCATCCGGAGTTCCACCACGGCGGCGATGCCGGCCTGCTGGACGCCGAGCCGGTGATGCGCGAGTTCCTGGGCGCGGCGGCCGAGGCGCGCGGCGGCTGAGGCGCGCCGCAGCCACGCCCTGCTGCCGCGCTCAGTCCCGTTCCGGCGGCAGCGGCGCGCGCGAGCGCAGGCGGTGCCGGAGGGCGGCGCGTGCCAGCATGTGCGCGCTCACCGGCGCGGTGACGAACAGGAACAGCGTGATCAGCAGCTCGCGCGCCCCCGGATCGCCGAGCAGCAGGAAATGCGTCATCGACGCGAGCAGCATGCCGCCGACGCCGAGCGTGGTCGCCTTCGTGGGCGCATGCAGCCGCATGAAGAAATCCGGCAGGCGCGCGAGGCCGATCGCGCCCACCAGGACGAAGAAGCTGCCGACCAGCAGGAATGCGCAAACGAGAATCTCTCCCATGGCGCCTCCTCAGTCCATGACGTCGCCGCGCGCGACGTAGCGCGCCAGCGCGACGGTGGCGACAAAGCCGAACAGCGCGATCAGCAGGGCCGCCTCGAAGTAGACCGCGGATCCGGTGCGGACGCCGAGCAGCACGATGAAGGCCACGGCGTTGATGTACATCGTGTCCAGCGCCAGGATCCGGTCCAGGGTGTCGGGCCCGCGCACCAGGCGCCACAGCGCGAGCAGCATCGCCAGCCCGATCGAGCCGAAGGCGATGTCGAGAGCGACGTCGATCACGCGAAGATCTCCGCCAGCGGGCGCTCGTAGCGCGCCTGGATCTGCGCCGCGAGCGCGGCGAGGTCGTCGGCATCGAGCACATGGACCAGCAGCCGGCGGCGGTCGCCGGAGAGCTCCGCGGAGACCGTTCCCGGCGTCATGGTGACGATCGAGGCGAGCAGGGTGAGCGGGAGCGGCTGCTCGAGCGTCAGCGGCACCGTGATGAACGCCGGCCGCAGCCGCCCCGGCGGGCCGAGAATGAGGCGGGCCACCGTGACGTTGGCGACGATGATGTCCCAGGTGACGAGCAGCGTGAAGCGCGCCGCGCGCCACAGCCGGCGCCAGCCGCGCGCCCGGCCCATGGCTTCGCCGACGAAGCGCCGCGTCAACAGGGGCAGCGCGACCGCCATGGCGACGGCCAGCAGCGCATGCGCCGCCGACAGGCCCGTCAGCAGCAGCCAGCCCGCGGCCAGCATCGCGCTGATGAGCGGCTGGGGGAGGAGCCGCGTCATGGCGCCGCCTCCGGCAGGGGAAAGCGCCTCGCGCGCGGCGCCGGCGCATCGCCGAGGACCGCCGTCACGTAGGCGCGCGGCGCGAGCAGCTGCGCCGCCGCGGCGTCGGTGTAGCGGTGGATCGGCGCGGCGAACACGGCCATCAGGGCGCCGCAGCCGATCAGGCAGGCCGCCGGGGCGAACTCGGCCAGGGGCGCGCCGGGCTCGAGCGCGGGCCCCTGCCGGCTGTTCCACACCAGTAGGCTGCCGGCGCGGGTCAGGCAGACGATGGCGAGCAGCGTCGCCCCCAGCACGATGCTCCACACCCAGGGCGCCGCCGCGCCCTGCGAGGCCTGCAGGACCAGCAGCTTGCCGATGAAGCCCGACAGCGGCGGCAGGCCGGCGATGCCGAGGGCGCCGGCCACGAGCAGGCCGCCCAGCAGGGCCGGCCGCGCGAGCGCCGGCCCCGGGGCGAGCCGGTCGGCGTCCTCCCCGCGCTGCGCCGCGAACAGGCCGCCCAGCAGGAACAGGGCGGCGACCGCGAACGAGCTGTGCGCCATGTAGTAGAGCGCCGCCGCGACCCCGGCCTGGCTGAGCAGCGCCAGCGCGGCGAGCGCGGTGCCGGCCGAGACGATGGTGAAATGCGCCGCGACGCCGCGCAGATCGGGCGCCGAAAGCGCGCCCACCGCGCCCAGCGCCAGCGTGGCGAGCGCGAGCGGCATCAGCGGCACCCCCGCGAGCGAGGCGGCGCCCGCCTCGGGGCCGAAGATGAGCAGGTGCACGCGCGCGATGGCGTACAGCCCCACCTTGGTCATGACCGCGAACAGGGCCGCGACCGGCGCGCTCGCGGCGCCGTAGGCCGAGGGCAGCCAGAACTGCAGCGGGACCAGCGCCGCCTTCACCGCGAAAACCGCGAACAGCAGCAGGCCGGCGGCGCGCGCGAACGGGGCATCGGACTCGGGCAGGGCGGCGACGCCGAGCGCGAGGTCGGCCATGTTCAGCGTTCCGGTGAGGCCGTAGAGGACCGCCACGGCGACCAGGAACAGCGCCGAGGCCGTCAGGTTGATGACGACGTAATGCACCGCGGCGCGCAGCCGCGCCAGGCCCAGGCCGTGCAGCAGCAGGCAATAGGAGGCGATCAGGAGCACTTCGAAGAACACGAACAGGTTGAACAGGTCGCCGGTGAGGAAGGCGCCGTTCAGGCCCGCGAGCTGGAACTGGAACAGGGCGTGGAAATGGCGCCCGCGCTGGTCCCAGCCGCGCATGGCAGCGGCCAGCGCCGCGAGCGCGACCAGCGCCACCACCGCGAGCATGAGCGCCGCCGCGCGATCGAGAACCAGGACGATGCCGAACGGCGCGGGCCAGGCGCCGAGCCGGTAGACGCGATGCGCGCCGTCCCCGGCCAGCAGGACCAGCGCGGCGGCCAGCGCGGCGAGGGCGAGCGTGGCGCCGAGGGCAAGCGCCCGCGCGCGTCCCGGGCGCGGCGCGACCGCCAGCAGCAGCGCCGCCGCCATCAAGGGCAGCACGATCGGGAGCACGACAAGGTGGCTCATGGCGCCCCTCGCTTGCCCCCGTCGGGCTCGCGTCCGTCGACATGGTCGCTGCCGGCGTCCTGCCGCAGGCGCAGCGCCAGCTCGATGATGAAGCCAGTCATGCCGAAGCCGATGACGATCGCCGTGAGCACCAGCGCCTGGGGCAGGGGGTCGGCATAGGCTGCCGCCCCGGACGAGACGATGGGGGGCGCGCCCGGGGCGAGGCGCCCCATGACGAAGATGAAGGCGTTCACCGCGTAGCCGAGCAGCGACAGCCCGAGCACCACGGAGAAGGTGCGCGGGCGCAGCAGCAGGTAGATCCCGCCGGCAGTCATCAGTCCCAGTGCGCTGGCGACCAGCAGTTCCATCTCAGGCCTCCGCCTCGCGCTCGCCGGCGCCGGCAAGCGCGGCCAGCATCAGCAGCGTCGCGCCCACCACCACCAGGTAGACCCCCAGGTCGAAGGCGATGGCGCTCGCGACCGGCACCGGCCCCAGCAGCGGCAGGTGGGGCTCGCCGTGGGCGCTGGTGAGGAACGGGGCGCCGAAGAGCCAGGCGCCGATGCCGGTGGCGCCGGCGAGGACGAGCCCGGTGCCGGCCAGGCGCGCGAAATCCACCCTGAGCCGGCGCGCAGTGGCGCGCGAGCCGTCCGCGACGTACTGCGTCACCAGGCCGATCGCGGTCACCAGTCCGGCGATGAAGCCGCCGCCGGGGTCGTTGTGGCCGCGCAGGAAGATGTAGGCGGACACCATCAGCGTGAAGGGCAGCATCACGTTCGCCGCCGTGGCGAGCATGAGCGGATACGGATCGTCGCTGCTCCGGCGCGCCGCAAGCGTCCGGCGCGGCACGCGCAGTCCGTCGAGCAGCGCGGCGACGCCGACCGCGGCCACTGCCAGCACGGTGATCTCGCCCAGGGTGTCGAAGCCCCTGAAGTCCACCAGGATGACGTTGACCAGGTTGCTGCCGCCGCCCTCGGGCACGCTCTTGTCGACGAAGAACCAGGAGATGGTGTCCAGCGGCCGTGTCATCGCCGCCCAGGCGAGCAGGCCGACGCCCAGCCCCGCGCCGCCGGCCAGCAGCGCGTCGCGCCCGCGGCGCGCAGGCGCCGACTCCGCAGGGCTGGCCGCGGGCAGCAGGGCGAGCGCCATCAGCATCAGCACCGTCGCGACCACTTCCACCGAGATCTGCGTCAATGCGAGGTCGGGCGCGGAGAAGTGGATGAAGCCGATGCTGACCACCAGGCCCACCACCGCGACCAGGATCACTGCCGCCAGGCGCTGCCGGTGCAGCAGCACCGCGCCCGCCGTCGCCGCCGCCAGCACCAGCCAGAGCGCCACCGCCACCGCGTCGGCGTCCTGCGTGGCGCGCGCACCGGAGAGCGTCGCGCCCGGCGCGGCGAGGAACGGCGCGGCGCCGAGGGCGAGCGCGCTGGCGACGAGCAGGGCGAGGTAGCGCTGCAGCGAGCCGCTGTCGAGCCAGCCCATGGCGCGGCGCGAGCCCGTGACCAGCCCGTCCACCGCGTGGGTGAACAGCAGCCGCCCGGTCCAGCCCGACGGGACGTGCAGGTGCAGGTTGTAGCGGCGCAGCAGCATCCAGTACAGGATGACGCCGAGCACCATCGCCAGCGCGCTCATGGCGAGGGGCAGGTTGAAGCCGTGGAAGATCGCGATGTCGTGCGGCGGCAGCGGGGCGCCGAACACCGCCGAACCCGCCGTGTCCACGAGCCTCGCCACGGTCCAGCCCGGCGCCACGCCGACCAGCACGCACAGCGCGACGAGGATCTCGACCGGTATCTTCATCCAGCGCGGCGGCTCGTGCGGGGTGCGCGGCAGTCCCGCGGCCTCGCCGTGGAAGAACACGTCATGGATGAAGCGCAGCGAATAGGCCACCCCGAAGGCGCCGCCGGCGACGACGACGAACGGCGCGATCTCGCCCAGGAGGCCCAGCCGGTCCAGTTCGAGCGTCTCGGCGAAGAACATCTCCTTGGACAGGAAGCCGTTCAGCAGCGGCACGCCGGCCATCGCCGCCGCGGCCACCATGGCGAGCGTCGCGGTATGCGGCATGTGCCGCCACAGGCCCGACAGGCGGCGCATGTCCCGCGTGCCCGCCTCATGGTCGATGATGCCCGCGGCCATGAAGAGCGAGGCCTTGAAGATGGCGTGGTTGACGATATGGAACACCGCGGCCAGCGCCGACAGCGGCGAGTCCAGCCCGAGCAGGAACGTGATCAGGCCCAGGTGGCTGATGGTCGAGTAGGCGAGCAGGCCCTTGATGTCGTGCTTGAACACCGCGACATAGGCGGCGAACACCATGGTGGCCAGTCCGACCGTGCACACCGTGTACTCGAACGCCACGGTGCCGCCGAGGACCGGGTACATGCGCGCGATCAGGAATACCCCCGCCTTCACCATGGTCGCGGAATGCAGGTAGGCCGACACCGGCGTCGGCGCCGCCATCGCCTCGGGCAGCCAGGCATGGAACGGGAACTGCGCCGACTTGGTGAAGGCGCCGGCCAGCACCAGCAGCATCATCGGCAGGTAGAGCGCGTGCTCGTGGATCAGCTCGCGCCTGAGCACCAGTTCCGAGATCTCGTAGGTGCCGGCGATCTCCCCCAGCAGGAGGAAGCCCGCGAGCATCGCCAGGCCGCCGCCGCCGGTGATCGCGAGCGCCATGCGCGCGCCCTGGCGCGATTCGGCGCGCCCGCTCCAGTAGCCGATGAGCAGGAACGAGGTGATGCCGGTCAGCTCCCAGAACACCGCCAGCAGCAGCAGGTTGTCGGACATGACGATGCCCAGCATCGCCGCCATGAACACCATCAGCGTGGCGTAGAAGCGCCCGAGCGAGTCCTCGGGCGCGAGGTAGTAGCGGGCATAAAGGATCACCAGCAGGCCGATGGCGAGCACCAGCAGCATGAACAGCAGGGCGAGGCCGTCGACGCGCAGCGACAGGTTGAGGCCGGCCTCCGGCAGCCACTGCGCGCGCCAGGTGAACACGCTGCCCGCGAGCACGTCGGGCGCGAGCGCGAGCGCCAGCGCGAGCGCGAGCGCCGTGACCGAGGCCGCGCCCCAGGCCGATCCCGGGCGGCCGAGGCGCGCGCCCAGCCAAGCGAAGGTGGGGCCGAGCAGGAGCGGAAGCGCGATGATGAGGGCGAGCGACATGCCGCGCGCGATTCTATCCAAGGCATGCCGCGCCCGTATATTAGAATGCGGCCCAAACAAGACCAGCGGAATGCGACGGCGGAGGCTGCCGGCGCCTTCGACATCGCGGGGGAGGAATGGTTCGCGTCACCAGCCTGGCGGCTACGCTGTACGTGTTCTGGCTCCTGCTGTCGGGCCTGTATACGCCGTTCCTGCTCGCGCTCGGCGTGGCGAGCGTCGTTGCCGCGCTGCTGCTGGTGCGGCGGATGGACCTGCTCGACCACGAGACCCATCCGATCCACCTCGGCCCGGGCGCGCTGTGGTACTGGCCCTGGCTGCTGAAGGAGATCGTCACCTCGGGCTGGACCGTGATGCGCGTCATCCTCCATCCGCGCCTGCCCATCTCGCCGGCGATGGTCCGCTTCCGGCCGCGGCAGAAGACCGCGGTCGGGCTGGCGGTGCACGCGAATTCGATCACGCTCACGCCGGGCACCATCAGCATCGAGGTCGGCGCGGACGAGTTCCTCGTCCATGCCCTGACGCGCGAGGGCGCCCGGGGCGTGGCGGCGGGCGACATGGATGCGCGCGTGGCCCGCATGGAGGCCGGCCGGTAATGTTCGCCGTGGCGACGCTCGCGCTGCTGGCCACGCTCGCGCTGCTGCTGGCGCGGGCGCTCGCCGGCCCCACGGTGTTCGACCGCGCGCTGGCGGGCAATGCCATCGGCACCGTCGCCATGCTGCTGCTGGCGGTGATCGGCTTCCTCAACGGCCGTCCGGAGTTCCTCGACCTCGCCATCACCTACGGGCTGCTCAACCTCGTGGGGACGGTCGCGGTGCTGAAGTTCTTCCGCTACGGGGACCTGGGAGCGCCGGGCGAGGACGGCGGGGACGCGCGCTGATGGCCGCTTTGCTCGACGTCCTCAGCTTCGCCCTGCTCGCGGCCGGCGGCTTCTGCAGCGTCGTCGGCGCGCTCGGCGCGCTGCGGATGCCGGATTTCTATACCCGCCTGCACGCGGTCAGCGTCATCGAGACCCTGGGTGCCGGCCTGATCCTCGGCGGGCTGCTGCTGCAGGCCGGGGTCACGCTGGTCGCGGCCAAGCTGGTGATCCTCGGCCTGCTCATCTTCTTCGCCTCGCCCACCGCGTCGCACGCGCTCGCGCGCGCCGCCCTGGTCCGCGGCCTGCGGCCCCAGCTCGCCGACTCCGGGGAGGCGTCATCGAAGCGCTCGTAGTCAACGTCCTGCTGGTGCTGATGGCCGTGGTCGCGATCGCGATCGCGGTGCAGCGCAACCTGTTCGCTGCGGTGGTGCTGTTCAGCGCCTACAGCTTCTTCATGGCGACGGTGCTGGTGGCGCTCGACGCGGTCGACGTCGCGATGACGGAAGCCTCGGTCGGCGCCGGGGTCTCCACCGTGCTGCTGCTGGGCGCGCTCCACCTGACCCGCGGCGAGGAGGCCCGGCCCCTGCACAAGCCCTGGCTGCCGCTGGCGCTCGCCGTGGTCGTGGGCGGACTGCTGGTGTACGGCACCCTCTGGCTGCCGGCGTTCTCGGACCCCACCGCGCCGATGCACCAGCACGTCGAGCCGCGCTACCTGAAGGACGGCCCGCGCGAGACCGGGATCCCGAACATCGTCACCGCGGTCCTGGCGAGCTACCGCGGCTACGACACCTTCGGCGAGACCATCGTGGTGTTCACCGCCGGCATCGGCGTGGTGGCGCTGCTGCGGCGGCGGCGCAAGGGCGGCGCATGAAGGGCTACCTCGTGCTGCGCGTGGTCGGCAAGCTGCTGATCCCGTTCATGCTGGTGTTCGCGCTGTACGTCCAGTTCCACGGCGACTTCGGCCCGGGCGGGGGCTTCCAGGCCGGGGTGATCACCGCCGCCGCGCTGATCCTGTACGGCCTGATCTTCGGCCTGGCGGTGGCGCGCGCCGCGGTGCCCGACGCCGTGGTCGAAGCGATGATGGCGCTCGGGGTGCTGCTGTACGCCGGCGTCGGCGTGGCCGGAATGCTGCTGGGCGGCAACTTCCTCGACTACTTCGTGCTCTCGCGGGACCCGGTGTACGGCCAGCAGCGCGGCATCTTCTGGGTCGAGCTCGGGGTCGCGATCACCGTCAGCGGCGTCATGCTCAAGGTGTTCTACATGTTCGCCTCGCGCGGCCGGGCAGGGGACTAGGCAGGGATGTCCGCACCGGTCGCCGGCCTGCTCAGCCACTTCAGCTACGCGGTGACGGTGTTGCTCATGGTCACCGGCCTGTTCATGGTGATCGCGCGCGCCAACCTGGTGAAGAAGCTGGTGGGGCTCGCCATCTTCCAGACCTCGGTCTACCTGCTCTACATCGCGCCGGGCAAGCTGATCGGCGGCACCGCGCCCATCGTCGCGCCGGGGTTCTCGGTGTATTCCAATCCGCTGCCGCACGTGCTGATCCTCACCGCGATCGTGGTGGGCATCGCCACGCTCGCGCTCGGCCTGGCGCTGGTGGTGCGCATTCGCGAGGCCTACGGCAGCATCGAGGAGGACGACATCCTGCAGCAGGACGCCGCCGCTCCGCCCGACCCGGAACCCGGTCCGGACCGCGACCCGCAACCGTGATCGCCGAGCACCTTCCCGCGCTGCAGGTCGTGGTGCCGCTGGCCGCCGCGCCGCTCATCGTGCTGCTGCGCCATGCCGGCCTCGCCTGGGCGCTGGCGCTGGCGTCGGCGGTGGCGAGCCTGGGCATCGCGCTCTGGCTGCTCGCCCGGGTCATCGGAGGCGGCATGGTGTCCTACGCGCTCGGCAGCTGGGAGCCGCCGTGGGGGATCGAGTACCGGGTCGATGCCGCGAGCGCGTTCGTGCTGGTCCTGATCGGCCTGATCGCGGTGTTCGTGATTCCCTACGCGCGGCGCAGCGTCGCGCTGGAGGTGCCGCGCGAGCAGCACTACCTGTTCTACGCCCTGCTGTGCCTGTGCATCGCCGGGCTGCTCGGGATGACGATCACCGGGGACGCGTTCAACTTCTTCGTGTTCCTCGAGATCTCGTCGCTGGCGACCTACGTCCTGGTGGCGCTCGGCCGCGACCGGCGCGCGCTCATGGCGGCCTACCAGTACCTGATCCTCGGCACGGTGGGGGCGACGTTCATCGTCATCGGCGTCGGCTTGCTCTACCTCGTGACCGGCACGCTGAACCTGGCGGACATCGCGCAGCGCCTGCCCCGGGACGCGGGCCATCGCCCGGTGCTGGCCGCGCTCGCCTTCCTCACGGTGGGCATCTGCCTCAAGCTCGCGCTGTTCCCCCTGCACGCCTGGCTGCCGAACGCCTATACCTACGCGCCCTCCGCGGCGACCGCGCTCATCGCCGGCACCGCCACCAAGGTGGCGATCTACGCGCTGCTGCGCTTCTATTTCACCGTGTTCGGCGCGCGCACCGTGGTGGACGCGCTGCCGCTGGAGGACATCCTGCTCGCGCTGTCGGTCGCGGCGATGTTCATTGCCTCCGGCATGGCGCTGTTCCAGGCCGACCTCAAGCGCATGCTGGCCTACTCCAGCGTCGGCCAGATCGGCTACATCACGCTCGGCATCAGTTTCGCCTCGCAGACCGGCCTCACCGCGGCGGTGGCGCACCTGTTCAACCACGGCATCACCAAGGCGACGCTGTTCATGCTGGTCGGCGGCATCGCGGTGCGCGCCGGCAGCCTGCGCTTCGACGCCCTGGCCGGCATCGCGCACCGCATGCCGCTCACCTGCGCCGGCATCGTGCTGGGAGGGCTCAGCCTGGTGGGCGTGCCCTCGACCGCCGGCTTCGTCACCAAGTGGTACCTGGTGATCGCCGCCGTCGAGCGCGAGGCCTGGGTGATCGCGATGCTGCCGGTGGCCAGTTCGCTGATCGCGCTCGCCTACATGTACCGCTTCGTCGAGGTGGCCTACCTGCGCCAGCCCGGTCCCGCGCTCGCCGGGGTGCGCGAGGCGCCCGCGGCGATGCTGGCCCCGGCGCTCGGCCTGGCCGCCCTGGTGCTCGCCTCCGGCGTCTACAGCACGCCGGTGATCGAGGGCGCGGCGGCGGCGGCGCGCGCGTTGCTGCAGGGCCCGGGATGACCGCGGCCCAGCTTCTCGCGGCGACGCTCGCCGTGCCCTGCATCGGCGCCGCCGGCATCGCGCTCGCGCACCGCAGGCCGGACCTGCGCGAGGCGGTGACCCTGGCCGCGGCGCTGGCCCTGTTCGCCTGCGTCGCCGCGCTGGTGCCGTCCGTGCTCGCCGGCGGCGTGCCGCAGCTGTACCTGGTCGAGATGCTGCCCGGGGTGCCGCTCGGCCTGCGGGTCGAGCCGCTGGGAATGCTGTTCGCGCTGGTCGCCGCCGGGCTCTGGATCCTCAATTCCGTCTACTCCATCGGCTACATGCGCGCCAACCGGGAGCCGCACCAGACGCGCTTCTACGCGTGCTTCGCCCTCGCGCTCGCGGCCACCATGGGGATCGCGTTCTCCTCGAACCTGCTCACCCTGTTCCTGTTCTACGAGATCCTGACGCTGGTCACCTGGCCGCTGGTGACCCACAGCGGCGGCGAGGAGGCGCGGCGCAGCGGACGGCTGTACCTGGGGCTGCTGCTCGGCACCTCGATCCTGCTCCTGCTGCCGGCCATCGTCGTCACCTGGCAGGTCGCCGGGACGCTGGAGTTCACCCCGGGCGGCCTGCTCGGCGGGCGCCTGTCGGGCGCGGCGACCGGCGGCCTGCTCGCGCTGTTCGTGTTCGGCATCGGCAAGGCCGCGCTGATGCCGTTCCACCGCTGGCTGCCGGCTGCGATGGTGGCGCCGACCCCGGTTTCCGCGCTGCTGCACGCGGTGGCGGTGGTCAAGGCGGGCGTGTTCGCGGTGCTGAAGGTGATCGTCTACGTGTTCGGCGTCGACGCCCTGGCGGGGGTGCGCGCCGCGGACTGGCTGCCCACCGTGGCGGGCTTCACCATCGTGGCCGCGTCCGTCATCGCGCTGCGCGCGGACAACCTCAAGCGGCGCCTGGCCTACTCCACGGTGAGCCAGCTCTCCTACGTGGTGCTGGCGGCGGCGCTGCTGACGCCGGTCTCGGTGACCGCGGCCGCGCTGCACATCGCCGCGCACGCGTTCGGCAAGATCACGCTGTTCTTCGCCGCCGGGGCGATCTATACCGCCGCGCACAAGACCGAGGTGAGCCAGTTGGACGGCATCGGCCGGCGCATGCCGTGGACCATGGGCGCGTTCGCGGTGGGCGCCATCTCGATGGTCGGGCTGCCGCCGGCCGCGGGCTTCCTGAGCAAGTGGTTCCTGCTCACCGCGGTGCTGGAGTCCGGGCAGTGGATGGCGCTGGGCGTGATCGCCGCCAGCACGCTGCTCAACGCCGCGTATTTCGCGCCGATCGTGCACCGCGCGTTCCTGCGCCCCGGGGCCGCCGGCGGCCAGGCGCACGGCGAGGCCCCGCTGCCGATGGTGGTCGCGCTGACGGCGACCGCGGCGCTGACGGTGGCGCTGTTCTTCTACCCTGACATCGCGCTCGCGCTGGCGCGGGCGACCGCGGGAGGCTGAATGCAGGACCACTGGCTGGCGCGCGAATCGAGCATCCGGCTGCTGTGGCGCGGATTCATCGCCGTGCTGGCGCTCACCGTGCTGGCCGAGTTCGCGGTCCAGATGCATCCGCATTTCGAGATCGAGGGCCTGCCCGCGTTCGGCGCCTGGTACGGGTTCCTCGCCTGCGCGGGGATGATCCTGTTCGCCAAGCTGCTGGGGGCGCTCCTCAAGCGCCCCGACCGCTACTACGGCGAGGACGGCGCGGATGGCTAGCGTCCTGCACCCGGGCCTGGTCCTCGTCTTCGCCGGCCTCGCGCTGGGCCTGCTCCGGGGCCGCGCGCGCGCGTCGCTCGCGCTGGCGGCGCCGCTCGCGGCGATCGGGATCCTGCTGTCGGTGGGCGAGGGCGTGCACTGGAGCGGGCGCTACCTGGGCCTAGAGATCGCGCCCTACGCGGTGGACGCGCTGTCGCGCCTGTTCGCGCTGATCTTCGCGATCATGGCCTTCGGCGGCGCGCTGTTCGCGCTCGGCCAGGCGAACCGGCTGGAACTGCCGGCGGCGTTCGTCTACGCGGGGGCCGCGATCGGCGCCGTGCTGGCCGGGGACCTCGTCACGCTGTTCGTGTTCTGGGAGCTGATGGCGCTGGGCTCGACGCTCGTGATCTGGAGCGCCGGCACCGCTCCGGCGTGGTCGGCCAGCCGCCGCTACCTCGCGGTGCACCTGCTGGGCGGCGTGCTGCTGCTGGCCGGGATCGCGGGCCACGTTTCCGACACCGGCTCGGCCGCGTTCGTGCGCATGGCGCTGGACAGCCCCGCCCACTGGCTGATCCTGGCCGGGTTCCTGGTCAATGCCGGCGCCCCCCCGCTGTCGGCCTGGCTGCCGGACGCGTATCCGGAGGCCTCCTGGAGCGGCACCGTGTTCCTGTCCGCGTTCACCACCAAGACCGCGGTCTGCGTCCTGCTGCGCGGCTTCCCCGGCACCGAGCTGCTGGTGTGGGTGGGCCTGTTCATGGTGTTCTACGGCATCGTCTACGCGCTGCTGGAGAACGACATGCGGCGCATCCTCGCCTACAGCATCGTCAACCAGGTCGGCTTCATGATCGCCGGCATCGGCATCGGCACCGAGATGGCGCTCAACGGCGCCGCGGCGCATGCCTTCACGCACATCCTCTACAAGGCGCTGCTGCTGATGTCGGCAGGCGCGGTCCTGCTGCAGGCGGGCCGGCGCAAGTGCAGCGAGCTGGGCGGCCTGTTCCGCACCATGCCGTTCACCACGCTTTGCGGCACCATCGGCGCGCTCGCGATCAGCTCCTTCCCGCTCACCTCGGGCTTCGTCTCGAAGTCCATGATCTCCCAGGCCGCGGCCGACCAGCACCTGCTCTGGGTCTGGCTCGCGCTGGCCGCGGCCTCCGCCGGCGTCTTCCTGCACGCCGGCATCAAGTTCCCGTGGTTCGTCTTCTTCCAGAAGGATTCGGGCCTGAGGCCGCCGGAGCCGCCGCTCAACATGCGACTCGCCATGGGGCTGTTCGCCGCGCTGTGCATCGGCCTGGGCGTGTTCTACCAGCCGCTCTACGCGCTGCTGCCCTTCAAGGCCGGCTACGTGCCCTATACCGGCGCCCACGTGGTCGTGCAGCTCGAGCTGCTGCTGTTCTCGGGCCTCGCGTTCTTCGTCATGCTGCCGATGCTGCGGCGCACCCTGACCATCACGCTCGACCTGGACTGGTTCTACCGCGTCTTCGCCCCCAGGATCCTGGCCGGGGCCGGCGCGCTGCTCGCGATGGCCGGCGCCGCCCTGCGGGCCTGGGCGGACGGCGCGGTCGCGCGCGTCGGCGAGGGCGTGCGGCGGCACGATGGCCTCCAGGGCCTGCACGTGCGCACCGCTTCCACCGGCGCGATGGTGCTCTGGGTGGCGCTGTTGCTCGCGGGCTACCTGCTCGTCTATTACGCCTAGCCCGCGCGGCGTTCCACGATGCGAAGTCGCCTTGCGGGGCACGGAAGGCAGAGAGTAGAATCACGCGGCTTTCCCCGTACGGGGCCCGACCCCGCGCCGGCATCCATCCCTTAGGAGGAGACACTTAAATGAGCACCCAGAACGACAAATCCGTTGCCTCGCGCCGCAAGTTCCTGACCGGCGCGGCCGCGGCCACCGCCGGCGCGGCGACGCTCGGCTTCCCGGCCATCGTCAAGGCGCAGGGCCCGATCAGCATGCGCTGGCAATCGACCTGGCCGGCCAAGGACATCTTCCACGAGTACGCCAACGACTTCGCCAAGAAGGTCAACGACATGACCGGCGGCGCGCTGCGCATCGAGGTGCTGCCGGCCGGCGCGGTGGTGCCCGCCTTCGGCCTGTTCGACGCGGTATCCAAGGGCACCCTGGACGGCGGCCACGGCGTGCTGGTGTACCACTACGGCAAGCAGAACGCGCTCGCGCTGTGGGGCTCGGGCCCGGCCTTCGGCATGGACGCCAACATGCTGCTCGCCTGGCACAAGTACGGCGGCGGCCGCGAGCTGCTGACCAAGCTCTACGCCTCGGTCGGCGGCAACATCGTGTCCTTCCCCTACGGCCCGATGCCGACCCAGCCGCTGGGCTGGTTCAAGAAGCCGATCACCAAGGCCGAGGACTTCAAGGGCCTCAAGTTCCGCACCGTGGGCATCTCGATCGACGTGTTCACGGCCCTGGGCGCGGCGGTCAACGCGCTGCCCGGCGGCGAGATCGTGCCGGCCATGGACCGCGGCCTGCTGGACGCGGCGGAGTTCAACAACGCGACCTCCGACCGGATCCTGGGCTTCACCGACGTCTCCAAGGTGTGCATGCTGCAGAGCTACCACCAGAACGCCGAGCAGTTCGAGATCATGTTCAACAAGACCAAGTTCGACGCGCTGCCCGGCCCGATCAAGGCGATCATCGAGAACGCCGTCGAGGCCGCGTCCTCGGACATGTCCTGGAAGGCGGTGCACCGCTATTCGCAGGACTACGCCGAGATGCAGACCAAGGACAAGGTGAGGTTCTTCAAGACCCCCGACTCCGTGCTGCAGCGCCAGCTGACCGGCTACGACGCGGCGGCGGCGAAGAAGGCCGAGGGCAACGCCATGTTCAAGGAGATCGAGGCCTCGCAGAAGGCGTTCGCGGCCCGCGCCGTGAAGTGGGACCTGGACACGAACGTGAACCGCCGCATGGCCTACAACCACTACTTCGGCAAGCCCGCCGGCAAGCCCGCGGCGAAGAAGGCCTAGCAGTAGCGCACTGACGCAGCCATCCGGCCCCAAGCCGGGTGGCTGTTTTGTTTCCTGCGGTCCGGCTTACGATGCAGAAACTCCTCCTCCTCGTCGACAAGATCAGCACCTGGGTCGGCCACGCCTTCTCCTTCCTGATCGTGGCGCTGACGCTGCTGGTGACCTGGGAGGTGTTCTCGCGCTACGCGCTGGACAACCCGCATGCCTGGGCGTTCGACGCCATGAACATGCTCTACGGCACGCTGTTCATGATGGCGGGCGCCTATACCCTGGCGAAGAACGGCCACGTCCGCGGCGACGTGCTGTACGGCTTCTTCCGCCCGCGCACCCAGGCGAGCTGGGACCTGGTCCTGTACATCGTGTTCTTCATCCCGGGCGTGATCGCGCTCACCTACGCCGGCTACTTCTACGCCGCCGAGTCCTGGGCGATCAACGAGCATTCCAACGTCACCGCCGACGGCCCGCCGATCTACCCGTTCAAGACCGTGATCCCGGTGGCCGGCGCCTTCCTGCTGGTGCAGGGCATCGTCGAGATCATCCGCTGCGTGATCTGCATCCGCCAGGGCGCCTGGCCCTCGCGCGAGGAGGACGTCGAGGAGGTCGACGTCGAGGAGCTGAAGAAGATGGTCCACGCCGAGGGCGCGGAGGCGGGCAGGTGATGATCCGCAAGGAACTGTGGTTCGGCTTCGCGCTGATGGCGGTGATACTTGCCACGGTCCTCATCTTCACGCCCTGGAGCCACCTCACCGACGCGCACCTGTCGCGCGAGGACCTCGGCATCCTCGGCCTGCTGATGCTGGCGCTGGTGGTGGTGGCGATCATGCTGGGCTTTCCCACCGCCTTCACGCTGATGGGCATGGGCGTGTTCTTCGCCTGGCTCGCCTACCGCAACGTCAATCCGGAGCTCGCCAACCGCCAGGTGCTCGACCTGATGGTGCAGCGGACCTACGCGGTGATGTCTAACGACGTCCTGATCGCGATCCCGCTGTTCGTGTTCATGGGCTACCTGGTGGAGCGCGCGGCGCTCATCGACCGCCTGTTCCGCAGCCTGCACCTCGCGCTCGCCCGGGTGCCGGGTTCGCTCGCGGTGGCCACCATCGTCACCTGCGCCATCTTCGCCACCGCCACCGGCATCGTCGGCGCGGTGGTGACGCTGATGGGGCTGCTCGCGCTGCCGGCGATGCTGAAGGCGGGCTACAACATCAAGGTCGCCGCCGGGTCGATCACGGCCGGCGGCTGCCTCGGCATCCTGATCCCGCCCTCGGTGCTGCTGATCGTCTACGGCGCCACCGCCGGCGTGTCGGTAGTGCAGCTCTACGCCGGGGCGCTGTTTCCCGGCATCATGCTCGCCGCGCTCTACGTCGGCTACGTGGTGGTGCTGGCGAAGCTGCGGCCGAGCCTGATGCCGCCGCTGCCGGAGAGCGAGCGCCGGATCGCGCTGCCCGCGTTCGCGCAGGCGCTGTCCGCCGGCGCGGGCAATGCCGTGGTGGGGCTGGCGCGCGGTTTGGGCGGGCGGCCGGGCGCCGACCGGCGCACGGTCTGGACGCAGTTCGTCGTCGCGCTCCTGCCGGCCCTGCTGATCGTCAGCGTCCTCACGCTGACCTACCGCGCCGCGACGGCGCCGGTCGAGAAGGCCGACACCTCCGGGCTGGTGGAAGCCGGCGCCGCCGGGTCGCCGGAGAGCCCGGGCGAAGCCGCCGAACCGGGCGGACTGCAGGAGCCCGAAGGGGCGGAGGAAGGCGGGCTGCAGGAGCCCAAGGACGAGGAAGCCGAAGCCGCGGCGAAGGAAGAGGAGAAGGCCGAGGAGAAGGGCGAGGCGAAGGCCGCCGCGCCCGCCGCGCCGCAGGAAGCGAAGGCGGAGGCCCCGGCCGCGCCCGCTGCCGCCGAGCGCGTCCCCGCGCCGACCTGGTACTGGGTCCTGTTCGCCATCGGCGTCGCCACGCTCGCCCTGACCTACGGCCTGCTCAGCTGGGAGCGGCTGGAAGTGTTCAAGATGCTGCTGTCGTCCTTCTTCCCGCTCGCGCTGCTGATCCTGGCGGTGCTGGGCTCGATCATGTTCGGGCTGTCCACGCCGGCGGAGGCCGCGGCGGTGGGCGCCTTTGGCGGTTTCCTGCTGGCCGGCGCGTACCGCTACATCGCGCACCTGCGCGGCTCGATCGGCGGCGGCAGCGTGGCCTGGGCGACGGCGCGCGAGCTGGGCACCATCGTGAAGGAGTCGTCCTTCCTCACCGCCAAGACGAGCGCCATGGTGTGCTGGCTGTTCGTGGGCTCCTCGATCTTCTCGGCCGCCTTCGCGCTGCTGGGCGGCCAGGACCTGGTGGAGAAGTGGGTGCTGTCCCTCGGCCTGTCGCCGCTGCAGTTCATGCTGCTGGCGCAGTTCATCATCTTCATCCTCGGCTGGCCGCTGGAGTGGACCGAGATCATCGTCATCTTCATGCCGATCTTCATTCGGCTGCTGCCCAAGTTCGGCATCGACCCCCTGTTCTTCGGCCTGCTGGTGGCGCTCAACCTGCAGACCGCGTTCCTCTCGCCGCCGGTGGCGATGGCGGCGTTCTACCTGAAGGGCGTGTCGCCGCCGCACGTGACGCTGAACCAGATCTTCGCCGGCATGCTGCCGTTCATGGGCATCCAGGTCGTGGCGCTGGCGCTGCTCTACATCTGGCCGCAGATCGGGCTGTGGCTGCCCGGCATCCTCTACGGGCGCTGAACATGAACGCGCCGACCCGGGCCGCCGAGCTGAGCGCCGCCGCCGCCCGCAAGCTGATGGACGAAGGGCACCTGAGCGCCGAGGAACTGGTGCAGGACTGCCTGGCGCGGATCCGGGAGCTGGAGCCGCAGGTGCAGGCCTGGACCTACCTCGACGAGGACCATGCGCTCGCCCAGGCAAGGACCGCGGACGAGCGCCGGCGCGAAGGGCACGCCGTCGGCCCGCTGCACGGCATCCCGGTCGGGGTGAAGGACATCATCGACACCGGCGACATGCCGACCGAGAACGGCTCGCCGCTCTACGCCGGCCGCACGCCGCGCGAGGACGCGGCCGCGGTGGCGAAGCTGCGCGCCGCGGGGGCCGTGATCCTCGGCAAGACGGTCACCACCGAGTGCGCCTACTTCCACCCGGGCAAGACGCGCAACCCGCACAACCTCGAGCACACCCCCGGCGGTTCCTCCAGCGGGTCCGCCGCCGCGGTCGCGGCCGGCATGGTGCCGCTCGCGCTGGGGACCCAGACCAACGGCTCGGTGATCCGGCCCGCGGCCTTCTGCGGCGCCTACGGCTTCAAGCCCAGCCATGGCCTGGTGCCGCGCAGCGGCATCCTGCAGCTGTCGCGGACGCTCGACCACGTCGGCGTGATGGCGCGCTCCATCGAGGACGTGGCGCTGGCGATGGAAACGCTCGCCGGCTGGGACGCGGGCGACCCGGACACCCGGCCCGGGGCGCGCATCCCGTTCGCCGCCATCGCCGCCGGGGAGCCGCCGATCCGGCCGACGCTGGCCTTCATCAAGACCCCGCACTGGGAGCGCGTCGACGCGGAGGCGAAGGAGGCGCTCGGCGAGCTGGTCGAGGCGCTCGGCGACGCCGTGGAGGAGATCGACCTGTTTCCCTCCGCCGGCGAGGCCTGGGACTGGCAGAAGACCATCATGGAAGCGGAGATGGCGCACAACTTCGCGCGCGAGTGGCGCGACGGGCGCGACCGGCTCTCGGAACCGCTGCGCGCGCTGATCGAGCGCGGGCGCGAGGTGAAGGCGGTGGACTACCAGCGCGCGCTGTCCCTGATCGGGCCGATGCAGGAGAGCTTCGAGGAGCTGTTCACCCAGCGCTACGACGCCATCCTCACCCCGGCGGCGCCCGGCGCCGCGCCCAGGGGCCTCGCCTCCACGGGCGACCCGCGCTTCTGCACGCTGTGGACGCTGGCCGGCCTGCCGGCGCTGTCCATGCCGCTGCTGCGGGGTTCCGGGGGCATGCCCATCGGCGTCCAGCTGGTCGGGCGGCGCCACTTCGACGCGCGCCTGCTGCGCACCGCGCGCTGG
>CAZMDA010000009.1:20025-25150 GCA_964564865.1 uncultured Bordetella sp. | reverse complement strand
GCGGCGGCGATCGCGCGCAGGACGCGCAACTCTTCCCGCAACCGCTCCAGCTCGCTGCGGTCGGCGAAGGCGAGCACCCAGTGCGACAGGCGCCCGCTGGCGCCGTGCACCATGCCGATGGTCAGTTCCACGTGCGCGGTCGAGCCGTCCCTGCGCCGGATGCGCATCTCGACGCGCGCCGGCGCCTTCTCGAACATGCTGGCGGCCGACTCGTCCTCCGGGAACAGCAGCGTGATCGCCGGGCGGCCGAGCACCTCGTCGGCACGGTAGCCGAAGAAGGCCTCGAAGGCCGGGTTGGCGAAGGTGATCGGATGGCCCTTGGCGCCGGCGTCGGCCAGCACCACCGGGAAGCCGCAGGCGCCCAGCGCGGCGCGGCTGAGGGCGCTGTCGGAGAGCAGGCGGTACAGGGCGGGGGCCACGTCGTCGCGCTTGCGCACGCCATTGTCAGGGACTGTCATGCGCCACTTGTGCCACGCGGCGGCCCGGGGTGGCAAGGGCGCACGGCGGCGGCGCGGGGGAATTTTCAGCGAAACGTGACAAACGGCACGCCGGCGGCGCGCCCGCCGGGCCCGCCCGGGGCTCAGGCGGCGCGGCGGTGCTTCTCGGACAGCGAGTAGCAGCTGCGGCGCAGGCGCGCCAGGTCGGCGCGGGCGATGGCGTCCTTCAGGTACTGCATGTTGCGGTCGATCTCGCTCTGGTACTGGTTCTCGCCGCCGAAATGGACCGCCGCGAAGCGGTCGGCGGCGTCGAGCTTCTTGTGGATGCGGTCGCGCGCGACATACTCGTAGAAGCCGGGGGTCTTGTAGATCAGGTCCTCGGGCGAGGCGTAGCGCACGATCTCGCGCCCGTCGGGCAGCGTCTCGCGCGCCACCGCGCCGTAGACGAACTCCTGGTACAGGTACTCGCGGCACTTCTCGAGGTACATGCGGTCGGACATCTGGCCGATCAGGTCGGCGGTGCCCACCATGCAGCCCAGCAGCCGGTCGCGCGGGTCGTCGACCTTGATGTCGTCCACGTCCATCTCGTAGCCGGTGAAGTGCACCAGGCGCGCGGCGAGCGGCGCCTCGGCGGCGTAGCCGATGGACGGCAGGTAGCGGGCCAGGAAATCGGCGCTGCGGCTGACGTGCACCTTGGTGAAGATGGCGCCGTTCTCGACCCCGCCCTCGGAGACGCGCTTCAGGTACCCGGAGTCGTGCAGCAGCGCGATCACCACCCCGAGGATGGCGCGGCGCGCGCCCAGCTGCTCGGCCGCGCAGGCGGTGCGGTCGTGGCCCTCGATCAGGCGCGCGGCCGCGAGCGTCATGTCCAGCGTGTGGCGCAGGTCGTGGTAGAGCGTGTCGCAGCGCAGGTAGCCCGGGAAGCGGCCCTCGAACAGCGCCTCGATGTCGGCGAAGATCTGCGGCAGCGGCGACAGGTCCGCGCCCGGGTAGCGCGCCGCGAAGATGGCCCCGATCTCGTCGCGCACCGCCGCCGCGTTCTCCACGTTGACGCGGTTGCTGACGTCGTTCTGGTTTAGGCGGCTCTGCAAAGGGGGGGCGGGGTCCGGGGGTATACAAAAAATTATCGTAGATTCCGGGTGCCCGGGCAAAGGAAATTTATCCGCTTGTCTTGCCCGCGGACCCGTTGCCGGAGGGGAAAAGGGAGCCGGCCGATAAGCCGGGTTCTGTGCGAGACACCCGCCCGAAGGCGGGGCTCCGGCAGCCATTCCTCTTGGCCGGGGGTCGCCCCCCGGCTCCAGCCACCTACCCGCAAGCTCGGCCGAGCCGGCCTCAGTCACTTGCCTATTTGGTGTTGCTCCGGATGGAGGTTGCCGCGTTTCACCCGCAGGCTGTTACACCTGCGACTCGTCTCTGTGGCCCTGTTCGTCGCCTTTGGATATGCGCGCCGGGGTGTTACCCCGCATCCTGCTCTTCGGAGCCCGGACTTTCCTCCATACCTTTCGGTACAGCGGCTGCCTGGCCAGCTCCCGGTCGCATTTTACTGCACCGCAGCGAAGAAAATCAGGGACAGGCCACGTTTTTCGGCTGCGCCGCCGCTTTCCGGAACGGCCGGAAATAGCGCTCGTCGTCGTAGAACGCGGCCTCGGCGGTCCCAGGCAGCCAGCCGGGGTAGCCGAAGACGGGCAGGGAGACCAGGTCGCGCGTCGTGCCGGCCCCGTCGTGCGCCTCGAGCCAGTGTGCGGCGGCCGCATCCGGCTCTTCATCCGGTCGGATGAAGATGACCTTGCAGGTCAGCCCGGGGCGCGGGCGCAGCGCCATCTCCAGCAAGGCGTGCCCGAGGACATGGATCCGGAAACCGGCGAGGACGTCCGTCCTGCGCGCCCAGAACAGTTCCTTCCAGCGGTGCTGGCGGACCAGCGCCTCCAGTTCCGGATTCGCGCAGGCCACGATCGCGCCGCCCTCGTCGAACAGGGTGAGCATGTCGCGCAGCTTGCCGCGCAGCCCGGTCTCCTTCGGGATCTGCGCCGCGTGCATGGCGTTGATGCGCGCCTTGGTCTTCGGGAACGCCAGCCACGCCAGGGCGTTGAACAGGTCGTGCCAGCTTCCAGCGCGAGTGTGAACTTCCCCGGTTTCGCTCAGGTGCACTTCGTAGTACGCGTCCGCCTTCTGCGGCGGTACGAAACGGACCGGCCGGCCGGAGCCGGTCATCAATCCGGATTCGCAAGCGAGGCCGTTGAGGTCCTCCAGCGATGGCCATCGATCGCGCGGCAAGCGCTCGAGCCAGGCGCGAACCGGGTCGAACACCGGGTGGGAGAAGTCCGCTTCCGGCCAATCCGGTGCCGCGGCGGAGATCGTGGTCCGTCCCTGGTTTCCTAGGCGAGCTTCCACGGCAGCACTTCGCCCGCGCGCAGCGGCACCAGCGAGCCTTCGCCGAAGGGCAGGGACTCGGGCACGGTCCAGTCCTCGCGCACGAGCGTCACCGTGCCGCGGTTGTGCGGCAGGCCGTAGAAGTCGGCGCCGAAGCGGCTGGCGAAGCCCTCCAGGCGATCGAGCGCGCCCGCCTCCTCGAAGGCGATGGCGTAGAACTCCAGCGCCGCGTGCGCGGTGTAGATGCCGGCGCAGCCGCAGGCGTTCTCCTTGGTGCCGCGCTCATGCGGCGCGCTGTCGGTGCCGAGGAAGAACTTCGGGTTGCCCGAGGTGGCGGCCTCCACCAGCGCTTCGCGGTGCTCCTCGCGCTTGAGCACCGGCAGGCAGTAATGGTGCGGCCGCACCCCGCCCATGAACAGGGCGTTCCGGTTCATCAGCAGGTGGTGCGCAGTGATGGTCGCGGCGACGTTGGGCCCGGTGACCTCGACGTAGTGCACCGCGTCGCGCGTGGTGATGTGCTCCAGCACCACCTTCAGGCCCGGGAAGCGCGCCACCAGCGGGCCCAGCACCTCCTCGAGGAAGGCCTTCTCGCGGTCGAACACGTCCACGTGCGGGTCGGTGACCTCGCCGTGGATGAGCAGCGGCAGGCCGGTCTGCTCCATTCGCTCCAGCGCCCGGAAGCAGCGCGAGATCCGGGTCACGCCGGCGTCCGAGTGCGTGGTCGCGCCGGCCGGGTAGAGCTTGACGCCGTGCACGCGCCCGGAGAGCTTCGCGCGCGCGATCTCCTCCGCCGGGGTGTCGTCGGTCAGGTAGAGCGTCATCAGGGGCTCGAAGGCCGAGCCCTCGGGCAGCGCGGCGAGGATGCGATCCCGGTAATGCAGCGCCTGCTGCACGGTCGTGACCGGCGGCTTCAGGTTCGGCATCACGATGGCGCGCCCGAACTGGCGCGCGGTGTCGGCCACCACGGCGGCCAGCGCCGGGCCGTCGCGCAGGTGCAGGTGCCAGTCGTCCGGCTGCTGGATCGTGAGGCGGTCCATGGGGCGCGATTCTACGTGCTTCTACTTTGCCTTCTCGCCGGAGGAGCCGCGCGCCAGCGCCTCCTTGTAGAGCGCATTGCGCGGCGCGCCGGTGATACGCGCGGCAAGCTTCGCCGCCTCGCTCGCCGGCAGCGATTCGAGCAGGACGCCCAGCACCTTGCCGGGATCGAGGGCGGGCGCGCCTTCCTTCGCCGCGCCGGGTCCCAGCACCAGCACGAACTCGCCCTGCTGGCGGTGCGGGCCGGCTTGCAGCCAGGCCGGTGCGTCCCGCAGGGGCATGCGCGCGACTTCCTCGAATTTCTTGGTCAGTTCGCGGGCGATCAGCAGTTCGCGCTCCGGGCCGAAGCGCGCGAGCAGCGCCGCCGCCGTGGCCGCGACCCGGTGCGGCGCCTCGTAGAAGATGAGCGGCAGCGCATCGTCGAGCGCGGCCAGCGCCTGCGCCACCTGCCGCGGCTTCGCCGGCAGGAAGCCGACGTAGAGGAAGCGGTCGGCGACGAAGCCGGAGGCGGACCAGGCCGCGATCGCCGCGTTCGGGCCCGGGACCGGCACCACGCGGATGCCCTCGCGGTGCGCGGCCGCGACCAGCAGCGCGCCGGGATCGGACACCGCCGGGGTGCCGGCATCGCTCACCAGCGCCACGCTCCGGCCCTCGCGCAGCGCCTGCAGCAGCTTCTCGCCGGCGGCGCGCTCGTTGTGCGCGTGCAGGGCCGTGGTCTTGGCCGCGATGCCGTGCGCGGCGAGCAGCCCGCGCGTGGTGCGCGTGTCCTCGCAGGCCACGAGGTCCGCGCCGCGCAGCGCCTCCAGGGCGCGCGGGCTGGCGTCGGCGAGGTTGCCGATCGGGGTGGCGACGATGTAGAGCGTGCCGGTCACGAATCAGGGTTGGTCAACGGCCCGGGAGGGTAGGCCGTTAAGACTGCCATGAACCGGGCCGGGGCGCGAGCCGAAGACCTGTGCGCGCGGCTGCTCGCCGAGGCGGGGCTTCGGATCCTGGCGCGCAACTGGCGCTGCCGCGTGGGCGAGCTGGACCTGGTCGCCGAGGACGCCGGGACGCTGGTGTTCGCCGAGGTGCGCCTGCGCGGCTCGGCCAGCCGGGGTGGCGCCGCGGAGAGCATCACCGCGGCCAAGCAGGCGCGCATCATCGCCGCGGCGCGCGCCTACCTGCGCGGCCGGCCCGAGGTGGACTGCCGCTTCGACGTCCTGCTGCTCGATGCGCTGGAGCGCGACCGCATCGAGTGGATCCGCAATGCGTTCAGCGCTTAGCCTGCACTTTTCGCTGCTGCT
>CAZMDA010000009.1:0-19925 GCA_964564865.1 uncultured Bordetella sp. | reverse complement strand
CATCGAGTGGATCCGCAATGCGTTCAGCGCTTAGCCTGCACTTTTCGCTGCTGCTCCTCGCCTGCGCTGCCGGGGCACAGGAGGTCCGGCTGGTGGTGCAGAGCTCGCCGCTCGCGGGCTGGCGCTACGCGGAGGCGGCGGAGGTCTGGCCGCTGCTCAAGCCCGGTGATCCGCTGGAACTGGTGCGGGAAGCGGACAACCCGCACGACGCCAACGCGGTGCGCGTGCAATGGCGCGGCCGGAAGCTCGGCTACGTGCCCCGGCGGCAGAACGCCGCGATCGCCTGGGGCCTCGACCGCAGCGCGCCGCTGCGGGCCCGCATCAGCCGCTTGACGGAGCACCCGAACCCGGCCAAGCGGCTGGAGTTCGAGGTGTTCCTGGAGTGAGGGCGCGGGGCCAGGGTGTAAAATCGCCTTCATGGGACATGCAGAACCGGGCGCAACGCTCGAGGAGCGCATCGCGTCGCATTTCCGGGACAGCGCGAACCTGAAACTCGCCGCGCTGGGCGCCCTGCAGGCGCCCCTCGCGCAGGCGGTCGACCTGATGGTCGCCGCGCTCAGGGCCGGGGGCAAGATCCTCTCCTGCGGCAACGGCGGCTCGGCCGGCGACGCGCAGCATTTTTCCGCCGAGCTGCTCAATCGCTTCGAGATGGAGCGCCCGCCGCTGGCGGCGGTGGCGCTCAGCACCGACACCTCCACGCTGACCTCGATCGCCAACGACTACAGCTACGAGCAGGTTTTCGAGAAGCAGGTGCGGGCGCTGGGCCGCCGCGGCGACGTGCTGCTCGCCATCTCCACCAGCGGCAACTCGCCCAACGTGCTGGCGGCGGTGAAGGCGGCCCGGGAACTCGGCATGGGGATCGTGGCTCTAACCGGGCGCAACGGCGGCCGGACGCCGGCGCTGCTCGGCCCGGGCGATGCGCATGTGTGCGTGCCGCACGAACGGACCGCGCGCATCCAGGAGGTGCATCTCCTGGCGCTGCATTGCCTGTGCGACGGCATCGATTTCCGGCTCTACGGAGGACAACAATGAAAAGAACGTCCGCCAGACCATCTCTCAGAACGTCCACGATCCTGGCCGCGCTGCTGCTGGCGCTGCCCCTGGCCGGCTGCGTCGAGATGGCGGTGGTCGGCGTCGGCGCCGCCGTGATGTCCCACGAGGACCGGCGCAGCACCGGCGCCCAGGTCGAGGACGAGGGCCTGGAATTGCGCGCCGCGAACCGCATCAGCGAGCGCTACGGCAGCAAGGTCCACGTCAACGTCACCGCCTTCAACCGCTTCGTGCTGCTCACCGGCGAGGTGCCCGACGAGGCGACCAAGGCCGCGGTCGAGAAGCTGGTGCTCGAGCTGCCCTCCAAGCCGCGCGGGGTTTCCAACGAGCTGCGGGTGGCCGGCAACTCGTCGCTGACCGCGCGCTCCAACGACACCTTCATCACCGGCAAGGTGAAGGCGCGGTTCCTGGACGCGCAGAAGTTCAACGCCCTGCACGTGAAGGTGATCACCGAGGCCGCCACGGTGTTCCTGATGGGCATCGTCACCGAGGCCGAGGCGAATGCCGCGGTCGAGGTGGCTCGCACCACCGGCGGCGTCGCCAAGGTGGTCAAGGTGTTCGAGTACTGCCAGGCGACCGACCAGGTCTGCCGGCCGCGCGACGCCGCCAAGCCCAAGGCCGGAAGCTGAGCGGCGCGCCGGACTACGAGCGCAAGCTGCATGCGCCGCGGGACGCGGCGCGCTGGGTCGCGCAGCTGCCGCGGCCGCTGGTGTTCACCAACGGCGTGTTCGACCTCCTGCACCGCGGCCATGCCACCTACCTGGCGCGCGCCCGCGCCATGGGCGCCTGCCTCGTCGTGGCCCTGAACAGCGATGCCTCGGCCAGGCGCCTGGGCAAGGGCGCGGAGCGGCCGCTCAACCCGCTCGAGGACCGCATGGCGCTGGTGGCGGCGCTGGAACCGGTGGACGCGGTGACCTGGTTCGAGGAGGACACGCCCGCGGCGCTGATCGAGGCGGTGCGGCCCGACGTGCTGGTGAAGGGCGGCGACTGGCCGGCGGAGAAGATCGTCGGCGCCGTGGCGGTGCTGGCGCGCGGCGGGCGCGTGGCCTCGATCCCGTTCGAACACCAGCGCTCCACCACCGCGCTGGTGGAGAAAATCAGGAAAGGCTGAGCTCGAAGCACAGCGCGCCCGGCGTGGGCGCGGCGAGGTAGGGCGCGCAGTCGCGGAAGCCGAGGCTGCGGTAGAGCGCGATCGCCTCGGTGAGCTTGGGCAGGGTGTCCAGCACCAGCCGCCCGCAGCCGTTCCGGCGCGCGATGTCCGCCACCTGCAGCGTCAGCCGGCGCCCCAGGCCGGTGCCGCGGTAGGCGCTGCGCACGAACAGGCGCTTCATCTCCGCGGTGCGCGCATCCAGTTGCTTGAGGGCGACGCAGCCCGCGTCGCCCGCGGGAGCGTGCGCCAGCAACAGCGCGCCACCCGGCGGCGCATAGGCGCCGGGCAGTTCCGCCAGTTCCCGGTCGAAGCCCTGGAAGCACAGGGCCTCGGACACCAGTTCGGCGTATTCGCGGAACAGGACGCGGATGCGCTCGAGCTCCTGCGGGCTGCGTGCTGGAACGATCTCGATCACCGCGGTATTTTCCGCCAAATTTTGATTCATACTATCCCCCGTGCGCCTGCACCAGCTCAAGATCGACTACGTCGCGGAACAGGACCGCATGCTCATGCTGATCGCGGCCAGCGACGCGGTCGAGGTGCGCATGTTCCTGACCCGGCGCTTCATCAAGCTGCTCTGGCCGCTGCTGGTGAAGCTGGCCGAGGAGGCGAGCCCGCGCATCAAGACCCAGGCCAACCCGGAGGCGCGGCGCGCGCTGCTGGGCCTGGAGCACGAGCAGGCGGTGTCCCGGGCCGACTTCTCCAAGCCCTTCGAGGAGACGCCGCGCACCACGCCGCTGGGCGAGGCGCCGCTCCTGCTGGCGCGCATCCAGACCGGGCACGACCGCAACGGGCTGCCGGTGCTGGCGATGCACCCGGCCGACGGCCAGGGCGTGACCCTGACGCTCGACCCGGTGCTGCTGCACTCGGTGTGCCGCCTGCTGCAGGCGGCGGTGACCAAGAGCGACTGGGACATGGAGCTGCGCCTGCCCGGGACCGAGGCGCGCGAGGCGCCCGAGCGCGGCGTGCCGCGCACCATCAATTGAGCGGCCGATGAACCTGGCGGCCTCGATCCAGCAGCGCGTCAAGGGCCTGCTGCCCGAGCTGCTGGGCATCGAGTTCACCGACGTGACGCCGGACAGGGTGCTGGCGCGGCTGGCGGTGAGGAAGGACCTGTGCACCGTCGGCGACAACCTGCACGGCGGCGCCATCATGGCCTTCGCCGACACGCTGGGCGCGGTGGCGGCGATCCTCAACATGCCCGAGGGCTCGCGCACCACCACCATCGAGTCCAAGACCAACTTCATCGGCGGCGCGCCGGCCGGCACCGTCGTGCTGGGCGAATCGGCGCCGGTGCACAAGGGCCGCACCACCGTCGTCTGCCAGACCACCATCCGCACCGAGGCGGGCAAGCTGGTGGCGCTGGTCACGCAGACGCAGCTGGTGATCGCGGCCTAGCGTATAATCTGCCCCCTTTGGAAACAAACGGTTAGCGACATCTCCAACGGCTTCGAAAAACTCGGCCTGATCCCGCCGCTGCTGCAGGCGGTGAAGGACATGGGCTACGAACAGCCCAGCCCGATCCAGGAGCAGGCGATCCCCGTGGTCCTCGAGGGCCGCGACCTGATGGCCGGCGCCCAGACCGGCACCGGCAAGACCGCCGCCTTCGCCCTGCCCACGCTGCAGCGCCTGGCGCCCCATGCCAGCACCTCGGCGTCGCCCGCGCGCCACCCGATCCGCGTCCTCGTGCTCGCGCCCACGCGCGAACTGGCGATCCAGGTCGAGGAGAGCTTCCGCGACTACGGCAAGCACATGCCGCTGCGTTCCGCCATCGTCTACGGCGGCGCGGACATGAACGCGCAGATCCTGCAGCTGCGAAAGGGCGTCGAGATCCTGGTGGCGACGCCGGGGCGCCTGCTCGACCACGTGCAGAACAAGACCCTGATGCTGAACCAGGTCTCGGTGCTGATTCTCGACGAGGCCGACCGCATGCTGGACATGGGCTTCATGCCCGACATCCGGCGCATCATCGCGTTGCTGCCGGCGGTGCGCCAGAACCTGCTGTTCTCGGCCACCTTCCCGGACGAGATCAAGAACCTCGCCAAGTCCCTGCTGCGCGACCCGGTGCAGATCCAGGTGGCGCGCGCCAACGCGGTCGCGGACCTGGTGAGCCACATCGTGCACCCGGTGTCGCGCGAGAAGAAGCGCGAGCTGCTCACCTACCTGATCCAGACCCGCAACCTGAAGCAGGTCCTCGTCTTTTCCGGCACCCGCATAGGCGCCAACCGCCTCGCGCACCAGCTGCGCAAGGACCACATCCAGGCCGACGCCATCCATGGCGACAAGACCCAGGCCGAGCGCGAAGCGGCGCTGGAGGCCTTCAAGGCCGGCAAGACCGCGGTGCTGGTGGCGACCGACGTCGCCTCGCGCGGCCTCGATATCGAGGGCCTGCCGCAGGTGATCAACTTCGACGTGCCGCGCGCCCCCGAAGACTACGTGCACCGCATCGGCCGCACCGGCCGCGCCGGGATGAAGGGCGAGGCGATCTCGCTGGTGGCGCCGGAGGACGCGGAGTCCATCGCCGCGATCGAGAAGCTGATCAAGAAGCCCATCGAGCGCGTGCTGGTGCCGGGCTTCGAGCCCAATGCCGGCACCGCGGCCGCCATGGTCGGCGGCTATCCCCGCGGCGAAGGGCGCCGGGGCGAAGGGCGGGGACCGCGGCGCGACGCCGGCGGGCGCCCGCGGCGCGAGGACGGCGATCGAATGCGATCGCAGGCGCCGCGACCCGAGCGCGACGCGCCGCCTTCCCGCCGGCCGCAGTCCATCCCGCCCCAGCAGCCTCCCAGGAACCAGGATCCGATCTTCTCCAAGCCCTACGAGCCCGCCGGCGAGCCCGACCGCGGCGCGCCCGCGCCCGCTGCGGCGACGCCTTCGGCGTCATCGGGACCGCGCCGCGCGCGGCCGGTGGCCGCGCTGCTGGGCGGATTGAAGCGCTAGCCCGTTCCGGTCACTTGCTGCCGTGCCAGGCCCGGTGCGGCGGCTTGCCCGGGCGGCGGAAGTCCTCCGGCACGCTCTGCGCGGTGATGTCCCGCAACCCGAGCCGTTTCGCCAGGTCCGCGTCGATCGCGAACGTGCGCAGGTTGTTCGAGAAGAACAGTTCGCCCCCGTCCGCGAGCAATTCGTGGCATTGGCTCACCAGGCGCGCATGGTCGCGCTGCACGTCCAGCACGCCCTGCATCCGCTTGGAGTTCGAGAACGACGGCGGGTCGAGGACGATGAGGTCGTAGCGTTCGCCGGCCGCCAGCGCCTGCGGCAGCCAGGCGAGCACGTCGGCGCGCAGCAGCCGGTGGCGGCGCCGGTCGATGCCGTTGAGCGCGAAGTTGCGCGCCGCCCAGGCGAGGTAGGTGTTGGACAGGTCCACCGTGGTGGAGCCGTCCGCCCCGGCGCGCGCGGCGAAGACGGTGAAGCTGCCGCTGTAGGCGAACAGGTTCAGGAACCGGGTGCCCGCCCTGGCCGCGGCGCGTCGCGCGATGGTTTCGCCCACGCGCGCGCGCAGCGGGCGGTGGTCCAGGAACAGGCCGGTGTCCAGGTAGCTGTCCAGGTCGACCTCGAAGCGGCAGCCCGCCTCCTCGACCACGAAGGCCTGCGGGGCGGCGCCGAGCCTGCGGTACTGCGCGGCGCCCCGCTGGCGCTCGCGGCGCTTCAGGTGCAGCTGCGCCGCGGCCACGCCGCAGGCCTCGCCGATCGCGGCGCAGGCGGCGGCCAGCCACGCGGCATGGGCGTCGGGCGCCATCTTCCAGCCGGTGTCGATCTCCTGCACGTGCACCTGCACCTCGTCGCGCGGCAGCACGGCCCGGTACCAGTCCACGGCGAAGGGAAACTGCGGGATGTCGCGGTCATAGACGCGGAAGCACGAGATCCCGCGCCGCCGCGCCCACTTGCGCCAGTGCGCGACGTTCTTGCGCAGGCGGTTGGCGAACGCGGAAACCTCGGGCGCCGCGCTCACCGGGGGCGCTAGTACGGCAGCGGCGCGCCGGGCTTCAGCGCCTGCAGCGCCGCGCGGAACTGCTCCTGGATCCGCGCCAGGGCCTGCGGCGTGTCGCCCTCGAAGCGCAGCACGATCACCGGCGTGGTGTTGGAGGCGCGCGCCAGGCCGAAGCCGTCGGCGAACTCGGCCCGCACGCCGTCGATGGTGAGCACGCGCTTCGCCTCCGGGAACGGCGCCGAGCGCCGCAGGCGCTCGATGAGCGCCTGCGGCTCGCCCTCGGCCAGCTTCCAGTTCAGTTCCGGCGTGGAAGGGGCATCCGGCAGCGCCTCGAGCGGCGCGCAGGCGTCGGCCTGCCGCGCGAGGATCTCCAGCAGGCGCGCGCCGCAGTACAGCGCGTCGTCGAAGCCGTACCAGCGCTCCTTGAAGAAGATGTGGCCGGACATCTCGCCCGCCAGGGGCGCGCCGGTCTCCCGGAGCTTCGCCTTGATGAGCGAGTGCCCGGTCTTCCAGATCACGGGCCGGCCGCCATGGCGCTCGATCCAGGGCCCGAGCAGGCGGGTGCACTTCACGTCGTAGATGATCTCGGCGCCCGGGTTGCGCGACAGCACGTCCTGCGCGTAGAGCATCAGCTGGCGGTCGGGCAGGATGATGGCGCCGTTCTTCGTCACCACGCCCAGGCGGTCGGCGTCGCCGTCGAAGGCGAGGCCCAGCTCCGCGTCGCCCGCCTTCACGGTATCGATCAGCGCGCGCAGGTTCTCCAGCCTGGACGGGTCCGGGTGGTGGTTGGGAAAGCGCCCGTCCACCTCGGCGTAAAGCGCGCTGACCTCGCAGCCGAGCTCGCGGAACAGGCGCGGCGCGACGACGCCGGCGACGCCGTTGCCGCAATCCAGCGCGATGCGCATCGGCCGCGCGAGGCGGATGTCGCCGGCGATCCGCTCGACATAGGCGTCGAGCACGTCCGCGCTGCGCCGGCTGCCGGCGCCTGCTTCGAAGCGCCCGGCCTCGACCGCGCGGCGCAGGCCCTGGATCTCCTCGCCGGTGAGGGTGGTGCCGGCCACCACCATCTTGAGGCCGTTCTGGTCGCCCGGGTTGTGGCTGCCGGTGACCATGACGGCGCTGTGGCAGCCCAGGTGCTGCGCGGCGAAGTAGGTGACCGGGGTGGGGACGACGCCCAGCTCGATGACATCGGCGCCGGCCGCGTTGAGGCCGTCCATCAGCGCGGCGCACAGCTCCGGGCTGGACAGGCGGCCGTCGCGGCCGACGGCGAACGCGGGCGCGCCGCGCGCGCGGCCGAGCGCCCCGAGCGCGCGGCCGACCTCGCGCACCAGCGCCGCCGAGAGCACGCGGCCGGCGATGCCGCGGATGTCGTAGGCGCGGAAGACTTCGGCGGGAATCTTCATGCTTCAGTGAGGAACGCGAGCACGCGCCGCGCCAGCCAGTGGCGGCGCGCGGGGAATCCGGCGTGGCCGCCGGTGTCGGGGAAGTCGAGGGTCACCGGGGACGGTATATCACGAAGCGACCGCGCGGCCGCATCCAGCGCGGAGGCCGGCATGAACGGGTCGTTGCGCGCGTTCACCACCAGCGTGGGCACGCGGATGCGCGCCAGGTACGGCCCGCTGGAGGAGCGCGCCCAGTAGTCCGCGGCGCCGGCGAAGCCGTGCAGCGGCGCGGTGACGGTGTCGTCGAACTCGAAGAAGGTGCGCGCGCGGGCGAGGCGCGCCTCGTCGATCGCGATCTGGCCGGCGCGCTGCTTTTGCAGCGTCTTCTTCTTCAGCGTCGACAGGAACACGCGGGTGTAGACCTCGCGCCCGAAGCCGCGGTCCAGCTGGCGGCCCGCGGCGGCAAGGTCGAGCGGCGCGGAGATCGCCGCGGCGCGACGCACGAGCGCGCGCTCGCCCGCCTCGCCCAGGTGCTTGAGCAGCGCGTTGCCGCCCAGCGAGATGCCCACGGCGTGGACTGCGCCGAGGCGCTCCAGCACCCAGGCGATCTCCGCGCTGTCGCCGGAGTGGTAGGCGCGCGGCAGGCGGTTGAGTTCGCCGGAGCAGCCGCGGAAATGCGGCACCACGCAGCGGAAACCCTGCCCGAGCGCGAGCGCGGCGATGGCGCGCGCGTAGGGGCTGGCCGAGCTGCCTTCCAGCCCGTGGAAGATCGCGAGTACCGGACCTTCCTTCCCGATCCAGTCCAGGTCGATGAAGTCGCCGTCGGGCGTGTCCCAGCGCTCGCGGCGCCAGGCAATGCGCGGCGCCGGCGCGAGCGCGGCATAGAGGGTCTGCAGGTGGCCGCCGGGCAGCCACCACGGCGCTTCGTAGGCTTCGCTCAATGCAGCGTCTTGTTCGGGGCCGGCGGCGGTTCCGCGCCGGCGGCGGCCCCGGCGGCCGGGGGCGAGGCGTGGTGCACCACCATGCGCCAGCCGGCGGCGCCGCGCAGGTAGACGTTGGTGGCCACCACCGGCGGGCGGGGCTTGGCCTCGCCCTGCACCGTGATGCTCTCGTGCACGTTGTGCACCGCGACCATCATCCCGGAGATCACCACCTGCTGCACCGCGCGCACCCGCATGTGCGGGCCGCCGGCGAACATGCCGCGCCAGGCGGCGCGCACCTGCTCGACGCCGGTCAGGCGCTGCGCGCCCGGGTGCACGCAGACGATGTCCTCGTCCTCGGCCCAGACCGCCATCATCAGGTCGAGGTCGGCGCGCTCCAGCGCGTCGTAGAAGGCGTTCTCCGCGTCCTGCGCGGTGGGAAAGATCCTCCCGCTCATGCGCGGAATTCTATCGCCGCGCGCACCTGGTCGACGCCGAGTTCCCGCATGCAGCGGAAGTGGCCCAGCGGGCACTCGCGCGCGAAGCAGGGGCTGCAGTCCGGGTGCAGCCACAGGACCTTCGCCGCCGTTGAGCGGGGCGGGGTGTGCTCCGGGCTGGAGGAGCCGTACAGCGCCGTGAGCGGGCGGCCGAACGCCGCGGCGACGTGCATCAGGCCGGAATCGTTGCTGACCACGAAGGCGGCGCCGGCGATGAGGTCCATGGCCTCGTCGAGCGTGGTCTTCCCGGCGAGGTTGAGGCCCGGGATGCCGGCGCAGGCGTCGGCGTCCTTTGCCGAACCGAGCAGCACCGCCGGGAGCGGCAGCTGCGGCGCCAGCTCGGCGAAGTACGGCCAGCGCTTCGCCGGGCCGTACTCCGCGCCGGGGCACAGGACGCAGTAGGGGCCGCGGATGCCGAACTTCGCCGCGGCGGCGGCCGAGGCCCCGGGGCTCGCGCGCAGGATCGTCGCCGGCAGCGGCTGCGCCGGCTCGGTGCCGGGCGCTTGCGCGAGGCGCGCGTAATGCAGCGCCATCGGCGCCTTCGTATCCTGGTGGACGCGGTTGACCAGGCCGTAGCGGAACTCGCCCGCGTAGCCGACGCGCTCCGGGATGCCGGCGAGGAAGGGAATCAGCGCCGACTTGAGCGAGTTGGGCAGCACGATGGCCTGGTCGTAGCGGCGCGCGCCCAGCAGCCTGCCCAGGCGCCAGCGCTCGGCGAGCTGCAGCTCGCCGTGGCGCAGGTCGGCCTCGAGCACCTCGTCCACCTCGGGCATGCGCCGCAGCACCGGCGCGATCCACGGCGGGCCGAGCGCCTCGATGCGGGCCGCGGGGTCCTTCTCGCGCAGCCGCGCCAGCATCGGCTGCGCCATCAGCGCGTCGCCGATCCAGTTCGGGGCGACGACCAGGATCTTCAGGTCAATGCCCCTTGGGTGCGGCGCCCTTGTAGAGGAACTTCGTGCCGCAGTAGGGGCACAGCGTCTCGCCCTTCTTCACCACGTCCAGGTACACCCGCGGGTGGCGCGCCCACAGCGGCGCGCCCGGCAGCGGGCAGTGCAGCGGCAGGTCCTTCTCGGTGACCTGCACCTCGCGCGAACGGCCGGTGTCCTCTCCGGTGCCCATGGCGCGCCTATTTCCTCTTCTTCATCGGCACCGGGGTGAGCCAGTGCCGGTGCTTGCGGTCCTTGCCGGTGACCACGTCGAAGAACGCCTTCTGCAGCGCCTTGGTGATCGGGCCCGCCTTGCCGGCGCCGATCTGGCGCTGGTCCAGCTCCCGGATCGGCGTCACCTCGGCGGCGGTGCCGGTGAAGAAGCACTCGTCGGCGATGTAGATGTCGTCGCGCGTCAGGCGCTTCGCCTTCACGGTGTAGCCCAGGCCCTCGGCGAGCTCGATGACGGAGGTGCGGGTGATGCCGGTGAGGGCGGAGGTGAGCTCCGGCTCGTAGATGACGCCGTCCTTGATGACGAAGATGTTCTCGCCCGCGCCCTCGGCGACGAAGCCGTCGACGTCGAGCAGCAGCCCCTCGTCGTAGCCATGCTGCGTGGCCTCCAGCGTCGCCAGCACCGAGTTGGGGTAGGTGCCCGACATCTTGGCGCGCGCCATGGTGACGTTGACGTGGTGCCTGGCCACCGAGGCGGTCTTGACCCGGATCCCCTTGTTCAGCGCCTCGGGCCCGAGGTACGCGCCCCAGGGCCAGGCGGCGATCGCCACGTGCACCTTCGCGCCCACCGGCGACACGCCCATCTTCTCCGAGCCGTAGAACGCGATCGGGCGGATGTAGCAGGCCTCGTGGCCGTTGGCTGCCACCACCTCGAGGTGCGCCTGCATCAGGCGCTCCACCGTGTAGGGGATCTTCATCATGTAGATGTGGCCGGAGTTCACCAGGCGCTGGGTGTGCTCGCGCAGGCGGAAGATCTGCGTGCCGCTCACCGTCTTGTAGGCGCGCACGCCCTCGAACACCGCAAGGCCGTAGTGCAGCGAGTGGGTGAGGACGTGGGTGGTGGCCGAGCGCCAGGGCACCAGCTTGCCGTCGTACCAGATCCAGCCGTCGCGGTCGGCCATCGAGAGCGCGGGCTTGGCCGCGGCTTTTGCTTTCGCCATGGGGCGGGTTCTCCTGAAGTGAGGCGCCATTCTAACCACAACCGCGCGCGCCGCACTATACTATTAACATGTCGGTTAATGATCCAGAGGGCGTGTTCCACGCGCTGGCGTCGCGGCCGCGGCGGCAGGTGCTGGCGTTCCTCGCGCAGACCGCCGCCGCCACCACCGACCTCGCGGCGCGCTTCGGCCTGTCGGCGCCGGCGGTGTCGCGCCACCTGTCGGTGCTGCAGCGCGCGGGGCTGGTGTCCGCGGAGCGCCAGGGGCAGAAGGTGCTGTACCGGCTGGAGCGCGAGGCGCTGCTGGGGGCGCTGGCGCGCTTCGCCTCGGAAGTGGACGTGCCGCTGCGGCGCGGGCCGCGGGAAGCCATCTGATGCTACGCTCCACGCCGGGAGGCGGAGGCATGAAGGCATTGATCCTGGTTTCGGGCGCGCTGCTGCTGGGCGGCTGCGCCGTCACGCCCACCGAGGAGCTGGTGTCCTCGGGCGAGGTGGTGCGCGAGCGGCTGCGCGAGTCGGGCGAGGTGGTGCCGGTGGCGCGGTTCTCCGGCCGCGCCGAGGGCGAGGCGCTGCCGCCCTACTGGGAGCCGATGATCGTGCTGCCCTCCAAGCCGCGCACCCGCTACCAGCTGGTGCGGCGCGACGGCACCGTGGCGCTGCAGGCGGTGGCGGAGAAGTCCGCCTCCGGCAAGGTGCGGCGCATCCGCATCGACCCCTCGCGCCATCCGACCGTGGAGTGGCGCTGGCGCGTGAGTTCCCTCATTCCCGGCGCCGACAAGCGCCGCGCCTCGGGCGAGGATTCCCCGGCGCGCCTGATCCTGTCCTTTCACGGCGACCCGGCGCGGCTGGATTTCGAGGCCCGCACCCAGCTGCGCTTCGCCAAGGCCCTGTCCGGGCAGGCGCTGCCCTACGCCACGCTGATGTACGTCTGGTCCAACACGGTGCCGGTGGGCACGGTGCTCGACAACCCGCACACCAGCCGGGTGAAGATGATCGTGGTGGAGAGCGGCGCGGGCGGCGTGGGCCAGTGGCGCAGCTACAAGCGCAACGTGCGCGAGGACTACCGGCGCGCGTTCGGCGAGGACCCCTGGGACGTGGTCGCGGTGGGCATGATGACCGACACCGACAACACCGGGCAGTCGGCGCGGGCGTACTACGGCGACATCACGTTCCGCAGGGACCTCTGAGGGCATGGCGGCCGGCACCCGGGTGGCGGTGGTCACCGGCGCCGCGCGCGGCATCGGCCTCGCCATCGCGCGGCGCTTCCTCGATTCGGGCTACCGCGTCGCGATGCTGGACATCGACGCGCCGGCGCTGGCGAAGTCCGCCTCCGAAACCGGCCGGGGCGTGCTCCCCATCGTCTGCGATGTCTCCGCCCCGGACCAGGTCCAGGCCGCCGTCGCCAGGATCGAAGCCGAATTCGGCCGCATCGACGCCCTGGTGAACAACGCCGGCATCGCGGTGTTCAAGAAGCTGCTGGACACCAGCTACGACGAGTGGCGCCGGGTGCTCGAAGTCAACCTCTCCGGGCCCTTCCTCTGCACCCAGCTCTGCGCGCCGGTCATGCTCAGGGCGGGCGGCGGCGCCGTGGTCAACATCACCTCCATCTCCGGCCTGCGCGCCAGTTCCCTGCGCGTGGCCTACGGCACCAGCAAGGCGGGCCTGGACCACCTCACCAAGCAGCAGGCGGTGGAGCTGGGGAACCTGGGCATCCGCGTCAACGCCGTCGCCCCGGGGCCGGTGGACACCGCCATGGCGAAACTCGTCCACACCCCCGACATCCGCGCCGACTACCACGACGCCATCCCCTTGAACCGCTACGGCACCGAGGACGAGATCGCGCAGGCCGCGGTGTTCCTGTGCAGCGAGCAGGCGTCGTACATCAACGGCCAGACCCTGGCGGTGGACGGCGGCTTCGATGCCGCGGGCATCGGCTTGCCGAGCCTGCGGGGCTAGGTGCCGCCGCTGCGACGCCGGATCCGGACTGCGTGCGCGCCCGCCTTTCCGCCGACCTTGTCCTGCTGTTCCATTTCCTGTTCGTCGCCTTCGCCGTCGGCGGCGGCTTCCTCCTGCTCCTGGACCGCGCCTGGGCCTGGGTCCACGTCCCGGCGGTGCTGTGGTCGTCCGTGGTGAACCTGCTCGGCTGGACCTGCCCGCTCACGCCGCTGGAGCAGTCGCTCCGCGTCCGGGCCGGCGAGGCCGGGTACGCGGGCGGCTTCGTGGAGCACTACGTCGGGCGCCTGGTCTATCCCGGCGGCATGCCGCGGCGGCTGGAGCTGGTGGCGGGCGTGTCCATCGTGGCGTGGAACGCGCTCGTCTACGGCGCGATCCTGTGGCTGGCGGCGTGAGCGGGGCGCCGGGGCGGCGCAAATGTAACCGATCGGTTACATTCCACTTCCCTCTGGACCCTGGATACCCATGATCTTCGGCCGCGCGCAGTACGCGTTCTTCGCCCTTCCCGCCGTGCTCAACCTCGTCGGCCTGTTCTACGTCATGATGGGCGCCGCGTTCCGGCCCGGGTCGCAGGGCATGCTCATCACCGGCGGCCTGCTGTTCCTCTTTACTGCCGCCGTGTTCGGCTTGTCGGCCGCCGCCCGCGCACGCGACCTCGGCTGGCCCGCGTCGACGACCGGGATCGGGATGACGCTCCTGATCGGGACCGGGCCGATGGTGTTGCTGCCGGTGGCGATGCTCCTGTTCATGCCGGGCAAGGGCTCGGCGCGCGGTGTCGGGGTCGTCCATTTCATCGTTTCGCTGCTTGCGTTCCTGCTGCCGTGGGGCGTGGTCTGGATCGGATATTTGCTGGGGCGGCCTTGAGATACCTCGTCAACATCCTCGTTCCGCTTCTGCTCCAGCTTTTGTTTACCTGGGTCATCATCGAGGCGACCCGCGGCGGCGGGTCTTTCGTTGGCCTGGCGGCGATGCTGGTCGCGGTGCTGGCGGTGCCGATGACGGCGATCTGGAACGTCGTGAGGGTGAGGCGGGGGCGGGAGGTGAATGGGGGGGGGGGGGGGGTGAAGGGGGGGTGGTTGTTCCTGGGGTCGCTGGGGACGGCGATGGTGTTTCCGGCGGTGGTGGTGGGGTTGTTCGTGGTGCAGGGGGTGGTGGGGGTGGTGTTTAGGTAATGGCGGTTTAATCGGGAAACGAGATCGCGAGTAGGCGTTAGCCGACGATGCATGGGAGTGTTTGGAGATCGATGACAGAATGTCTACCATTGAGGCGCATCGTTCGCCATCGCCGATATGAGCACAAACTCCACCGAAGAATTGCTTCGTCGAACAGAGATTACGTGTGGGGCGCGCTATACGGCCGCACGGCGAATGAATCTTCACGGTTGGGCTGCACAATGGACATTGGCTTTCTTGGCAGTCGGGCAAGTTGTTATCGCCCTCATTCCTGCATTGAAGATCAGATCAAATTTTGAAGAGAACTACTTAGGCTTCGCATCTGTTCTCTTTGCGGTTCTGATACTCGCCTACTCGCTGCTGCTTGGTATGGCGGATTACTCGGCGAGGGCCGTAAAGATGCACGGCTGTGGGCTAGAACTGGGACGTTTGGCGAGAAAGCTAGTGTTCCTAATTGGTCAAGGCACCGTAAGTAACGCCGACTACGAGGAGTGCGCAAAAAGATACTACGATGTGCTGGATAAGCACGAGAACCATACCTTAAGCGATTACCTAGTAGCGCATCACCAGTACTATGACGCTCAAATTGCAAAGCTTGAGATTTTCTCCCAGATCTACTGGCGGCAGCGAATCCATCTGTTCTGGACAAGAGTGCGCATTTGGATACTCGTAGGTCTGCAGTTCTCACATTACGCGCTCAGTCTCGGATTAATGTACGGCTGGATCTACTTCATGGTTAGGCGCTAGGACAGCGATCTCGGAGATATGCTCAATGCCGGCACCGCGCATATTTGTTAGCTCGACCTGCTATGACCTTCGGTATATACGAGAGAACCTCAGATTCTTCATCCGTACGTTGGGCTATGAGCCAGTTCTGAGCGACGACGGCGCGGTGTTTTACGACCCTGCGCTACATGTTCAGGATGCCTGCCTCGCAGACGTTCCATCGTGTCAAATGTTTGTACTGATCATCGGTGGCCGCACAGGCGGTGCATTTAAGGGCGGCGACAAGTCGATAACGAACGCCGAGTACGAAGAGGCCGTGAAGTCCAAAATTCCAGTCTTCGCCCTTGTAGAGCGACCGGTCCTTGAGCAGTTCCGTCTCTTCACGTCAAACAAGGCCAACGAGGCCATCGACGCCTCAAAGATCAAATACCCGAATGTTGACTCAGCAAACGTGTTTTCGTTTTTAGATCAAGTTCAGAACCAAGCAACTAATAATGCGTTGGTACCGTTCTCCGACTTCGAGGAATTGCAGAGCTACCTTCGGCAACAATGGGCTGGCCTGCTGTTTCGCTTCCTGGTTAGCGATAGCGAGGCACGGCGAACGGCCGAGCTATTCGGCTCGCTAAGACAAGCGACCGAGAACATTGAGTTCTTGACACGACAAGTCGTGAAGTCGCTAGGTGATCCGATCGCAAGAGCGGCTGTCGAAGCCTACGACTCCGTCATTGGGTTCGAGGTAAGTCGGGATCTTGCCAGTTGGAATATCACACCGTCTCCACGAGCGATCCTATTGCATGAAACGTTTGATGCCATTTGCCAGAATCAAGTAAGGCCGGATGCCGAAGACGATGGGATGAGCCTTACGTACGGCGGCCCACCCTACAAACTAAGCACTGCGCGCTACGAACGAAACAAGAGGGACTATTTGAGACTGCGAGAATTGATCATTCAGCAGCTTGGGGCGAAAGGCATCTCGGTGGAGCAGTTCCTCCAGGGTGCCAATGCGTAGGAATATCCATTGGAGCTAATTCCAATGAGGGGGTTTCACCCTTTCGACTCGCATGCGCTGTGCATCGCACGCAGCTCTCCGTTGGAGTGGACGTCCAACCAAGCAATGTTCGGTCGCGGGCGAGTCTCGCGTTTTGCGATTCGGAGCCTCCGCGTGCCTGCATGGTAGTGCGCTGGCTTGCTTCCACTATTCTTGGTAGTTGAGCGTTACGAGAGCATATCTCTCCATGTCCATAGATTCACTCACCTCCGCTTTATCTTCAATAGTAGATGGTAGTTGGCAGTTCTTGAACTCGAGTTTTGTTGTTGCGTTTGTTGGTGGTCTAACCGGTGCAATCGGTGGTGCCCTCGGTGCACAACGGATTGCTGAACGAGAGCGGAAGCGAGAAGAGAGGCTGAAGCAACTTCGCTATACGAACGCCGCAATTATGGTTGCACATACGATCTGTAATGCCGCGCTCGCGCTGAAGAAGCAGCATGTTCAGTCCATGCGCGAGGTCTTTCTGAAGTCGAAAGCCGAGTTAGAGGCGTTCAAGGCAAGAAGAGACGCTGGGCAAGTTTCGCCGGATGTCGAGTTCCGGGTTCAGATGGATTTGCGCACCTACCCAGCGCCTGTAGTGCCGATAGATACGTTGAAGCACATTGCGTTTCAGGAAGTCTCCGCGGTTGGCCGTCCATTGGCCCTCGTTGCAGTGATTGAGCAAACTCTTATTAGCTTAAGTGGTGCGATAGCACGGCGTGATCAACTTATTCGAAAGTTCGATTCCGGAGAGATACCAAGGGACAGACACGCGCACTACTATTTTGGTCTTCCTTTGCCGGGGGGGGCACATAAATCAAGAGTTTCCGGATCTCGTGGAGGCCATATACAGCTATACCGACGATCTTGCGTTCTTCGGTTATCAACTCTGCAGTGACTTAATGAAGCACGGAGTCAAAGTTAGGGAAACGCTTACTAGTAAGCCATCAACGAAAGTGCCGCATGTTAGCGAGGCCGATTTTGCGGACGCTTTGAAGTCGGGCCTTATACCACCAGCCTCACAGTACGCTGATTGGATGAACTCGTTCGTCGAGGAGACAGAGAAGTGACGCCCAATCCATCATCTCATCGGCGTGCGCCGTTCCTTGCGCAGATCTAGAAATTCAGATGTTAGACCGCGCGTGCATCCTCCTGCTTGGCCATGGTGCAGATCTTGTCTCACACTCCCGAATGGGTATTCGCGCTCTTCGCAGGCTTGCTGGTTCTCAGGCTCCTGCAAGCAAGAAGCCGCAACGTTAGAACGACCTTAGCCTATCTCCTGCCTGTCTGCATGGTGGCGTCGTCGCAATCCGGAATCGAGTCGAGCTTCGGTGTCAAGCCCGTTCCGCTCGCGGCCTGGGCCATTGGGCTCACTATGATCGCTTTTCTCGGTTACAACGTGTTCCCGCACAAGGGAATATCGTTCAACACCGCAAACGGCTGCTTCTTCATCCCGCGCAGCTGGGTTCCGCTGGTCGTCATCATGGCGATCTTTTCCACCAAGTACGCGTTCGCGGTCATGCAAGGGTTCGGCGCGGAAGCGGCCCGAACTCCCATGACGGCCCTGGTGTTCAGCTTGGTCTATGGTTGCCTGAGCGGGTACTTTGTGGCGCGTGCCGCCAGTCTGGTGGCTGCGGCAAGAAAGGCGTCGCAAAGTGCGGCCTAACCTCTTGATGGCCGAGTACAACCGCTGGATGAACGCGCGCCTCTACGACGCCTCCGCCAGGCTCCCCGACCAGGAACTGTTCAAGGACCGCGGAGCGTTCTTTGGCTCGCTGTTCGACACGCTGAACCACATCGCCGTAGGCGACACGATCTGGCTCAAGCGCTTCGCGCAGCACCCGAAGCTGGGCTGGCTCAAGAACCTGTTGAACGACTTCCCGACCCCCACGACGCTCCGCCAGCGCCTCGCCCAGACGCTCCCGGGACTGCGCAGCTACCGGACCAAGGTCGACGACGTCATCGTCCAGTTCGCCGCTCGCGTCACCGAAACCCAGCTCGCGGATACGCTGCGCTACGCCAACACCTCCGGTCAGGCGCAGGCGCGCAACTTCGGCGCCCTGGTGCAGCACTTCTTCAACCACCAGACGCACCACCGCGGCCAGGCGACGACGCTTCTCTTCCAGGCCGGGGTGGACGTCGGGGTCACGGATCTCCTCGCGGTGATCCCGGGCGAGGGAAGCTAGGCGGGCTGGGTCAGCCGCCCCACCACGCGCCGCACCCACGGCGCGACCAGCGTCACCGCGACGAACGCCACCGGCCAGGTCGTCAGGCAACTCCTCACCCACTGCGCGGCGAAGCCGGGTTGCAGTCCCTGGCTGGTGAGCAGCACGAAAGCGGACACCAGCGCGACCATGATGGCCGAGAGCAGGGCGCCGAAGAGGACGGGGGCGAAACGGGCAGGAACACGCATGTCATTCTCCTTGTAGGAAGCGGGCGGCCCAACCCGCGAGGTAGAGGCCAAGCCCGAACACCGTGTGGGTGACCAGGCTCTGTATACGGGCAGCTGAAGGACGCTTGGTGAGGCGCGCGGCGACGCCGGCGCCCATGCCGGGCTGCATCAGGAGGAAGGGCGCGGCGACGGTGCAGAGGCCGGCCACGAGCGCGGGCAGGAGCGAAGGGCGCTCGAGCCAGGAGAGGCCGACCACACTGAGCAGCAGCGCAGCGAAGGCGACGCCGGTCAGGTAGTGGGCAACCCAGCCGAGCGCGCGTTCGCCGTGCACCGGGCGCGCGGCGGCGATGGACGGGTGGCGAAAGCGTCCCTCCTTCATGTGCCCGATCCAGCGGCCGACAAGGCCGTAGTCCGGAAGGGGCGTGCCGAACAGGCGCCGGCGGGCGAGGGCCCAGAGGTCCATCGTCGCGGTGGCGCCGGCGCCGACGAGGAGGGCGGGTATGAGGTAGTCCATGCATTTCTCCTTTTCGCTTGCCTTGGAGCGGCAACGGCTGCACAGTGCCACTTCAAGTCAACTTGAGGTCAAGGGGTTCCCGCGGATGGACATCAACGAGGTGGCGAAGCGCTCCGGGCTGCCGGCCTCGGCGCTGCGCTACTACGAGGAGAAGGGGCTGGTGAAGTCGGTGGCGCGGCGCGGCCTGCGCCGCGTGTTCGGCCCCGAGGTGCTGGAGCGCCTCGCGCTCATTGCGCTCGCGCGCGCCTCCGGCTTTTCGCTGGAGGAGATCGGCAGGATGTTCGGCGCCGACGGCCGGCCGAGGATCGACCGCGGGCTGCTCGCGGCCAAGGCCGAGGAGCTGGACGGCACGATCCGCAAGCTCACCGCGATGCGCAATGGCCTGAGGCACGCCGCGGTCTGCCCCGCGCCCAGCCACATGGAATGCCCGACCTTCCGCCGCCTGCTGCGCGGCGCGGCCACCGGCGCCATCGGCGCGCGCAAGGCGAAGCGCCCCCCGGCGCGGCGGCCCGGCTGATGCTGTTCTACTACCTCGACCTCGCCGGCGTCGCGGTGTTCGCCGCGAGCGGCGTGCTCGCGGCGCGCGACCGCGACCTGGACGTGATCGGCATCATCGTGGTCGCGGCGATCACGGCGATCGGCGGCGGCACGCTGCGCGACCTGCTGCTCGACCGCCACCCGATCTTCTGGATCACGGATCCGACGTACCTCATCGTCATCACCGCCGCCGCGCTGCTGACGGTGGCGTACGTCCGGGTGCGGCCGCCGCCGGGGGCGACGCTGCTGGTGGCCGACGCGCTGGGACTGGGGCTGTTCGCGCTCTCCGGGGCGCAGCTCGCCGAGGCCGCGCAGGCCCCGGCGCTCATCGTGGTGCTGCTGGGCACGATGACCGGCGTCACCGGCGGCGTGCTGCGCGACGTGATCACGGCGCGGGTGCCGCTCATCCTGCAGCAGGAGATCTACGCCACCGCCGCCATCGTCGGTGTCGCGGCATACCTGGCCCTGCAGGCCCTGGGCACGCCGCAGGCGGTCGCGTTCTGGGTGGGCATGGCGGTGGTGGTCGCCTTGAGGCTGGTCGCGATCCGCTGGGGGCTGCACCTGCCCGTCGTGCGAAAGTTCTAGG
>CAZMDA010000008.1:0-77527 GCA_964564865.1 uncultured Bordetella sp. | reverse complement strand
GGCGCCGAGGGCAGCCAGCCCATGCGCTCGGCGCGCACGTTGAAGTCGATCAGGCTGCCGCCGTAGCGCTTGCGGTCGGCCAGGGGCGACAGGATCTCCGCCACCGTCAGCTTCTCGTAGCGCCACTGGTCGGTGTGGGCGTAGAAGAAGCTGGTGGAGTTCATCTGCCTTGGCGGCCGCGCCCAGTCCAGGCCGAAGGCAAGCGCGGTCCAGCCGGTCTGCGGCCGCAGCTTCTCCTGGCCGACGTAGTGCGCCCAGCCGCCGCCCGACTGCCCGATGCAGCCGCAGAACACCAGCATGTTGATGATGGCGCGGTAGTTCATGTCGGAGTGGTACCAGTGGTTCATCGCCGCGCCGATGATCACCATGGACTTGCCCTGGGTCCTGTCGGCGTTGTCGGCGAACTGGCGCGCGACGGAGATCACGTCGGCCCGCGGCACGCCAGTGATCTTCTCCTGCCAGGCCGGCGTGTACGGCACGTCCTCGTCATAGGATTTCGCCGCGCCCACGCCGTACTGCGCCATCACCAGGTCGTAGACGCTGGCCACGAGGTGCCCGCCCACCTTCTTCACCGGGACGGCGCGCAGCAGCACGTCCTGCTGGATGTTGGCCTTGAAGTGCTCGTGCGCGATGCCGCCGAAGTACGGGAAGGCCACCTGCGCGGTCTCGTCCTTCACCGCTTCCAGCGACAGCCGCGGCTTGATCGCGGTCTTCGCCAGGTTCCACTTGCCTTTCTCTCCCCAGCGGTAGCCGATCGAGCCCAGCGGCGCCGCCGGCTGGCCGGTGGCCTCGTCGATGCAGATGGTCTTCCATTCCGGGTTGTTGGACTCGCCCAGCCGGTCGGCAAAGTCGGAAGCGCGCAGGAACCGCTCCGGCACCAGGCGCCCGCCCTGCTCCACCAGGCGGACCAGCATCGGCATGTCGGAGTACTGGCGGCAGTACTCGCGGAAGTACTCGCTCTTGTCCTTGGCGTGGTACTCGGACAGGATGACGTGGCCCATGGCCATCGCCAGCGCGGCGTCGGTGCCCTGCTTCGGGTGCAGCCAGATGTCGCCGAACTTGGAGCCCTCGGCGTAGTCCGGGAACACCGACACCACCTTGGCGCCGCGGTAGCGCGCCTCGGTCATGAAATGCGCGTCCGGCGTGCGCGTCTGCGGCACGTTGGAGCCCCACATCATGATGAAGGTGGAGTTGTACCAGTCGGCGGACTCCGGCACGTCGGTCTGCTCGCCCCAGGTCATCGGGCTGGAGGGCGGCAGGTCGCAGTACCAGTCGTAGAAGCTCATGCACACGCCGCCGATGAGCGACAGGTAGCGGCTGCCGGCGGCGTAGGACACCATGGACATGGCCGGGATCGGCGAGAAGCCGATGATGCGGTCCGGGCCGTACTTCTTCGCGGTGTAGACGTTGGCCGCGGCGACGATCTCGTTCACCTCGTCCCAGCTGGCGCGCAGGAACCCGCCCAGGCCGCGCGCCTTCTTGTAGGAGGCGGCCGCGTCCGGGTTCTCGACGATGGCGCGCCAGGCCTCCACCGGCGAATCGGTCTTCCTCAGCTCGCGCCACAGGCGCAGCAGGGGGCTGCGCACCATCGGGTACTTGATGCGGTTGCCGCTGTACAGGTACCAGGAGTAGGAGGCGCCGCGCGAGCAGCCGCGCGGCTCGTGGTTGGGCATGTCCGGGCGGGTGCGCGGGTAGTCGGTCTGCTGCGTCTCCCAGGTGACGATGCCGCCCTTGACGTAGATCTTCCAGGAGCAGGAGCCGGTGCAGTTGGTGCCGTGCGTGGAGCGCACGATCTTGTCGTGGCTCCAGCGCTGGCGGTAGGCCTGCTCCCAGGTCCGGTCCTCGCTGCGGGTCTCGCCATGGCCGCTGGCGAACTTCTCGGTCGAGGTGGTGAGGAACTTCAGCCGGTCGAGGAAATGGCTCATGCGCGCGCCTTTTCGATGTCGTGCAGCAGCCCCTGCGGGCGGGTGTAGATCCACCAGGTGATGGCGATGCAGCTCAGGTAGAAGAAGAAGAACCCCCACAGCGCCGCCTGCGGGCTGCCGGTGAGCGCGATCGAGGTGCCGTAGCTCTTGGGGATGAAGAACGCGCCGTAGGCGGCGATCGCCGAGGTGAAGCCGATGATGGCCGCCGATTCCTTGTCGGCCTGGCGCCGGCGCTCCTCCGCCGTCAGCTGCGGCATCAGGTGCTCCAGTTCCTTGCCCATGATCACCGGGATCATCTGGAAGGTGGAGGCGTTGCCCACGCCGGTGGCGAAGAACAGCAGCAGGAACATGGCGAAGAAGCCGGCGAAGTTCTTCGCCTCCAGGAAGTGCAGCACCCCGTAGACCCCGGCCGCCATGACGATGAACACCCAGAACGTCACCCGCCCGCCGCCCCAGCGGTCCGACACCCAGCCGGTGAGCGAGCGCGACAGCGCGCCGACCAGGGGCCCGAGGAACGCGTACTTGAGCGCGTCCACGTCGGGGAACTGGGTCTTGGCCAGCAGCGGGAAACCGGCCGAGTAGCCGATGAACGAGCCGAAGGTCCCGGTGTAGAGCCAGCACATGATCCAGTTGTGGCGGCGGCGGAAGATCACCGCCTGCTCGGCGAAGGAGGCCTTGGCCGAGGCGATGTCGTTCATGCCGAACCAGGCCGCGAACGCCGAGGCGACGATGAACGGCACCCAGATGAAGCCGGCGTTCTGCAGCCACATCGGGGTCTCGCCGCCGGGGCCCTTCACCATCACGGGGTCCCCGCCCAGCCAGCCGAACACGCCGGCGGTGATCGCGAGCGGCACCGCGAACTGCACCACGCTCACCCCGAGGTTGCCCAATCCGGCATTGAGCGCCAGCGCGTTGCCCTTCTCCGCCTTCGGGTAGAAGAACGAGATGTTGGCCATGGACGAGGCGAAGTTGCCGCCGCCGAAGCCGCACAGCAGCGCCAGCACCAGGAACACCCAGTAGGGCGTGCCCGGCTGCTGCACCGCCATGCCGATGCCGACGGCGGGCAGGATCAGCGACCAGGTGGCGAGCGTGGTCCACAGCCGCCCGCCGAAGATGGGCACCATGAAGGAATAGAAGATGCGCAGCGTCGCGCCCGACAGCCCGGGCAGCGCCGCCAGCCAGAACAGCTGGTCCGTGGTGTACTTGAAGCCGATCGAGGGCAGCTTCGCCACCACCACCGACCACACCATCCACACCGCGAACGACAGCAGCAGCGCCGGGATCGAGATCATCAGGTTGCGCCGCGCGATGCGGCGGCCGGTCGATTCCCAGAAGTCCTTGTCCTCCGGCCGCCAGTCCTCCAGGCGCTTCTCGCCCAGCACGCCGACGTGCCTGGGCTCGTGGATCTCCTGCATCTCGGGCAGCTCGGGCAGCGCCTTGAGGTCCTTGCCCACCGCCGCCTGCTCCATGGCGCGGATCGCGAAGTGCATCCACGCGAGCGACACCGCCGCGATCAGGAACAGCAGCATGAAGCAGCTGGTCCAGACGCCGGTGAGGTCGTTGAGCGCGCCGAAGGTGATGGGCAGGATGAAGCCGCCCAGGCCGCCCACCAGCCCCACCACGCCGCCCACCGGGCCGACGTGCTTCGGGTAGTACACCGGGATGTGCTTGTACACCGCCGCCTTGCCCAGGCTCATGAAGAAGCCGAGGATGAAGACGAGCACCGTGAAGGTGACCAGGCCCGTCTCCATGGTGAAGGTGATCGGTCCCTGGATGCCCTTCACCACGTACTGCGTGGGCGGGTAGGACAGCACGAAGGCGACCAGGGTCGAGACGCCGAAGGTCCAGTACATGATGGTGCGGGCGCCGAACTTGTCCGACAGGTGCCCGCCGTAGGCGCGGAAGATCGAGGCCGGGATGGAGTAGGCGGCGCCGATCATGCCGGCGGTCTTCACGTCCAGGCTGTACACGCCCATGAGGTAGCGCGGCAGCCACAGCGCCAGCGCGACGAAGGCGCCGAAGACGAAGAAGTAGTAGAGCGAGAAGCGCCACACCTGGATGTTCTTCAGCGGCTCGATCATGGCCGAGAGCGGCTCGGGCTTGGCGCCCTGCCGGCGGCGCTCGGCGGTGACCGGGTCCTCGCGCGTGCCGAACCAGAACACCACCGCCATGAGGAAGATCGCCGCCGCCCAGATCTCGGCGACCGCCTTCCAGCCGAAAGCCACCATGACGAAGGGCGCCACGAACTTGGTGACCGCGGCGCCGACGTTGCCGGCGCCGAAGATGCCCAGCGCCACGCCCTGCTTCTCGGCCGGGTACCAGCGCGAGACGTAGGCGATGCCCACGGCGAAGGAGCCGCCGGCGATGCCCACGCCGAGCGCGGCGATGAGGAAGGTGGTGTAGTCGTAGGCGAAGGTGAGCAGCCACGTCGCGATCGCCGCGCTCACCATCACGATGGTGTAGACCAGCCGCCCGCCGTACTGGTCGGTCCAGACCCCCAGCATCAGGCGGATGAGCGAACCGGTCAGGATCGGCGTGCCCACCAGCAGGCCGAACTGGGTCTCGTTGAGCCCGAGGTCCTTCTTGATCTGGATGCCGATGATCGAGAAGATCGTCCAGACCGCGAAGCAGATGGTGAAGGCGACGGTGGAGAACCACAGCGCCCTGCTCTGGTCTCCAGGGTGTACGGCGCTCGCCGAAGTGGTCATGGGCATGCAGTTACTCCTTGTTTTGGTGCATGCTAGATCTAGGATGGTGCATCCAATTGACTTGTGTCAATAGTGGTGCGCCGCAGCGAGCGCGATGCGGCGGCGCAAGACCGGTTTGATCGAGGTCAATTGCGCGCACGCCGCAGTGGATAATGTCCCGAGCAAAGGAGGCAGCCATGTACCAGCACATCCTCGTTCCCACCGACGGCTCGAAGCTCTCGGGCAAGGCGATCGCCCAGGCGATCGCGCTCGCGAAACTGAGCGGCGCCGCAATGACCGGGCTCTACGTCATGGCGCCCTACAGCCCGGCGATGTACGGGGAGGCGGCGATCTACGTCCCGGAGATGACGCGCAAGCGCTACGAGGACCTGGCGCGGCGCGAGGCCGACAAGGCGCTCACCGCGCTGCAGAAGCAGGCCTCGGCCGCGGGCATCAAGGCGAAGACTGCGGCAGTCTCGATGTATGCCCCATGGGAGGGCATCATCCGCACCGCAAAGGGGAAAAGATGCGACCTCATCGTCATGGCCTCGCACGGCCGCCGGGGCCTGGCCGGACTGGTCCTGGGCAGCGAGACCACCAAGGTGCTGACGCACTCCAAGGTGCCGGTGCTGGTGGTTCGCTGAGCCGATGAAGTACCTCACCATCGAGCAGCGCGAGCGGCTGCAGGCGCAGCTGCAGGGCCTCGCCGCGCGCCTGCGCGCCGAGATCGCGGAGCACCGCAGGCTGGCCAATCACCGCCAGGAAACCGACGACGACGCGGTCGCCGACCTCGAGGGCGACCTGGACATCGCGGACCTGGAGCGCGACGTGAAGGAGCTGGCCTCGGTGGAAGCGGCGCTGGCGCGGATCCATGAACCCGGCTTCGGCACCTGCGCCGACTGCGAGGAGGAAATCGCCTTCACGCGGCTCGCCGCCAATCCGGCCGCCACGCGCTGCGTCCCCTGCCAGGCGAAGCACGAACGCGCCACCGGCGGCGGCAGCGCGCCCCGGCTCTGAGCATGTACGAGCGCATCCTCGCCGCCACCGACGGCTCGCCGCTGTCGCGGCGCGCGGTGCGCGCGGCGGCGGAACTGGCGCGGGCGTGCGGCGCCCGGCTGAGCGTCATCCACGTCGTGTCGCCCTACCTCCAGTCCACCGGCATCGACCTCGCGAAGCTGCCCGGCTACGGGCGCGCGGTGGAGCAGGCCGGCAAGCGCGTGCTGGCGGCCGCGCGCGCCGACGCGCGGGCGCAGGACACCACCGCGGAAGTGATCTCCGTCGTCGGCGGCGAGCCCTGGAAGGCCATCCTGCGCGCCGCCGGCGCGCGCCGCTGCGACCTGATCGTGATGGCCTCGCACGGCCGGCGCGGCCTGAAGGGCCTGCTCCTCGGCAGCGAGGCCGCCAAGGTCCTCGCCCACTCGAAGATCCCGGTCCTGGTCTGCCGCTGATGTAACCGATCGGTTACATCGGCCTAGCCGTGCATCGTCAGGCCGCCGGAGACGCTGATCGTCTGCCCGGTGATGAAGTCGGCGTCGTCGCTCGAGAGGAACAGCACCGCGCCGGGAATGTCCTCGGGCTTGCCCAGGCGCCCGATGGGCACCGCGCGCCGGTAGGCCTCGCGCAGCTTGTCCGGGTTGCCCGCGCCCTGCATGAAGGCCTCCAGCATGCCGGTCTCGGTGAGCCCCGGGCACACGGTGTTGATGCGCACGCCCTTGGTCGCCAGCTCGCGCGACAGGGTCTTGGCGAGCGCGATGATGCCGCCCTTGCAGGCGGAGTACGGCGCCTCGCCCGAGGAGCCGACGCGGCCCGCGTCCGAGGCGATGTTCACCACCTTGCCGCCGCCGCGCTCGACCATCCCCGGCAGCACGCAATGCAGCAGGTTCATCGGCCCGACCAGGTTGATGGCGATGATCTTCTGCCAGAACGCCGGGTCGGTCTTGAGGAACGGCCGGAACATGTCCCAGCCGGCGTTGTTGACCAGGATGTCCACCGGCCCGGCCGCCGCCACCGCCTTCTGCACCGCCTCGTAGTCGGTGATGTCCACCCTCGGCTCGCCGTTCAGGTCGAACACCACCACCTCGGTGCCCTCCTCACGGAACCGGCTGACGATCGCCGCGCCGATGCCCGCGGCGCCGCCGGTGACGATCGCCCTCTTGCCGCGCAAACCCCTCATCGCGCCACTCCCGTCCGCGTTCGAAGCCAGCGGCAAGGGTATCAGCTAGCCGGGCCGCGCGCCCCTGCGCCAGGACGCGCCCAGGCCCACCGGCGCCGGCGCGAGGCTCAGGATGCGCTGGTACAGGTTGGCGAAATCCGATTGCCGCAGGTCGGCGATCGGGTCCTCGTTGCCGGCGAAGGCCGCGCGGATCTCCTCCCAGTCCGCGGCGGTCAGCGCGGCTTCGCACTGCGGCAGCACCTGGTGCTCCTCGCGCCGCATGTGGTCCCAGTGGAAGCGCGCGTAGCGCTCCACCGCCGCGGCGAACTCCGCCGCGCCCTTGGGCCACAGTTCCTCGAACCTGAGCAGCGACTGCTCCAGGTCGCGCACCAGGCTCGCGCCCTGCACGTGCTCGGATTGCAGCGATTCCACCAGCGCGCGCGAGGACGGGGCGCGCTCCAGCAGCTTCGCGAACAGGTGCCGGTCCTCCTTCGGGTGGTGCATGCGCTCGGGGAACGCGTCGATGTAGGTGATCATCGCGCGCAGCGCGTCGAACCCCGGCCGCACGTCCGGGTCCTGCGCCAGCCGCGCCAGGTCCTTCAGGCCGGAGAGCACCGCGGCGATCGAGCGGTGCTCCTCCAGGATGATCCGCTTCGCCTCCGCTCTTGCGTCACGCATGGCCGTTTCCTCCTAGAAGCACAGCAGTCCCTGCCGGATGGCCTCGCCCATCGCCCCGGCGTGGGCCAACCCATACACGCCGAAGCCCAGCACCAGGCCGCCCACGGCAAGGCGCCAGCGCTGCAGCCGGCGCGAGAGCCACCCCGCGGCCAGCAGGAAGGGCAGCGTGCCCAGGCCGAACGCGGCCATGGCGAGCGCGCCTTGCGCCGCGCCGCCGGAGAACGCCGCGGCGGCGAGCGCCGCATAGACCATGGCGCAGGGCAGCCAGCCCCATGCCAGTCCGGCCGAGAACGAGGCCACCGGTCCCGGGGCCTGCATCAGGCGCGCCGCGGCCGGCTGCAGGCGGCGCCACAGCGGCGCGCCCAGCGCCTCGAGCGGGGCGAGCAGCCGCCCGGCGCCCGCGAGGTGCAGGCCGATCGCGACCAGCACGGCGCTGGCCACCACCTGCAGCACGCCCTGCGCCGGCAGCGCGCCGGCGGCGTAGGCGGCCGAACCGATGGTGCCGGCGACCGCGCCGGCGGCCGAGTAGGTCGCCATGCGCCCGGCGTTGAACGCGAGGCGCCGCATCCAGGGCCGGTCCGCCCGGGCCGGGACCACGGGGACCACCTTGCGCCCATCGAACGCGGCGACGATGCCGCCGCACATGCCGACGCAGTGCACGCCCGAGGCAAGCCCGGCGGCGAGCATGGCGCCCAGCATCGGCAGCAGGCCGGCGTCCATCCTCAGATGACCCTGGAATAGGCGGCGCGCTCGCGCCGCTCGCGCAGGTACTTGTCAAACACCGCGCACACCGCCCGCACCAGCAGCCGGCCGCGCGGCGTGACCACGATCCATTCGGGCTGGAGATCCACCAGGCCGTCGCTCTCCAGCCGTCCCAGTTCCTGCAGCTCGGCGGCGAAGTAGCGGCGGAAATCGATCAGCCAGGCGAGCTCGATGGCCTCGATGGAAAGGCGGAAGTTGCAGATCAGGGACTGGATCACCGCGCGGCGCACCAGGTCATCGGGCGTCAACTCCAGCCCGCGCATCACCGGCAACTGGCCGGTGTCCAGGCGCTCGTAGTAGTCCTCGAGCGACTTCTCGTTCTGGTAGTAGCTGGACCCGACGCTGCCGATGGCCGAGACGCCGAAGCCCAGCAGGTCGGCGCCGGACTGCGCCGCGTAAGTCGTATAGCCCATGAAGTTGCGCTGCAGCCGCCCCTGGCGCTGCGCCACCGCGAGCTCGTCGTCGGGGCGCGCGAAATGATCCATGCCGATGTAGGCGTAGCCGGCGCGCGTCAGGCGGCCGATGGCGAGGCTCATGATCTCCAGCTTCGCTTCCGCCGGCGGCAGCTCGGCCTGGTGGATGCGGCGCTGCGGCTTGAACAGCGCCGGCAGGTGGGCGTAGCTGTAGAGCGCGATCCGGTCCGGCGCGATGTCCAGCACGCGGTCCAGCGTGGCGTTGAAGCTGTCCAGGGTCTGCTTCGGCAGGCCGTAGATGAGGTCCAGGTTCACCGAGCGGAAGCCCGCGGCGCGCGACTCCTCCACCACGCGCCGCGTCAGGTCCTCGCCCTGGATGCGGTGCACCGCCGCCTGCACCGCCGGGTCGAAGTCCTGCACGCCGATCGAGACGCGGTTGAAGCCGAGGCCCGCGAGGAACGCCATGCGGCCGGGCTCCGAGCTGCGCGGATCGACCTCGATGGAGACCTCCGCGTCCGGCGCCAGCTCGAAGCGCTCGCGCAGCACCCCCATCAACTCGGCCATCTCCTCGCGCGACAGGAACGTCGGCGTGCCGCCGCCCCAGTGCAGCTGGCAGATCCCGCGGCCGGCCTCGGGCTGCGCCGCCATGAGCCCGCCGACGAGCGCCAATTCCTTGCCCAAGTACTTGATATACTTGGCGGATCTTCCATGGTCCCGGGTCACCACCTTGTTGCAGCCGCAGTACCAGCACAGGCTGCTGCAGAACGGCAGGTGGACGTACACCGCCAGCGGCTGGTTGAGGCCGCCGACGTTGCGCTTGGCGAGCGCGTTCGCGAGGTCCTGCTCGCCGAAGGCCTCGACGAAGCGGTCCGCGGTCGGGTAGGAGGTGTAGCGCGGCCCGGTGATGTCGAACTTGCGGATCAGCACCGGGTCGATGACGACTTCGGAGTGAACGGGCGCCATGCCGGCCACTATGCCGGGGGTGCGGCGCAGCCCGTTGACCTGCGTCAAAGGCGCGCCGCGCCGTGAAGCCCTGGCAGATCGGCATCCTGCTGGGCATCGCCGCCGCGCTGGTGGTGCTCAACATCGCCGCGCTCACCCTGGACAGCGGCCTGCCCTGGCTGCCCGCGCTCGACCTCGTGCTCGACCTCATGGTGCTGGGCGCGGGCGTGTTCCTGGTGGTGCGCCTGGGCCTGCGCAGCGAGTCGCAGCGCGTCGCCCTCGGGCAGGTGCAGGCGCGGCTGGAGGCGGTGGTGGACTCGGCGATGGACGCCATCATCACCGTGGACGCCGGCCAGCGCGTGGTGCTGTTCAACCGCGCCGCGGAGGCGATGTTCAAGTGCCGGCGCGCAGACGCGCTGGGCGCCGCCCTGGACCGCTTCATCCCGGCGCGCTTCCGCGGCGCGCACCATGGCCATATCGAGTCCTTCGGCCGCACCGGGACCACCAGCCGCAAGATGGGCGACGCCACCACGCTGTGGGCGCTGCGCGCCGACGGGACCGAGTTCCCGATCGAGGCCTCGATCTCGCAGGCCGGCACCGAGGGCGGCCATTTCTACACCGTGATCCTGCGCGACGTGACGCGGCGCAAGGAATACGAGGAACAGCTGCAGCGCCAGCAGGACGAGCTGCGCGAGCTCTCGGCCCGGGTGCTGGAGGCGCGCGAGGAGGAGAAGACCCTGATCGCGCGCGAGCTGCACGACGAGCTGGGGCAGCTCCTCACCGCCCTCAAGATGGACCTGGGCTGGCTGCGCGAGCGCCTGCCCGCGGGCGAGGCGGCGCTCGCCGCCAAGGCCGGGGAGATGAACGCGCTGGTCGACCGCACCGTGACCTCGGTGCGCCGCATCTCCGCCGAGCTGCGGCCGCTGATGCTGGACGACCTCGGGCTGGCCGACGCGGTGACCTGGCTGAGCGACGACTTCGCCGCGCGCTCGGGCGTGCAGGTCAACGCCCGCGTGCGGCTGGAGGACGCCGGCGAGATCGCCCGGCCGGTCGCGAACACGCTCTACCGCGTGCTGCAGGAATCGCTCACCAACATCGCGCGCCACTCGCAGGCGAAGCTCGCCTGGGTGACGCTGGAGGGCGACGGCGCGGTGCTGCGGCTGGAAGTGGAGGACGACGGCCGCGGCATCGACGAGGCGGCGCTGGCGAAGACGCGCTCCCTGGGCGTGAAGGGCATGCGCGAGCGCGTGCGCTACCTCGGCGGCACCCTGGAGATCGGGCGCGCGCCGCGCGGCGGCACCCGGGTTCTGGTGCGGCTGCCGACGGGCGCGGGGGCGGCGCCGTGATCCGCGTCCTGCTCGCCGACGACCACCAGCTGGTGCGCGAGGGGCTGAAGCAGCTCCTGGGCGCCACCGCGGACATCCGCGTCGAGGGCGAGGCCGCCAACGGGGACGAGGCGCTGGCGCTGGTGAAGTCCACGGCCTACGACATCGCGATCCTCGACATGTCCATGCCGGGGCTCTCGGGCATCGACCTGGTCAAGCGGGTGAAGCTGGAGAAGCCGAAGCTGCGCGTGCTGGTGCTGTCCATGCACGGCGAGAAGCAGTACGCGGCGCGGGCGCTGAAATCGGGCGCCTCGGGCTACCTGACCAAGGACACCGCCTCGGAGCAGCTGGTGGCGGCGATCCGCAAGATCGCGGCGGGCGGCGTGCACATCAGCGACGCGGCGGCGGAACAGCTGCTGGCGTCGTCGCAGCCGGGAAGCGCCGCGCCCCATACGACCCTGTCCGATCGCGAGTTCGAGATCCTCCGCCTGATCGTCTCCGGGATGAGCCTGACCGAGATCGGCGACAAGCTGCACCTGTCGGTGAAGACCGTCAGCACCCACAAGACCCACATCCAGCAGAAGCTCAACCTGGACAGCACGGCGGAGCTGGTGCGCTACGCCATGGAGAACGGCCTGGCCTAGCGGCGCTAGGACAATTCCTACCCGCCGCCGCAGCCCTTTCCCACCCGCGGCCGCGCCCGCCGCCGATACCGCCGTCCCGCCCCGCCGCGCAGACTGCGGGGCATGCAAGCACAAGCCAGCCACACCCCGCTCCGGGTCTTCCTCGTCGAGGACTCGCCCGAGGTCCTCCAGCGGATCCAGACCGATCTGGCGCTGATTCCCGGCCTGAGCACCATCGGCCACGCCGACACCGCCGCGGACGCGATCCGCGAGGTGCTCGCGGCGCACCCCGATGTCGTGCTGCTCGACCTGCGGCTGCGCGAGGGCAACGGGCTGGAGGTGCTGCGCGCGCTGCACGCGGGCGCCCCCGAGATCGACGTCTATCTCTGCTCCAGCTATGCCGCCGAGCCCTACCGCAGCATGGCGCTGCGCCTGGGCGCGCGCGGGGTTTTCGACAAGAGCACCGAGTTCGCGCGCGTCAGGGAAGCGCTCGCGCGCCGCGCCGCCAAGCTTCACTAGCCAGGGAGACCCGCCATGCCCGCCACCATCCAGCTCCACCCCGTGCTCGGCGCCGCCGCGCCGCGCGCCAAGCACGAAGTCTGCTGCTCCAGCTGCAACCTGCGGGAGCTTTGCCTGCCCGGGGGCCTGTGCGCCGAGGACATGCGCCGCATGGAGCACGTGGTCTACGCCCGGCGCCGGGTGAAGCGCGGCGAGGCGCTGTTCAACGCCGGCGACCCCTTCAACGCCGTGTACGCGGTGCGCGTCGGCTTCTTCAAGACCAGCGTCGTCGACCGCGAGGGCCGCGAGCAGGTGACCGGCTTCTTCATGGGCGGCGAGCTGCTCGGCATGGACGGCGTGGGCACCGGCAGCTACAACGGCGCCGCGATCGCGCTGGAGGACAGCGAGGTCTGCGTCATGCCCTTCGCGCTGGTGGAAGAGATGGCGCGCGAGGTGCCGGCGCTGCAGCGGCACCTGCACTCGGTGCTGTCGCGCGAGATCGTGCGCGACCACGGCGTGATGATGCTGCTGGGCTCGATGCGCGCCGAGGAGCGCCTGGCCACGTTCCTGCTCAACCTGTCGCGCCGCTTCACGCGCCGCGGCTACTCGGCCTCGGACTTCCATCTGCGCATGACGCGCGAGGAGCTGGGCAGCTACCTCGGACTCAAGCTGGAGACGGTGAGCCGGCTGTTCTCCAAGTTCCAGGAGGACGGGCTGCTGGAAGTGAACCAGAAGCACGTGCGCATCCGCGACGGCGAGGCGCTCGAGGGGCTGCTGGCGGTCAAGCACTGAGCCACGCGGGGGCGCCGCCCTGAGCTACGACAACTGGTGGGCGAACGCCGCCGTCGCGGCAGCGACGCTCGCCGCGGTGGCGGCCTCCGTGTCGATCCACTACGAGGGACTCGTGCTTGGATCGCGCGGCCTCGCGCGCCTGGGCGGCCACCGGCGCATCAAGGTGCTCTACGGCATCACGTCGGTCATCGGCCTGCACGTGCTGGAGATCTGGCTGTTCGCCCTCGCCTACTGGGGGCTGCTGCACTGGCCCGCCACCGGCGCCGTCGGCGGCGCCGCGCCGATCGCCTTCGGCGACGCGATCTACTTCTCCGCGGTGACCTTCACCACGGTGGGTTACGGCGACCTCGCGCCGACGGGCCCGGTCCGGCTGCTCGCGGGCACCGAGGCGCTCACCGGCTTCGTCCTCATCGCCTGGTCCGCGTCCTTCACCTACCTCGAGATGGAACAGTTCTGGCGCGCGCGCTGAATGCGGGGCATCATCCGGGCTGATCCGCCGCACCGGAGGCCCGGCATGCAATCGCTGCTCGTCGCGACCGATTTTTCCGCCGACGCGCGCAACGCCGCGCTGCGCGGCGCGCAGCTGGCGCGCGCGCACGGCGCGGCGCGGGGCGTGCTCCTGCACGTGCCGCCGGCCATTCCCTTCGACCTCGAGCTGGAACTGCGCGCAAGCGCCGCGATGGAGCGCGCGCTCGAGGCGCACGCCGCGGAGATCGAGCGCGAGTCCGGGTTCGCCTTCGAGCCGCGCCTCGGCTCCGGGAACGTGGTCGGCGCCCTGGCGGCGGCCGCGAGCGGCTTCGACCTGGCGGTGCTCGGCGCGCGCGGCGTCAATCCGCTGCGCGACCTCGCCATCGGCTCCAGCGCCGAGCGCCTGCTGCGCAAGGCGCCCTGCCCGGTGCTGATCGTCAAGGCCGCGCCAACGGGCGCGTACCAGCGCGTGCTGGTCCCGCTGGATTTCTCTCCTGATTCGCGCGCGGCGCTGGCGCTGACGGCCCGGATCGCGCCGCAGGCCGGACTCACCCTGGTGCATGCCTACGACCTCCCCTTCGAAGGCAAGCTGGGCATCGCCGGCGCCAGCCAGGACGACATCGAGCGCTACCGCAGCCAGGCGTACGAGCGCGCCGGGATGCAGATCGACCAGGCGGTGACGGCCGCCGGCCTCGCGCCGGAGCGCACCGTCCGCGTGGTCGACCGCGCCTATCCCCCGAAGCTGATCCAGGACAGCGCGCGGGCGCTGCGCGCGGAGTTGATCGCCATCGGCAAGCACGGCGGCTCCATGCTGGAGGACCTGCTGCTGGGCAGCGTGACGCTGCACACGCTGGCGGCCGCCGAGTGCGACGTGCTGGTGGTGCCCTCGGGCCGCTAGGCCCGGCGCGAAACACCGGGAACCGCGACCGCCCCGCGCGGTCGGAGGACAAGGGGAGGATCAAAGCATGGCTGGACGTTCCACGCCGGATTGGCTGCTTGCCGCGGACGGGTCTCGCGACGCGGACTGCGCAGCGCGCTTCATCGCGCGCGCGGCGCCGGTGCTCGGGGTGGGGCGGATCCATGTCGCCAACGTCCAGCCGGCGGGCGGAACAGGCCAGCGCGCCGGCCGCGCGCCGGAAGCGGCGCAGCGCCTGCTGGCGGCCGCCCGGCGCGAGACCGCCGCTGCGCGGCGCATACTCGATTCCGCGCGGCTCCCCTGGCGCCTGCACGCAATCCCCGGCGGCGACCCGGCGGCGGCGATCGCCGCCGCCGCGCTGCGCCTGCGCACGGGCGAGATCGTGCTCGGCAGCCGCGGCCTGAGCGCGCTGGGCAACCTCGGGCTGGGCTCGGTCGCGTACAAGGTGGTCCACCTCGCCCGCCAGCCGGTGACGCTGGTGCCCGCTGCCGCCGGCACCGGAGGGACCGCGGATCCGGCGGTCGTGGTGCTCGCGGTGGACGGCTCGCGGCCGTCCCTGCGCGCCGCAGCCTATCTCTGCCGGCTGCAGGCGCGCCTTCGCGGGCGCGCGCGGAAGCTCCAGGTGCACCTGCTCAACGTCCAGCCCAGGATCGTGTCGGGGCGCGTTCGCCGCTTCGTCAGCCGGGCCCAGATCGATGCCTGGGTGCGCGCCAACGGGGAAGCCGCGACCCGGGCGCCGCTGCGCCTGCTGGAGCGCGCCGGCGTTCCCTGCCGCCTCCACATCCTGCAGGGCCCCTATCCGGAGACCATCGTGCGCCTGGCGGGCGAAACCGGCAGCGGCCGCATCGTCATGGGCACGCGCGGACTGGGCGCGGTGCGCGGCCTGGTGCTCGGCTCGGTGACGTTCGCCGTGGCGCACCGCTCGCCGCTGCCGCTGACGCTGGTGCGCTGACCGGCCCGGAGCCGACATGAAACCACCCGCCGCGATCCTCGTCGCCACCGATTTCTCGCCGCCCGCCGGCCTCGCCGTCGACCGCGCCGCGCAGCTTGCGCGCGACCATGGCGCGCGCCTGGTCCTGCTGCACGCCTTCGACCTCGCCCGCTGGCGGAACCTGCGCGCGCTCGCCACGCCCAAGCGGCGGCTGCTCGCGGACCAGCCCAACGCCCGGGCCGGCGCCGCCCTGCGCGCGCTCGCGGAGCGGCTGCAGCGCGCGCACGGCATCCGCGTCACGGCGCGGATGGCGATGGGACGCGCCGCGCAGTCGATCGCCGGCACGGCGCGGGCGGAATCGGCCGGCCTGGTCGTGCTCGGGCCGCATGGCCGTCGCGCGGGCGACGCGCTGCTGCTGGGCGCAACCGCACTCGCGGTCGCGCGTGCATCGGACTGCCCCGCGCTGGTGGTGCGCAACCCCGCGCCGGCGCCCTACGCGCGCGCGCTGGTCGGGATGGACTTCTCGCCGGCCTCCGAACGCGGCGCGGTGTCTGCGGCTACGCTGTTCCCCGGGGCTCGCATCACGCTGCTGCACGCGGTGCAGTCGATCGAAGGCCCGATGCTCCTCACCGGCGCACTGCAGCACGCCATCCGCGCCGCCAAGGTCGAACTGCGCAAGCGCGCCGCCGCCCGGCTGGAAGCGGCGTTCCCCGGCGCGCAGCCGGGCCGACTGGGCACCGCGCGCCGCCGGGCCGTGATCGGCCCGGCGGCGCCGGCGCTGCTGCGGGTCGCGAAGCAGGGCTCGTTCGAGTTGATCGTGGTGGGCCGTGATGCGCGCGCCGCGCTGGCCGAGCGCGTGCTGGGAAGCGTTCCGGCCAACCTGCTGATGCACGCCCGGGCGGACCTGCTCATCGCGCCCTGAGCGTCACACGCCAGGAGGTCCTTCGTCGCTGGCAGCAACGGCGGCGCTAAACCGGCCGCAGTTCCGCCACGCCCACGCGCCGCAGCAGCCACTTCTCCCCTTCCAGCAGCAGCATCATGGCCGCGCCGATGGCGACGATCATCGCGCCGTCGGCAAGCGCAACCGGCCGGGTGGCGAACCAATGCTGCATGAACGGCGCATAGGTGAAGGCGAGCTGCGCGAGCACGATGACGCCGAGCGCGACGAGGACCGCCGGCGTGCCCAGCGCGCCGCGCAGCGTCATCGAGCTCATGTGCAGGTAGCGGACGTTGAACAGGTAGAAGATCTCCATCACCACGATGGTGTTCACCACCAGCGTGCGCGCGGTCTCCAGGTCGTCGCCGCGCGCGAGCGCATGGAAGAACACGCCCAGGCCGGCGCCGAGGAACAGCAGCGACACCAGCACCACGCGCCAGACCAGGAACCCCGAGAGCAGCGGCGCGCCCTGCGGGCGCGGCGGCCGGCGCATCACGCCCGGCTCGGCGGGCTCGAAGGCGAGCACCAGGCCGAGCGTGACCGAGGTGACCAGGTTGATCCAGAGGATCTGCACCGCGCTCACCGGCAGGGTGAAGCCGAAGGCGATCGCGGCGATCACGGTCAGCGCCTCGCCGCCGTTGGTGGGCAGCGTCCAGGCGATCACCTTGCGGATGTTGTCGTACACCGTGCGGCCCTCATGCACCGCGTTGACGATGGAGGCGAAGTTGTCGTCGAGCAGCACCATCTCCGCGGCCTCCTTCGCCGCCTCAGTGCCCTTGATCCCCATCGCCACGCCGACGTCGGCCTGCTTCAGAGACGGCGCGTCGTTGACGCCGTCGCCGGTCATCGCCACCACCGCGCCGCCCGACTGCAGCGCGCGCACGATGCGCAGCTTGTGCTCCGGGCTGGTGCGCGCGAACACGGTGGAGCGGCGCGCGCTCTCGGCGAACGATTCCTCGTCCATCGCGTCCAGTTCCGCGCCGGTGACCACCAGCGGCTCGGGCGCCAGGCGCAGCTGGCGCGCGATCGCCGCCGCAGTGGCGGCGTGGTCGCCGGTGATCATCTTCGCCTCCATGCCCGCGGCGCGGCATTCGGCGACGGCGCGGATCGCCTCCTCCCGCGGCGGGTCGATAAAGCCGACGATGCCGAGGAACTCGACCCCCTCGGCCACGTCCGCCATGGCAAGGCGCGCCGTGCCCTCCGGCAGCCGCTTGCAGCCGAAGCCGAGCACGCGCTCGCCCGCGGAGGCGGCCTCGGCGATGCGCGCCGTCCAGGCTTCGCGGTCCGGGGCGCCTGCCATGCCGAGAACCGTCTCCGGCGCGCCCTTGACGAAGGCGAGCACCTCGCCGCCGGGCCCGCGCTGCAGCGTGGCCATGTAGCGGTGCGCGGCGTCGAAGGGTATTTCGTCCAGGCGCGGCCATTCGGCCCGCGCGTGCTCCGGATTGAGGCCGGTCTTCATCGCGAGCGCCACCAGCGCGCCCTCCATCGGGTCGCCCTCGACGATCCACGCGCCGTCGCGCCGCTGCAGCTGGGCGTCGTTGCACAGCAGCCCGCAGCGCAGCAACGGCTCGACCGCGGCGATCGCGGCTGCATCGTCGTCGTGCCCCACCGCCTCCAGGACCCCCTCGGGGTCGTAGCCCGCTCCGCTCACCGCGACCTGGTGAGCGCCGGCAACGACGCGCGTGGCCGTCATCTCGTTCTTCGTCAGGGTGCCGGTCTTGTCGGAGCAGATCACCGAGGTGGCCCCGAGCGTCTCCACCGCGGGCAGGCGCCGGATGACGGCGTTGCGCGCCGCCATGCGCCGCACGCCGATGGCGAGCGTGATGGTGATCACCGCCGGCAGGCCTTCCGGGATCGCGCCCACCGCCAGCGCCACCACCGCGATCAGCGCTTCCGCCCAGCTGTAGTGGCGCACCCAGACCGCGAAGGCGAACACCAGGGCCGCGACCACGAACGCAAACCAGGTGAAGCGCACCGCGAAGCGGTCGATCTGGCGCAGCAGCGGCGTGCTCAGCTGCTCGACGCTCTGGAGCAGCGAGCTGATGCGGCCGATTTCCGTGCGCAGCCCGGTGGCCACCACGACGCCCGTCCCCTGCCCGGCGGCGACGAGCGTGCCCGAGTAAGCCATCCCTTGCCGGTCGCCCAGTGGCGCATCCGCCGGCGCCGCCTGCTCGCTCTTCTGCGCCGCGACCGACTCGCCGGTGAGCAGCGCCTCGTCCACCAGCAGGCCGCGCGCGCGAACGAGGCGCAGGTCCGCGGGCACCCGGTCGCCCGCCTCGACCAGCACCAGGTCGCCCGGGACGAGCGCCTCCACCGCGACCGTCTGGCGCCGTCCGTCGCGCAGGACGCTCGCCCGGGGCGAGATCATGCGGCGCATCGCCTCCAGTGCGGCCTCAGCCTTGCCTTCCTGCACGAAGCCGATGAACGCGTTGACGATCACCACGGCGACGATCACGGCCGCATCCACGATGTGACCGAGGACGGCCGCCGCCACGGCGGCGAAGAGGAGGAAATAGATGAGCGCGTTGTTGAATTGCGCGGCGAGGCGCAGCAGCGGATGGCGGCGCGCCGCCTCCGGCAGCGCGTTCCGGCCGGCGAGCGCGAGCCGCCGGGCCGCCTCCTCCGAACTCAGGCCCTGCGCTGTCGCCTCCAGCGCGCGCAGCGCCTCTTCGGGCGCGAGCGCATGCCAGTCGCGAGCGTGCGCGAACGGATTGCTGCGCGAGTCAGCCATCCGTGGATACTAGCAGCGCCTCCACCCGCGCCCACAGCCCGGGCGCGTCCAGTTCCGCGAACTCGTAGCGCGCGCGGACCACCGGCTTGTCGAGTGCGACCAGCCGAGCGAGGTCCGCCGGCGTCGCCGACACGATCACCTCGGCCGTCGAGGCGTTCAGCGTCCGCCGCAGCGCCTCCAGCTGCTCCGGTGAATAGCCCACGGCGGGCAGCACCGGACCGATGTGCGGGTACTGCGCATACAGCGCGGCGATCGCCGGCACCACAGCCGTGCGAGGGTCCACGATCTCGCGCGCGCCGGCGCCGGTCGCCGCGATGAAGCCCGCGCCGTGCGCCATGCCGCCGTGCGTCAGCGTCGGGCCGTCCTCCACCACCGCCACGCGCCGCCCCTGTACCGCCGCCGGGTCGTCGAGCCGGATCGGCAGCGCGCCGCGCACGATCGTCGCGGCCGGGTTGAGCGCGCGGCAGGCGGCGGCGAGGGCGGCGGCATCGGCCGCAGGCGCGCTATCGCACTTGCTGAGGACGATGACGTCGGCCATGCGCAGGCAGGCCTCGCCCGGATGGTGCGTGTCCGCCTGCGCCGGGCGCAGCGCGTCGGCCAGCACCACCAGCAGGTCCGGGCGCAGGAAGGGGAAGTCGTTGTTGCCGCCGTCCCACAGGATCACGTCGGCGTCGCGCGCCGCCTGCTGCGCGATGCGCGCGTAGTCCACGCCCGCCCAGACCACGTTGCCGATGGCGAGGTGCGGCTCGTACTCCTCGCGCTCCTCCACCGAACATCCGGCGCGGTCCAGGTCCGCCAGGCTCGCGAAGCGCTGCACCGCCTGGCGCTCGAGGTCGCCATAGGGCATCGGGTGGCGCAGCACCGCGCAGCGCAGGCCGCGCTCGCGCAGGCGGCGCGACAGCCAGCGCGTCACCGCGGACTTGCCGGCGCCGGTCCGCACCGCGCACACCGCGATCACCGGCACCGTCGCGCGCAGCATGGTGGCGCGCGGGCCCGGCAGCACGAAGCTCGCGCCCGCGGCGAGCGCGCGCGAGGCGAGGTGCATCGCCTCCGGGTGCGCGAGGTCGCTGTAGGCGAGCACGACGTCGTCCACGCCGCGGTCGCGCACCAGCGCTTCCAGTTCGGACTCCGGCAGGATCGGGATCCCCTCCGGGTAAAGCGCGCCGGCGAGCGCGGCCGGATAGCGCCGTCCGGCGATGCCGGGGATCTGGGCCGCGGTGAAGGCGACCACCTCGTGCGCCGGGTCGTCGCGGTACAGGACGTTGAAGTCGTGGAAATCCCGCCCGGCGGCGCCGGCGATGAGGATCCTGCGCCGCGCCGCCACGGTCAGGCGCCGGCCAGGGCGCGGCCGGCCTCCCGATGCGGAAGGCCCAGCGCGGCCGCGACCTCCGGCCGCGTGACGGCGCCGCGATGGACGTTGAGCCCGTCGCGCAGGCCCGCGTCCTCGCGCAGCGCCGCCGCGATGCCCTTGCCGGCGAGCGCCTCGACGTACGGCAGCGTGGCGCGATTGAGTGCGTAGGCGGAGGTGCGCGGCACCGCGCCGGGCATGTTGGCCACGCAGTAGTGCAGGATGCCGTCCACCGCGAACACCGGGTCGGCATGGGTGGTCGGGCGCGAGGTCTCGAAGCAGCCGCCCTGGTCGATCGAAACGTCCACCAGCACCGCGCCCGGCCGCATCGTGGCCAGCATGGCCCGCGTGACCAGCTTGGGCGCCAGCGCCGCGGGAACCAGGACGCCGCCGATGACCGCGTCGGCGGCGCGCAGCGCGCTGGCAATCGCCTGCGGCGTGGCGACGCCGGTGCGCAGGTCCCGGTCGTACTCCCGTTCCAGCCGCCGCAACGACGCTTCGGACCGGCTGAGCAGCGTGACCCTGGCGCCCATGCGCAGGGCCAGGCTCGCGGCATTCGACCCGACCACGCCCGCGCCCAGCACCAGCACGTCCGCGCCCGGCACCCCGGTGGCGCCCGCGAGCAGCACGCCGCGCCCCCCGGCCGGACGCTCCAGGTAACGCGCCGCCACCTGCACCGCCATCCGCCCCGCGACCTCGGACATCGGCGCGAGCAGCGGCAATCCGCCCGCCGGACCGGTCACCGTCTCGTAGGCGATCGCGGTGCAGCCGCTCGCGAGCAGGTCGCGCGCCTGCTCCGGGTCGGGCGCGAGGTGCAGGTAGGTGAACAGGGCCTGCCCGGGGCGCAGCAGCCGGCGCTCCGCGGCGAGCGGCTCCTTCACTTTCACCACCAGGTCGGCGGCGGCGAACACCGCCTCGGCTCCGGCCTCGATCGTGGCGCCGGCGGCGCGGTAGTCGCCGTCCGTGGCGCCGATCCCGGCACCGGCACCCGCCTGCACGACCACCTCGTGCCCGAGCCCCGCCAGCCGGCCGACGCTCTCCGGCGTCAGGCCCACGCGGTGCTCCTCGACCTTGATCTCCTTCGGCACGCCGATGCGCATGTCCGCATGCTCGCGAACTGCCGGGGCGCGCCTTTGACGCATGTCAAATCGCGCGGGCCGGGAGGCGATAGCGTAGTAACAACCTCGGGAGGACTGGCATGGGCTACAAGAGAATCCTGGTTCCGGTGGACGGCGGCGCGACCTCGATGCGCGGCCTGGGCGAGGCGCTCGCGCTCGCGAAGGAGGGCAAGGCGAAGCTGTGCCTGCTGCACGTCGTCGAGGAGTACGCGGTGATCGCGGCGCCCGAGATGGGCGCCAGCGTCGCCCCGCTGCTGGAATCGATGCGCGCCGGGGGCCGCAAGACCCTCGCCGCGGTGGCCCGGCGCGCCCACGCCGCCGGCGCCAGGCCCGAGTGCGTGGTGGTCGAGGACTTCGGCGGCCGCGTCGCGGACGCCATCGTCAAGCAGGCGAAAAAGTGGCGCGCCGACCTGATCGTCATGGGCACCCACGGCCGGCGCGGCGTGCAGCGGGCGCTGCTGGGCAGCGACGCCGAGCTGGTGCTGCGCTACAGCCCGGTGCCGGTGCTGCTGGTGCCGGCACGCGAGCGCAAGGGCTGACCGCAGCCGGGCCATGCCGGGCAAGCAGATCCTGTTCGGCGACGAGGTCCGCGCGCGGATCCTGGAGGGCATCGGCGTCCTCGCCGACGCGGTGCGCGTCACCCTGGGACCCAAGGCGCGCACCGTGGTGCTGGAGCGCGGCTTCGGCGCGCCGCAGATCATCAACTCCGGCGTCGTCGTGGCGAAGGAAGTCGAGCTGGAGGACCCGTTCGAGAACATGGGCGCGCAGATGGCGCGCGAGGTGGCCTCGAAGACCTCGGAGGTGGCCGGCGACGGCACCACCACCGCCACCCTGCTCGCCGCGGGCATCGTCACCGAGGGCATGAAGTTCGTCGCCTCGGGCATGAACCCGATGGACCTGAAGCGCGGCATCGACCTCGCCGTGGACGCCCTGGTGGCGGAACTGAAGGCACAGGCGCGGCCCTGCGCCAGCCGCACCGAGATCGCGCAGGTGGCCACCATCTCGGCCAACAATGACGCCGCCATCGGCGAGATGGTGGCCGAGGCGATGCAGAAGGTCGGCAAGGAAGGCGTCATCACGGTCGAGGACGGCAAGGGCCTGAAGAGCGAGCTGGAGGTGGTCGAGGGCACGCAGTTCGACCGCGGCTACCTGTCGCCCTACTTCATCAACGACCCCGAGAAGCAGCGCGTGGTGCTGGAGGACGCGGTGATCCTCCTGCACGACAAGAAGATCTCCACCGTGCGCGAGCTGCTGCCGCTGCTGGAGCAGGTGGCCAAGCTCGGCAAGCCGCTGCTGGTGGTGGCCGAGGAGGTCGAGGGCGAGGCGCTGGCGACGCTGGTGGTCAATGCGCTGCGCGGCGTGATCAAGGCCTGCGCCGTCAAGGCGCCGGGCTTCGGCGACCGCCGCAAGGCGATGCTGGAGGACCTGGCGGTGCTCACCGGCGGCGCGGTGATCGCCGAGGAGGCCGGCCGCGCACTGGAGAAGGCGGTGCTGGAGGACTTGGGCCGCGCCCAGCGCGTCGAGATCGACAGGGACGACACCACCCTGATCGGCGGCCGGGGCGAGCCGGCGGCGATTGCCGCCCGCGTCGCGCGCATCAAGGCCGAGATCGAGGCCGCCACCAGCGACTACGACCGCGAGAAGCTGCAGGAGCGCGCCGCCAAGCTCGCCGGCGGCGTCGCCGTGGTCAAGGTGGGCGCGGCCACTGAGACCGAGATGAAGGAACGCAAGTCGCGCACCGAGGACGCGCTGCACGCGACGCGCGCCGCGGTCGAGGAAGGCGTGCTGCCCGGCGGCGGCGTCGGCCTGCTGCGCGCCCGGGCGCGCCTGAAGGGCCTGCGCGGCGCCAACGCCGACCAGGATGCGGGCATCCGCATCGTGCTGCGCGCGCTGGAGGATCCCCTGCGCCAGCTGGCGCGCAACGCCGGCGCCGAACCCTCGGTGGTGGTGGCGAAGGTGGCCGAGGGCGAAGGCAACTTCGGCTGGAACGCCGCCAGCGGCGAATACGGCGACCTGGTGAAGATGGGCGTGCTCGACCCCTGCAAGGTGACCCGCACCGGCCTGCAGAACGCGGCCTCGATCGCGGGCCTGGCGCTCACCACCGACGTCATGATCGCGCGCCGCCCGGCGCGCGGCGAGGGCGCGCGCGCGCCGCAGGAGGACTTCTAGCGCGCCGCTTCGCCGGTCGCGCCGACCAGGGCGCGGTAGGCATGCCAGGTGGCGTGGCCGACGAGCGGCCCGGTCACCACCAGCCCGACGAGAAGCGTGGCGAAGCCCGCGCCCACCAGCAGCACGATCAGCGCGGCCCAGACCGCCATCGGCAGCGGGTTGGCGGCGAGCGCGCGCACGCTGTTGAGGACCGCCACCACCGCGTCGGTGCGCCGCTCGAGCATCATCGGCACCGAGACCGCGCCGGCGGCGAAGGCCAGCGCGGCGAACACGCTGCCGGCGGCGAACCAGGCGAGCACGAAATCCCAGTGCGCGGCGCTGAGCACCTGCCCCAGAAGGTCCTTCAGGCTGGGCAGGCCGCTCGCGAAGAACAGCGCGAAGATCACCAGCGAGGCGCGCGACCACAGCAGCAGCAGCACGAGCAGGATCACCGCAAACACGCCGAAGGCGCCGGGGTTGGCGCGCCAGGCCGTGAGCGTCGGCGCAAGCGAGACCGCCTCGCCCCGTTCCAGGCGCCGGCTGATGTCGTACAGGCCCGCGGCGAGCGCGGGCCCGACCAGCAGGAACCCCGCCGCCAGGCCATACACGTACTCGTAGGCATGGCGGAACGTGAAATGGATCAGCCAGCCCATCAGCGCGAACGCCGCGCCGTAGGCGAGGCTCGCCGCGGGCGCGCGGACGAGGTCGCGCCAACCGAGCGCGAGCCACGAGAACGGCGCAACGGGCGCGACGCGCCGGATCGGCGCAAAGGTCGCCGGCGCGCCCGCGGCGCTCATGCCATGCGCGCGCGGCGCAACGACGGCAGCAGCAGCGGCGCGCCGGTGTCGCGCAGCAGTTCGGCAAGCCCCTCCTGCGCCAGCACCGCCCCGGCCGCCGGCGCCACCACGATGCCCGGGTCGACGCCCAGTGCCGCCGCCAGTTCGGCGATGCTCGCGGCGCGAACCAGCTCCAGCCGCCGCGCCGTCCGCGCGCGCTCGGCCCAGCGCAGCGCCTCGGCCTCGCCGTCGCCCAGCACCAGCAGGCGCGGCGAGTCGCAGGCCGACTCCGGGAGGCAGGCGGCGGCCGCGGCGAGCAGCGCCTCGGGCGAGCGTCCGCGCTCGACGCGGAACGACCAGCGCACGTCCTGGCGCGCGGCGGCGCTCGCCAGCACCTGCCGCGCCTCCCGCGCCAACGCCTGCAGCGCCCGCTCCATGGCGCCGACGCCGGTGGCGCGCCGCGCGGCGGACGACCGTCCGATCTCGCGGGCGAACGGCAGCGCGGCAAAGCTGAGCAGCCCCGCGTCCTCGATGAACAGGCCCACCAGCTCGGCGCCGAAGCGGTTTGCGAGCGCGACCGCCGACTCCAGCTCGCCGGCCGGCGTTTCCGGCTCCAGCTCGATCAGCACGCGCGCGACGCTCACCGGCGCCCCCGCTCGCGCCGCTCCGCCCTGCGCCCGGCGCGCAGCAACCGGTCCTGCGCCTGCTCGGCGAGCTCGAGCAGGCGCTCCTCGACGCGGCGGTTGAGCGTCCCGGCCGGGAACGCGCCCAGGGCGTCGCGCTCCCCGGCCGGCAGCCCGGTGAGCAGCGCCGCCGCCTCGTCGACGGTGCGCACCGGATAGATGGCGAACCTGCCCTCGGCGACCGCCTGCACCACCTCCGCGCGCAGCATCAGGTGGCGCACGTTCGCCTCCGGGATGATCACGCCCTGCGCGCCGGTGAGGCCACGCGCCCGGCACAGCGCGAAGAAGCCCTCGATCTTCTCGTTGACCCCGCCGATGGCCTGGATGTCGCCATGCTGGCTGACCGAGCCCGTGATGGCGAGGGACTGGCGCACCGGCGCCTCGGCGATCGCCGAGAGCAGCGCGCACAGCTCCGCCGACGAGGCGCTGTCGCCCTCGACGCCGCCGTAGCTCTGCTCGAACACCAGGCTCGCGGCGAGCGCGAGCGGCACCTTGGCCGCGTAGCGCGCGGCGAGGAACCCGGACAGGATCAGCACGCCCTTGGAATGGATCGGCCCGCCCAGCTCGGACTCGCGCTCGATGTCCACCACCTTGCCCCCGCCCAGGCGCACGCGCGCCGTGATCCGGTGCGGCATGCCGAAGGCGCGCCCGGCCAGCTCGGTGACCGCCAGGCCGTTGACCTGGCCGACGCGCTCGCCCCCGGTGTCGATGAGGAGGGTGCCCTGCAGCATTGCCTCGCGCAGCCGGTCGCGCACCCGCCCGGCGCGCGTCTCCTGCGCCTCGACGGCGCGCTCCACGTCCGCGGCGGCGGTGACCGGCCGCCCGGCGCTGCCCGCCCAGTAGTCGGCTTCCCGCAGCAGGTCGGCGAGCGCCTCCAGGTTCGCCGAGAGCTTGCCGGTGTCGCTCGCGCCGCGCGCCGCGCGCTCGATCACCTTCGCCACCGCGCCGCAGTCCAGCGGCCGCAGCCGGTCGCGCCGCGCCACCGTCGCCACCAGGCGCGCATAGAGCAGGTCGGCGCCGTTGGCGCGCGCGAAGTCGTCCTCGAAGTCGGCCGCGACCTTGAACAGCTCGGCGAACTCCGGGTCGTACGCATGCAGCAGGTAGTAGATGTGGCGCGGCCCGACCAGCACCACCTTGAGCCGCAGCGGGACCGGCTGCGGGGTCAGCGACACCGTGCTCACCAGGCTCAGCGCCTGGCCCAGCGGCTCGATCTTGATCTCGCGCGCGCGCAGCGCGCGCTTGAGCGCCTCCCAGGCGAAGGGCTGGGTGAGGACCTTGATCGCCTCCAGCACCAGGTAGCCGCCGTTGGCGCGGTGCAGCGCGCCCGCCTTGATGAGCGAGAAATCGGTCTGCAGCGTGCCCATCTGCGCGATGTGCTCGATGCGCCCGACCAGGTTGTCGTGGGTCGGGTTCTCCTCCTGCACGATCGGCGCGCCCACGCCGTCCTCGTGCGCCACCAGCACGTTCACGAGATACCGGCGCAGCGGCGCGTCGCCGCCCTCCGGCGCCGGCAGCGGGATGCCGAACAGCGTCGGGCGCTCGCCATCCTTGGCATGCTGGAAGTACTCGGCGTGGTCGAGCACGTCGGCGCGCACCTCGCCCAGGTAGGCCGCGACCTCGGGCAGGTCGCGGTAGCCGGCCTCCAGCTCCTCGATCAGGCTGTTGACGACCGCGCTGGTCACCTCGCGGTTCAGCTCGCGCAGGCGGCGCTGCGCCTCGCGGCGCCACTTGGGCAGCTCGTGGATCACCGCCTCCAGCTCTTCCTGCAGTTCCGCGATGCGCCGCTGCAGGCGCTCCTGCTCGGCCGGCGGCAGCTTGTGGAACGCTTCCGGCTCCATCACCGCGCCCTCGCGCGTCGGCGCGAAGCCGAACCCGGCGGGGGTGCGCAGCAGCGCGATGCCGTCCTTGCGCGCGTTCTCGCCCACCGCGCCCAGCGCTTCCTCCTGGCGATGCTCGAACGCGCCCTCGATCTCCTTCAGGCGGTTGCGGTGCTCGTCGGTCTCGAACGCCGCCGGGATTCCCGCGCGCAGGTCCTCGACCAGCTCCTCCATGTCCTGGCGCAGGCGGCCGGCGCGTCCCGCCGGCAGGCGCAGCGCGCGCGGCTGGTGGGGCGTGCGGAAGTTGAACACGTAGACCCAGTCGGCGCTCGCCGCGGCCTTGCCGGCCTGGCGCTCGAGCACCCGCCGGATCATGCTGCGCCGGCCATGGCCCTCGGGTCCCATGACGAACAGGTTGTAGCCCTCGTGGGCGGCGTCCACGGCGAACCGGATCGCATCCTCGGCGCGGACCTGGCCCGGCGGCTCGGCAAGGTCGGCCAGCTCCTCGGTGGTGCGGAAACCCAGGCTCGCCGGGTCGCAGACGCGGCAGAGCTGGTCGGCGGGAAGCGAGGCAGCCACGGCGGCGCCGCTAGCCGCGGCCGGCCAGGCGCCGGTCGGGCAGGACCAGCTCGTCGCGATGGCGCTGCTCGCAGCGCGGGTGCTGCAGGATGAAGTTGCGCAGGACCAGCTTCAGCGCCAGTTCCCGCTCGCGGCGCCCCTCGGCGATGGCGCGCGCGATGTCGTCGCGTATCATGGCCCGGATGCACAGTTCGCCCTCCGGCGTGCTGACCAGGTAGTGGCCGAACTCGGCGGCGGCGATCTCCGGGATGCGCTCATGCTCCGCGATCGCCCTCACCTCATCCTCGGTGAGGCCGCACAGGCCGATACAATCCTCGAAAGAGAGCATACGCAGCCATGATCCACGCCATCCTGCCGCCGCGTTTGACGCCGATCAAACCGGGCGCCCGCCCCGGCCCGATCATCGCCTGACATGACCCTCGCCCGCAGCCTGCGCTGGCTCGTGGCGCTGGCCCTCGTGGCGGCGCTGGGCTTCGCCGCCTGGAAAGCCACCCGCCCGGTCCCGGTCCGGGTGCTGGTGGCCGCCGCCGAGGCCGGGCGGGTCGAGTCCACCGTCGCCAATACCCGCGCCGGATCGGTCGCCGCCTGCCGGCGCGCGAAGATCTCGCCGCCCCTGGGCGGCCGGATCGAGAAGCTGGCGGTGCGCAAGGGCGAGCGCGTCAAGCAGGGGCAGCTGCTGCTGCAGCTGTGGAACGACGACCTGTCGGCGCGCGAGCGCGTATCCCGCGAGCAGCTGGTTTCCGCGCGCGCCCGCGTCAACGAAGCCTGCCAGATGGCGGAGAACGCGGCGCGCGAGGCGGCGCGCACGCGCGACCTGCGCAAGCAGGGCTTCGTCTCCGAGGATCGCCTGGACCGCGCCGAGAGCGAGGCCCGGGCGCGCGCCGCCGCCTGCGACAGCGCGCACGCCCAGGTGAAGGAAGCCGACGCCCGCATCCGGGCCTCGGCCGCCGACACCGCGCGCACCACGCTGCGCGCGCCCTTTGCCGGCATCGTCGCCGACATCAACGGCGAGGTCGGCGAGTACCTGACGCCCTCGCCCCCGGGCATCCCGACCCTGCCCGCGATCGACCTCATCGACGATGCCTGCCTCTACGTCACCGCGCCGATCGACGAGGTGGACGCCGCGCAGCTGAAGATCGGGATGCCGGCGCGCATCACCCTGGACGCCTACCGGGGCAAGCCCTTCGCCGGCAAGCTGCGCCGCATCGCGCCCTACGTGCTGGCGCTGGAGAAGCAGGCGCGCACGGTGGAGGTGGAGGTCGAGTTCGACACCGCCGGCGAGGCCCGCCACCTGCTGGTGGGCTACAGCGCGGACGTCGAGATCGTGGTCACCGGGCGCGACCAGGTGCTGCGCATTCCCACCGCGGCCCTGATGCCGGGGAACAAGGTGCTCGCGCTGGGCGCCGGCGGCCGGCTGGAGGAACGCCGCGTCGAGCCCGGACTCGCGAACTGGGAGCACACCGAGATCCGCGCGGGGCTCGCGGCTGGCGAGCGCGTGGTCACCTCGCTGGAGCGCGCGGGGGTCAAGGCCGGGGCGCTGGCCGAGGCGGAAGCCGCCCCGCCCAAGCCGTGACCCGGCCGCAGTGATCGCGCTCCAGGGGATCGAACGCATCTTCCGCGTCGGCGGCGAGGAGGTCCACGCCCTGCGCGGGATCGAGATGGACATCGCGGCGGGCGAGTACCTGTCCATCATGGGACCCTCGGGCTCGGGCAAGTCGACGCTGCTCAACGTCATCGGCCTGCTCGACCGGCCGGACGCCGGCCGCTACCGGCTGGACGACCGGGACGTCACCTCGCTGTCGGACGACGAGACCGCGGCCGTGCGGCGCGACAAGCTCGGATTCGTGTTCCAGTTCTTCCATCTGGTGCCGCGCCTCACCGCCGAGCAGAACATCGAGCTGCCCATGATGCTGGCCGGCATCGCGCCCGAGGAGCGCCGCCGGCGCCTGGACCGGATCCTCTCCGAGTACGGCTTGGAGGAACGCGCCCGGCATCGGCCGAGCGAGCTCTCCGGCGGCCAGTGCCAGCGCGTCGCCATCGCGCGCGCGCTCGCGCTCGATCCCGCGGTGATCCTCGCCGACGAGCCGACCGGGAACCTGGACCGCCACACCGGGCAGGAGGTGATGGCGGTGCTGGAGCGCGCGCACCACGCCGGCGCGATCCTGATCCTGGTCACGCACGACGCCGAGATCGGCGCCCGCGCGCACCGCCGCGTGCGCATGGTGGACGGCGCCATCGTCGCCGACGAGCGCGGCTGAGGCCGCCATGCGCGCCGCCGACCTCGCCGCCTTCGCCTGGCAGTCGCTCTCGGGCAGCCGGGGACGCACGCTGCTCATCCTGCTCGCGATGTCCATCGGCGTCGCAGCGGTGGTCGCGGTGAGCGCCATCGGCGAGGGCGCTCGGCTGTACGTGGTGAACCAGTTCGGCTCGCTGGGCAGCAACCTGCTCATCGTGCTCCCGGGCCGCAGCGAGACCGCGGGGGCGATGCCCGGGGTGCTGGTCGGACGCACGCCGCGCGACGTCACCCTGGATGACGCGCTCGCGGTCGCGCGCAGCCACGCGGTGCGCCGCATCGCGCCGCTGATCGTGGGCGCCGGGGACGTGCACTACGGCACCCGGCGGCGCGAGACGCCGGTGCTCGGCTCCACCGCGGCGTTCAAGGAGATCCGCGGCATGGCCATGGCGCAGGGGCGCTTCCTGCCCGAGGGCGACCCCCGCCATCCGGCTGCGGTCTGCGTCATCGGCTCGAAGGTCGCGAGCGAACTGTTCGGCGCCACGCCGCCGCTGGGCGAATGGCTGCGCATCGGCGACCGGCGCTTCCGCGTCATCGGCATCCTCGCCAAGCAGGGCGAGTCGCTCGGCTTCAACACCGACGAGATCGTCGTCGTCCCGGTGGCCGCGGCGCAGGCCCTCTTCAACACCGAGGCCCTGTTCCGCATCCTCGCCGAGGCCAAGAGCCGCGACAGCATCCCGCTGGCGCAGGCCGACATCGAGGCCATCATGAAGGAGCGCCACGGCGGGGAGCGGGACGTCACCGTGATCACCCAGGACGCGGTGCTCGCCACCTTCGACCGCATCCTCACCGCGCTCACGCTGGCCGTGGGCGGGCTGGCGGCGATCAGCCTGGCGGTCGCCGGCGTGCTGGTCATGAACGTGATGCTCATCAGCGTCACGCAGCGGCGCGCCGAGATCGGCCTCATGAAGGCGCTGGGGGCGACCGGGACGCAGGTGCGCGCCGTGTTCCTCGCCGAAGCGGTGATGCTCGCGCTGGGCGGCGCGGCGCTGGGCCTGGCCGCGGGCAAGCTGGGGCAACTGCTCATCTCGCAGGCCTATCCGGACATCCCGTTCACCCCGCCGCTGTGGGCGCTCGCAGCGGCGCCGGCCACCGCGCTCGCGACCTCGATCCTGTTCTCGTTGGCACCTGCGCGGCGCGCGGCGCGGCTGGATCCCGTAAAGGCGCTGTCACGCCGATGAGATTCGCCGACGCCGCCCGCTTTGTCCTCGATTCGCTGACCGCGCTGCGGCTGCGCACCTTCCTCACCTCGCTGGGGATCGCCATCGGCATCGCCGCGGTGATCCTGCTCACCGCCATCGGCCAGGGCCTGCACCGCTTCGTCATCGCCGAGTTCAGCCAGTTCGGCACCAACCTCATCAGCGTCACCCCGGGGCGCACCCAGACCCACGGCGCCTCGCTGGGCGCTGTGAACACCATCCGGCCGCTGTCCATCGATGACGCCACCGCGCTGCAGCGCGCCCCGCACGTGCTGCTCTCCGACCCGATGGTGCAGGGCAACGGCGAGCTCAACTTCGAGGGCCGCACCCGGCGCACCACCATCTACGGCGTCGGGCCCGATTTCGCGCGCACGCTCAGCATGCGCGTCGCGGCGGGCGAGTTCCTGCCGCGCGACGACCCGCACGCGGCGCGGGCGCTGGTGGTGCTGGGCGCCAAGGTGGCGAAGGAACTGTTCGGCGGCACGAGTCCCCTGGGCCAGCGCATGCGCGTCGGCAGCGAGCGATATCGCGTCATAGGCGTCATGGAGGCCAAGGGACAGGTGCTGGGCTTCGACCTGGACGACACCGTGTACGTGCCCACGGCGCGCGCGCTGGACATGTTCAACCGCGAGAGCCTGATGGAGATCCACGTTCTCTACGAGCCCACCGCGCCGCTGGCGGAGGTCGAGGACGGCATCCGCCGCATCCTGGTGGCGCGCCACGGCGCCGAGGACTTCACCATCACGCCGCAGCAGAAGATGCTGGAGGTGTTCGGCACGATACTGGATGCGATCACGTTCGCCGTGGCGGCCATCGGCGCCATCTCGCTGGTGGTGGGCGGCGTGGGCATCCTCACCATCCTGACCATCGCCGTGGCCGAGCGCACCACCGAGATCGGCCTGCTGCGCGCGCTGGGCGCGACGCGCCGGCGGATCCTGCTCCTGTTCCTGGGCGAGGCCGCGGCGCTCGCCGCGATGGGGGGCGCGGCCGGCCTCGCGCTGGGCTGGGGCGTGGCGGGATTGCTCGCCGTCGCCGTTCCGGCGCTGCCGGTGCAGGTGTCCTGGAGCTACGCGCTGCTGGCCGAGGGCGTGGCGGTGGCGATCGGCCTGGCCGCCGGCGTCGGCCCGGCGCGGCGGGCGGCGCGGCTGGATCCGCTGGAAGCGCTGCGCGGCGAGTAGCGATGGATACGGAGATCCAGGTGGCGGCGCCGGATGGCGCCCGAGTCGCCTGCCGGGTGTGGCGCCCCGAGGCGCCGCTCGGCGCGCTGGTGCTGCTGCACGGCGTGGCGAGCAACGCCACGCGCTGGTCGGAGTTCGCCGCGCGCAGCGCGCTGCGCGCGGACTGGGCGCTCTTGCGCATGGACCTGCGCGGCCAGGGCCGCTCGCGCTGGCACGGCCGCACCGGTATGGACCAGTGGTGCGGCGACCTCGCCGCGCTGCTGGATGCCACGGGATTCGGGCGCGCGCTGGTCGGCGGGCACTGCCTGGGAGCCAACATCGCACTCGAGTTCGCGCGCCGGCGGCCGGAGCGCGTGCAGGGCCTGGTGCTGGTGGAGCCCATGCCGCGCGAGGCACTGGCCGGGACCATGGCGCGCCTGGCGTTGCTGCGTCCGCTGCTGCTGGGCGCCTCGCTTGCCGTGCGCGCGGCGAATGCGCTGGGATTGCGCCGCCGCTGGCTCGCGCCAATGGACCTTCAGGCCCTGGACCGGGAGACGCGCGCAGCCCTGGCGCGCGGGCGGGAGGGCGAGGCGATGCTCGCGCGCTATGCGTCGCCGCTCGCCGACCTGCGCAGCACCGCCACCGGCGCCTACCTGCAGGCGCTCGCCGCGGTCACCGGGCCGGCGCAAACGCTGGCCGGGATCCGGGCCCCGGCGCTGGCGCTCATCTCGGCGCAGGCGGCATTCACCGATCCGCCCCGCGTGCGCGCGGCGCTCGCCGCCCTGCCCGACTGCGAGGTCGTGGAACTGCCCGCGCGGCACTGGATCCCGACCGAGCAGCCCGAGGCGATGCGCGAGGCGATCGACGGCTGGGTGGCGGGGCGCTTTCCCGCGCCAGAGACATGATGACCCTCACGACGCAGCTTGGTGGACGCAGGCTCCCGGACCTGCTATCGATGACGCAACCCCACGGGACCTGTCGAATGAAATGAAGCAGGAACACGAACAACACCTGGCAACCGGTGCAGCTCCGGATTGGCATGCGGTCGAGGCGTCGGACGCGCTGCGGGCATTGGGTACCGGGTCTCACGGCCTGAAGCAGTCGGAGGCCGCCCGACGCCTGCAGGTACACGGGCCCAACCGCCTCGCCGAGCCCGCCCAGCCAGGCGCACTCGCACGCCTGGCGCGCCAGTTCAACAACCTGCTGCTGATCGTGCTGATGGCCGCGGCCATGGTGTCGGCCGCCATGGGGCACTGGCTGGACGGAGGGGTCATCGCCGCCGTCGTGGTGATCAATGCGCTGATCGGCTTCGTGCAGGAGGGCAAGGCCGAGCGGGCGCTGCAGGCCATTCGCCATCTGCTTTCGCCGCATGCCGTGGTGCTGCGCGACGGTCACCAGCACGACATTGATGCGGCGGAACTGGTGCCCGGCGACGTGATCCTGCTTGCATCAGGCGACAGCATTCCGGCCGACGTGCGCCTTCTGCAGGCGCGCAATCTGCATGTGGACGAGTCCGCGCTGACCGGCGAGTCCGTGCCCGTGCTCAAGGCAACCGGCGCCGTGGCTCGCGACGCGGCGATCGGCGACCGCCTGTGCATGGGCTACGCCGGCACGCTGGTCACGCGCGGGCAGGCGCGTGCGGTCGTCATTGCCACCGGCGCCGGCACCGAGATCGGTCGCATCGGCCGCATGCTGGAATCGGTCGAGCAAGGGACGACACCGCTGCTGGCGAAGATGAATACCTTCGGCCGGCTGCTGACGCTGGTGATTCTGGCCGCGGCCGCGCTGCTGTTCCTCTTCGGCGTGCTCGTGCGCGACATGACCCTCGCCGACACCTTCATGGCCTCCGTGGGACTGGCGGTGGCGGCCATCCCGGAAGGGCTGCCGGCCATCCTCACGGTCACGCTGGCCATCGGCGTGCAGCGCATGGCCGGGCGCCGCGCCGTCATCCGGCGCCTCCCGGCGGTCGAAACGCTGGGCTCGGTGACCGTCATCTGCTCGGACAAGACCGGCACCCTGACCCGCAACGAGATGACGGTGCAGTCCCTCGTTTGCGCCGGGCTCACGATCGACGTGCGGGGCGTGGGCTACGCACCATCTGGCGCGCTGGCGATCGGCGGCGAAGCTGTCGACCCCGCGCAACTGGCGCTCACCACGCCGGCGGCGATGCGGCTGGCCGACATAGCCGCACTGTGCAACGACGCCAGCCTGCACGAGGACGAGTCGGGCTGGCGCCTGGCCGGCGACCCGACGGAAGGCGCCCTGCTCACGCTGGCGATGAAGATGGGGCTGAACCCGGAGGAACTGAGAATCGAGCGCGAGCGGCTGGACGTGATCCCCTTCGAGTCCGAGCACCGGTTCATGGCCACGCTGCACCCCCGCGGGGAGTCGAACGTGCTGCTGCTCAAGGGCGCGCCGGAGCGCGTGCTCGCGGTGTGTTCCCATCAGGCCGGCCCCGACGGCCGCCCACTGCCGCTGGTGCCGGGCGACTGGCAGGCGGCCATCGACGCCGAAGCCCGGGCCGGGCGGCGCGTTCTGGCGCTCGCCGAGCGCGAACTGCCCGCCGGCCACCGCGAGCTGCGGCATGCCGATGCCGAGCAGGGCCTGATGCTGTTGGGCATCGTCGGCATCATCGATCCGCCGCGCGAGGAAGCCGTGCAGGCGGTGTCGCAGTGTCATGCCGCGGGCATCCGCGTGATGATGATCACCGGCGACCACGGCGTGACGGCCGCCGCGATCGCCGCCCAGCTCGGGATGGGCGCGGACCACCGGGCCGTCACCGGCCCGGAGATCGAGGTGATGGACGAGGCCTCGCTGCGCGAAGCGGTGCGCGAGGCGCGCGTGTTCGCGCGCGCAAGCCCCGAACACAAACTGCGCCTGGTGCGCGCGCTGAAGGCCAACGGCGAGATCGTGGCGATGACCGGCGACGGCATCAACGACGCGCCGGCGCTCAAGCAGGCGGACGTCGGCGTGGCGATGGGCAAGAAGGGCACCGAGGCGGCCAAGCAGGCCGGCGCCATGGTGCTGACCGACGACAACTTCGCCTCGATCGCACATGCCGTCGAGGAGGGCCGGACCGTCTATGACAATCTACGCAAGACGGTGACCTTCCTGCTGCCGGTCAACGGCGGCGAATCGATGAGCCTGCTGCTGGCGGTGCTGCTGGGCGTGGCGCTGCCGATCCTGCCGGCGCAGGTGCTGTGGGTGAACATGGTCAGCTCGGTCGCGCTGGCGATGGTCCTGGCCTTCGAGCCGACGGAGGCCGACGTGATGCGCCGCCCGCCCCGGCCCGTGGGCGAACCGCTGCTGTCGCGCTTCCTGGTCTGGCGCGTCGTGTTCGTCTCGGTCCTCTTCCTGGCCGGTATCTTCGGCATGTACGAGTGGGCACGCTGGCAGGGCGCGAGCGTCGAAGCGGCGCGCACCGTCGCGGTCAATACGCTGGTGTGCATGGAGGTGTTCTACCTGTTCAGTGTGCGCTTCCTGAAGGCGCCATCGTTTACCTGGCAGGGTGTGCGCGGCACGCCGCGGGTGCTGGTCGCGGTGGCAAGCGTACTCGCGCTGCAGCTGCTGTTCACCTACGCCCCGTTCCTGCAACGCCTGTTCCGGACCGAGGCGCTGCCGTTGGCCTGGGGCGCCGGCATCGTGACCGTCGGCGTCGGGTTGCTCGTGATCCTCGAGATCGAGAAGGCCCTGCTGCGCCGCTTCGCTGCGCCGGTCGGGGTGGCGCCCCCACCCCTGGAGCGGCCATAGATGTTCCTATGGGAAACCTAGCGTCGTATCGATCAGTTTGCGGGTGGCCTCTGTCTGCAGGCATTGCTTCGCCAAAGCCGCGGCCCCGGCATCAACCGAACGCCAGGAGCGCCGCCGCCGCGACCGCGCCGATGCAGGCCAGGTTCAGCGCCAGCCCGCAGCGCATCATCGTCGCCTGCGGTACCTGCCCGGTGCCGTAGACGATGGCGTTCGGCGGCGTCGCCACCGGCAGCATGAAGGCGCAGGAGGCGGCCACCGCGATCGCGCCCGCCAGCAGCGGGCCGGGCAGGCCGAGCGCATCGCCGACCACCAGGAACACCGGCACCAGCAGCGCCGCGACGGCGGTGTTGCTGACCAGTTCGGTCAGGAACACCACGAAGGCCACCACGCCCAGCAGCACCAGCAGCGGCGCGGCGCCGTGCAGTTGCGCCACCACCGCGTCGGCGAGGAAGCGGCTGCCTCCGCTGACCTCCATCACGCGGCCCAGCGCCAGCCCGCCGCCAAACAGCAGCAGCACGTCCCAGTGCGCCCTGCGCTCGAGTTGCGGCCAGTCGATGGCGCCCAGGCCCAGCAGCGCGACGACGGCGGCGATGGCCACCACGCTGTCCATGTCTGCGGCAATGCCGAGCGCGCGCGCCAGCGGCGCGGCGAACACCCAGCCGGCCGCGGTGAGCGCGAACACGGCCACGGTCACGCGGCGCCCGCGGGTCCACTCGATCGGCTCGCGGGCCACGGCCACGCGTCCGCCGAGCTGCGGCCGCAGAACGAGGACCAACACGCCGATCATCAGCGGCAGCAGCAGCGCGACCGCGGGCAGCCCGATGGTGAGCCACTGCGCGAACGAGATGCCCGCGGCGGCGGCGGCGATCGCGTTGGGCGGGCTGCCCACCAGCGTGCCGATGCCGCCGATGTTGGCGGCATAGGCCACGCCCAGCAGCACGAAGGCCTGCTCGCGCGCACCGACGGCGGGCGCCGCCGCGCCGGCGGCATCCTCCGGCCCGCGCAGCAGGCCCAGCGCCAGCGGCACCATCATCGCGGCCGTGGCGGTATTGCTGATCCACATCGACAGCGTTGCCGTCAGCGCGAACAGCAGCAGCACGGCGAGCGCGCGACTGCCGTGCGCCAACCGCAGCACGCGCCGGGCCAGCGCGCGGTCCAATCCCTGGTGCTGCAGCGCCGCCGCCAGCGCGAAACCGCCCAGGAACAGGAAGATCACCGGATGCGCGAACGGCGCCAGCGCCGCCGGCACGCTCAGCAGTCCCCCCAGCGCAGCCAGCAGCGGCACCAGCAGCGCGGTGACACTCAGGTGCAGCGCCTGCGTCACCCACAGCGACCCGATCAGGGCGAACAGGGCCAGGCCGGTGCGCAGGCTGTCGGGCCCCGGCACGACCGCGAATACACCGGCAGCCAGCAGCACGCACAGCGGCACGCGCGGCACCGCTCCCGTCATACCGCCGTCCTCACCATGGCCGCAGTCTGGGTCTGCCGCCGCCGGCGCGCTTGACCTGCATCAAGCGTCGCCCGCACCATGATCCATGGCCGACTACCCCGCGCACCTCGCCAGGCGCGTCACGCTGCGCGACGGCCGCGAGGTCACGATCCGCCCGGTGCGGCGCGACGACGACCTCGCCGAGCGCGACTTCATCCAGCGCTTGTCGGGCGAGACGCGCTACCTGCGCTTCCAGAAGTGGGTGCATTCGCCCTCGGAACGCCTGATCCATTTCCTGACGGATGTCGACTACGACAGGCACCTGGCGCTGGTCTGCCTGCACGGGCGCGACGGTGGCGAGGAAGTGGTGGGCGAGGCGCGCTACGTGATGGAGCCCGACGGGCAGACCTGCGAGCTGGGCGTGGTGGTGGCCGACGACTGGCAGAAGTCCGGCCTCGCCGGGGTGCTGATGCAGGCGCTGCTGGAAGCCGCGCGCGGGCGCGGCCTGAAGCGGATGGAGGGGTTCGTGCTGTCGTCCAACCGGCCGATGCTGCGCTTCGTGCGCGCGCTCGGCTTCCGCGCCGAGCCCGTGGAGGAGGACCGGACCCTGGTGCGGATCGTCAAGGATCTTTGACGGGCCCCTGGCGCCTGGCCAACAGGTAGGCGACCAGGTCCTCCAGCGTCACCAGCTTCGCGTAGTCGGCTTCCGGAATGTCCACCTTCAGCCGCTCGTGCAGCGCCACGATCACGTTCAGCCAGTCCATGGAGTCGAGGTCCACCTGGTCGCGCAACGGCCGCGCCGGGTCGAGTTCGCCTTCCTCGAGTTCCGGCGCGATGGACTTCAGCACCGCGATCACTTCGTCGCGCACCGCATCCGTGCTCATGCGCGTGCCTCCCTCACAAGGCCTCCGGCGCCTGCAGCAGCCTGTTGACCTCCGCCAGGAACAGCGCGCCGCGGTGGCCGTTGCTGACGCGGTGGTCGGCCGCGAGCGAGGCGGTCACCGCGCGCATCACGCACAGCTTGCCGTCCTCGGCCCATGCCCGGTCGGCGGCGCGGCCGAAGCCGACGATCGCCACCTGCGGCGGGTAGATCACGCCCTGCACCGCGTCCACGCCCTCGTCGCCCAGGTTGGTGAGCGTGATGGTGGGCCCGGACATCTCGGAACTGCGCAGGCTGCCGGCGCGCGCGCGCTTCACCAGGTCCATGAGCTCGCGCATCAGCTGGTCGAGGTCCTTCGCCTGCGCGTCGAGGATCGCGGGCGCCACCAGCCCGCCCTGTCGCAGCGAGATCGCCACCCCGACGTGCACCGCCTCGCCCGGCACGTGGCGGCCGTCGCGGAAGAAGCCGTTCAGGTCCGGGTGCCGCACGCAGGCGCGCGCCACCGCCTTCAGGTACAGCGCGGCCATCAGCAGCCGGCCGGTCACCGGGCGCGCGGCGTTCTCGCGCGCCAGCCACTCCCCCGCCTTCGCGAGCGGGACCGTGTCCGCCAGGTAGTAGTGCGGGATCTCGCGCTTGGAACGGCTCATCGCCGCGGCGATGGCCTTCTGCATCTCGCCGCGCTTGTCCGGCCCGGGCGCCGCCGCCGGCGCCGCCCGCTCCACGTCCTGGAGCGTCACCGCGCCCTCCGGACCGGTTCCCGCCAGGCCTTCCAGCCTCACGCCCAGTTCCGCGGCGCGCTTGCGCGCGGCCGGAGCGATGCGCCCGCGCACGCCCACGGCCGGTGCCGCGGCGGGAGCAGGCGTCGCACCCGGCTGCTCGCCCGGCGCGAGCAGGCGCGCGAGCACCGCGCCCACCGGGTAGGTCTCGCCCGGCTGCGCCACCAACTCGTGCACGGTGCCGGCGTCCCAGATCTCGACCTCGACCGCCGCCTTGGAGGTGTCCACCACGGCGACGACGTCGCCGCGCTTCACGCTCTGGCCGGGGACGACCTTCCACTCGAGCAGCTTGCCCTGCTCCATGTCCGCGCCCAGCGAAGGCAGCTTGAACTCGATCACCGGAACAGCCCCTGCGCGGCGGCGACGATCTTCGCGGCCTGCGGCAGCGCCGCCTCCTCCAGGTGCTTGGCGTAGGGCATCGGCACCTCCTCGCTGCAGACCCGCGCCACCGGCGCGTCCAGGTCGTAGAACGCGCCTTCCATGATGCGCGCCATGATCTCGCCAGCCAGGCTGCCGGTCTTCCAGCATTCGTCCACCACCACGGCGCGTCGCGTCTTCCTGACCGAGGCGAGGATGGCGGCGTCATCCAGCGGCCGCAGCACGCGCAGGTCGAGCACCTCGGCATCGATGCCCTGCGCCGACAGCGCCGCCGCGGCCTCGAGCGCCTTGGGCAGGCAGGCGCCGTAGGTGATCAGGCTCACCTGCGACCCGGCGCGGCGCACCTTCGCGCTGCGGATATCCACCTCCACCGTGTCCGCGCATTCGTCCTCCATGGCGAACAGCGCCGGATACTCGAACACCACCACCGGATCGGGGTCCTGCAGCGCCGGCCACAGCATGCCGCGCGCGTCCTCCACCGTGGCGGCGGCGACGACGCGGATGCCGGGCACGTGCGCGTACCAGGCCTCGAAGCTGTGCGAGTGCTGCGCGGCGAGCTGGCGCCCGGCGCCGCTCGAGGTGCGGATCACCAGCGGCACGGAGAACTGCCCGCCCGACATGTGGCGGTAGAGCGCGGCGGTGTTCACGATCTGGTCGAGCGCGAGCAGGCTGAAGTTCACCGTCATGATCTCGACGATCGGCCGCAGGCCGCCCAGCGCGGCGCCGATGCCGGCGCCGGTGAAGCCCAGTTCCGACAGCGGCGTGTCGCGCACCCGCTCCGGGCCGAACTCCTGCAGCAGGCCCTTGCTCACCGCGTAGGTTCCGCCGTAGCGGCCGACGTCCTCGCCCATCAGGAAGGCGCGCGGCTCGCGCGCCAGCGCCTCGCGCAGGCCCAGGCGCAGTGCTTCGCGATAGCTGATGCGGCTCATGGCGAAGGTGAGTGAAGGTCGCGGTACAGGTCCGCCACTGGTTCCCAGGTGCCGCCCTCTGCAAACGCCACGGCGGCGGCGACTTCGGCGTCCGCGGCGCGCTCGATCTCCAGGTACTGCTCCTCGGTGAGCAGGCCCTGCGCCTTGAGGCGCGCGGTGTAGGTGTGGATCGGGCCGCGCGTCTTCCAATGCGCCACTTCCGCCTTGTCGCGGTACAGCTCGGCGTCGAACATGGAGTGGGCGCGGAAGCGGTAGGTCTGGAACTCGATGAAGCACGGGCCATTGCCCGCGACCACGTGCAGCCGGCCCTGCTTCGCCGCCTCGTGCGCCGCCACCACGTCCATGCCGTCGGCGCGGATCGCGCGCATGCGGTAGGCCTCGGCCTTGGCGCACAGGTCGGTCTGCGACTCCGAGCGCTCCAGCGCGGTGCCCATGGCGTAGAGGTTGTTCTCGCAGCAGAACAGCACCGGCAGGCGCCACAGCGCGGCGAGGTTCATGGCCTCGTGGAACGCGCCCTCGGCCACCGCCCCCTCGCCGAAGAAGCAGGCGGTGACGCAGCCGGCGCGCTTCTGCATGCGGTCCGCAAGCGCCAGGCCCGCGGCGACCGGCAGGCCGCCGCCGACGATCGCGTTGCCTCCGAACAGGCCGACATGGGCATCGAACAGGTGCATCGAGCCGCCGCGGCCGCGCGAGCAGCCCTCCTGACGGCCGTACATCTCGGCCATGATGGCGCCCATCGGCGTGCCGCGCAGCAGCGCATGGCCGTGCTCGCGGTAGGTGGCGACCAGGTTGTCCGCGCGCGCCAGGGCGCGCAGCGCGCCGGCGGCCACCGCCTCCTCGCCGACGTACAGGTGCAGGAAGCCGCGGATCTTCCCCTGGCCGTAGAGCTCGGCGGACTTCTCCTCCATGCGCCGGATGCGCACCATGTCCGCGAGCAGCGCGAGCGCGTGCTCGCGGTCGTAGGGCACCGGGCCCGAGGGCGGCGGCGGCACCGCGGGCGGGACGGCGCTCACGCCGGGCCCTCCAGCGTCGACAGGTCGCCTTCGGGCAGGCCCAGCTCGCGCGCCTTCAGCAGGCGGCGCATGATTTTGCCGCTGCGGGTGCGCGGCAGCGCCTCGGCGAAGGCGATCTCCTTGGGCGCCACCGCCGCGCCCAGGCGCTTGCGCGCATGCGCCAGCAGCTGCATGCGCAGCTCCTCGACCGGCGCGTGCCCCTGCTTGAGCGACACGAACGCCTTGACCACTTCGCCCACCACCGGGTCGGGCTTGCCGATGACGCCGGCCTCGGCCACCGCCGGGTGCTCCATCAGCACGCTCTCGACCTCGAACGGCCCGATCAGGTGCCCGGCGGACTTGATGACGTCGTCGGCGCGGCCGACGAACCAGTAGTAGCCATCGGCGTCGCGCCGCGCGAGGTCGCCGGTGAGGTACCAGTCGCCGGCGAAGCACTTGCGATAGCGCTCCTCCTGGCCGAGGTAGCCGCGGAACATCGACGGCCAGCCGGCGCGCAGCACGAGCTCGCCCTCGGTGTCGGGGGCGTCCACGACATCGAGACCGCCCTCGCGGCGGTGGACGATGCGCGCCTCGATGCCCGGTAGCGGCTTGCCCATGGACCCCGGCTTCACGTCCATGGCCGCAGTGTTGGCGATCATGATCCCGCCGGTCTCCGTCTGCCACCAGTTGTCGTGGATCGGCAGCCCGAGCACATCCTTGCCCCACCACACCGCCTCGGGGTTGAGCGGCTCGCCGACGCTGGCGACGAAGCGCAGCTTCGGGAAGCGGTACTTGCGCGCGATGTCGGCGCCCGCCTTCATCAGCAGGCGGATCGCCGTGGGCGCGGTGTACCAGACCGTCACGCCCTGGTCCTGCAGGTTGCGGTACCAGCGCTCGGCGTCGAACTCGGCCTCGTCCACGATGCTGGTCACGCCGTGCGCGAGCGGCGCGACGATGCCGTAGGAAGTGCCGGTGATCCAGCCCGGATCGGCGGTGCACCAGAACACGTCCTCCGGATGCAGGTCGAGCGCGAAGCGCCCGGTGGCGTAGTGCGCGGCCACCGCGCCATGCACGTGCACCGCCGCCTTCGGCATGCCGGTGGTGCCGCTGGTGAAGTGCAGGAACGCCGGGTCCTCGGCGCCGGTGCGCTCGACGGCAAACGCATCGGAGGCCGCCGCGAACTGCGCGCGCGCCTCGGGCGCGTCCACGCGCAGGATGTGGCCGAGCGAGGGCATCTCCGCCTCGGCCTTCCGGACGCGCCGCTCGTACAGCGCCTCGGTGGTCACCAGGACCTTGCCGCGCCCCAGGTTGACGCGCGTCTTCAGCGGCTCGGGGCCGAACGCGGAGAACATCGGCGAGACCACGGCGCCGCACTTGAGCGCGCCCAGCACCGCCGCGTACAGCTCCGGGATCCGCCCGCAGAGCACGAACACCGCGTCGCCCTTCGCCACCCCCAGGCCGCGCAGCACGTTGGCGAAGCGGTTCGAGTCGCGCGCCAGTTGCGCGTAGGTGATGTCGCGCGCCGCCCCGGCGACCGGCAGCCAGCGCAGCGCCACGTGGTTCGCTCGCGGGCCATGCGCATGCCGGTCCACCGCCTCGTGCGCGATGTTGAGGCCGCCGCCGGGCAGGCCCTGCAGCCCGGCGCGCGCGGTGTGCCAGGAGAACGCGGCGCGCGCCGCGTCGGTGTCCGGCAGGTTCGGCGCCACCCGGAAACCGGCTGGGTCCTTGCGGATGAGCGGCGGCCGCGGCATCGATCCGCCTATCCCGCCCACTTGCCGTACAGCGTCATGCCGATGTCGAACGCGATCAGGGCGACGATGTACCACTCCACGCGCAGCGAGTGGCGCGCGTTGATCAGGTCCACCATGGTGCGCACCGTGCGCCCGGCCAGGTCGAGCTTCCTCTCCACCACCGCCAGCCGCTCGCGGACCTCGAATTCATCCTCCAGCAGGGCGTAGAAGCGCTCCAGTTCCGGGTGCTCCCAGAGCAGCTCGGGCTTGTCGCCGATCTCGGCGCGCCCCACCATGCGGCTTTCCATGCGCAGCAGCCCGCCGATGCGCTTCAGGTGCCCTCGCGTTCGCCCCGGGTTGCGGCCGGTCTGCTCCAGTTCCAGCGCGAAGGGCTCGATGCGGTCGAACTCCGCGCCCAGGCGCGTCTCGTAGTGCGCCAGCAAGGTGCTCTTGGACAGGACATCGGCCACCAGTTGCAGCCGGTCGATGCTCCCGGCGTGGATGGTGAGGACGCCGTCGGCCAGCCCCTCGGCGCGCCCGGGATCGACGCGCAATGCCAGCGTCTCCTCCTCCGGGACCGGGTAGCGGCCCTCGACCAGCGGCGCGAGGCGCTCGCGCAGTGCGCGCTCATTGTCTGCGGAAGCGCCGAACAGCACCGCGACGCCGTGGCGGAACAGCACCGCGATGCCGCCTTCGGGCAGCCGCAGGGCGAGGGGCATGCGGGCCAGCACCTCGGCTTCGGGCCAGGCGCGCAGGTCCAGGCGCGAGCCGAGCAGCAGGGCGCGGCCCTGGAATGCGGCTTCCGTCAATGCGTCCGGGGAAAGCATGGCCCTCAGGGCAGGCCGTTGTGGCGCCGCCACGCGGCGCCCAGGCGCGCGCGCGTGGCGCAAAAGAAGGCCGGACGCAGTAGCATACAGCAAGTCTGCACCCGCCGCCTCGCGGCCAATTGATCCTGATCAAGCGCGCCAGTCGCGGCCACGGCCTCCCGGCGGGGAATCAGTGGAACCGGTCCGGGCAGGCGGCACGAACGCGATCGTCGGTCGCGGGCATCTCCAGGAAGAAAGGGCCGTGATGCCCCTCGTCGGCACGCGCGCTGGCGATAGCGTCCTTGGTGGCGAGGTACACGCTCATGCCCAGCTGCAGGTTCGACTCGCCGATGCCCTTCGAGTGGTACAGCCCCTTCACCGACGGCGAGTCCTTCAGCAGGTGCACACGCCATTGCTCGGGCGCATCGTCGTGCGATGGCAGCTTGTAGGTGCTCAGGTTGGTGGTGTACAGGCGGCCCGCGCGCGACCAGATCAGTTCCTCCAGCATGTAGTAGCCCACGCCCATCAGGAACGCCCCTTCGACCTGCCCCACGTCGAGCGGCGGGTTGAGCGAATGGCCGCAATCCTGGACGATTTCGGTCTTCAGGATCCGCACGCTGCCGGTGAGCACGTCCACCTCCACCATCGACACCGCCGCCGCCCAGACGAAGAAATAGCTCACCTTTCCCGCCTGCTTCTGCCAGTCGTACTCCAGGCGCATTTCGTTGACGACGGCAGAGGCCTGCATGTCGATGCCTTGGAGGTAACAGTGCCGCACCACGTCGGCAAACGGCACCGAGGCCCCGCCCAGCGCCGCGCGCACCGGCGCCATCCGCTTCAGCAGGATCTGCAGCGCATCACGGACGGCGGCTCCGCACAAATCGGTACTGACCATCGTCGTTGGCGGCGTGTTGATGGTGGCGCGGGTGCTGGTGGCGCCGACGCGAATGGAGGCGATCGGCACATCGAGCACCTCCGCGGCAACCTGGGCCATGCGCGTGGCGAGGCCCTGGCCCATCTCCACGCCCGAGTGCGAAACGTGGCACGTCGCGTCCCCGTACACGCACACCTGCGCCACCCCGCGGTTGATCTCGTCGGAGAACAGAAAGCCGACATTGCCCTTGCTTGGCATCGCGGCCACGCCCCGCTTGCGCCACCTGTTCCGCGCATTGAACTCGGCGCACTCCTTCCTCAACCGGTCGTAGTCGCTGTCCGCCAGCACCTGCGTCCAGCACTTGTGCAGGGCGTCGTCGTTCATGGGTGTGCCCGTCATGAGTACATCGCCCACGGCATACATGTTCTTCGTGCGCACGGCCGCGCTGTCCATCGACAGCACGCGCGCGATGTGATCGATCACGCTTTCGATGATGGCGGAGGCCTGCGGCTTGCCGAAGCCGCGCAGCGCCGTGAAGCTGGACAGATGGGTCTTGCAGCAATGGCCCCGGACGCGGACGTTGGGCAGGCGGTAGGCCGAGTCCACCACCAGAATGACCGTCTCCAGCACGTCCCCCGAATAGTCCAGCGAGTGGCCGCCGTTGCTCCAGATCTCGAGATCGAGCGCCTCGATCCGGCCCTCACCGTCAAAGCCGACGCGGAAGCCGGCCTGGTACGGCGACAGGCCGCCGTGCGTCCGCATGTCCTGCGGACGACTCAACACCAGCTTCACCGGACGCTGCAGCTTGAACGCCGGCAGCGCCGCCAGGCAAGCGATCGGCGAAGCGCGCAGCTGCTTGCCGCCAAAGCCGCCGCCGACCCGCTCCACGCGGCACTCGACGTTGGCGCGTGGCAGGCCGAGCACCGCCGCCACCCACTCCTGCACATCCGAGGGCGACTGCGTGGACGAATGCACCACCACGGCGTCTGGCGAAGGATGCACCAGCGCATTCTGCGGCTCGAGATACCAGTGGTCCTGGCCGCCCAGCACGACCTTCCCGTCCTCGACATGCTTGCAACGCGCCATTGCGCCTTCGGGATCGCCTTGTCGCAGCTCGCGCGCCTCGTAGCCCTCGTGGTAGCTGTTGGCCGCGATCGCATCCTCGATGGTTACGATGGCCTTCAGGTCCTCGTAGTCCACGCACACGAACTCGCGCGCCGCTCTGTCGGCGAGCTCCTGCGTGGCAGCGACGACGACCGCAATCGGCTGGCCGTCGTAGAACACCTCGTCCTCGGCGAGGAAGTACTCGTCGCGGACGCGAAAACCGAACCTCTTCGCCCCGGGGATGTCCGCCGCGGTAAACACACCGGCAACGCCGGGCAGCGCCAGGGCGGCGGATGCGTCGACGCGGAGAATGCGTGCGTGCGCGCGGTCGGCGCAGACAAGCGCCGCGTACAGCCCGCCCGCGGGCAGCGCAAGATCGGCGGTGTAGCGCGCGGCGCCGGTCAGCTGCGCCATCGCATTGCCGTGCGCGAAAGACTTGCCTACCGCGCCGCCCGGCCGTCCGGTCTCGGTGTAGCGCTGTTCCGACTCGTGAGGATTAGGACGGTAGCGAAGAAAGGCGGAGCGCTCGCGTTCGCCGACCGTCTGGCCGGCGGGCGCGGCGGCGTCCAGCGCCGCCAGGAAGAACTTGAAGAACGACCCGAGAACCAGCGCCCGCTGGTACCGCCGCAACCACTCGGGCAGGCGATCGTCCTGCATGGTCGCAAGCTCGGAACGAAGCAGATCGATCGCCGCATTCAGCAGCGGCTCGCGCCTCCACTCCATGCCCGCGCAGAATGCTTCGAGCGCGCGCGCGCGCAGGCCCGGTTTTCCCAGCCCGCCGATGCAAGAAACCAGCCGCTTCACGCGCACCGACCGAGGCGCCGGGGCGTCGCCCGGCGGCTCCAAGGTGACGCGGAACGCGGTCACCGTCAGGCTGGTGGTGTCGACGCGCCGGCGGCCTTGCTTGCGGACCTCGACGTAATCATCCGCGGTGGTCCAGGGGACATGGATGGCGACCAGCACTTCCGCGGGTTCAAGGGTGGGCCGTCCGCTGTCCGGATTTACCCAATCGGCCATGCGAATGCGCCGCTCGCCGCCGTTCAGGCTTCGCGCCACCAGCGTGGCCTCGAGGACCATCAGCACCGGCAGCAGGTCGCCCAAGTGGGTGCAACTGACCAGCGAACCGCCGATGGATGCAACGGCGCGAACATGCGTATTGGCGAAGAAACGCAGTTGCGTATGAAGGGCGCGCGCGCCGCGCAGCGACGCGCGGGTCCCGCCTTCGCGGCCCTCCAGCATTGCTTTCAACCTGGCCTCGACTTCTTCGAGCGGCAAGGCAGCGCCGATGACCAGCCCGTCGGCCTCAACCTTCCACACCTTGAGCGCCGGGGCGGATGCCACCGAAAGATACACAGGCGGCGGCATTGCTTCGGAGGCGGACGGCGGATGAACGCGCCGGTCGTACACGATGTCGGAACAGCCGCATGCCAGGATGCCGGGCCCCGGGCCGGGGTACCGGTGCCGCTCGCGGAGCAGATCCTCAAGATCGCAAATCGGAGCGCGCCAGCTGCCCGCCTGCGGCGCCTCGGCAAGAGAGGTCGTCATGGTGTCGGCGGCCGGCATGCTCGCTGGTGCTGGATCCGGCGCGGCACCACGCGCCACCATGTCCACCCAGCGCCGCCGCACCCGCCGCAGGGCGTCGCTCGCAAGCCTGTCCTCCGGCACGTCGGCGGCCAGCACGCGGATGGCGTCGAGAATGGGCCGGTAGCCGGTGCACCGGCACAGGTTGCCGTCAATCGCCCGCTCCAGCTGCTCACGCGTGCTGCGGGGGTCCTTGCACAACTGCGCGTAGAGCGCCATCACGAAACCGGGCGTGCAGTATCCGCACTGGCTGGCGTGCGTGAGCAGCATCGCCTCCTGCAGCGGGTGCAGTTGCGTCGCGACGACGGTGCCCGCCGCCGCGACCGCTTCGATGGTGGTGATGCGGCAGTTCTGCAGGGTGGCCATGGGTATCATGCACGCGGCCACACTGATGCAGCCCGGCCTCATTGCGTCTTCCCCGGCGGCCTCCGCCGGGGCGGTCGCGGCGCAGCCGGGCCGAACCACCATCACGGTGCACGCGCCACAGCCACCCTCCAGGCAGACGCCCTTGGCCCCTGTCAGCCCATGACACTCGCGAAGCTGCTGGAGCAGCGTCCGGTCGGCCGGCAAAGCGCCGCGACGCAGCGCATGGCGCACGCCATTGAGGTGGTAGACGAACTCGTCTTCGGCCATCAAGCGAGTCTGGAGTTCGGTCCCAGGTGCCGGTCGACCATGGTCAATGCGACATCAGCACCGGCACCGTCATCTGCTGCAGGATGGTCCGGGTCGCGCCGCCCAGGAGCACCTCGCGCACCCGCGAGTGGCCGTAGGCGCCCATGACGATCAGGTCGGTGCCGTAGTCGAAGGCGCGCGACAGGATCACGCTGCCGGGGTCGATGCCGCCGGAGGTGGTGCGCGCGGCCTCGGCCTTGATGCCGTGGCGCGACAGGTAGAGCGCGATGTCCGCCCCCGGCTGCTCGCCGTGGCCCCCGGCGCTGGCGCGGCTGTCGACGCTGAGCACGGTGACCCGCTTCGCGCGCCGCAGCAGCGGCAGGGCGTCGGTCACCGCGCGCGCCGCCTCTCGGCCCGCGTCCCAGCACACCAGGACGTTGTCGGCCTTCACTGCCGCGTCGCCGGCATAGGGCAGCAGGAGCACCGGCCGGCCCACCGACAGCAGGATCGCGTCGGCGAACCCGGTGCGCCGCTCGTCCTCCGGATCGGTCTGGTTGACCAGCACCAGGTCGGCATAGCGCGCGTGCAGGGCCATCACGGCGGCCGGGTCGCCCCGCCCCACGCGCCACTCCGCCCGCGCGATGCCGGAAGCCTTGACGCCTTCGTCGAAGCGCGCCCTCGCCTGCGCGGTCATCTCGGCCACGGCCTTGGCATACACCTCGTCCAGCTGAACGGCGCCGCCCTCGGCGCGGGCATAGCTGGGGATCTGGCTCGGCGGCTGGACGAAGAGCCCGACCACATGGGCGTCCCACTGGGCCGCGAGCTTGCCTGCGGCCTCCATGCTGCGGGCGCTGCGCGCCCTGCCGTCCACCGGGACCAGCAGCGTCTTGTACATGTCAAACCCCCGTTTCGTTGTCCACTGCGCCCATGCTGGCGCGGCGGCGGAACCGGGGCTTGACCTGCCTCAACGAAAGGCGTCGGCGAAACGGCTGCGGAAGGCTTCCAGGTCCGATGCCGGCAGGCGATCGATGCCGCCGGCGTCCCGCCGGCCGCCGCCGCCGGGGAAGGCCCGGCACAGCTCGTCCGCGCCCATGGCCGCGTTTGCCGGCGAGCGCACGCTGACCACGTAGCCGCCGGCGCTGCCGGGCACCAGCACCGCCACGGCCCGGCCCGGCGCCTCGGCGGCGAGCGCGTTGGCGTAGCTGCCGCCCACCCGCCGGGCCCAGGGCGCATCGGGCAGCACGTGCAGCAGGGCGGCAGCGCCGGCCCAGGCAGCGGGCACCGCGCGCGCCGCCGCCAGGTCCGCGCGCCGCGCCGCGTCCAGGCGCGCGCACACCGGCTCGGATTCGATGAAGCGCAGCGGATCGGGATAGCGGGCGAGCGCGCGGTAGAGCTCTGCCGGCGGCATCACCAGGTCCGCCTCGCTCTCGCCGTAGGCGTTGTAGTTGAGGTTGCGGCCCAGCTCGCGCAGCCGCTCCCGCGCGCCGGGGGCAAGCGCGAGCGTCGCCGCGAGCTCCTCCGCCGTGCGCTCCAGGTTGTCGCCGTAGGCGGCGACCACCGCCCAGGCGCGGAAGCGCCCCTGCAGGTACCGGTCCACCAGCACGCTGGTGCACACGCCGCGCGCGGTGTCGATGTGCGCCTCGAGCAGGGGATGCGCGGGAATCTCGCCGGCGTAGTGGTGGTCGAAGTAGCGCACCTGCGCGCCGCGCGCGAGCAGCGCGAGCAGCGCCTCGCGGTTGCGGTCCAGCGACACGTCGAGCACCGTCACCCGGTCGCCGCCGAGCGCCGGCACGCGCGCGAGCAGGGCGATGTCGCGCTTCACGCCGGTGACGAGTTCGGCCGGCGCCGGCTCGGCGAGGCGCAGCTGGTGCAGCGCGCACGGCCCGTCGGCGTCGCCGTTGAAGACGTCGTAGTGGCGCATGGCGCGGGCAGTATAGCCGCGCCCCTGTCGTCGCCCCCCAGGACCGCTCAGCGCGGGCCGGCGCGGTCGCGCCCGCGCAGGTAGATCACCCAGTACACCATCGCCACCAGCACGCTGCCGCCGACGATGTTGCCGGCGATCACGGGCCCGAGGTTCCCCAGCATCGCCCAGGCGGTGATCGCCTCGCCGCCGGCGGGCAGCGCGGCGCCGCCCGACTTCAGCAGCAGCGCGAGCGGGAAGTAGTACATGTTGGCGATGGAGTGCTCGAAGCCCGCGGCGACGAAGGCGGAGATGGGAAACACGATCGCCACCGCCTTGTCCACCACGCTGCGCCCCGCCATCGCCATCCACACCGCCATGCACACCAGGATGTTGCACAGCACGCCGAGGAAGAACGCCTGCCACGCGGGCAGCGCGGCCTTGGCGGCGGCGATCTTGAGGACGGTCGCGCCCACCGCGCCGCCGTTCATCTGCGTGTGGCCGGAGAGCCACGCCAGCAGCGCGATCCCGGCGGCGCCGGCGAAGTTCGCCGCGCACACCACGGCCCAGTTGCGCAGCACCTCGGCCGCGCTGATGCGCCCGGCGGCCCAGGCCATGGCCAGCAGGTTGTTGCCGGTGAACAGTTCCGCGCCCGCCACCACCACCAGCAGCAGGCCCAGCGAGAAGCAGACGCCGCCCGCGATGCGGGTCGCGGCGAAGCCGAGCGTCGCGTCGCTCGCCACCAGCGTGAAGTAGAGGGCGCCGAGGGCGATGAAGGCGCCCGCCAGCATCCCCAGCATCGCCGTCTGCAGCAGCGGCAGGCGCGCCTTGGCCACGCCCACCTCCTCCACCCGGCGCGCGATCTCGGCCGGGGCGAAGGCATCCGAGCCGTAGAGGTCGGCCATCGCTCAGAGTTCCACGCTGTCGCCGTACGCCGGCACCCGCGCCGGCCAGCCAAGGCGCTGCGCGATCTCGTCGCGCATCGCATTCGACGCCAGCGGCTCGCCGTGCACCACGAAGCACTGCCGCGGCGGCCGGCGGAACGCGGCGAGCCACGCCAGCAGCGCGTCGCGGTCGGCGTGCGCCGACAGCCCGTTGATGGTGAACAGCTTCGCCCGCACCGGATAGGACTCGCCCAGGATGCGCACGGACCGGGCGCCGTCCACGATGCGCCGCCCCAGGGTGCCCGCGGCCTGGAAGCCGACGAACACCAGGGCGCACTCCGGGCGCGCGATGTTGTAGCGCAGGTGGTGCCGGATGCGGCCGCCTTCGCACATGCCGCTGGCCGAGATGATCACCGCGCCGGAGCGGATGTCGTTCAGGCGCATGGAATCCTCCAGCGACTCGGTGAACTGCAGCCGGTCGGGCAGCGGCAGGCGCGCATGCTTGAGCGTGATGCGCGTGGCCGCGGCGGCCATCGGCGAATCGACGTAGATGCGCGCCGGCGGCAGCCGGCCCTGGCGCGTCAGCTCGGCGATGTAGTACAGGATCTCCTGCGTGCGGCCGACGGCGAACGAGGGGATGATCACGTTGCCCTGCCTGCTGACGAGGGTGTCGGTGAGCGCGTAGGCGAACTCGTCCAGGGTCTGCGCGAGGTTCTTGTGGTTGCGGTCGCCGTAGGTGGATTCCACCAGCAGCACGTCGGCCTCGCGCTCCACGTCCGGGTCGTCCACGATCGGGCGGCCGGGCTGGCCGAGGTCGCCGGAGAACACCAGCTTCCTGCCGCCTGCCTCCACCTCCACGAACGCCGAGCCCAGGATATGGCCGGCGTCGCGGAACGTGCAGCGCAGATCCGCGTGCGGCCGGAAGGCCTCGCCGTAGCGCACGTGGCGCAGCTGCCGCAGGCAGGCCTGCGCCTGCGCCACGGTATACAGCGGCGGGTCGCCGTTGCGGTCCGATTCCTTCTCCTGCAGGTAGCCGCTGTCGGGCAGCATCACCCCCAGCAGGTCCTCGGTGGCCGGGGTGCAGTAGACCGGCCCGCGGAAGCCGCGCGCCGCCAGGCGCGGCAGCAGGCCCGAATGATCGATGTGCGCGTGCGTCAGCAGCACGAAGTCGATCTCGGCCGGCTTGAAGGCGAACTTGCGGTTGCGGCGCTGGGCCATCCTGCCGCCCTGGAACATGCCGCAGTCGACGAGGAACTTCGCCGCGCCGGTGTCGACCAAGTAACAGGAGCCGGTGACCTCGCCGGCGCCGCCGAGGAAGCTGAGGCGCATGCCGCAAGCTTAGCGTGGCGGGGAACTGCTGCGGTTGACTCAGGTCAACGCCCCGGGGGCGGGGCAAATGTGTACGATCGTGCACATTTCAGCGCGCCTCGCGCCCCAGCGTGCGCATCCGCTCCAGCCAGCGCCCGCGCGCCGCCGCGCCGCAGCCCTCGACGTTGCCGATGAGCGTGTCGCGCACCGGTCCGATGCCGCAGAAGGCGAGGACGTTGCGCTTCAGGCTCTTGAGCGAATGCGCGCCGAACCACCAGCGGTAGGCCGGCGCCGGCATGCCCATGGTCACCACGACGCGCGCGCTCCTGCCGCGCAGCAGCTTCTCCCACTTCATGCCGCCCTCGACCGCGCTGGTGCCGAAGCCCGGGCGCAGCAGCTGCTCGAGGAACCCCTTCAGGAGCGCCGGCACGTCGCCCATCCACAGCGGATAGAAGACCACGATGTGTCCCGCCCACCGGATGGCGTCCTGCGCCTGCGCGATATCGGGCGGCACCGGTCCGTCGGTCCATTCGCGCTGCGAGCGCAGCACGGGGAAAGACAGGTCCGCGACCTCGACCCGGCGGACGCTGTGGCCGCCCGCCCGCGCGCCCTCGGCATACGCCGCTGCGAGCGCGTGGCCGTAGCGCCCGCCGCCGGACTCGGGATGGCCCTGGATGAGGACGATGTTCATGCCGTGCAAGGCTAGCGGCGGCGCCCGCCGGGCGCTTGACCCATGTCAAGCGCGCCGCCTAGAAGTCCACGCTGAGCGCGATCGAGCCGAAGGCGTGCCGCCGCCCCTGCTCGGCGAACTCGCGCGAGCGGCTCACGCGCATCACCGCGAAGCGCACCGGGTGCCCGCCGATTACCGCATGCGCGGCGATGCCGAGCGCCGCCTGCAGCACCAGCGGCTCGCGCGTCACGCGGTGGCTGTCGCGCAGCAGGTTGCCGTCGAGCGAGAAGTCGTGCGCCACCACCCGGCCCTCCAGGGCGGCGAACACGTGCACGCCCGGGCGCCGCGCCGCCTCGCCCAGGGCCGCGGCCGGCGCCGGCGGGCGGTTCTCGGCCGCCGGGCGGATCGGGTAGGAGCCGAAGTCGTTGGGCAGGTTCCAGCCCAGGCGCCACTCGACCGCGGCGTGCGCCGAAGTCTGGACGTTGCCCAGGGTAAGGCCCCAGGCCCGGATGCTGTCGGCCGACAGCCCGGGCGTGGCGCCGAACGGACCTGCGTAATCCCGGTACTTGCGCTCGCGCGCCACCTGCAGGGCCGGCTCGGTGCGCAACTGGTGGCGCCAGCCGCGGTGGCGCTCGAAGCCGCGCAGGTCGTGGACCAGGTCCTGCGCCTGGCGGGCGAGCGACAGCGGGCCGATGACCCCGAGCGTCACCTCGCGCGTGTCCAGCGTCTCGATGCCGCGCCAGCGGTCCAGCGCGCGCCGGTTCCACGCCAGCCCGACGAAGAGCAGCCCGGCGTAGGGCCGGTCCTCCGCGATGCGGTCGCTGCGCCGTCCGTCGCCGGGCGTATACATGGATTGTCCGGCGCGCACCGCGAGGTTCTGCGAGCGCAGCGCGCCGCCGCCGTCGCGCCAGAAGTCCGGGTCGAAGCGGTCGATGAGCGCCGCGTGCAGGCGCACCGGCCAGGGCAGGCAGGCGGGCCGGACCTCGCCGGGGATGTCGCGCGAGATCGCCGTGAGCGACACGCCGCTGGTGTAGTTGCGGTCGGTGTTGACGAAAAGGTCGTTCTCCACGCGCGCCGTGGCGCCGCGGAAAGCGATCGCCTCCGCGTCGCCGCAGGACGACGGCGCGGGCTCGGCCGCGGCGGCGCACGAGGCGAGCGCGAAGAAGCATGCCAGGACCCGGACCCGCATGGGCCGATGGTCTCAGGCTTGGGGCGGGAGGGCTACTTCCGCAGCCTGTAATGCGAGCGGTCGAGGTACTCCGAGATGTCGTCCAGCTCCTGCGCCGTGAAGGCGCGCCCGGTCAGCGCCGCCCGCCTGGCCACCTCCACGCGCAGCCCCGCATGGGTCTTCACCAGGGACCGCGCCGGGTCCCGCTTGTGGATGCGCTCGTAGTGGCAGCCGAGGCAGTGCGTCTCGTAGAGGACGCGCCCCTGCGCCGCGTCCTGCGCGACCGCCGGCAGCGGGAGCAGCAGCACCAGGAGCCAGGCCCTCACCGGTTGATCTCCCCGGCGCTGCGCGACAGGAAGCAGGTGAAGGCGCTGGAGGCCGCCGCGAACGCCCAGCAGAGGAAGAACCCGATCGAGTACACCGAGAGCCGGCTCAAGCTCGTCGGCTCGCCGAACAGGTACAGCTCCTGCGGGTCGAACACGGTGAAGAACACCACCTCGCCTACGCCGCCGACGATGAACGAGGGCCACAGGATGAGGATCGCTTGCTTCACAGGCCCTCCCGGGCGATGCGCCAGCTGCCGCGCGGGTCCTCCAGCGCGAGGCGCCAGCGCCCCGGGGGCAGCGCGGGCAGCGCCGCCTCGTAGGCGCCGTCGGCGCCGCGCGCAAGGCGCAGCCGCGCGTCGAACCCGGAGCGCGTGGCATGGACCAGGTGCGCGAAGATGGCCTCCGGTCGCTTTTGTTCTTCGATGCCCGCAAGGCGCACGCGCAACCGGCCGCCGCGGCTGTCGATGTCCGCCGCGAGCCCCAGGCTGCGCGCCTTCTCCTCGCGCGCGATCACCTTGTTGATGGCGAGGCCCTTGCGGTAGTAGTCGTCGGCGACCAGGCCGTCGGCGGAGTCGAATGCGATCCAGGTGGTGATCACCCCGGCCACCAGCACGACGGCGGGCCCGGACATCAGGATCCAGGGCCAGCGTTCCCGGTACCAGGGTTTGCTTGTTTCGGCGGGGGTCATGGCCTACCTCACGATGAAGACGGACTTCTCGCGCACCTCGACCGCGTCGTCGTCGAGGGCGCGCACGTGGAACTCGATCTTGTGGGTGCCGGCGGCCGTCCCGGGCTGGACTCGCACCCGCACCGGGAACACCCGGCTTTCGGTGACCCCCAGCGACACCCGCGGCTCGGTGGCGAGGCGCAGGCCCTGCAGCGCGGCGGCGCCGTCGACGCGGATCTCGTAGTCGCGCGGGGACTCGGTGGTGTTCATCACCTGCAGGCGGTAGACGTTCTCGATCTGGCCGCCCTCGACCTCGCGCGCGATGGCCGCCCGGTCGCGGATCACGTCCACCTTGAGCGGCACGCGCAGGTACAGCCCGGCGCCGGCGGCGAAGATGATGCCCCACAGGATCGCGGTGTAGAGCAGCACGCGGGGCCGGAAGATGCGCCGCAGCATCCAGCTGCGCTCCTCGGCCTGCGGCAGGCCGCGCGCCAGGGCGTTGGTGGTGGCGTAGCGGATCAGCCCCTTGGGCTTGCCCACCTTGTCCATCACCTGGTCGCAGCCGTCGATGCAGGCGGCGCAGCCGATGCACTGGTACTGCAAGCCGTCGCGGATGTCGATCCCGGTGGGGCAGACCTGGACGCAGATGCTGCAGTCGACGCAGTCGCCCTTGGCCGCTTTCTTACCCGCATTTTTCCCTCTCGGTTCGCCGCGCGCCTGGTCGTAGGTGATGATCAGGGTGTCCTTGTCGAACATCGCGCTCTGGAAGCGCGCGTAGGGGCACATGTAGGTGCAGACCTGCTCGCGCATCCAGCCGGCGTTGCCGTAGGTGGCGAAGCCGTAGAACAGGATCCAGAACGTCTCCCACGGCCCGAGCGTGTACGCGCCGCCGCCCAGGCCCGCGTGCCCCAGCACTGCATCCCCCAGCTCGCGGATCGGCGTAAAGTAACCGACGAAGGTGAAGCCGGTCCACAGCGCGAGCAGCCCCCAGGCGCCGTGCTTGGCGGCCTTGAGGCCCAGTTTCCGCGCCGACGCGCCTTCCTTGTCGAGCCGCATGCGCGCGTTGCGGTCGCCCTCGATCTTCCGCTCGATCCACATGAAGATCTCGGTGTAGACCGTCTGCGGGCAGGCATAGCCGCACCACAATCGCCCGGCCACGGCGGTAAAGAGGAACAGGGACAGCGCCGAGATGATGAGCAGGATCGTGAGGTAGATGATGTCCTGCGGCCAGAACACCAGGCCGAAGATGTAGAACTTGCGGTGCGCGATGTCGAACAGCACCGCCTGGCGGCCGTTCCAGGTGAGCCAGGCGCCGCCGTAGAACGCGAGCTGCGTCGCCCACACCAGCGCCCAGCGCCAGGCCGCGAACCAGCCCTGCACCGCGCGCGGGTAGATCTGGCGGCGGACCTCGTAGAGCTTGTGCTCGACGACGTCGGCCGGCGCCGGCTGCAGCGGGATGACGCGGCTGTCCTTGCCCGGCTCGCCCATCCGCCCTACTTCGGCGGCGCGACGCCGCCGCCCAGCGAGTACACGTAGCCCGTGAGCAGGTGGACCTTGGCCGGGCCCAGCAGGTCCTTGTGCGCCGGCATCTGGTTGTTGCGGCCCTTCGCGATCTGCTCGGCGATGGCGGCCTCGCCCGAGCCGTGCAGCCAGATGCCGTCGGTGAGGTTGGGCGCGCCCAGCATCGGATTGCCCTTGCCCTCCGGGCCATGGCAGGCGACGCACAGCTGAGCGTACTTCTCCTTGCCGCGCGCGGCGCGGATGGAATCGTGCGCGCCGCCCGAGAGCGACAGCACGTAGTGCGCGGTGTCCTTCACCCCGCCCTCGCCCAGCACGGCGCCGAAGGGCGGCATGACCCCGGTGCGGCCCTCGGCGATGGACGTCCGGATCGCCTCCGGCGTGCCTCCCCACAGCCAGTCGCGGTCGGCGAGGTTCGGGAAGCCCCGGCTGCCGCCGCCGTCGGAGGCATGGCATTGCGCGCAATGGTTGAGGAACAGCTTCTCCCCCACCGCGAGCGCCTCGGGGTTCTTCGAGAGCGCGACCACGTCCTGCGCGGCGAACTTCTCGTACAGGGGGCCGTAGGCGGCCTGGGCGCGCGCGTTCTCCTCCTCCAGCTGCTTCACCTGCGACCAGCCCAGCATGCCGGCGTAGCTGCCCAGGCCCGGGTACAGGGCCAGGTACACGAGGCCGAAGGCGATGGTGAGGTAGAACAGCCACGCCCACCAGCGCGGCAGCGGGTTGTTGTACTCCTGCAGGTCCTCGTCCCAGATGTGCCCGGAGGTTTCCGTCGTGTCGCCCGGGGTGACGCGCTTGATGCTCTGCGACTTGAGGAACACCGCGCAGGCGACGATCGACGCCAGCGACACCAGCGTGATGTAGACGTCCCAGAACGAGGAGGTGAACTGGCTCATTGCGCTTCTCCGCTGTCATCGGCGTCGAACGGCATCTGCGCGTCGCGCTCGAAGCGCGCCTTGCGCGAGGGTCCGTAGGCCCACCACACGATGCCGAGGAACGTGGCCATGGCGGTGACGGTGACGAGGGTGCGCAGGGTGTTGAGGTCGATGTCCATGGTCCGCCGTGTCCTAGTTGGGCTTGCTCTTGAGCGCGGTGCCAAGCACCTGCAGGTAGGCGATCAGCGCGTCCATCTCGGTCTTGTCCTTCAGCTCGGCGCGCGCGCCCGCGATCTCGGCGTCGGTGTAGGGCACGCCCACCGCGCGCAGGGCGCGCAGCCTGGCCTCGATGTCGCCGGCGTTGGCCGGGGTTTTCGCCAGCCACGGATAGCCGGGCATGTTGGATTCCGGCACCACCTGGCGCGGGTTGATGAGGTGGATGCGGTGCCAGTCGTCCGAGTACCGGCCGCCGACGCGGTGCAGGTCCGGCCCGGTGCGCTTGGAGCCCCACTGGAACGGGTGGTCGTAGACGAACTCGCCCGCGGTGGAATAGTGGCCGTAGCGCTCCACCTCGGCGCGGAAGGGCCGGATCATCTGCGAGTGGCAGTTGTAGCAGCCCTCGCGCACGTAGATGTCGCGTCCGACGCTCTGCAGCGCGGTGTAGGGCTTCAGGCCCGCCACCGGCTCGGTGACGCTCTTCATGAACGACAGCGGGACGATCTCCACCAGCCCGCCCACCGCCACCACCAGGATGACGAGGACGATCATGAGGGCCTGGTTGCGCTCGATCAGGTCGTGGGTGAGTTTCATGGTCGGATCCCGTCGGCGGTCAGGCGTGGGCCGGGGCGGGGATGGGCGCGTCCGCGCGCTTGCCCTCGGCGATGGTCTGGAACACGTTGTAGGCCATGATCAGCATGCCGCCCAGGTACAGCACGCCGCCCAGCAGCCGGATGGCGTAGAAGGGATAGGTCGCCTTCACGCTCTCGACGAAGGTGTAGGTGAGCGTGCCGTCGGCGCCGACCGCGCGCCACATCAGGCCCTGCATCACCCCGGCGATCCACATCGCGGCGATGTAGAGCACGATGCCCACGGTCGCCACCCAGAAGTGGACGTTGATCAGGCGCACGCTCCACATCTCGGCGCGGCCGAACAGCTTCGGGATCAGGAAGTAGATGGAGCCCATGGACACCAGCCCGACCCAGCCCAGCGCGCCGCTGTGCACGTGGCCGACGGTCCAGTCGGTGTAGTGGCTGAGCGCGTTCACCGTCTTGATGGACATCATCGGCCCCTCGAACGTGCTCATGCCGTAGAAGGACAGCGACACGATGAGGAACTTGAGGATCGGGTCCTCGCGCAGCTTGTGCCACGCGCCCGACAGGGTCATGATGCCGTTGATCATCCCGCCCCAGGAGGGCGCCAGGAGTATCAACGAGAACACCATGCCGAGGGACTGCGCCCACTCCGGCAGCGCGGTGTAGTGCAGGTGGTGCGGGCCGGCCCACATGTAGGTGAAGATCAGGGCCCAGAAGTGCACCACCGACAGGCGGTAGGAGTACACCGGGCGCCCGGCCTGCTTCGGGATGAAGTAGTACATCATGCCGAGGAATCCGGCGGTGAGGAAGAAGCCCACCGCGTTGTGGCCGTACCACCACTGCACCATCGCGTCCTGCGCGCCGGCGTAGGCGGAGTAGGACTTCCAGAACGTGGCCGGGACCGCGGCGCTGTTCACCAGGTGCAGGATCGCCACCGTGAGGATGAAGGCGCCGAAGAACCAGTTGGCGACGTAGATGTGCGGGATCTTGCGCTTGAAGATGGTGCCGAAGAACACCACCGCGTAGGACACCCAGACCAGCGTGATCAGGATGTCGATCGGCCATTCCAGCTCGGCGTACTCCTTGCCGCTGGTGATCCCCAGGGGCAGCGTGATCGCCGCCAGCACGATCACCGCCTGCCAGCCCCAGAAGGTGAAGGCGGCGAGGCCGTCCGAGAACAGGCGCGCGTGGCAGGTGCGCTGCACCACGTAGTAGGAGGTGGCGAACAGCGCCGAGCCGCCGAAGGCGAAGATCACCGCGTTGGTGTGCAGCGGCCGCAGGCGCCCGTAGGACAGCCACGGCACGTCGAAGTTGAGCTCGGGCCAGAGCAGCTGCGCGGCGATGATCACGCCCACCAGCATCCCGACCACGCCCCAGACCACGGTCATGACCGCGAACTGGCGCACGACGGTGTAGTTGTAGGAGTTCTCCGATGCCATGCGCGCTTCTCCGCCCCGAGGGTTGTTCAGCTTGTTGGTCGCATGCTAGGCAGCCGGGGCGGAACCGGTTTGATCTGCATCAAACCAGACCGCGCAACGGCCGCCGCCTGCCGCCTTCGCGCGGTACATCGCCGCGTCCGCGCGCTTCAGCACCTCCTCGGCGGTGGCGGCGGATTCGGGGAAGCCGGCGACACCGATGCTCGCGCGCACCGTCAGGCTGGCGGGCCCGATCTCGTACGGCGCGGACAGGCTGTCCACCAGCTTGGCGGCGATGGCGGCGGCCTGCTCCACACCGGCGTGCACGAGCAGGACGGCGAACTCGTCCCCGCCCAGGCGCGCGGCGAGGTCGGTGCCGCGCACCGCATCGCGCAGGCGCCCGCCGACCGCGCACAGCAGCGCATCGCCGGCCGCATGGCCGTGGCGGTCGTTGATCGGCTTGAAGCCGTCCAGGTCGATATAGAGGATCGCGCTGCGCGAGCGCTCGCGCTTGCCGATCTCGATCTGGCGCGCGACCAGCTCGAGGAACAGGGCGCGGTTGGCGAGGCCGGTGAGCGCGTCGTGCCGCGCCCGGTGCTCGGCGCTGGCGATCACGCGCGAGGCGCTGGCAAGCGCGGCGCCGACCTCGTCGGCCTCCGCCAGCCCCAGCCGGGGCACCTCGACGCCCTCGCCGCGCCCGATGCGCGCCGCGGGCTCCACCAGGCCGCGGATCGCGCGCGCGATGCCGGCGCCGACGCGCGTGGCAAGCGCGAGGCTCAGGCCCAGGGCGGCAAGCGCTGCCAGCAGGACGGCGGCGGTCCGCTTCAGCAGCGATTCGGTGAAGTCGCGCCGCGGGATGCCGAGCGCCACCGTCCACCCGGTAAGCGGCGAGCGGCTGTACGCGGACACCACCGGTATGCCCTCGAGGGTCTCGGTCTCGAGGACCCCTTCGGCGGCGACGGCCATGCGCTCGACCAGCGCCGCGGAGCCCTTGCCGCCGACGAAGCGCTCGTGCTCCTGCGTGCGCGCGACCACGGTGCCGGTGGTGTCGAACACGGCGCCGATCCAGCCTGGCGGCAACTGCTGCCCGCTCAGGATGGAGCGGAACCGGTCGGGCAGGACGCCGATGCTGAGCGCGTAGGCCACCGTGCCGTCGCGGAACACCGGCACGTCCACGCTGACCACCGGCCGGCGCAGCACGCCGCCGAGGTAGAGGTCGGAAATCACCGGCCGCCCGGTGGCGAACACCGCCCGCAACTGCGCCGGGTTGCCGTGCGCGGCGAGCGGCTCGCCGAGCGGGCGGAAGGTGTTCAGGACCTGGCGCCCGTCGGCCTCGCTCAGCACGACGTTGGCGCCGATCTCCAGGGCGGCCACTTCCAGGGCATGCCCGTAGAAGCCCGCGAGGTCGCCTTCCTGCAGCCGCTTCGAGGAGGCGAGGATCTGCGCCACCCGGCTGACGCTGACCAGGTCGATCTCGGTGGCGTGCGCCATGGCCCGCGCCGTGGCGATGGCGTCGCGCTCCAGCCGCGTCCGGTCCTGCCGGAAGTCCTCGGCCAGCAGCGCGGCCGCGAGCAACGCCGCGGGGACGAAGCTCGCCAGCACCAGCGTGCGCAGGCGCCGGCCGATGCCCGGTGCCGTCGCCGGGCTCACCGCGCACGCTCAGTTGTCGTCGGACAGCACATCGGTGCCGGGTCGCTCGAGGTCGTCGAACTGGCCGCCGTGCAGCGCGCGCCAGAATACCCAGCCGATGGCGAACACGGCCGCGACCGAGAGGGGAATCAGGATCCAGAGGCTTTCCATCAAGCGGCCCGCAGTTCCACACGCATGGCGTTGAGCACGACGATGAACGAACTCGCCGCCATGCCGACGGCGGCTTCCAGCGGGCCGATCCAGCCCGCCGCCGCCAGGGGCAGCGCCACCGCGTTGTAGGCGAGCGCCCAGCCGAAGTTCTGCTTCACGATGCGCATGGCGCGGCGCGCCTGCCCGAAGCACTCGGCCGCGGCGGCGAGGCGCGCCTCGCCCTCCTGCGCCAGCAGCACGCAATCGGCCTGCGCCTGCGCCGCGTCCGCGCCGCTGCCCATGGCGATCGAGGCGTCGGCGCGGGCGAGCACCGGAGCGTCGTTCAGGCCATCGCCGATCATGACCACGCAGCGCCCGGCGCGCTGCAGCTTCTCCACGTAGGCGTACTTGTCCTGCGGCGAGGCGCCGCCGGTCCAGTCGGCGATGCCCAGGCGCCCGGCGAGCGAACCCACCGCCGCCGGGTGGTCGCCGCTCAGCAGGTGCACGCGCAGGCCGGCAGCGCGCAGCGCGGCCACCACGTCGCCCGCCTCCGGACGCAGGGTGTCCTCGAGCTGGAACACCGCCAGCCAGCCGCCGTCGTCGGCGAGGAACACCGGCGTCAGCGCCGCATCGCGCGGCGCAGCGGGCGCCGGCGAGCCGGCCAGCTCGCGGCAGAAAGCCTCGGTGCCGATGCGCACCCGGCGGCCGCCAGCGATCGCCTCCACGCCGTGCCCGGGGTAGTTCGCCGGCTCCTCCACCGGAACGCGCGCGCCGCCGGGCGTCTCGTCCTCGAACGCGCGCGCCAGCGGATGGCGGCTCGAGGCCTCCAGCGCGGCCGCGAGCGCGCGGCAACGGCCTTCGCCGGCGCGGCCGAGCAGCTGCAGGCGCGCGATCGCGAACCGTCCCGCGGTGAGCGTGCCAGTCTTGTCGAGCACCACGTCGGTTGCCTTCGCCAGCGTTTCCAGCGCGCGCGAGCGGGTCAGCGCGACGCCGCGCCCGAGCAGGCGCGCGGCGGTCTGCGCCAGGGCGACCGGCGCCGCGAGCGCGAGCGCGCAGGGACAGGTCGCCACCAGCACCGCGATCGCGATCCATGGATCACCCGAGCGAAGGCCCGCCAGGGCGGCCACCACCAGCACGACCCAGGTCAGGCCATGCGCGATGCGGTCCGCGGCTTCCACGAGGCGCGGCTTTGCCGCGGAACCCCGCTCCACCAGCCGCGCGATCGCCGCGGCGCGCGTCTGCGCGCCGGCGCGCACGACGCGCATCACGAGCGGCTGCTCCAGGTTCAGCGTCCCGGCGACCAGCTCGCCGCCCGATCCCTTGGCCAGCGGCAGCGGCTCGCCGGTGAGCAGCGACTCGTCCACGCTGGAGGCGCCCCGTTCCACGACACCGTCCGCGGGCACCCGCTCGCCGGCCGGCACCAGCACCAGGTCCCCTGCCACCAGCGCATGTGCCGGCACGCTTTCCGCCGAACCGGCGTCGGCGGCATCGGCCAGCCGCAGCGCCGCCGAAGGCTGCCAGCGCGCGAGACGGTCCAGCGCGGTCGCGGCCCGCTGGCGCGCGGCCAGCTCCAGGTAGCGCGCCCCCAGCAGGAGGAACACGAGCATGGCGATGGAATCGAAGTACACCTCGCCCCGCCCGGTGACCGTGGCCCAGGTGCTGGCCAGGAATCCCGCGGCGATGCCGATCGCGACCGGCGTGTCCATCCCCGGCCGCAGGCGGGCGAGTTCGCGCCACGCGCCGCTGAAGAACGGCCCGCAGGAGAACAGCATCACCGGCACAGTCAGGACGAGACTTGCCCAGCGCATCAGGCTGGCGTCGCCGCCCGACAGGTCGCCCGCGCCCTCGTCCACGTAGGCGGGAAAGGCGTACATCATCACCTGCATCGCGCCAAAGCCGGCGACGAACAGGCGCCAGAGCGCGGCGCGGCGCGTGTCGCGATCGAGCGCCGTCTGCCGCTGCGGGTCGAACGGCCAGGCGTCGTAGCCGATGGCGCGGATGGCCTCGATGATCGCCGAGAGCTTCGTGCGGCGCGGATCCCAGGCGACCTGCGCGCGCTGGGTGGCGTAGTTGATGTCGGCGCGCAGCACGCCGGGTACTTCGCGCAGCGTGCGCTCGTTCAGCCACAGGCAGGCGGCGCAGCGGATCCGGTCCAGGATCAGCGTCGCCTCGAGGAAGCCGTCGCCCGCGGCGGCGAATTGCTTCTGCGCGGCGGGGTCGTCGTACAGGGCGGAGGGCGCCAGCGTCGACATGGAAGTCGCCAGCGCCTTGGACAAGGGCGCAAGCGCCGTCGCTTCACGAGTCTCGTAGTACTGCTCGAAGCCGCCGGCGACGATGGTCGAGGCGACCGCCTCGCAGCCGGCGCAGCACAGGTCGCGCGGGGCGCCCAGGATGCGCGCGCGCCAGCGGCCGGGTTCGGTCACCGGCAGGCCGCAGTGGAAGCAGGCGGCGGCCGCCAGCGGGTCGTTCGCCGGGCTCACTCCCGCGCCTGCCGCTTCTCCTCGTCGCTCGCCCAGATGCCGTCCCAGGGTTCGGCGGGAAACGCGAACACGACCTGCTGCGGACGGGCGGCGGGCTTGGCCGGCACGGCGACGCTCGCGGCGCGGGTCGCGCCGGCGAACACCGCCGTGATGCGATAGCGGCCCTCCGGGAGGCTCACATGGCAGATCGGGCCGTCGGCCCGCGTGCGCAGCAGCTCAGCGCCCCTGGCGTCGGCGACGGCCACCTCGGCATCCGCCAGCCAGCCGCCGCGCTTCGCGGTGACGAACAGCAGCTTGAGCGCCACGCCGCCTTCGCGCGCCTTGAGCGCGGCCCGCTCCTCGGCGCCGACCCCGCCGCAGGCGATGGCCTCGCCCGCGGCGTGGGCCACGGGTGCGGCCAGCAGCGCGAGCGCCGCCAGGCAGGCGGCGCCGGTCCGCATCACTGCACCGAGATGCGCTTGCCGCCGCTCGCGCGCTTGGGCAGCGTGAGCTCCAGCATGCCGTCCTTGTACTTCGCCACCGTGGCCTTGTCGTCCACCTCGGTGGGCAGCGAGAAGCTGCGCGAGACCATGCCGTAGCTGCGCTCGCTGTGGATGACCTTGCCGCCTTCCTTCTCTTCCTTCTCCTGCTTCACCTCGGCGCGGATGCTGACCTGGTCGCCGCGCACCTCGACCTGGATGTCCTCCTTGTTCACGCCGGGGACCTCGGCGTGGACGGTGTAGGCCTTGTCGTCCTCCTTCACCTCCAGCTTCATCTTCAGCTCGGTGCCGGCGGGAAAGCTCACCGGCTTCAGCCAGAAGCCCTTGCCGAGTTCGTCGAGCAGGCTGTCCAGGACGTTGAACTGCGGGGTATAGCGGGTGATGTTTGCCATGGCTGTCTCCTTGCGGTTCATCGCCTGTCACGGTAGCCGGCCCCGGGACCGCCGCGTTGACCTGCGTCAAATCCGGTCGGTGCTCGGCTACACTCGGGCGATGTTCCGCCACCGCCTCGCCGCCCTGCTCGCCCCCACCAGCGTCGCGCTGGTGGGGGCCACCGAGCGCGAGGGCGCGCTGGGCCGCATCGTCTGGCAGAACCTCGCCGCCGGCGGGCTGCGCGGGCCCCTGAGCGCCGTCAACCCCAAGTACAGGTCGGTGTTCGGCCAGCGCTGCCATGCGCGGCTGCGCGACCTGCCGGCGCCGCCGGACCTCGCGGTATTCGTCACGCCCGCGCGCACCATTCCCGGCCTCATCGAGGAAGCGGGCGCCGCCGGCATCCGCGCGGCGGTGGTCCTCTCCAGCGGATTCGGCGAGGCGGGCGACGGCGGCCGCAAGCTGCAGCGCGAGATGCTGGCGGCCGCGAAGCGCCATGGCGTGCGCATCCTCGGGCCGAACTGCCTCGGCCTGACGCGCACCGATACCGGCCTGAACGCCACCTTCTCGCCGGTGGCCGCCCTGCCGGGCAAGCTCGCGCTGGTGTCGCAATCCGGCGCCATCTGCACCGCGATCCTGGACTGGGCGCGGCCCGCCGGCGTGGGCTTCTCCAGCGTGGTGTCGCTGGGCGGCGCCGCCGACGTGGACTTCGGCGAAACGCTCGACTTCCTGATCGCGGATCCTGAGACCGACGCCATCCTGATGTACGTCGAGGGCGTGAGCGACGCGCGGCGCTTCGTCTCCGCCCTGCGCGTCGCGGCCCGCAGCAAGCCGGTGGTGGCGCTCAAGGTCGGGCGCTTCGCGGCGGGCACCAAGGCGGTCTCCAGCCACACCGGCGCGCTGGTGGGCAGCGACGCGGTGTTCGACGCCGCGCTGCGCCGCTGCGGCACGGTGCGGGTGAAGAGCTACATCCAGCTCTTCGCCTCGGCGCGCCTGCTCGCCACGCGCCGCCTGCCCGCGGGCGAGCGCCTCGCGGTGCTCACCAACGGCGGCGGGCCCGGCGTCATGGCCGCCGACTGCGCCGCGGAGAACGGGGTGCCGCTGGCGCAACTCTCGTCGCAGACGGTGTCGCGGCTGGATGCGGCATTGCCGGCGCAGTGGTCGCGCGGCAACCCGGTGGACATCGTGGGCGACGCCACGCCGAAGCGCTTCACCGAGGCCACCGCGGCGGTGCTGGCCGACCCGGGCGTCGATGCGCTGCTGGTGATGTACAGCCCGGTGGCGGTCACCACGCCGGCCGCGGCCGCCGAAGCGGTGCTCGCCGGCGCGGCGGGCAGCCGCAAGCCGCTGCTCGCGGCCTGGCTGGGCGACATCAACCCGAACGCGACACGCGAGTTCCTGGAATCGCACGGCGTGCCCAACTTCTACACGCCGGAGACCGCGGTCGAGGCCTTCTCCTTCCTGTGCGCCTACCAGCGCAACCAGCTGCAGCTGATGGAGGTGCCGGCGGCGCTGGCGCCGGCCGACGAACCGGCGCCCGACCTCGGCGCCGCGAACGCCATCCGCGATGCCGCGCTCGCCGCGGGACGCACGCTCCTTACCGAGGCCGAGGCCAAGGACCTGCTGCGCGCCTTCGGCATCGCGGTGCCGCCCTCGCCGGTGGCGGCGACGCGGGAGGCGGCGGTGGCGGCGGCGCGGGCGATCGGCTTCCCGGTGGCGCTGAAGATCCATTCGCCCGACATCACGCACAAGACCGAGGTCGGCGGCGTGCGCCTCAACCTGCACAACGCAGACATGGTGGGCGAGGCCTTCGACGGGGTCCTGCGCGACGCGCGGCGCCTGCGCCCGCAGGCGCGCATCGAGGGCGCGGTGGTGCAGCCGATGCTGCGCTTCGCGCACCAGCGCGAGGTGCTGGTGGGCGTGGCCACCGACCCGGTGTTCGGCCCGGTCATCACGTTCGGCGCCGGCGGCGTGGCGGTGGAAGCGGTGCGGGACACGGCGGTGGCGCTGCCGCCGCTCAACGCGGTGCTGGCGCGGGAACTGGTGGACCGCACCCGGGTCGCGCGCCTGCTGTCGGCCTACCGCGACGTGCCGGCCGCCGACCTGGAGGCCCTGTGCGCGCTGCTGGTCGGAGTCTCGCGCATGGTCTGCGCGCTGCCCTGGCTCGCGGAAATGGACCTCAACCCGGTGCTCGCGCACCCGGGCGGCGCGGCGATCGCGGATGCGCGCATCGTGATCGACCCGGCGCGCCTCGCGGCGCCGCCGCGCTACGGCCACATGGCGATCCACCCTTACCCGGTGGAGCTGGAAGGGCGCCTGGCGCTGCGCGACGGGTCGCGGGTGCCGGTGCGGCCGATCCGGCCCGAGGACGCCGCGCTGGAGAAGCGCTTCTTCGACGGCCTGTCGGAGCGGTCGCGCTACCAGCGGTTCCTCAACCAGATGGCGCAGCTGCCGCAGCAGATGCTGGCGCGCTTCACGCAGCTGGACTACGACCGGGAGCTCGCGCTGGTGGCGCTGGATCCCGGACCGGGGGAAACAGCAGGCGAGTTCATCGGCGTCGGCCGCTACGCGCCGAACGCCGACGGCGAGACCGCGGAGTTCGCGCTCACCGTGGCCGACGCCTGGCAGGGCAAGGGGGTCGGGCGCGCGCTGCTCGAGCGCATCTGCGACTGCGCGCGCGCCGCGGGCTACCAGACCTTGTATGGACATATCCTGAACGCCAACCGCGACATGCTGGGCCTCGCCGAGCAACTGGGGTTCGCGCACGCCGGCCACGACGGCGACCTCGTGACGGTGGCGCGAGCGCTCTGACGCCCTGCCATAGCCCGGGGCTATCCGGACAATCGCCAGAAGCGATTGCCTATTCGTTGTCCCCGGCTTAGTCTCCCCGCCCATGCGCGAAGGCAGCCTGGAAGCCCCCACCCGCCACCCGCTCGACTGGAAGAGCGAGGCGTTCTACGACGAAGCCAAGGCGTTCGAGGAACTCGAGCGCGTGTTCGACATCTGCCACGGCTGCCGCCGCTGCGTGAACCTGTGCACCGCGTTCCCGACGCTGTTCGACCTGGTGGACGAGTCCAAGACCATGGAGGTGGACGGCGTCGCGAAGCAGGACTACTGGAAAGTCGTGGACCAGTGCTACCTGTGCGACATGTGCTACCTGTCCAAGTGTCCCTACGTGCCGCCGCACCCGTGGAACGTGGACTTCCCGCACCTGATGCTGCGCGCCAAGGCGATCAAGTTCCGCAAGGGCGAGACCTCCTTCCGCGACAAACTGCTGTCCTCCACCGACGCCCTGGGCAAGCTGGCGGCGATCCCGGTGGTGGCCCAGGCGGTGAACGCGGTGAACCGGAACGGCCTGGCGCGCTCGGCGATGGACAGCGTGCTGGGCATCCACAAGGACCGCGAGCTGCCGCCCTACGATCCGGCGAAGTTCCGCAGCCATGCCGCCGCCAGCGCCGCCCTCCCCGTCAAGGACGGCGCGAAGACCCCCGGCAAGGTGGCCATCTTCTCGACCTGCTACGTCAACTACAACGAGCCGGGCATCGGCCATGACCTGGTGGCGCTGCTCGCGCACAACGAGATCCCGCACGTGCTGGTGGAGAAGGAAGCCTGCTGCGGCATGCCCAAGCTGGAGCTGGGCGACCTGGAGGCAGTGGCGAAGCTGAAGGCAGTCAACATCCCGCCGCTGGCTAAGCTGGCGAGGGAGGGCTACGCCATCCTGACCCCGGTGCCCTCCTGCACCCTGATGTTCAAGCAGGAACTGCCGCTCATGTTCCCGGACGACGCCGAGGTGCAGGCGGTGCGCGCGGCGATGTTCGATCCCTTCGAGTACTTCGTGCAGCGCGCCAAGGACGGCCTGCTGAAGAAGGACTTCAAGGGCGGCCTGGGCAAGGTCTCGTACCACATTCCCTGCCACTCGCGGGTGCAGAACGTGGGCCAGAAGACGCGCGAGATGCTGGAGATGGTGCCGGGCACCGCGGTCACCACCGTGGAGCGCTGCGCCGGCCACGACGGCACCTGGGGCGTGAAGCGCGAGTACTACGCCAACTCCATGAAGATCGGCGGCCCGGTGTTCCGCCAGATGGCGGCGCCCGCGCCCGACTACGTCAGCTCGGATTGCCCGATCGCCGGGCGGCACATCATGCAAGGCATGGGAGACGGAAAGCAGCAGGCCGAGAAGGCCCATCCGCTCACCCTGCTGAGGAAAGCCTACGGCCTCTAGCAAGAACAGGGACGTTCCCTGTTCTTCCTGGTTTGCAGCCCTGCTGCTCGTCCTGCTCGGTGGCTGCGCACAGCTGGCGCCGCTCCCCGGCCCCGGGTCTGCCTTCGGCGTGCTCGGCGACACCCCTTCCTCCCCCGCCCAGGCCGCGAAGCTCGACGCGCTCATCGGGCGCATCAACGCGCAGGACCTCGCCTTCGTCGTCCACGTCGGCGACATCGGCTCGAGCGGCAAGGACCAGGGCTGCAGCGACGCCTGGGTCGCGGCCAGGAAGCGCCAGTTCGAGGCCATCCGCCATCCGTTCGTGCTGATCCCCGGCGACAACGAGTGGACCGACTGCGCGCGCCACGGCATGGATCCGCTCGCGCGCCTCGGGCTCTGGCGGCGCCTGTTCTGCGGCCTGGGCGCCGGCCTCGCGCTCGAGCGCCAGCCGGGACACTGCGAGAACGCGCGCTGGTCCGCGAACGGCATGTACTTCGTCGCCCTGAACGTGCCTGGCGGCGCGAACCCGGACCTGGGCGACGCGCGCATGGCAGCGACGCTCGCCTGGCTGGAGGAGAGCCTGGCGCGGGCGGAGAAGGAACGGGCCGCGCGCGCCTTCGTCTTCCTGCACGCCGATCCTCGCTTCTGGCGCTGGAGCCGCGACGACGCCTACGCGCCGCTGCGCGCGGTGCTTGCCGGACACGCGGCGCGCTTCGGCGGCCGGCTTGTCCTGGTGCACGGCGACACGCACGTGCAACGCGACGACGAGCCGCTGCCGGGGCTGCGCAGGATCGTGCCCTGGGGCTCGCCCTTCGTGTCCTGGCTGCGCGTGTCGGCGGGCGAGGACGGGCCGACGGTCGAAGCGGGCTGGTAGCGGCGGCGGATGTAACCGATCGGTTACATCCGCCCCTGCCGCCGCCCTGCCCGCCCGCCTACGGAGCCCTCGGCAACGGCGTGTTGCGGCGCCGTTGCGGCTGGTCGAGGACCGCCTCCAGCCGCAGGCGCCGCCGGGACCCGTCCGGGAAATCCCATTCGATCCCCTGCCCGGCCGACAGGCCGAGCAGCGCCGTGCCGACCGGCTCGAGCACGGAAACCTTTCCCGACACGGCATCGGACTGCGCCGGGTAGACCAGCGACACCGTCCTGCGCTCGCCGGATGCTTCGTCGACGTAGCGGATCGTGGAATTCATGGTCGCCACGTCCGGGGGCATCGCCATCGAGGACACCACGATGGCGCGGTCCAGTTCCCGCCGCAGGGGGCCATGCCCGCGCAGCTGGCCGAGCGCCGCCATGTCGAAGATGGTCACGAGGATCGGCTGGTTCATGCGCGCCCCCTCCCGGCCCACGAACCCGCCGCCAGGGCCAGCAACGCAATCCCGCAGCCGCCCACGACGACGCGCACCGCGACCCCGCCTCCGCCGCCCAGCACGACGTCAAGCAACGGCATCGCGGCGAGCAGGGCTCCGGCCAGGGCCGCGCCGCTCGCGCGTTCACGCCTGTCCGTCATGCCCGCTCCAGCGCGGCGGCCGGCTCGACCTCGAGCACGCGAATGGACAAGGACCGCCCCGGCACGCTGATCGAGGACACCGAACCGGCCTGGCGGCCGAGCAGCGCGCGCCCCACCGGGGAGAGCACCGAGACCAGGCCGCGGGCCGGCGCCGCCTCGCTCGGGTGGACGAGCACCACCGTGCGGCGCGCGCCGCCGGGCTCCTCGCGGTAGGTCACTTCAGAGTTCATCGAGACGCGGTCCGCGGGAAGGCGATCGTGCGCCACCACGCGCGCGTCCACCAGCGCATCCGCCAGCGCATCCGCGCCATCGGATTCCGACCGGTTCGAACTGTTCCGGTAGCGGCCGCCCAGCAGGGGGGCGAGGACCTCCGCGTCGCGCACGGAAACCACCAGGTCGTTGTAGTCAAGCATGTCATCTCCTTGTCGGGCAGGAAAGCGAAAGGCGCGCCGCGCCGGCGGAATGCGCGGCGCAGGGCGCGGGCTATGTCTTGCGGAGGGTCCCGGTGGGCGCCTCAGCCAGCCGCGATGCGGGCTGGCCGGGAGCGCTTACCGGGCGAGGCCAAGAACGGCGAGCGTTCCCGGCGTGCGCAGAACGCGCGCGACCACGCCCGGCGCCTGGCGGCGGCCGGTCTGTGCGAGGTTGCGTTCGGCGTTCATGTGCGTTGCGTCGTCATCCAGTGGTTTGCAGGCCGAGGATAGCACAGGAAGAAAATAAAGCAAGCCGCGCGCATCCGCCCATGTAACCGATCGGTTACATCGTCGCCGCGGCGATGACCCGCTTCACCGCCGCCGCGTCCGCCTCGATGACCTCGAAGCGCTGCGGCAGTTCCTCCAGCTTCTCGAAGCCCGCCGGCCGCGCCGGATCCCGGCCCAGCGCCTCGCGGATGGTCTCGGCGAACTTGGCAGGCAGCGCGGTCTCCATGCAGACGAGCGGCACGCCGGCCTCGCGGTGCTCCAGCCCCACCTTCACGCCGTCCGCGGTGTGCGGGTCGATGGTGACGCCGTACCTGGCGTGCACGGCGCGGATGGTGGCCAGGCGGTCGGCGTGGGTGCTGCGGCCGGAGGCGAACCCCGCGCGCGGGACGAGGCTCAGGTCCACTTCCGAACTGGAATCGAGGCTGCGCCAGCGCCGCGCCAGCGCCGCGCCGTCGCGCTCCAGCAGGTCGAAGGCGTAGCGCTCGAAGTTGGAGGCCTTGGAGATGTCCATCGACGGGCTGGAGGTCGCCGCCGCGGTCTTGCGCACCCGGTACTTCCCGGTGCGGAAGAACTCGTCCAGCACGTCGTTCTCGTTGCTCGCCAGGATGAGCCGGCGCACCGGCAGGCCCATCTCGCGCGCGACGTAGCCGGCGTAGATGTTGCCGAAGTTGCCCGAGGGCACGGCGAAGGACACCTGCTCCGCGTCGGATTTCGTCGCCGCGAAGTAGCCCTTGAAGTAGTACACCACCTGCGCCGCGATGCGCGCCCAGTTGATGGAGTTCACCGCGCCGATCCGGTACTTCTCCTTGAATGCCGCATCGGCGTTGACCTGCTTCACGACGTCCTGGCAGTCGTCGAACACGCCCTTCACCGCCAGGTTGTGGATGTTCGGGTCCTGCAGCGAGAACATCTGCGCGCGCTGGAAGGCGCTCATGCGCCCGTGCGGCGAGAGCATGAAGACCTGGATGCCTTTCTTGCCGCGCATGGCGTGCTCGGCGGCCGAGCCGGTGTCGCCCGAGGTGGCGCCGAGGATGTTGAGCGACTCGCCCTTCGCCGCCAGCACCTGCTCGAACAGGTTGCCCAGCAGCTGCATCGCCACGTCCTTGAACGCGAGCGTCGGGCCGTTGGAGAGGCCCAGGATGTGCAATCCGGGCTCCAGCGTCGCGAGCGGGGTGATGTCGTCGCTGCCGAACGCCGCCTTCGTGTACGAGCGGTCCACCAGGGCGCGCAGGTCCGGGACGTCGTCCATGAAGCGCGACAGGATCGCGCAGGCGAGGTCGCGGTAGGACAAGGCCCGCCAGGCCTTCAGGTCCGCCTTCGGGTAGGACTCCGGGACATACAGGCCGCCGTCGGCGGCGAGGCCCTCGAGCAGGATCTCGGTGAAGCGCTTCTTCGGCGCCTCGCCGCGGGTCGAGACGTACAGCATCAAAGCAGCTCTTCGAGCCGGATGCGCGTGACCTTGCCGACGACGGTGGGCAGCTTCTCGATCTTCTTCATCGCGGCGTTGACGTTCTTCTCGATCGCGCGGTGGGTGAGCATGACGATGTCCACGCTCTTCTCGCCCTCCTCCGGCTCCTTCTGCACCATGGCGTCGATCGAGATCCTGAGGTCCGCGAGGATGCGCGTGATGTCGGCGAGCACCCCGGGCCGGTCCTGCACCCGCATGCGCAGGTAGTAGGAGGTCTCGACCTCGCCGATGGGCAGGATCGGGTCCGCCGCCAGGCGGTCGGGCTGGAAGGCGAGGTGCGGCACGCGGTGCTCCGGGTCCGCGGTGATGAGGCGCGTCACGTCCACCAGGTCCGCCACCACCGCGCTCGCGGTGGGCAGGCTCCCGGCGCCGGCGCCGTAGTACATGGTCGCGCCCACGGCGTCGCCCTTGACCAGCACCGCGTTCATCACGCCCTCGACGTTGGCGATCAGGCGCCGCGCCGGCACCAGCGTCGGGTGCACGCGCAGCTCGATGCCCTTCTTCGCGCGCCGGGTGATGCCCAGCAGCTTGATGCGGTAGCCCAGCTCCTCGGCGTAGCCGATGTCCTGCTGCGTCAGCTTCGAGATGCCCTCGGTGTAGGCCTTCGGGAACTGCATCGGGATGCCGAAGGCGAGCGCGGACAGGATGGTGAGCTTGTGCGCCGCGTCCACGCCCTCGATGTCGAAGGTCGGGTCGGCTTCCGCGTAGCCCTTCTTCTGCGCCTCCTTCAGCACCGTGGCGAAGGCCGAGCCCTTGTCGCGCATCTCCGAGAGGATGAAGTTGGAGGTGCCGTTGATGATGCCGGCGATCCACTCGATGCGGTTCGCGGCGAGGCCTTCGCGCAGGGCCTTGATGATCGGGATGCCGCCGGCCACGGAGGCCTCGAAGGCCACCATGACGCCCTGCTTCTGCGCCGCCTTGAAGATCTCGTTGCCGTGGGTGGCGAGCAGCGCCTTGTTGGCGGTGACCACGTGCTTGCCGTGGGCGATGGCGTCGAGCACCAGCTCGCGCGCGATCCCGTAGCCGCCGATCAGCTCGACGACGATGTCGATGTCCTTCGCCCGGGTGACCTCGCGGGCATCCGCCGTCAGCTTCGCCTTGCCGCCGGTGACCCTGCGCGCATGGTCGAGCGCCTTGTCGGCGACGCGGGTGATGCGGATGCCGCGCCCGGCGCGGCGCTCGATCTCGCTCGCGTTGCGGTTGAGGACGCTCCAGGTGCCGCTGCCGACCGTGCCGATGCCGAGCAGCCCGACGTTGACGGGCTTCATGCCGGGAACGCGAAGAGGCCGCGTTTCATGCCGCCCCTTTCAGCAATCCGTCCTTCTTGAACATCTCCCGGATGCCGCGCAGCGCCTGGCGCAGGCGGTGCTCGTTCTCGATCAGGGCGATGCGCACATGGCCGTCGCCGTAGTCGCCGAAGCCGATGCCCGGCGACACCGCGATCTTCGCCTCCTCCATCAGCCGCTTGGTGAACTCGATCGAGCCCATCTTCTCGTAGAAGGGCGGGATCTTCGCCCAGATGTACATCGAGGCCCTGGGGTTGTCGACCATCCAGCCGATGTCGTGCAGGCCGCGCACCATGACGTCGCGGCGCTTCTGGTAGGTCTGGCGGATCTCCTCGACGCAGTCCTGCGGCCCCTCCAGCGCCACGATGGCGGCCACCTGCACCGGGGTGAAGCTGCCGTAGTCGTGGTAGCTCTTGATCCGTCCCAGCGCGTTCACCAGCTCGGCGTTGCCGACCATGAAGCCGATGCGCCAGCCGGCCATGTTGTAGCTCTTGGACATGGTGAAGAACTCGACCGCGACGTCGCGCGCCCCGGGCACCTGCATGATGGAGGGCGCCTTCCAGCCGTCGAAGGTGATGTCGGCGTAGGCGAGGTCGTGCACCACCAGGATGTCGTGCTGCTTCGCCAGCGCGACGACGCGCTCGAAGAACTCCAGGTCGACGCACATCGCGGTCGGGTTGGAGGGGAAGCCGAGGATCAGCATCTTCGGCTTCGGGAACAGCTCGCCGATGGCGCGCTCCAGCTCGGCGAAGAAATCCACCCCCGGGGTCATGCGCACCGAGCGGATGTCGGCGCCGGCGATCACCGCGCCGTAGATGTGGATCGGGTACGAGGGATTGGGCACCAGCACGGTGTCGCCGCGCTCCAGCGTCGCCAGCATCAGGTGGGCGAGCCCTTCCTTGGAGCCGATGGTGACGATCGCCTCCTTGTCCGGATCCAGCGCCACCCCGTAGCGGCGCCGGTACCAGTCGCAGATCGCCTTGCGCAGGCGCGGGATGCCCTTGGACACCGAGTAGCCGTGGGTGTCCGGGCGGCGCGAAGCCTCCACCAGCTTGTCCACGATGTGCTGCGGCGTCGGCCCGTCCGGGTTGCCCATGGACAGGTCGATGATGTCCTCGCCCCGGCGGCGGGCGGCCATCTTCAACTCGTTGGTGATGTTGAAGACGTAGGGGGGCAGGCGCTTGATCCGAGAGAACTCGTGCATGTTCATGATTTTACGCGAAGATTCCGGGAACCTCCAGTTTCGTCGCGCCGCACCACCCCGCGTTCGCGGGGTGGTGCGGCGCGCGGGCCCTTCCTAGGATGTGACGGGAAGGGAAACCCATGCGGATCGCCATAGCACTCGCCCTCGCCTGCGTCCTGTCCGTGGCGTCGGCCTCGCCCGAGTCCGACGCGCTGAAACAGCAGGGCTTACGCGCGCTCGCAGAGGGAAGGTTCGCCGACGCCGCCGCACACTTTGCCTCGGCCATGAAGGCGGACCCGCGAGACGCGGAGGCGGCCTACCTCCATGGCGCCGCGGCCAATCGCCAGGGACAGTTCGCCGTCGCGCAGGACTCCCTGCGCAAGGCCGAGGCCGCCGGCTACCGCGACCCCGAACTGGATTTCGAGCTGGGCTGGGCGCACATGGGACGGGGCGAGGCGCAACCCTGCATCGACCGGCTGGAACGCTTCGACGCGGCACGCCCCGGCCGGGGCCAGGCAAGCGAGTTCCTCGGCCGCTGCCACCTCGCGCTGCGCCGGCACGACCAGGCCGAAGCGCGCCTCAACGAGGCGCTCGCGCGGGACCCGCGCCTCGCGCCGACGGTGAACCTGGCGCTTGCCTCCGTGGAGCAGGCGCGCGGCCGGACGCAGGCGGCGCGCGCGCGGATGGAAACCGCGTTCGCCGCGGATGCGCCGACCGGGCGTGCCCTGCGCGACCTCGCCGGCCCGCCCGAGCCCGCCATCCAGCCGGACAAGCCGCTGCGCCTGTCGCTGTCCTTGTCCGCCGGCCACAACAGCAACGTCATCGGCCTCGGCAACACCATGCCGCTGCCGGCGGACATCCAGCGCAAGAGCTCGATGTTCACGCGCTTCAGCGCCGGCGCCGCCTATACGCACCAGGTCGAGCCGCAAACCTCGTTCACGCTGGGCTATGCGTTCCTCTCGGACCGCTACGAGGACATCCCCGGCGCGAACCTCCTGGACCACTACATCTACGCGGACCTGTTCACCCAGGTCACCGCGCGCGCCGCGTTCTCGATCCGCGGCAGCAGCCAGCTCACCACGCTGGGAGGAAGCCGGTTCCGCGACGCCCTCGGTTTCCGGCCCGCGTTCAGCTACCGCTTCACCGACCATTCGGTGACCGAGTTCGCCTGGTCGGTCACCGACAACGACTACCGCGCGAACGTGGCGCCGGCCTTCAGCCGCGACGGCGAGACGCAGGCCTGGTCGGTGGCGCACAGCTTCCGCCTGCCGGGCACCAGCTGGAGCGGCGCCGTCGGCGCCACCTACGGGCGCAACCGGACCGAGGGCGGCGATTTCGTCTCCGACAGCCTGGGCGCCTCGGGCACCCTGCGCTACGCGTTCCCCAACCGCATCGTGGCCGCGCTGGGCGCAGGCGTGTCGCGCGACGACTACGGCAACCCCAACAGCCTCGCCGGCGCCGGCTTCGCCTTCGCGCGCAAGGACGAGCAGAGCAACCTCAGCGTCCAGTTCTCAGGGCCGTTCAACGAGCGCGCGCGCTGGTTCATCCAGGCGCAGAGCCTGCGCAACACCTCCAACATCGCCTTCTACCAGTACAAGCAGGCCGCCGTGACCGGCGGACTGGCGTTCGATTTCTGAGGAGACCGGGGATGAGAAGACTCGCACTGGCCGCCGCCCTCGCCGCCGCCTTCGCCCCCGGCGCGCTGGCGCAGGTTCCCGACGGCACCTACCAGTTCATCTCGGGGCCGGGCCTCGGCAACCCGCCGTTCACCGTCACCGGCGGCATCCCCGCCCCCGGCGGATCGGTCGTCGGCGCGCACCTGCCCTTCTGCGCCGGCGTCCACGTGCACGGCGTGTTCAACGGCTTCGCCGATCCGGCCGCCGGCGGCTGCGGGCACGGCATCATCCAGCTGCTCACCCCGCCGCCGCCGGTCTCCGGCGGCGGGCTGCCGGGCGGGGCGCCGAACAACGTCGCCGGGCAGCTGGCGCTCACCTCGCCCGTGCGGGGCATGGGGGTGGACCGCGCCGGCGACGCCTTCCTCAGTGCAGTCATCGGCTTCGCCCAAACCACGGGCACTCTTGTTAACGCCCTCCCCCTCAACGATGACCTGAAGCTATGGGACCAGGATGCTTTCAATATTTCCTGGAACTCGGACGACACCGAGGTCACCTTCACCTTCCGGGAGGAAAGAAGCCTCCCGACGGACAGGGACAGCGAGCGCACACCCGGTTACCTGGTCCAGTTGAACCCCGCAGGCACCGACCGCGCCCCCGACTGGTCCGGGAAAGGCGGCACCGGATACTTCAAGCTGGTCGACGGCGCGTTCGACACGCCGCTGCGCACGACGATCACGCAACCCGCGGCACAGGTTCTCACCAGCCCCTCCACCCTGTCCTGGCTGGAGGAGTTCGCGGCCTACGACGACCAGGCCGCCGACGGCTACCGGCGCGACGCGGACAAGACGAAGCAGCAGGCCGAGGAATGGCGCAAGCTCGCCGACGACGCCCGGCGCGACGCCGAGCGTAACCGCCAGCGCGCCGAAGACGCGCGCCGCGGCGGGCGCGAGAACGAGGCCCGCGACTGGGAGAAGGAAGCCGAGCGCGACGAGGCGCGCGCCGGCGAGCGCGACGAGAACGCGGAGCGCCTGGACAAATGGTCCGACGAGGCCGAGCGTCGCGAGCAGGCCGCGCGCGACCAGGCGCAGGAGCGGCGCGACGCCGCCGAGCGCGCGCGCGAGCAGGCGCGCCAGGCCGAGCGCGACCGCGCCGCGCGCCTGCGCGCCGAAGCCGAGGAGAAGG
>CAZMDA010000007.1:0-85783 GCA_964564865.1 uncultured Bordetella sp. | reverse complement strand
ATCGTCCCCACGTTCAGGTGCGGCTTGGTTCTCTCGAATTTTCCTTTGGCCATGACTGAGATGCCTATCTGGATAGCGTTAAGTTGTGGTGCCCATGATGCGGATTGAACGCATGACCTCTCCCTTACCAAGGGAGTGCTCTGCCACTGAGCTACATGGGCCGAAAAACGTGCCGCCGAGCGCAACCACACCTGCCTCACCGGACGCGCCGGGCCCTGGAGCGGGTGAAGGGAATCGAACCCTCGTCGTAAGCTTGGAAGGCTTCTGCTCTGCCATTGAGCTACACCCGCCTCATTCCTTCACCGACCTTCACCCCGCCTTCACCCTTGAAATTGACCTGAAAGACCACTCGTTCCATCGCACATTCCGCCTGCATTCCGCGCGCTATTCGCACCCGCGATACGCGGTGGAGGGGGTTGGATTCGAACCAACGTAGGCGCAAGGCCAACAGATTTACAGTCTGCCCCCTTTAGCCGCTCGGGCACCCCTCCGGCGGAACCATAAATTATGTTTCGTTTCCGTCAGTTAGTCAATGGCTGTGGCGCCGCCCGAACCAGCCCTCCGCCCGGCGTGCCGGACCGCGGCCAAGGTATAAGTTCAATACAATCATTGCATTGCGCCATGACCAGCCTTTCAACGGGCACCGTAGGCGCAATCTCCGGGGACCTTTGCAGCGCTATCGGCAAGCCCCTTCGCCCGGCGCATGTCCGGTCTCGCCCGGGTCCAGCCGGTCAAGCAGGCTTATGATTCGCGTTCAGGGGGCGCGCCCCACGACCCCGCGGGAGACAGTGCTTGCGCTTGGCGATTCTCGAAGACGACCCGGACCAGCTCGCGCTGCTGCAGCGCTGGCTGACCCAGGACGGGCACGACGTGCATGGCTACCAGAGCGGCCGCGAGGTCCTGATGCGCGCGGCCCGCGAGAGTTTCGACCTGTTCATCCTTGACTGGCAGGTGCCGGACATTGCCGGAACCGAGGTCCTGCAATGGTTGCGCGCCAATGTTTCGCAGAAGGTTCCGATCCTGTTCGTCACGGTGCGCGATTCGGAACAGGACATCGTCTTCGCCCTGGAGAACGGCGCCGACGACTACATCGTGAAACCGGCGCGCCAGAACGAGCTGCTGGCGCGCGTTCACGCGCTGCTGCGGCGAGCCTACCCCCGGGAGGAGGAAACCCGGCTTTCGTTCCCGCCGTTCGAGATCGACATCCAGCGCGGGGAAATCCTGCGCGCCGGCGCCAGGATCGAGTTGACGCCGAAGGAATTCGACCTCGCGGTGGTCCTGTTCCGCAACGTCGGCCGCCTGCTGTCGCGCGGGCACCTTCAGGAAACCGTCTGGGGCCGGACCGGCGATCTCAACACGCGCACGGTGGACACGCACATCAGCCAGGTACGCAAGAAACTGGACCTGCGCCAGGAGACCGGGTTCCGGGTCGTGCCGGTCTACAACTTCGGCTACCGGCTGGAGCAGCTGGCAGCCTGACCGGGCTCAGCGCAGCGCGCGCGCGCGCTGCTCCGCGTAGGCCCTGAGATCCTCCGACAGAGCACCGGCCTCCAGCGCATGGCGAAACGCCTGCGCCGCTTCGGCACGCTTGTCCAGCGCCTCAAGCGAGATTCCCAGCCCTACCCAGGCCGACGCGTTCATGCCCTGGATCCGCAGCGCGGCCTGATAGGACTCCGCGGCCTCGGCGTGGCGCTTCAGGCGCTGGAGGATCGTCGCGCGCAGCACCTGGTAGTCGGCGTTGCCCGCAGCGGACGCACCAGCCGCGCCCTGCATGGCCTCCAGCGCGTGCACGTAGTCGCGCCGCTCGGCGAGGATGCGCGCCAGGACGGTCGCAAACTGGACGTTCGCGGGGTTGATCGCCAACCCCTCCTGGAGGAGCCGACGGGCATCCTCAATCCGTCGCCCTTCCAGGCGCAAAGCGACCAGTGCCTGGCGGGACGCCTCGTGCGCCGGGTCGATGGCGATGGCCGCGGCAAACGATTCGTCCGCCTCGCTGCCGCGACCCTGGCCCAGCAGTCCAACCGCCCGGCGAAACTCCGCATCCGCCTTCTCCGCGGTCGTCGGCATCCTGTTCTGCTTGACCACCCTTGCGCCCTGCGGGGCGGGAGGCGTGATGATCCGCGCCTGCGGCACATCAAGCCCCAGATTGCGCTCCTGGCCGACTGGCGCCGCCTTGACCGCCGCCGGTGCAATGGGTTTTGCCGGGGTTACCTCGGGTGCAGCCGGGCGCGGAGCAGGCACGGCCTGAACCGCGGCCGGCGGCTTCGGCGCCGACTTGGCGGGTTCGTGCTGCGGCGGTGCCTCCAGCGCTGTCGCCAGGCGCATCGGCTCGACCGGCTGCGCAGCCCGCGCTTCGGCACGCGTCTCCTGCGTGCTGCTCTCGGCCTGCTCCTTCGCCGCTTCTGCCGCCGCGGTGGCCGAACCGCGCAACGCGTCGTCCGCCGCCAGTATCGCCTTCTCGGTGACCAGTTCCCGCGGCTGCAACTGCCATGCGACCCAGGCGACCCAGCACAGCGCCCCGACCATGAGGGCGGCGATCAGGCGCCAGAACCACTCCCGGCCGCTGGCCACGGGTGCGGCGACTGCGCGCACTTCCGGCGCGGGCGCGGCGCCATCCACCGCCAGGCCCTGGCGCCGGTCGAGCTCCTGCAGCATCCGGTTGATCACGCTCATGCCCGCGCCTCAGTGCGCCGGGCGGCCGGACGGGCGCCATGACCACCAGCGCCGTGGCGGCGCCGCGGCCGGTGTGTCGCTGGCCGCGTGTCGGACATGGCTCGCGCCGACCGCCGCGGCGCCATCGCCGAAGGCGAGCAGGAGCGCCTTGTGCGCGAGCACGTTCACCAAGCGCGGCACGCCGCGGCTGGACTGGTGCAGCACCCGCATCGCGGCGGCGTCGAACAGCGTCGAGCCCGAATAGCCGGCCACCGCGAGGCGGTGCGCAAGGTAGGCCGCGACCTCGTCCGCCGCGAGTCCCCGCAACTCGTGCTGGAACGTGATCCGCTGCAGCAGCTGGCGGATGGAGACGTCCGCCAGCTTGCGGTCGAGCTCGGGCTGGCCGAACATCACGACCTGCAGGAGCTTCCGCTTCTCGGTTTCGAGGTTGGTCAGCAGGCGCACCGCCTCGAGGGTCTCGATCGGCATCGCCTGGCATTCGTCCATGCACAGCACGACGCGCTTGCGCGCGCGCGCCAGGTCGAGCAGCGTGCGCCCGATCGACTTCAGCAGGTGATGCTGGTCCGATTCCCGCCCCGCCGGGGCGCCAAGCTCCTCGGCGAGCGCAACCAGCAGGCCACGGGGATCGAGCATCGGATTCGGGATGTACGCCGTGACCCAGTCCGCGCCCAGCGTGCCGAGGAACTTCCGGCACAGCAGCGTCTTGCCGGTGCCGACCTCGCCGGTGATCTTGATGAAGCCCTCGCCGTTGGCGACGGCAACCAGCAGCGTGTTCAGCGCCTCCTGCGTGCTGCGCCCGGCGTAGAAGAAGCTCGTGTCGGGCGTGATCCCGAACGGCAGCTCGCGCAGGCCGAAATGGCGCAGGTAGTTCAACGCGGTTGCTGCCCGGCGGGCTGCGGCTGCGGCCGGTGCATGTCCTGGAGGCGCCCGGCCGCCTCGCGCGCGCTCTCGTCCCAGTCACGGTCGCCCTGGATGATCGTCGGCTTGAGCAGGATCACGAGTTCCTTCTTGCGTGCCTGGCGGTTCGCGTTGCGCGCCGGATCGCCGACGCCGGGAATGCCGCCCCGGAAGTCGCGCACGTCCACGCTCATCAGGCCGCCGATGGCGACGATATTGCCGTCCGAGACGCGGACGATCGTGTCGGTCTCGCTGACCGTGCTGCGGGCGAGCGGAAGGGTGATGGAGGGCACCGTGCCCCCCAGGTTGACGACGCGCTGGCTCTCGGTCACCTCGCTGACCGACGGGTAGACATGCAGCATGATGCTGCCGGACTGGTCGATCTGCGGGGTCACGTCAAGCACGATTCCCGAGAAAAAGGGCGCCACCGAGACCGTCGGGGTCTGCTGCGTCGTCGTGCCGGTCGTGGTCGTGACCGTGGCGACGTTGGTGACGAAGAACTCGTCCGTTCCCACCTTGAGCACCGCCTTCTGGTTGTTCAGGGTGGCCACGCGCGGGCTGGACAGCACCTGCACATTGCCATGCGACTCCAGGAACTGGAGCAAGGCGGCGAAGTTCGATGTTTGCAGCGCGATGCCGAACAGCGCGGTCGCCGGGTTGGTCGCCGCCAACGTAGATCCGGCTACCGACGCGATGCGGGCGGCCGTATCCACGGTCTGGCCGCCACCGACGAGGGGATTGCGGGCGGAGAGCTGGGTACCGCTGCCCGCGTTGCTCGCCTGCCCGATGACGACGTTCGGGCTCGAATTGCGGAACGCCGCCCAGTTGATTCCGGCCTGGAATCCCTCCGACAGCGTCACCTCGATGATCTTTGCCTCCAGCATCACCTGGCGTTCGATCGCGATCTTGGTTTCATGGAGAAACCGCTCGACCGCACGCAGTTCCGAAGGCATGGCGCGCACCACGATGACGCCTGAATGCGGGCTCACGACGACGCCACGGCCGTCGGCATTGCCGACGATCGCGGTCAATGCCGCGCGCAGCTCGGTCCAGAAATCGCTGTTCTGCTGCGTCGAGATGCGGCTGGAATCCAGGGACCGCGTGACCGGTCCAGTGCCGCCCGGGACCGGGTTCGCCGGGCTTGCGATCGGCGGCGGTCCGCCGCCGGTGCCGCTATCGGTCACCGATCCGGAGCGGACCCTGACGTCGGTCGAACCCCGTCGTTGGGCGGTCAGGTAGTTGACGCGATACACGCGGCTTTGAATCCCGGCGGGTTGCACGGTGATGCGCGATCCATCGACCGAATATTCATAGCCGTAGAGCTCGCGCAGCGATTCCAGGGCTTCGCGGATCGTGACATCCTTCAGGTTCACCGACAGGGTGCCGCTTACGCTCGGATGCAGAAGCATGCTGTAGCGCGTGCCCGACACGAGGGACATGAACACCTGCTGCGCAGGGGCATTGCTCACCGAAAGGTCGAAGCGCGCCTCGATGGGCTGGCCGCGCACGGAGGGCAATTCGATCCTGAGCGGCGGCAGCAGCGCTTCGTCTATGGCGGCCGGCGGCGGGACCGACTTCCGTTCCCCGGCCGACTCCAGCGCGCGCGCGATCTGCGGCTCGACCTTGTCCGGGGGCGCAGGGGGCAAGGCGCATCCGGCCAGCAGAACTGCCGCGATTCCGATCGTCCGCTTCATTTCACCGCTCCTTTTGCCGTCGTCCGCTTCGTCGCGGACTGGCGCCTTTCGCGCTTCTCGACTTCCGGATGCAGCCTGAGCGACTGGCGCTCCTGCCCGGTCTGCAGCACGACTTCCGTTTCCGTGATACGGACTACGCGCGCGTCGCCATAGTTCCCGCCAAGCGGCACCGTCCGCCCGCCGATCACGGCCACCCGCCGGTTCGGCGAGATCAGGATCGATTGCAGGCGGGGCCCCTCCGCAGGCGCGGCGTCCGCGGCGCCGCCGGCCAATGCGCCCGGCGGCTGGGTTGGATCCGCGAACGGGGCCGCGACGGAATTCGCCCCGCACAGGCCCAACAGGATCGCGATCGTCGCCGACCTCATACGACCAGCCATGCTCGGTCCAGGCTGACGGTGTACACCACCAGGCGAAGCCTGGCGGTCGGGTGGTCGACGACTTCCAGTTCCGCCTTGCCCCAGTACAACTGCGTCGGCAGGCGCTCCAATCCGGCAAGGTAGTCGAACAGCTCGATGTAGGTGCCCGTGACGGTCAACTCCACGCCGTGCCGGAACACGCGCTTGCCGGCGTCGATGACCGAGACCGGCAGGGTCTTCAGTTCCACCAGGCCGAGCCGCTTGTTGCGCTGGAGCATCTCGTCGAGCACTTCCTTGACGCGCTCGGGCGCAGTGAATCGCTGCTGCTCGGCCAGAACCCGCGCGTCCAGCCCGGCCAGTTCGCCTCGCAGCGACGCCGCCCGCCTGTTCATCGCCGCGTTCGGATCTTCAGTGTCCGCCGCGGCGAGGCGCCGCAGTTCCCTCTGGATCGTGCTCAACTCGCCCTGGCGCTGGTTCGTCTCCGAGGCCAGCGCCCGCTGACGATCGCGCAGCGGCCCGATCAGCGCCGCGTTGGCGATCAGGACCAGCACCAGCGCCGCGGCGAGAAACATCAGCACGCGCTCGCGCAGGCTCGCGGCATCAATCCGCTCGACGAAACGCGCCAACCGCGCCTTCACTTGCCCGCCCCCGCCGGGACTTTCTCCGGCTCCGCCACCCGCAGCGGCGCGACGATGGTGAACTCGACGAACCGCGCCGGCGCAGCCTTGGTCGCCTGGGCGGCGCCTTGCGCCGCGCCGGCTTCCCTGGCAACGAGCTTCATCTCCGTCACCTGCCGACCGCGCATCACGGTCTCGCGATTCAGCGCCCTCAGGTACTCCGGCACCGATTCGGGCTGGAGCACGCGCCCGTTCACGCGCAGTTCGTTGCCGCCCTCCCCGACGGTGAAACCCGTCAGCCAGACTCCCGGGGTCGCCTGACGGCCCAAAGCTGCGAAGTATCGCGAGATGCCCTCGCTGTTCCCGAGCTGGCCGGTGGTCAGCGTATCGAGCAATGCCTGGCGCGCCCTGACCGCCCCCTCCAGCCTCGCAACCTCGGCCTCGAGTGCCTTGCTGCGGGCGTTGCCGCCCGCCCGGGCCGTGAGCTTCTCCAGTTGGACGCGCTGCGCCGCGACCTGATCGGCATACTGCTGAGCCAGGCGCGCCGCTTCCTTCGCCTGCATGGCCGAATAGGCATAGATGCCCGCCAGACCGAGCGCCACGAGGCCCAGCGCCTGCGACATGGTCCGCCCGGAGAACAGCTTCTCCTTCTTCAGGAAGAGCGGGTTGTAGAGGTTGATCTGCTGGCTCATGCCGCCCTCAGAGCGCCTTTTCCTCGCGCCGCAGCGAGGCGCCAAGGAGGTGGAACAGGCGCCATTCCGACTCCGCGTCGAGTGCGACGCCCGGGCCGTAGCCGAGCGCGCCGGCAAGCTGCACCGGTTGCACCGGGAGCCCGAGGTTGCGGGCCAGGTGGGCCGCGACCCCGCTGTCGCCGGGTTCCGGTCCCAGCATCAGCTTCTCCAGCGCCACGAACGGAAACTGGCGGTCGAAATGGTCGAAGGTACGCTGCACCTCGAGCGCAATGCGCCCGAGGAGCTCCTCGCGACCCTCGTCGTGCGCGCCGAGCAACTGCTTCATGCCCACGTCGATGCGCCTGGCCAGGTACAACTCGCCACGGAAGTTGATCGTCAGCAATCCGTTGCGCGCGCCGATATGCAGCAGGGCCACGCCGCGGTTCGCGGATTCAAAGAGCGACGCCACGTTGCGCTGCGCGGTTTCCTCGACCTCGATGACCTTGAGAGGGATTCTCGCCGCATCGAAGCGTCCGATGCACTCCAGTATCAGCGCGTTCTGGGCGGCAATGGCGTACATGTAGTGCGAGCGCCCCGTGCCGGCCGGGTCGGGCGGTACATCCAGCACGTCGATCGTGGCGTCGTCCACGTGATAGTCGAGCAGGTCCTTGACGCGCCAGCGGATGGCGGTCCTCAGTTCGATCTGCGGAACGTTCGGCGCCTCGACCTGCAGGAACTGGTACTGGCCGGGCTCAAGCAAGGTGGAGCACTGGTAGCGGGCGAATCCCATTTCCTTGGCGACGCGATCGGCCCCCCCGAACTCCCCTTCCAGCGCCTGCGTGCCGCAGCGGAGGATCGCGGCTTTCCCCCCCGCCGTCGACCGGCCATGGACGTAGCTGACCTCCCCCGGCCGCATGGCGATCGAGAGCCAGCCTTCCTCGGTCTTTTCGCGCCTCAGGCTCCAAGCCATGGTCGAGCGACATCCAGTTTACCGTTCGACTTCAAAATATATAAATAACCGATTGTTGTCAATGAAGAATTTGTCAGGAGACGGATTTCCATTGAGTCCTTTCGTGGCAATCGAACCGGGACTTCGATCGGACAATGGGGAAAATTCAATTGGTGAGAACGAGTTGCAGTTGCCGTTCCACATAAGTCGGGCCCAGGCCGCTGCCGCACGGGCTGCTGTTGCAGCCCGTCGACGTGAGGCGGTAAACGGTGACGGACGAGGCCCCCTCGGTTTCGGGACCGAACACCTGGCAGGCGACCTCGGCCCGGAATCCGGCCAAACCGGCCCCGAGCGTGATTGCCTGACTGGGGGTCCCGGAGGCGTTGCAGGTCGTGGTCGCGAAACCGCCGCCGGGATTGCGCAGCACCTGGAACGCGCCCCATTCGATCCCGGTCCTGGCAGCCTGGTAGGCCCGGTTGGCCTGTTCGTCCTGCACCCCGGCCTCCACCTGGCCGGTCGAGACGGTCAGCAGGTAGGCGCCGATCGCCGCCAGGCTCACGAGCATGAACAGCGCCAGTATCAGCGCGAACCCGGCGCCGCGTTGCCCCAGGGCGCGGCGCGGCATCATGGAATGTTGCTCACGTTGATGGCGTGGTAGAGGCTGATCCGCTCCATGCTGCCGTCGAAACGCGCCTTGGCCAGTGTCAGCCTCAGCGTGAGCAGCCCGATCTGCGGCGACACGTTGGGGCTGTAGTCGAAGGTGCAGCTCTCGACATTGCCCGCGATCAACGCCGAACTGCCGCCGGCGGGCGGCGAGGTGTTGTTCTGGTCCGCATCGATGGCGTAGCCCTGGTAGCGGGTCATCACGCCGCCCGCGCAACCGAAGGTGACCGGCCCGGTGACCGCGTAGAACCGCTTCCCCGGCGAGTCATGCAGGTCTCGCTGGAACGTGGTCGGGGAGAAGCTGATCCGGTCGCGCCCTCCCTCTCCCGTCGCCACGCCGGTGATCGGCGCGCGATTCAGCGTCCCCGTTGTCGCGTAGGCGTTCTGGCCGGTGAATCCCGGTCCATGGTTGTTGAGGACCAGGAAATCCCCGCTCACCGGCGCCACGGCAAGCTTCCCGATCGTCTTGAAGCACTGGTCCGCGACGGTATCGAACGAGAGCAGGTCGTTGTCCGGCGTGCCAAGCGCCGGATCGTCGTTGTTGCAATCCGTGCCGCCGCTCGCCCCTCCGCCTTCGCCGCGATAGCGGCCCGCGGTGCGCACCTCGAGGAACTCCACGTACTGGCCGGAGCCGTTCACGCGCACGCTGTTGGGCAGCGCGCGGCGCACGTCGCGCGCCATGCGCTGCAGGGCATTGTCGGCGATGTCCGTCAGCTCGGCGCGCGTGGTGATGTCCACCGCCTGCCGCACCGGAAACACGAAGAACGCGACCACCGCGACGATGATGCCGACGATCACGATCGACACCACCAGCTCGATCAGCGTCACGCCTTCCTGGGCGCTCCGCCGCCGGCCTGCCGGACGATCAGGGCGTATTGGGCGCATAGCGCAACCGGTAGCCCTGCAGGGAGACGGTGACGCCGGCGGGGCCGGTCACGGCGACCGTGATGCGCAGCGCGTCCGCCGCGTCCGCGACATCCGGTAGGTCGCCGCCGGCGGCCGCGATCGTGACCGACGCCGAGTAGTCGTCGAGATCCGGAACCACCGTCCCGGACACGTCGCGGATGTTCGCGCCCGACATTGCAAATCCGTGGTAGTCGTTGACATTGTCGAAACGCGGATCCGCATAGCGCGTCTCGCCCGCCTCGGGCCCGGTCGCCTCGAGCGTCGTGCAGGCAGGCGTCGGATGGACGTGCACATTCGCGTCGTCCGGATCGCAGAAGGTGTAGCCCTTGAGCTGGATCTCCTCCAGCAGCGAGGCCGCGATCGCGATCGCCTGTTTGCGCACCAGGGGGTCCACGCTCGCGACTGTCAGGCGGCTGAAAAGCATCGCGATGCCGGCGATTCCAATCGAAACCACGACGATGAACACCACCACCTCGACCAGCGACAGGCCGCGCGCCCGGAATCTACTGGACATAGCCCGTTTCCCCGGCAACGACGATGTCCACGCCCGCAACCGTGACGGACACGCCGGCAATCGGCCCGGGCTGGCCCAGCGCATTGAAGCTGAACGGGCTGGTGGAGGCGCTGACGCCCACGCCCGAAGGGACCGTAACGAGATAGGCCGCACCGGTCGCGAGCCGCGTCAGCGGCGTACCCGTGATGGCGCAGCTCGAATCGCCATAGTGCAGCGCGATCTGGGCCGCGGATACTGTCACGAAGACGCAGCGGCGCTGCGCCACCGCCTGGCGCTGCGCGTACCGGATCGCCGCCTTCGCCTCGTCGCGGAACCAGGTCGCATCGATCGAGGCCTGGTTGAACAGCGGGATGGCAAGCGCGGCGAGAATCGCCGAGATCGCGATCACGAGGACGAGTTCGATCAGGGTGTAGCCGCGCGGGTGCACCCGCAGGAAAGTGGCTCTCACGGGCTGCGCTCCACGCCCAGGCGCGCCAGTTCCACGCGCACGCCCCGGTGATTCGGCGCCATGGACGCTGCCTGCCGCACCCATTGCCGCAGCGTCTCGCCATCCGCAGGAGCCTGCAAGAGGCCGGCGAAGTCGCGGTGCACGGAGACGCGCCCGAGAAGATTACGGACCTCCTTCGGATTGGCGGCCATCCCGGCGGCAAACGCCTCGTCCGCGAGGCGTGCCGCTTCCGGCTTCCCGGTTTGCGCCGCCTGGAAATACCAAAAGTGGCCCGCATACAGGTGGACGCGCCAGTCGCGTGGCTCGAATCGCCTGGCTACCTCGTACCAGTAGGCCGCAGCCTGGGGATCCGCCGCCCGCCAGGACCGATGCGCATGAGCTGCCGCCACTTCGGCGACAACCGGGGGCAGCAGCACGATCGCCGCGAGCGTCGCCACGCCGATCTGCAGGAAGCGCGGGCGCAGGTTCGGCGTCGCCGCAACCGGTGCCGGCTCGGACGACATGCAGCGATCCAGGACGCCCATGGCAAGACCGAAGCCGAGCAGGCAAACCGGGACATAGAACGGAAAGTCGACCGCTGCCTGAATCGCCATGGTCGCAACGCCCGCCAGCATCGCAACAGCGACAAGGCGGACGCCTGCGGGCGCGCGCAGACGGTGGCGCATCCCCATGAACGGCACCATCACCATGGCCAGTAGCGCCGCGAATCCCGGCAGGCCCAGCTCGAGCAGTACCTGCAGATAGTCGTTGTGCACGAAGTCTGTGGTGTATTCGTCCGCGAAGGTAGACACTTTTTGCCTGTTCGCTTCCAGCACGTGGTGGAACCCGCGATAGCCGATGCCGCCGGCCACGTTCTCTTGCGCGGCCTGCCACGCCAGTTCGTACAACTCCAGCCGGGCGACCGAGGACTCCTGGGCCTTGTCGCCGAGGACCTCATGCAATCCGGCACTGTCCGCTCCCGCCACATGCTTCAGCATCGGAACGGCTTGCACGCTCAGCCATCCGGCCCCCAGCACCGCCACTACCACCAGGGCGCGCGACGGCCGCAGGTGAAACCCCTGGCGGCGAGCGAACAGCACGGCGACGAGGAGCCCGACGGCCAGGCCCAGCCAACCTCCACGGCTCACCGTGGCGGCAATGCCCGCTGCGAGAACGATTCCGGGCAGGACCCATCGCCCCGGACGTTCGCCGAAGGCCAGCACGACGATGGCCGGAAGCAATGCCAGATTGAGAACCGTCGCAAGGGTGGCAGGCGTCTCCAGGATTGCCGTCGCCCTGGACTGCCCCGTCGCAGACACCTGCCACACGCCCATGAGGGCAAGCAAACCAACGAATGCGCCGACGGCACAGAGCACCCAGCCCCGGGACTGCGCGTCAAGGCGCCGGCCCACGATCAAGCCCATGGCGAGAAAGGCCGCATGAAACGGCGCGGATACCCAGTAGGCCGGGCTCAGGAACGCGTTGTTCGCGATGATCAACGCAAAGAAAGCCAGTACCGCGATCGCAATCGGCGTCGTCCACCGGATGCTCGCCGGGGGCAAACAGGCCGCCCCGACGCCCAGCAAGACCAGCGCCGCCGTCCAAGTGACCGGCGATCCCGGACCGTCCGCCGAACCCCAGGCGGCGACCGCGAAGCCCAGAAGCACAAAAGGGGCCGCGAGGCCCCTTTTGCTCCGGCGCTGCGCGAAGTCTCGCAGCTGCACCCAACGGTTGCTAGCGCGAATCGATCAGCCGCTGCAGAGGGAGGCAGGGATGGTCGCGCACGTCACGGCGGTGCCGCCCGTCGGCGTGAACTGCGGCGTGCAGGTCGTCGTGGTCCACGTCCCGCCAGTCGCTCCAGCGGCGGTCGTGATGGCCGCGCCCGAACTCGCGGACTTGTTGGCGGCATACAGGATCACGGCCGCGGACTGCGCCGCGCCGCAGGCGCCTTCGCCAACCGCCGTGCGCGCGGCGTCGGTGACGCCGGTGAACTGCGGAACGGCGATCGCCGCGAGGATGCCCAATATCACGATGACCACGACCAGTTCGATCAAGGTAAAGCCGGCGCTCAATGCACGTTTCATGGTTCTCATCTCCATCTTGGAGTCAGGTTTTCGTTTAGCCACCAACCACGCCGGTTTCACTAGGACCGACTGGAATCTGCAATTTATCCCGCAATCCAACTTGCGATCATTATCATGGTAATCCCTCGCCAAGAAAAGTCAAATTTGGCAAGGGGATGTGTGATAGTTCGCACAATAGGCTCGAAAAGCGAAGCCGCTACGGCTCCCACCGGTACGGAACCACGGGCTCGATCTGCGGCAAGGATCCCGAATCCCGGACCCGGAGCCTGAACCGCAGCAGCGTCCCGCCTTCCCCGATCTCCAGCCCCCGCCGATAGCCCGGGCGGTAGACCAGTTCCCGCATGCGCCGGTCGAACGCCCACGCCCCCTCCGGCAGCGCGGCGAGCGCTTCCGGCCCCTCGAGCTCGCCGGCATAGTTGGCCGCGGTAATGCTCACGATCGCGAAAGGATTGCCGCCGTCCCACAGGTGCTCCCGGGAAAGCGTGCCCTGCATGCGGTCCTGGGCAAGCCGCACGTAGAGCGCGGAGCGCACGTTGTTGAGCGTGACATCCACCGCCGCCCGCTCGGCCAGGGCGGAGTACGCCTGCACGCGGTCGAGGAAGACCATGACCAGCGTCGAAACCACGGCGATGTATAGCGCCGCCTGCAGGACCGACATGCGCGCCATCGGCATCGGCGCGCGCCTATTTCTTCATCAGCATCACGCGGCCCATGTCCCACATCGGCAGGAACACGCCCAGCGCAAGGATCAGCACGAGGATCGCCATGGCGATGGTCAGGATCGGCTCGATGCTCGCGGCAAGGTTCTTGACCTCGTAGTCCACCTCGCGCTCGTACATGTCCGCGACCTCCGCGAGCAGGTCGTCCAGTTCGCCGGTCTCCTCCCCCACCGCGATCATCTGCAGCACGGTCGGCGTGAACACGCCGGCCACGGTCGCGGTGCGCAGGATGCTCTCGCCGCGCTCGACCCCGTCGCGCATCTGCTCGATGCGCTGGCCGATGTGCCGGTTCGCGACCACCTCGGAGACCACCGTGAGCGACTGCACGATGGGCACGCCCGCGCGCACCGCCAGGGACATGCTGCGCGCGAAGCGCGACAGCGTGGCGCGCAGCAGGATCGGGCCGGCCACCGGAAGGCGCATCTTCATCCGGTCCCAGGCGTAGCGGCCGTGGTCCGTGCCCAGCAGCATGCGCACGCCCATGACGGCGGCCACGATGACCCCGGCCAGCAGGTACCAGAAATTGATGAAGAAGTTCGACGTTCCCACCAGCAGCTGGGTCAGCAGCGGCAGCGGCACCTTGTTGGCCTCGAAGATCTTGGCGAAGGCGGGGATCACGAAGAAATTCACGATCGCGATCGCCACCGCGATCACCACCACCACGATGATCGGGTAGCGCACCGCCGCCTTGATGCGTTGCCGCGTCTCGCGCTCGAACTCCAGGTACAGGAACAGGCGGTTGAAGGACTCCTCCAGCTGCCCGGTGGTCTCGCCGACGCGCACCAGGCTGACGTAGAAGCCGCTGAACACCTCCGGATGGCGGCGCATCGCGGAGGACAGTTCTCGCCCTGCGTCCAGGCTCGCCCGCAGGTCGCCGATGACCTCCCGGAAGGTCGGGTTGGTCGAGGATTCCTGCAACCCCGCCAGCGCCCGCAGGATCGGCACCCCGGCCTTCAGCAGCGTGTACATCTGCCGGCTGAACAGCATCAGGTCGATGTCCCGGACGCCCGGGGCGAACAGCTTCTTGAGCCACTCCGGCGTCGCCGGCGCGCCGATCTCCCCTGCCGCGCGGATCTCCACCGGCGTGACGCCGCTGGTGAGCAGCTGGTCGGCGACGGCGCTGGAATCGGCGCCCTCCAGCCGCCCGGTCACCAGTTCGCCGCGCACGTTGCGGCCGCGGTAGTGGAACCCGGCCAAGCTAGTCGTCCACCTGCGTCGCCACCGTGATCGCCTCGGCGACGGTGGTGCGCCCGGCCATCACCAGGTCGAGCGCGCGATCGGTGAGCCGCTTGCCCACGATCTGCGGCCGCGCCGCCTCCAGGAACTCCTGGGTGTCGGCGCGGCTCGCCGCGCGCGCCAGCTCGGGGGTCATCTCGAGCATCTCGTAGACGCCGGTGCGCCCGGCAAAGCCGGTGCCGTTGCAGTGCGAGCAGCCGCGGCCGTGCCGGTACGGGCGGTCCTTCCAGGATTCGCCCAGCTCCGCGGCCAGCCAGCGCGCCTCGGACGCCTCGGGCTGGTAGGGCTCGGTGCAGCTCTCGCAGATCACCCGCAGCAGGCGCTGCGCGACCACCGCGTGCACCGAGCTGGCGACCATGTAGGCATGCGCCCCCATGTCGATCAGGCGGATCGGGGTGCTGATGGCGTCCTTGGTGTGGAGCGTCGACAGCACCAGGTGGCCGGTCAGGGCCGCGCGCAGGCCGATCAGCGCGGTCTCCTCGTCGCGGATCTCGCCCACCAGGATGATGTCCGGGTCCTGGCGCAGGGCGGAGCGCAGCACGCGCGCGAAGTCGAGCTCGATCTTCTCGTTGACCTGCACCTGGTTGACCCCCGCGAGCCGGTACTCGACCGGGTCCTCGACGGTGATGATCTTCTTGTCGGGCGTGTTCACCTCGGCGAGCGCCGCGTACAGCGTGGTGGTCTTGCCGCTGCCGGTCGGGCCGGTGACCAGCACCATGCCGGCGGTGCGGCGGATGATCTCGCGGAAGCGCGCCAGCATGTCCGCCGGCATGCCGAGCGTGTCCAGCGACTGCAGCGTGGCGCGCCGGTTGAGCAGGCGCAGCACCACCGATTCGCCGTACTGCGTCGGCATGGTGGACATCCGCACGTCGATCACCTGGTCGCGCACCTTCACCGTCAGGCGGCCGTCCTGGGGCAGGCGCTTCTCGGAGATGTCCAGCCCGGCCATGAGCTTCAGGCGCAGCGCCACGGCGGGCCCGATCTTGGAGTCCGACTCGGTCTGCGGCATCAGGGCGCCGTCGATGCGGAAGCGGATCTGCAGGTTCGCCTCCTGCGGCTCGAAATGCACGTCCGAGGCGTTGACCTGGATCGCATCCTCGAACACGTTCTGCAGCAGCCGGACCACCGGCGCGTCCTCGGCGCCGACGCCCGCGCCCAGCGCGCCGAAATCGACGTAGGCATCGCCCAGGTCGCGCTCCAGCTCCTTGGCGAGGCCGCTGATCTGCTCGGTGCGCCGGTAGATGCGGTCGATGTTCTGCACCAGCATCGACTCGTTGACCACCGCCGCCTGCAGGTCGCGCTTCAGGGTGCGCGCGATCTCGTCGAACGCGAACAGGTCCGTCGGGTCGGCCATGCCCACCAGCAGGTCGGACTTGCGGTCCTCCAGCACCAGCGCGCGGAAGCGCCGCGCCAGCGCCTCGGGCAGGCGGCGCACCAGCTCCGGGTTGAAGTTGTACGACTTGAGGTTGACGTAGGGGATGCCCAGCTGCCGCGACACCGCCTCGCAGATCTGGTCGTCGGTGGCGAAACCCTGCTCGATCAGGACGCGGCCGAGCCGGCGGCCGGACTTCTTCTGCAGGTCGAGCGTGAGCTTCAGCTGCTCCTGCGATATCACCTTCTGCGCGACCAGGATATCGCCGAGGCGGATCTTTTCCGGACGTCCCATGGGCGAGCCCATTCGCTTGCGTTGGATGCCGCTATGATAACGCCCTTCCGAATCAGGGGTTTGTCAAACGATGCCAAAAGCCTTCGCCTCCCAGGCCGACCTCGCGCCGAAGAAGATCCGCTTCGAGAAGCTGTCGGCGAACTGCTATGCCTTCACCGCGGAGGGCGACCCGAACACCGGCGTCATCGTCGGCGACGACGGCGTGATGGTGATCGACGCCCAGGCGACGCCGCTGATGGCGCGCGAAGTGATCCGGCGCATCCGCAAGGTGACGAAGAAGCCGATCCGCTACGTCACCCTGTCGCACTACCACGCGGTGCGCGTGCTCGGCGCCTCGGCCTACCGCGCCGAGCAGGTCATCGCCAGCCAGCGCACCCTGGGCCTGATCCGGGAGCGCGGGCGGCAGGACATGGCGAGCGAGATCGGGCGCTTCCCGCGCCTGTTCCGCGGCCGCGAGTCCATCCCGGGCCTCACCTGGCCGACGATCGTGTTCAAGGACGAGATGACGGTGATGATGGGCAAGCTCGAGGTGCGGATCATCCATCCGGGCCCGGGCCACACCGGCGGCGACACCATCGTCTGGGTGCCCTCGCAGCGGGTGCTGTTCTCGGGCGACCTGGTCGAGTACGAAGCCGGCATCTACACCGGCGACGCGCACCTGGAGGAATGGCCCAACACCCTGGAGAAGCTGCGCGCGCTCAAGCCGCGCGCGCTGGTGCCGGGGCGCGGCCCGGCGCTGAAGACCGCGCGCGAGAGCGAGAAGGCGATCCGCTACACGCGGGACTTCGTGCGCGGGCTCTACGCCAACGCGAAGCGCGGCGTCGCGGCAAGGAAGTCCCTCAAGGACGTCTACGCCGCGACCCGGCGCAGCATGGATCCTGCGTACGGCGCCTATCCGATCTACGAGCATTGCATGCCGTTCGACGTCTCGCGCGCCTACGACGAGGCGCGCGGCATCAAGCACCCGCGGATCTGGACCGCGAAGCGCGACCGCGAGATGTGGCGCTCGATTGCCTAGCCGGGAACTGCGGGTGGGGTAAGACGCGGCCCCTCTCCGCACCGGTTTTGGCCGATGCGGAGGGGGCGAACCCCTACCGCGGAGGAGGAGGGAGGAGACCGCGGCGGGCGCGTTCTTTGGTCCGGTACTGCGAATCCGGGACCACGTGTCCGTACTGCAAGCCTTCGAATCACAACCGTGCTGCAGTGCGTCAAATGTACGGCTTTGCTCATTCCTATACAATGATGTCCAGTAGAAAAACTCTTTTGCGTTTTAAGTAATAATCAGGAATAGCCATGCCGGACTCGCTCTACGAGATGTCCGTGTTCTCCCGGGTTGTTGCAGCCGGCAGCCTGTCGGCCGCCGCGCGCGACCTGGGCATCTCGACCGCCGGCGTCAGCCGCCGGCTCGCCGCGCTCGAGGCGCGGTTGGGCGTGCGCCTGCTGAACCGCACCACGCGCCGCATCTCGCTCACCGACGAAGGCGCCACCTACCACGAGGCCTGCACCCGGATCCTCGCCGAGATCGAGGAGGCCGACGCCGCCGCCTCGTCGCGCCTGGTCGAACCCGAGGGCGCGCTGAAGGTCGCGCTGCCGGCCTCCTTCGGCCACCTGCACATCGCGCCGCTGGTGCCGCATTTCGCGGCCCGGTTTCCGAAGGTGCGCCTCGCCCTGAGCCTTTCGGACCGCACCGTCAACGTGATCGAGGAAGGCTTCGACCTCGCCATCCGCATCAGCGAGCTGGAGGATTCGTCGCTCGCGGCGCGCAAGCTCGCGCCCAACCGCCGCGTGGTCTGCGCCAGCCCCGCGTACCTCGCCCGCTACGGCGTGCCCATGCGGCCCGAGGACCTGCAGAACCACAACTGCATCATCACCCAGGACTTCCAGATGAACTGGGAGTACCGGGACCCGGTCGGCAAGCGCAGCTCGGTGCGCGTGTCCGGGAAGTACTCGTGCGACAACTGGGAGGTGCTGCGCGAATGGGCCCTCGCCGGCCTGGGGATCGCGCTCAAGTCCACCTGGGACGTTCGCCGCCAGCTCGAGGAAGGGTCGCTCGTGACCCTGCTGCCCGGCTACGACTTCTCCAGCGAAGTCGCGATCTACGCGGTCTACCCGCACCGGCGCTATCTCCCCGCCAAGACGCGGGTCTTCATCGATTTCCTGGCCGAATCCTTCGGTCCTGAGCCATACTGGGACAAGCCGGCGGCGCCCGCTCTCACCAAGAGCCCGGCCCCGGTCTAAACTCAACGCGACTTCCCAAAAGGAACCCGCCGCATGGAGGAATGCACCGCATGAACGCGCCGGCCGATCCCGCAACGCTCGCCAAGGTCTCCCTCGACGACAAGTACACGCTCGACAAGGGACGCGTGTTCCTTACCGGCACCCAGGCCCTGGTGCGCCTGCTGCTGCTGCAGCGCGAGCGCGACCTGCGCGCCGGCCTCAACACCGCCGGCTTCGTCTCGGGCTACCGCGGCTCGCCGCTGGGCGGCCTCGACCAGGCGCTGTGGCGCGCGCAGAAGCACCTCGAATCGCACCACGTGAAGTTCCAGCCCGGGGTCAACGAGGATCTCGCGGCCACCGCCATCTGGGGCACGCAGCAGGTGGGCATGTTCCCGGGGGCGAACTACGACGGCGTCTACGGCATGTGGTACGGCAAGGGCCCGGGCGTGGACCGCTGCGGCGATGTCTTCAAGCACGCCAATGCCGCCGGCACCTCGAAGACCGGGGGCGTGCTGGTGCTGGCGGGCGACGACCACGCGGCCAAGTCCTCGACGCTGGCGCACCAGAGCGAGCACATCCTCAAGGCCTGCTGCATCCCGGTGCTCAACCCGTCCAACGTGCAGGACTACCTCGACTTCGGCCTGCACGGCTACGCCATGAGCCGCTACACCGGACTGTGGGTCGCCTTCAAGTGCGTCACCGACGTGGTTGAGTCCGGCGCCTCGGTGATCGTGGACCCGGACCGCGTGCAGGTGAAGCTGCCGGCGGATTTCACGCTGCCCCCGGGCGGCCTCAACATCCGCTGGCCCGACGGCATCCTCGAGCAGGAAACGCGGCTGCTGGACTGGAAGGTCTACGCCGCCCTCGCCTACGTGCGCGCCAACGGCCTGGATCGCATCGTCTGGGATTCGCCCGCAGGTTACCCGCCGGCGAAGTTCGGGATCGTCACCACGGGAAAAAGCTTCGGCGACACCATGCAGGCGCTGGCGGACCTGGGCATCGACGAGGCGGTGGCGCGCGACATCGGCCTCAGGGTCTACAAGGTGGCGATGTCCTGGCCGCTGGAGCCGGTGGGCGCGCGCAAGTTCGCGCAGGGGCTGGAGGAGATCCTCGTCGTCGAGGAAAAGCGCCAGCTGATCGAGTACCAGATCAAGGAGGAGCTCTACACCTGGGAAGCGGACAAGCGCGCGCCGCGCGTCGTGGGCAAGTTCGACGACAACGGCGAGTGGAGCCAGGCCGCGGGGCAGCCCGCCGGGACGTGGCTGCTGCCGGCGCACTATGAGCACAACCCGGCCATCGTCGCGCGCGCCATCGCCAAGCGGCTGGAGAAGCTGGGCCTCGCGCAGAAGCTGGGGCCGCGCTTCCGGGAACGGCTCGCGTTCCTGGAATTCAAGGACAAGGCGCTCGCCAAGCCGCGCGTCACCTCGATCCGGCAGCCCTACTTCTGCTCCGGCTGCCCGCACAACACCTCCACGCGCGTGCCCGAGGGCAGCCGCGCCACGGCCGGCATCGGCTGCCACTTCATGGCGGTGTGGATGGACCGCAACACCTCGACCTTCACCCACATGGGCGCCGAGGGCGCGCCCTGGATCGGGCAGGCGCCGTTCACGAGCGAAAAGCACATCTTCGCCAACCTGGGCGACGGCACCTACTTCCATTCCGGGCTGATGGCCATTCGCGCCGCGGTGGCGGCCAAGGTCACCATGACCTACAAGATCCTCTACAACGACGCCGTGGCCATGACCGGCGGCCAGCACCACGACGGGCCCCTCGACCCGGCCATGATCTCGCGCCAGATCGCCGCCGAGGGCGTGAAACCCATCGTCATCGTGACGGATGAGCCGGAGAAGTACCCGGCCGGGACCAACTGGGCGCCGGGCATCACCATCCGCCATCGCGACGAGCTGGACGCGGTGCAGCGCGAACTGCGCGAGCAGCCGGGCGTGTCGGCGCTCATCTACGACCAGACCTGCGCCTCGGAGAAGCGCCGCCGCCGCAAGCGCAACGCCTTCCCCGACCCGGCCAAGCGCGTCGTCATCAACGAGATGGTGTGCGAGGGCTGCGGCGACTGCAGCGCGAAGTCCAACTGCCTGTCGGTGGAGCCGCTGGAAACCGAGTACGGCCGCAAGCGCACCATCAACCAGTCCACCTGCAACAAGGATTTTTCCTGCGTGAAGGGCTTCTGTCCCAGCTTCGTCACCGTCGAAGGCGGACAGTTGAAGAAGGGGAAAACCGGCGCCAAGTCGGCGGACGACTTCCCGGCCCTGCCCGAGGCGACGCCCGCCTCGCTCGCCGAGCCCTGCGGGGTGCTCGTCACCGGCATCGGCGGCACCGGGGTCATCACCATCGGCCAGATCCTGGGCGTGGCGGCGCACCTGGAAGGCAAGGGCGTGTCGGTGCTCGACATGTCGGGCCTGGCGCAGAAGTACGGCGCCGTGATGTCGCACGTGAAGATCGCCGCCACGCCGGAGGAAGTCCGCGTCGCGCGCCTCGGGACCGGCGACGCGCGCCTGCTGCTGGGCTGCGACCTCGTGGTCAGCGCGAGCGCCGACGCGCTGGACAAGATGCAGGCGGGCCGGACCAGGGCGGTGGTGAACGCCACCACCTCGCCCACCGCCGAGTTCGTCAAGAACCCGAACTGGCAGCTCCCGGGCAGCGACCTCACCCACGACATCGGCGAGGCCTGCGGCAAGGGCAACGCGCAGTTCGTGCCGGCGGCCGAGCTCGCCACCGCGCTGATGGGCGATTCCATCGCCACCAACATGTTCATGCTGGGCTACGCCTGGCAGATGGGCTGGGTGCCGCTGGCGCGCGAGTCCATCGAGCGCGCGATCGAACTGAACGGCGTCGCGGTGGCCTTCAACCTGCAGTCCTTCGTCTGGGGCCGGCGCGCGGCGGTGGACCTGGAGCGCGTGCGCCGCATCGCCACGCCGGCCGCGGTGATCCCGATCGAGCAGCACCTGTCGCGCAACCTGGACGAGCTGCTGGAGCGCAGGACGGCCTACCTCACCGATTACCAGGACGCGGCCTACGCGGCGCGCTACCGGGCGCTGGTGGACGAGGTCCGCAAGGCGGAGTCCGCGAAGGCCGGCTCGTCGAAGCTGGCCGAGGCCGTGGCGCGCTACTACGCCAAGCTGCTCGCCTACAAGGACGAATATGAAGTGGCACGCCTGCACAGCGATGGCGCGCTGCGCAGGAAGATCGAGGGCATGTTCGAGGGCGACTACAAGCTGGTGTTCCACCTCGCGCCGCCGCTGCTCGCCAGGCCCGACCCGCGCACCGGGGAACCCGCCAAGATGAGCTTCGGGCCGTGGATGATGACCGCCTTCGGCCTGCTGGCGAAGCTGAAGAGCCTGCGCGGCACCTGGCTGGACATCTTCGGCCGCACCGAGGAGCGGCGCATGGAGCGCGCCCTGATCGGCGAGTACGAGCAGACCGTGCGGGACCTGCTGCAGGGCCTCACGCGCGACAACCACGCGCTGGCGGTGGAGATCGCCTCGCTGCCGGAATCCATCCGCGGCTACGGCCACATCAAGGCGAAGGGCGTCGAGGCGGCCCGCCGCAAGCGCGAGGAACTGCTGGCCCGCTACAAGGCGGCGCCGGTCCGCGCCGCGGCATGATGCGCGCGGTGCTGACCGCGACGTGGTCCGCGGTGCTGGCCGCGGCGCTGCTGGCCGCGGCGCCCGCGCTGCGCGCCCAGGACGGCGAGCCGCGCACGCTGGAAGTCGAGGGCGAAGGACGCATCGAGTATCGCCTGCGCACCCACCCGGCGGATGCGCACGTGCTCACGCCGGCCGTTGCGCTCGCGCCGGACAGCGCGCTCAACGCGGCCAAGCTCCTCAACCTGCACCTGTCCACCGGCGACCTCGAGGAGGCGGCGGTGCTGTCCACCTCGCCCAAGCGCCGCTTCGAGGTGCTGCAGGACTACCGCCAGTCGGTGGGCGCGGAGGCGTTCAAGCGCGTGTTCGCGCAGTACTTCGACCCGGCCAACCGGCTGCTGGCCGAGGTCGCCATCGACAAGCACCGGCTGCTGATCTGGGAACTGCGCGGCGCACCCGGCACGCCCTCGCACCTCGCCGGCCAGTACTTCATCGAGGTGGACGGCAGGTACCTGCTGAACGACGTCCCCAGCCCGGCGCGCGCGCAGCTGCGCCGCGTGCTGGAGGCCTACCGTGCCGGGAAACTTCCCTAGGTTCTAGACCTTGACGCGGAACGGCGTGAAATCGGTGTCGCGGTCGTAGTAGTCCTCGTTCTCCGCGCGCTTGAGGAACGCCACGATGCGGTAGGTCACCGGGGTCATCACGATCTCCCAGCCGGTCTTCAGCAGGTACTGCGCCAGCGCCACCTTGAGGATGTCCTCGGTGGCCCAGATGCCGTAGAAGGCGATGAAGTAGAACAGGGCCGAGTCCACCAGCTCGCCGAACACCGTCGAACCGATGGTGCGCGTCCAGAGCCACTTGCCCGCGGTCCAGATCTTCATCTTCGCCAGGATGTAGCTGTTGACGAAGCTGCCGCACCAGAACGCGATCATCGAGCCCAGCGCGATGCGCCAGGCGTTGCCGAACACCGCCTCCAGCGCGGGCTGGTAGCTCTTCATGTACTCGGAGGGCCCCGGCGGCAGGTTCACCACGACGTAGGACATGAACGAGGCGAAGGCGAGCGCGCCGAAGCCGACCCAGATCACGCGGCGGTCGCGGCCGTAGCCGTAGACCTCGGTGAGGATGTCGCCGAAGATGTAGGAGATCGGGAAGAACAGCACCCCGGCGCCGAACGGCACTGGCCCGATCAGCGGCAGGTCCACCACCGCCTGCTTTGCCGCACCGATGAAGTTGGAGCAGATGAGCACGGTGACGAAGGCCACCATGACCACGTCGTAGTAGCGGTAGCTCCGGGGCGCCCGGGCCTCCACCGGCTTCATCGCAGTCGAGGGGAGTGCTCGCGCACGTCCGGGTCCAGCTCCACGCGCATGGCGTCCAGCATGCGCGACACCATGGCGTAGAACGCGGCGGTGAGCGACAGCTCGACGAACTCCGCGTCGCTGAAATGCCGCTTCGCCTCGGCATGCACCGCGTCGGTCACGTCGCAGGCCATCACGCCCTCGGTGAGCGCCAGCGCGGCGCGCTCGCGGGCATCGAACGCGGGCGACTCGCGCCAGAGCGCCAGCGCGGCGATCTGCGCCTCGGGCACCCCGGCTTTGCGCGCCATGCGCAGGTGGTGCGCCCACTCGTACTCGGAGCGCGCGATCTGCGCCGTGCGCAGGATCATGAGCTCGCGCAAGGCCCGCGGCGTGCGGCTGTCGTGGCGGATGGCATTGGCGAACTCGGTCCACGCGGCGACCAGGCCCGGGTGGTTGCCGAGCGCCCGGTACAGGTTCACCGGCGTGCCCCACAGTTCCTTGAGGCGGGCTTCCAGTTGCGGGGAGAAACCGGCCATCGGTACGCGTTGCATGGGCGGCATAATAGCCCAATGACCCCCAGCGCCATCCCCACGGCCGAGGTGCGGGATTTCCAGCTGACGCGCGTGCCGCCGGCGTTCCTCGACGATCCCTATCCGTGGTACGCCGCGCTGCGCGCGCAGGACCCGGTGCACGCGCTCGAGGGCGGCGGCGTGTTCCTTTCGCGCTACGACGACGCCATCGCCGTGTACCGCAATCCGCGCGCAAGCTCGGACAAGAAGGCGGAATTCGCACCAAAACTGGGCGACTCGCCCCTCTACGAGCATCACACCACCAGCCTCGTCTTCAACGACCCGCCGCTGCACACGCGCGTGCGGCGGATCATCATGGGCGCGGTCAACCAGCGCGCCATCGCGCGCATGGAGCAGGACGTCACGCGCCTGGTGGACGCGCTGCTGGCGGAGATGGCGGCGAAGGGCGAGGTGGACTTCATCGCCGACTTCGCGGCGCAGATCCCGATCGAGGTCATCGGCAACCTGCTCGACATCCCGCGCCCGGAGCGCAGCCCCTTGCGCAATTGGTCGGTGGCCATCCTCACCGGCCTGGAGCCGAAGCTGACCACGCAGATGTTCGATGCCGGCAACAGGGCGGTGACCGAGTTCATCGACTACCTGAAGCGACTCATCGCCGCGCGGCGCGCGCAGCCCGGCGACTACGAGTCCGACGTGCTGACGCGCCTGCTACAGGGGGAGAAGGACGGCGAGAAGCTCACCGACACCGAGCTCTACCACCAGTGCATCTTCCTGCTCAATGCCGGACACGAGACCACCACCAACCTGATCGGCAACGGGTTGTGGGCGCTGCTGAACAACCCCGGGGAACTGGCGAAGCTGCGCGCGGATCCCTCGCTGGTCCCCTCCGCGGTGGAGGAGATGCTGCGCTACGACGGCCCGATCCAGCTCAACAACCGCCGCCTGCTCGACCCGATGCCGCTGGGCGGCGCCGAGCTGCCCGCCGGCACGCCGATCACCATCGGCATCGGCGCCGCCAACCGCGACCCGGCCCAGTTCCCGGACCCGGAGCGCTTCGACGTCGCCCGCAAGCCCAACCGCCACATCGCCTTCGGCCAGGGCGACCATGTCTGCGTCGGCATGAACGTGGCGCGCATGGAAGGGCGCATCGCCTTCTCGCGGCTGCTGGCGAAGTTCCCGCGCATCGAACTGGCGGGCGAGCCCGAGCGCGACCGGCGCGTGCGCTTCCGGGGCTTTCGCCGGCTGCCGGTGCGGGTGGGCTGAGGGGGCGGCAAATGTTACCGATCGGTAACATTTGCCACCCTAGCCGCCGCGCGCCAGCGCGGCCGCGCGCCGCTCCAGCTTCTCCAGCAGCCGGAAGAACGTCTGCAGTTCCGCCTCGCTCAGCGCGGAGGTAAGGGACGCCTGGCGCGCGAGCGCCGCCGGCGCCAGGCGCCGCAGCAGGGCGCGCCCCGCCGCGGTGAGCGACACCTGCGAGCGGCGGCCGTCGGCTTCCGACCAGGTCCGCTCCACCAGGCCGCGGCGCTCCAGCGCCGCCAGCGCCCGGCTGATGCCGGCCTTCTCCACCGCGGTCAGGCGCGCGATCTCGCTCGCCGGCGCCCCGCCTGCCGCCCCGTCCAGCCGCGACAGCACCGCCAGCACCCGCCACTCGCGCAGCGCCAGGCCGAAGCGGCGGCGGTAGAAGCGGTGGCTCGCCGCGCCCCAGGTCCCCGACAGCACCGACAGGCGGTAGGAGACGAACTGGTCCAGGTCGATGGCGGGGGCGCGACGGCGCATGCGGATCGGAGTATAGTCGGGCGCAACAGTTGTCATGACAACTAATTCCACCCGTTCCCGCCCGCGGCCCGCCGGCAACCTGCTCGTCCTGCTCTCGGACGAGCACAACCCGGACTTCCTCGGCTGCGCCGGCCACCCGCTCGCGCGCACGCCGCGGCTGGACGCGCTCGCCGCGCGGGGCACGCGCTGGCGCGCCGCCTACACGCCCTCGCCCATCTGCGTGCCGGCGCGCGCCAGCCTCGCCACCGGCCGCTGGGCGCACCAGCTGGGCTGCTGGGACAATGCCATGGCCTACGACGGCCGCGTGCGCGGCTGGGGCCACGCGCTGCAGGCGGCCGGCATCCGCGTCGAGTCCATCGGCAAGCTGCACTACCGCGCTGTCGCCGATCCCACCGGCTTCGACCGCCAGCTCGAGCCGATGCACATCCTGGGCGGCATCGGACAGGTCTGGGGCTCGGTGCGCGACCCGCTGCCGGCCGACCGGCGCGCGCCGCCCATGCTCGCCGAGCGCGGCCCCGGCGAGTCCGCCTACAACCGCTACGACCGGCGCATCGCCGAAACCGCTTGCGACTGGCTGGCGCAGGCCGCGCGAACGGGCGAGCCCTGGTGCCTGTTCGTCGGATTCGTCGCACCGCATTTCCCGCTGGTGGTGCCCCAGCCCTATCTCGACGCGTTTCCACTCGAGCGCATCCCGCTTCCCAAACGCTCTGCGCGCCGCCATCCCTGGATCGAGGCCATGGACCGGTACATGCAGGTGGAGCGGGGCTGGAGCGACCGCGACCGGCTGGAGGCCGTGCGCCTGTACCTCGGCCTGTGCGCGTTCCTCGACGAGCAGGTCGGCCGCGTGCTCGCCGCGCTCGAGGCCTCGGGCCAGTCGGAACGGACGCTGGTCGTCTACTCCAGCGACCACGGCGACAACGTGGGCGCGCGCGGGTTGTGGGGCAAGTCCACGCTGTACCAGGAATCGGCCGGCGTGCCGCTGATCCTCGCCGGCCCCGGCGTCGCCGCCGGCCGCACGCGCGACGACGACGCCAGTCTGGTGGACCTGCATCCCACGGTGCTCGAGTACTTCGGCCTCGCCGCCGAGCCGGCGCTGCCCGGGCGCTCGCTGCTCGGCGCGCCGGACCCGGACCGCGCGGCGTTCTCCGAGTACCACGCCATCGGCTCCGAGAGCGCCGCGTTCATGCTGCGCCGGGGGCGCTGGAAGTACCACCACTACGTCGGCTTCGCGCCCGAGCTGTTCGATCTCGAAGCCGACGCGGAGGAACTGATGAACGTCGCGGATTCGAATCCCGCCATCGTCGCCGGTTTCGAGGCGATGCTGCGGCGGATCTGCGACCCGGAGGCCACCGACCGGCGCGCGAAGGCCGACCAGGCCGCGCTGGTGGCGCGATTCGGCGGGCGCGAACGCGCGCTCGAAACGGGAACCAAGGGCGCGACCCCCGCGCCCGTCTAGGAGGAGGAAACCATGAAGACTGCCTTGCTTGCCTTGCTCATCGCCGCCTCGACGGCGGTATCCGCGCAGACCTACCCGGCCAAGCCGGTGCGGATCATCGTGTCCTACCCGCCCGGCGGCGGCGTGGACATGATGACGCGCATGGTCGCCGCCAAGCTCACCGACACGCTCGGCCAGACCTTCGTGGTCGAGAACCGCGGCGGCGCCTCCGGCACCATCGGCGCCGCGGCGGTAGCGAAGGCGGAACCGGACGGCTACACCCTGCTCTCGGGCGGCAACCCGGAGATCACGCTGATGCCCCACGTCATGGACAAGCTGCCCTACGACGCGCTGGCGGACCTCGCGCCGCTGATGCAGGCGGCCAACGTGCCGAGCGTGGTCGTCGCGCATCCGTCGCTGGCGGCAAGGACCCTCCGGGAAGCGCTGGACCTGGCGCGCGCGAAGCCGGGCAGCCTGTCCTACGGCACGCCGGGCGCGGGCACGCCGACGCACCTGGCGATGGAAGTGCTCAAGGCCGGCGCCAGGGTGGACATCGTGCACATCCCGTACAAGGGCGGCGGCCCGGCGGTGCAGGACGTGGTCGCCGGCCAGATCCCGCTCGCGGTGATCAACGCCCCGCCGCTGATGCCGCACATCCGCTCGGGCAAGCTGCGCGCGCTCGCGGTGCTGAACACGAAGCGCTCGGCGCTGCTGCCCGAGGTCCCGACGGTGGGCGAGGCGGCCGGCATCGACCGGGCGACGTCCTCGGCCTGGTTCGGATTCTTCGCCCCGGCGAAGACGCCGGCGAGCCTGCGCCGGCAGCTGGAGGACGCGCTCGCCAAGGCGCTGCTCGATCCGGCGCTCAACGCCAGGCTGCTGGAAGCCGGCATGGAAGTGGCGGCGCTGCCCGGCGAGCGCTTCTCGCAGCTGGTCCGGGAGGAAAGCGCGATGCACGCGGAGCTGCTCAAGCGCTTCGGCGCCAAGCCGCAGTGACGGCTCGCCCCAACATCCTGCTCATCACCTCGGACCAGCACCGCGGCGACTGCTACGGCTTCGAGGGGCGCCGGGTGCGCACGCCGCACCTGGATGCGATGGCGGCGGCGGGCACGCGGTTCTCGGCCTGCATCACGCCCAACGTGGTCTGCCAGCCGGCACGCGCCTCCATCCTGACCGGCCTGCTGCCGCGCACCCACGGCGTGCACGACAACGGCATCGACCTGGAGCCGGGCTACGGCGAGCAGGGATTCGCCGGACAGCTGGCGCGCGCCGGCTACGACACCGCGTTCATCGGCAAGGCGCACTTCGCGGCCTACCACACGCATGCGCCCACCGGCACGCCGGAATCGGTGAAGAGCGCGGCCGACTACGGGCCGGACTGGTTCGGCCCCTACATGGGCTTCCAGCATGTCGAGCTGATGCTCATCGGCCACAACTACTGGCTGCCGTACCCGCCGCCGGTCGGGCAGCACTACGAGCGCTGGTACTACGCCGACGGACGCGGCGAGGAGAAGAACCGGCTCTATACCGAGCGCCTGCCGCCGCCGGTGCGCGCGGCGCAAACGCACCACTCCGGCCTGCCGGTCGAGTGGCACAACTCCACCTGGACCGGCGACCGCACCATCGAGTACCTGCGCACGCATGGCCGGGAGAAGCCCTTCTGCCTCTGGGCCTCGTTCCCCGACCCGCATCATCCCTTCGATGCGCCGGTGCCCTGGAGCCGCCTGCACGCGCCCGGCGACGTGGACCTGCCGCAGTACCGGGTGCGCGACCTCGACCGCCGGCCCTGGTGGCACCGCGCGGCGCTGGAGAGCACGCCCAAGACGCGCACGCCCGAGATGCGCCGCATCCGCGAGGAGTACTCGCGCATCCCGCCGCAGGACGACGATCAGCTGCGCGAGCTGATCGCGAACTACTACGGCATGATCTCGCTCATCGACCACAACGTCGGCCGCATCCTGGAGGCCCTGCACGCCGAGGGCCTGGCGGAGAACACGCTCGTCATCTTCACCACGGACCACGGTGACTGGCTGGGCGACCACGGCCTGATCCTGAAGGGTCCGATGCACTACGAGGGCCTGCTGCGCGTGGGCTTGATCGCGCGCGGGCCCGGCGTTCCGGCGGCAAAGGTGGTGCCGGAGCCGGTATCCACCCTCGACCTGCCGGCCACCTTTGCCGACTACGCCGGCATCGACGGCGCCTGGGCGCGGCATTCGCGCAGCCTGCGGCCGCTCATCGAGGGTGCGGGCACGCGCGACTTCGCCTTCAACGAATGGCACCTGCTGCCGGCGCGCACCGGCATCGAGCTGCAGCTGCGCACGGTGCGCACGCGCACGGCGAAGCTGACGGTCGACCTCATCACGGGCGCGGGCGAGCTCTACGACCTCGCGAACGACCCGTTCGAGATGGAGAACCGCTTCGATGCCGGCGGCGGCCTCAAGTCCGAACTGATGGACATGCTGATGGGCCGCCCCGCCGACGAGCGTCCGCCGCAGGTGCAGACCGGCGCGGCCTAGGTTCGATCCCGGTCTGGCGCGGGGCGCGGGGAATCGGGCAGACTGCGGGCAATGCGCTTCCGTTTCCCCATCTTCGAGTTCCCGCCCGAGGCCGAGGCGCTGCGCGCCGAGGTGCGCGCCTTCGTCGCCGATGAGCTCGCGGCCGGGCGCTGGAAGAAGGGCGGCGACTTCGCCAGCAACTACGACCCGGCCTTCTCGCAGCGCCTGGGCGCGCGCGGCTGGCTCGGCATGACCTGGCCGAAGCGCTACGGCGGCCACGAGCGCACGATGCTCGAGCGCCTGGCGGTGACCGAGGAGCTGCTCGCGGCGAGCGCGCCGGTGGCGGCGCACTGGATCGGCGACCGGCAGAGCGGCCCGCTGCTCCTGCGCTACGGCAGCGAGGCGCAGCGCGCCGAGTTCCTGCCGCGCCTCGCCAGGGGCGAGATTTTCTTCTCCATCGGCATGAGCGAGCCCGACTCGGGCTCGGACCTCGCCTCCGTGCGCACGCGCGCGACGAAGGTCGAGGGCGGCTGGACGATCTCGGGCCGCAAGGTCTGGACCACTTTCGCGCACCGCAACCACTACGCCATCGTCCTCGCGCGCACGGGCGAAGGCGGCGCCTCGAGGCATGGGGGCCTGTCGCAGTTCATCGTCGACCTCAAGTCCCCGCAGGTGAAGCCGCGCCCGCTCGTCAACATGGCCGGGCAGAAGGAGTTCAACGAGGTGGTGTTCGACGACGCCTTCGTCCCCGACGACCGGCTGGTCGGCGAGCCGGGCAACGGCTGGACGCAGGTCACCAGCGAGCTCGCCTTCGAGAGGAGCGGCCCGGAGCGCTACCTCTCCAGCATCCGCCTGGTGGAGGCGGCGCTCGCCTGCGCGCGGGACCAGCCCACGCCGCGGGTGCGCGAAGCGCTCGGGCGCATGTCGGCCAAGCTCATGGCCCTGCGCACCATGTCGCTCGCGGTCGCCGCGCAGCTGCAGAACGGCGAGGCGCCGAACCTCGAGGCCTCGCTCATCAAGGACCTCGGCAACGCCTTCGAGCGCGAGCAGATCGCGGTGTTCCGCGCCCTCGGCAGCGACCTGCCGCGGCGCAGCGACGACTACCTGTCGGCGCTCGCGCAGACCACCGTCTACTCCCCGTCGTGGACCCTGCGCGGCGGCACGCGCGAGATCCTGCGCGGCATCGTGGCGCGCGGACTGGGGTTGCGATGAGCATCGCACCCATCCTGGGGACCGACCCGCTCGTCGAAGAGGCCGCCGCGCGCGCCTTCAACGACCTGGCGGAGAAGTGGTTCGCCGGCAAGGTCACGCGCGAGAACCTGCTCGCCGCGGTGGAGCAACTCGGCTTCGCGGACGCCGCGCCCGGCGATGACGGCGGCGCCTGGCTGGCCGCTGCGGCGATCATCCGCGCCCAGGCGCGCGCCGCGGCGCCGATCGACATGGCGCTGCTCCTCGCCACCGGCGACCGCGCCGCGGCCATCGCGCACGATCCGGCCGCGTACGCCTGCGCCGCCGCGCCGGCGCCCGCCTCGCCCGCGGCGCTCGCCACGCTGTCCCTCGGCCGCTGCCTGCAGATTGGCGCGGCCATGGGCGCGGCGCTGGAGCTGTCCATCCGCTACGTGCAGGACCGCAAGCAGTTCGGCCGCGCGCTGGCGCAGTTCCAGGCCATCCAGCACAGCCTCGCGCTCGCCGCCGAGGAAGTCGCTGCCTGCACCGCGATCACCGACCTCGCGCTCGCCTGCGCCGCGCGCGAGGGCATCGCGAGCCGGCGCCTGCCCGCGCTGCTGGACGCGGCCGCGCTCGTCGCCGGCCACGCGGTGAACGTGGTCTACGACATGACCCACCAGGTGCACGGCGCCATCGGCTTCACGCAGGAATACGCCCTGCACCGCCACAGCCTGGACCTGCTGCGCTGGCGCGACCACCTGCACCTCGCGCGCGGCGGCGACATCTCCTGCGCCGAGCGCCTGGGCGACGCGGCGCTCGCCGCCGGCAGCGCCTGGCGCGCGGTCACCGCCAACATGACACCCGGAGCCCTCCGATGAGCCAGCCGAAGAATGACTTTGTCCTCTACCAGAAGGACGGCGCGGTGGTCACGCTGACGCTGAACCGCCCAGAGGAGCGCAACGCGCTCTCGACCCAGGCGCAATGGGACGAGCTGGTGGACTGCTGCGCGCAGGTGCGCGTGGACGAGTCGGTGAAGGTGGTAATCCTCACCGGCGCCGGCAGCGCGTTCTCCGCCGGCGGCAACGTCAAGGACATGCGCGACAAGAAGGGCATCGCGGCCGGCACGCCCTACCAGATCGCCCAGGGCTATGCCGGCGGCATCCAGCGCATCCCGCTCGCGCTGCACCAGCTCGAGGTGCCGACCATCGCCGCGGTCAACGGCGCCGCGATCGGCGCCGGCTGCGACCTCGCCTGCATGTGCGACATCCGCATCGCCTCCGACAAGGCCAAGTTCGCCGAGAGCTTCGTCAAGCTGGGGATCATCCCGGGCGACGGCGGCGCCTGGCTGCTGCAGCGCGCGATCGGCTACCAGCGCGCGGCGGAACTGTCCTTCACCGGCGACACCATCGACGCGCAGGCGGCGCTGGCGATGGGCCTGGTGATGCGCGTGGTCGCGCCCGAGGCGCTGCTGCCGGCGGCGAAGGAACTGGCGGGGCGCATCGCGGCGAACTCCGGCCCGGCGCTGCGCATGGCCAAGCGCCTGCTGCGGCAGGCGCAGAGCTCGCGGCTGGACGAGACCCTGCAGCTGTCGGCCGCGCTGCAGGCGCTGGCGCACCACACCACGGAGCACGACGCTGCGGTGGCCGCGTTCTTCGAGCAGCAGAAGAAGCGCTAGCCCTCCGCTAGCGCTGCAGCGGCACCGCGGTCGTGTCCTTGACGCGCTCGAGGACGAAGTTGGATCTCACGTCCAGCACGCCCGCCTGCTTGAGCAGCTTGTCCATCACGAAACGGGAGTAGTGGTCGAGGTCCGTGACCTGCACCCGCATCAGGTAGTCCATGTCGCCGGTCATGGAGTAGCAGGCCACCACCTCGGGCCAGGCCAGCACCGCCCGGGTGAACTGGTCGATGGGCATCTTGCCCTTCTTCTCCAGCTTCACCGTCACGTAGGCCGACAGCCCGAGGCCCACCTTGCGCGGATCCACCAGCGCCACGTACTGGCGGATCACGCCCGCCTCCTCCAGCGCGCGCACGCGGCGCAGGCAGGGCGAGGGCGACAGGTTCACGCGCTGGGCGAGGTCCTGGTTCGACAAGCGGCCCTCGCGCTGCAGCACGTCGAGGATAGCCAGATCCACCTTGTCCAAGGAGTTTATAGGCATTTTATTGCTCCATACTGCAATAATAAGACTCATGTAGCAAGCCTATTGCGCGAACTCGGGCATAGACTGGCTGGCCAAGGAGGGTCGACCATGGGTGCCGTGCCGCAGGCCGCCGCAGCTTTCCTGTCCGGCAATGAAGCGCTGGCGCATGGCGCCTGGGAGGCCGGGGTCGAGGTTGCCGCAGCCTACCCGGGAACCCCCTCGACCGAAATCCTCGAGACGCTGGCGCGCCTGCCCGGCGTCTACGCCGAGTGGTCCAGCAACGAGAAGGTCGCGCTCGAGGTCGCGCTGGGCGCGTCCATGGCCGGCCGGCGCTCGCTCACGGCGATGAAGCATGTGGGCTTGAACGTCGCCGCGGACAGCCTGATGACGAGCGGCCTGGTCGGCGCCCGGGCGGGACTGGTGATCGCCGTTTCGGACGACGTCGGCTTCGCCTCGTCGCAGAACGAGCAGGACACCCGGTTCTGGGGCCGCTTCGTCCACTTGCCGGTCCTGGAACCGGCCGACGCCGCCGAAGCCCACGCCATGGCCCGCGAAGCATTCGAGATCTCGGAGCGCTTCGAGGTGCCAGTCCTTCTCCGCCTCACGACGCGCGTATCGCACGTCAAGCGGGCGGTGATGACCGGAACGCGCGCCGCGCCGGATCCAGGCAGGCGCGCCTATCGCAAGGACGCCGCGCGCTGGGTGACCACGCCGAACCACGTCGGCCGGCGCCTGGATTTGCGCGACGAGCGCGATGCCGCGCTCGCCGCCGCCGCGGCCGCCTCGCATTGGAACCGGCTGGAGCCCGGCACCGACCGCCGCATAGGCTTCGTGGTGTCCGGCCCGGCCTGGCATGCGGTCAGGGAGGCGTTCCCCCGCGCGCCCATGGTCAAGTTCGGCTTCTCGCATCCCCTGTCGACCGGGCTTGCGAGACGCCTGGCCGAGACGGTCGAGCAGGTCCTCGTGGTCGAGGAATCCGAGCCGATCATGGAGAACGAGCTTAAGGCGGCCGGGATCGCCGTGCATGGAAAGGATGTCCTGCCGCCGCATGGCGAGATGACCGCCCCGGCGATCGAACGCGCAGTGTCCCGCATGCTTGGCCAGCCGGCGGCCGAGGCCTCGACGCGCGCGGCCGGGGTGTTCCCGCGGCCACCCACCCTGTGCGCCGGCTGCCCTTACATGGGCGTGTACTTCTGGCTCGGGCAACTGAAGGACGCGATCGTCTGCGGCGACATCGGCTGCTACACGCTGGGCGCCGGTTCGCCCTGGAACGCGATCGATTCGGTCATCGCGATGGGGGCCTCGCTCGGCGTCGCGCACGGCATGGCGAAGTCCATGGCCGGCGATCCGGCGGCCAAGCCGGTGCTGGCCGTGATCGGCGACTCGACCTTCATCCACGGCGGCATGCCCGCGCTCGCCAACCTGACCTACCACGGCGGCAACGTCACCGTGCTGCTGCTGGACAACCGCGCCACCGCCATGACCGGCGGACAGAACAACCCCGGCAACGGGCGCCGGATGGACGGTTCCCCGGCGCCGCGGCTGGACTTCGCCCGGCTGGTGGAGGCGCTGGGCGTTCGGCGCGAGCGCATTCGCGTGGTGGATCCCTACGAGCTGCCAACCTTCTTCAAGGTCCTGCGCGAGGAAATGCGCGCGCCCGAGCCCTCGGTGATCATCGCCGACCGCCCCTGCGTCCTGAGCGAGGATTTCACGCGCCGGCGCGCGCTCGCCGTCGACGAGGCCCGGTGCAACGGCTGCGCGCGCTGCCTGGAGCTTGGCTGCCCTGCGATCACCGTCACCCGTCGCGAGCACCAGCAGCGGGCCACCGGCAAGGTCGTCGACCTCGCCTGGGTGCGCATCGGGGGCGACCTGTGCACCGGCTGCGACCTGTGCGCCAAGGCCTGCGCGCGCGGCGCGATCGCGCCCGTGCCGGCGTGACCACCGGGATCCTCCTTGTCGGCATCGGCGGCCAGGGCGTGATGACCGCCGCCGAGGCGCTCGCGCGCGCCGCGCTCTGCGCCGGGCTGGAGGTCACCAAGACCGAGGTGGCCGGCATGTCGCAGCGCGGCGGCGTGGTCTGCTCGCAGGTGCGCATCGGGGAGCGGGTCTCCTCGAGCGAGATCCGGCCGGGCGACGCCGATCTGCTGATCGCCTTCGAGGCGGCCGAGGGCCTGCGCTGGTGCCATTACCTGTCGGGCGGCGGCCGCGCGCTGCTCGATGGCTGGCGCGCGGTGCCGCCGGTGGTATCGTCGGGCCTGCACGAGTATCCGGCGGATCCCGCGGGCGAGATTCGCGCCCGGGGCGTGGCGCTTACTGAGCTCGATGCGCGAGGCATTGCCTTCCGGCTCGGCGACCCGCGCCTCGCCAACAGCGTCATGCTGGGCGCGGCAGCCGGGAGGCTGCCGTACCCGGCGCAGGTGCTGCGCGATGAAATCGTGCGGCGATTCGGCAACGATGAGGCGCTGGGACGATTGAATGCCGCGGCGTTCGACGCCGGGCGCGAACTGGGACACTGACATGGACCTCTGGGAAAACCCCGCCGGCACCAACGGCTTCGAGTTCATCGAGTACGCCGCGCCCGACCCCAAGGCGATGGGCGCCCTCTTCGAGCGCCTGGGCTTCAAGGCCATCGCGCGCCACCGCCACAAGAACGTGATCCTTTACCGCCAGGGCGGGATCAACTTCATCGTCAACGCCGAGCCGGACTCCTTCGCGCAGCGCTTTGCGCGCCAGCACGGGCCCAGCATCTGCGCCATTGCGTTCCGCGTGCAGGACGCCAAGGCCGCCTATGAGCGCTGCATTTCCCTGGGCGCCTGGGGCTACGCCGGGCAGGCCGGACCCGGTGAACTCAACATCCCCGCGATCAAGGGCATCGGCGACTCCATCATCTACCTGATCGACCGCTGGCGCGGCAAGGGCGGCGCCAGGCCCGGCGACATCGGCAACATCGGCTTCTACGACGTGGATTTCGAACCGCTCCCGGGGGCCGAGCTGGACCCCGCGGGGCACGGCCTCACCTACATCGACCACCTGACGCACAACGTGCACAAGGGGCGCATGAAGGAATGGGCCGACTTCTACGAGCGCCTGTTCAACTTCCGCGAGGTGCGCTACTTCGACATCGAGGGGCAGGTCACCGGCGTCAAGTCGAAGGCCATGACCAGCCCCTGCGGCCGGATCCGCATCCCGATCAACGAGGAAGGCACCGAGAAGGCGGGGCAGATCCAGGAGTACCTGGACCGCTACCACGGCGAGGGCATCCAGCACGTGGCGCTCGGCTCCTCCGACCTCTACCGCACCGTGGACGCATTGAAGGCGAAGGGCGTCACGCTGCTCGACACCATCGACACCTACTACGAGCTGGTGGACAAGCGCATCCCCGGACACGGCGAGGACCTGGCGGAGCTGAAGAAGCGCAAGATCCTGGTGGACGGCAAGGCGGGCGCCCTGCTGCTGCAGATCTTCTCCGAGAACCAGCTGGGGCCCATCTTCTTCGAGTTCATCCAGCGAAAGGGCGACGAGGGCTTCGGCGAGGGCAACTTCAAGGCCCTGTTCGAGTCCATCGAGCTGGACCAGATGCGCCGCGGCGTCCTCAAGCCCACGGCGTAGGCCATGAGCCTGCGGGGCGACTACAACCTCGCCGCCTCGGACTTCTCCGTGGAGCAGGATTGGAGCGCCTACGGCGAAGCGGAACACGCGCTGTACCGGCGCCTCTACGAGCGCCAGTCGAAGCTGGTGGCGCGCTACGCCTGCCCGGAATGGATCGAGGCCCTCGCCGGGCTGGACGCGGGCGGCGGCATCCCGCGCTTCGAGGACGTGTCGCGCCGGCTGCGCGCGAGGACCGGCTGGGAGATCGTCGCCGTGCCCGGCCTGATCCCGGACGAGGCCTTCTTCACCCACCTCGCCAACCGCCGCTTCCCGGTCACCGTCTGGCTGAGGAAGCCCGAGGAGTTCGACTACATCGTCGAGCCGGACGTGTTCCACGACTTCTTCGGCCACGTGCCGCTGCTGTTCGACCCGGACTATGCCGAGCACCTGCACGAGTACGGCAAGGGCGGCCTGAAGGCAATGCGCCTGGACGCCGTGAAGATGCTGGCGCGCCTGTACTGGTACACCATCGAATTCGGCCTGATGCGCACGCCGCAGGGCCTGCGCGCCTACGGCGCGGGCCTGGTGTCCTCCGGCGGCGAGCTGGCGCACTGCATCGACAGCCCGGAGCCGAAGCGCCTCGCCTTCGACCTGGAACGCGCGCTGCGCACGGACTACCAGATCGACCGCTACCAGACGACCTACTTCGTGATCGATTCCTTCGCGCAGCTCGTGCGCGAGACGGCGCCCGATTTCACGCCGATTTATGCAAAACTCCGCTCACTGCCCGTCCTGGAGCCCTGATGAAGAAATCCAAGCCGACCAAGTCCACCAGGCTCGCCTACCAGGGCGGCTTCGGCAACACCTTCTCCACCGAGGCCGTGAAGGGCGCCCTGCCCGTCGGCCAGAACTCGCCGCAGCGCGCCCCGCGCGGACTGTACGCGGAAGTGATCTCCGGCACCGCGTTCACCGCGCCGCGCGCCGAGAACCTGAGCACCTGGATGTACCGCATCCGCCCCTCGGCGATGCACGCGCCGTTCCGGCGGATGAGCAATGGCCTGCTGCGCTCCGGCCCCTTCGACGAAGTGCCGACGCCGCCCACGCGCCTGCGCTGGGATCCGCTGCCCATCCCCTCGAAGCCCACCGACTTCGTCGACGGCCTGGCGACGATGGCCGGCTCGGGCGACGCCGCGGGCCTGGCTGGCATCGCGGTGCACATCTACGCCGCCAACCGCTCCATGCGCGACCGCTACTTCGTGAACGCCGATGGCGAGCTGATGCTGGTGCCGCAGCAGGGAACGCTGCTCATCTCGACGGAAATGGGCAAGCTGGAAGTCGCGCCGCGCGAGATCGCGGTCATCCCGCGCGGCGTGAAGTTCAAGGTCGCGGTCGACGGTCCGGCGAGGGGCTACGTCTGCGAGAACTACGGCCCCCACTTCCGCCTGCCGGAGCTGGGCCCGATCGGCGCGCAGGGCCTGGCGCAGAAGCGCGACTTCCTCGCGCCGGTGGCGGCGTTCGAGGAACGCGGCGGACGGTGCGAAGTGGTGCAGAAGTTCATGGGACAGCTCTGGACGGCCGAGTACCGCCACTCGCCGCTCGACGTCGTCGCCTGGCACGGCAACCTCGCGCCCTACAAGTACGACCTCGACCGCTTCATGGTCATCAACACGGTCAGTTTCGACCACCCCGACCCATCCATCTTCACGGTGCTCACCTCGCCCTCGGGACATCCCGGGATCGCGAACTGCGATTTCGTCATTTTCCCGCCGCGCTGGCAGGTGGCCGAGCACACCTTCCGCCCGCCGTGGTTCCATCGCAATGTCATGAGCGAGCTGATGGGGCTGGTGCGCGGCGTGTATGACGCGAAAGCGGAAGGCTTCCTCCCCGGCGGCGTGTCCATCCACAACTGCCACCAGGGCCACGGCCCGGACCTCGCCTCGTTCGACAAGGCGAGCGCCGCCGAGCTGAAGCCGCACAAGCTGGAGAACACCCTCGCCTTCATGTGGGAGTCGCGCTTCGTGTTCCGGCCGACGAAGTTCGCCCTCGCCGCGCCGCAGCTGCAGAAGAACTACGAGGCGGTCTGGGACGGCTTCCGCCGCCACTTCAAGTAAAACAGGGACGGACCACGATTTCCATGGACAAGACCCACAATCCCGCGCTGCGCAGCTGGGTGGAGAGCGCGAACGACCCCGCTTCCGAGTTCCCGATCCAGAACCTGCCCTTCGGCGTGTTCCGCCGCAAGAGTTCGAGGGAGGCCCCGCGCGGCGGCGTCGCCATCGGCGACCAGATCCTCGACCTCGCCGCCGTCGGCCTGAAGACCGGCCCCAACCTCAACAAGCTCGCCGCCGCGGGACGCAAGACCTGGCGCGAGTTGCGCAAGCTGCTCTCGCAAGGCCTGTCCGATCCCCGGAACGCGAAGCGACTGTCGCGGCACCTGGTGCCGATGAAGAAGGCCGAGCTGTTCCTGCCCACCGCGGTCGGCGACTACAGCGACTTCTACACCGGCATCCACCATGCGGTGACCGTGGGCAAGATTTTCCGCCCGGACAATCCGCTGCTGCCCAACTACCACTGGGTGCCGATCGGCTATCACGGCCGCGCGTCCTCGGTGGTGGTGAGTGGCACGCCGGTCACCCGTCCAAATGGACAGACGAAGGCGCCGGATGCCGCCGCGCCCTCCTTCGGCCCAAGCAAGCGCCTGGACTTCGAACTGGAACTGGGCCTCGTCATCGGCCCGGGCAATCCGCTCGGCAGGCCGGTTCCGATCGCGCGCGCGATGGACCACGTCTTCGGCATCGTGCTCCTCAACGACTGGTCGGCGCGCGACATCCAGGCCTGGGAGTACCAGCCCCTCGGCCCCTTCCTCGCCAAAAGCTTCGCGACGACGGTTTCGCCCTGGGTCGTAACGATGGAAGCGCTGGAACCCTTCCGCTGCCCCGCATTCGAGCGCAGCGGCGGCCAGCCCTCGCCCCTGCCCTATCTCTTCAACGAGGCCGACCAGCGCGAAGGCGGATTCGCCATCGAGATGGAGATGCACCTGCGCAGCGCCCGCATGCGCGCGCAGAAGCTGCCGCCGCAAAGGCTCACGCGCAGCAACTTCCGCCATTCGTTCTGGACCGCGGCGCAGATCGTCACCCACCAGGCCTCCAACGGCTGCAACCTGCAGCCCGGCGACCTGCTCGGCTCGGGCACCATTTCCGGCCCGACGCCAGACGCGCTGGGCTCGATGCTGGAGCTGACGCAGGCGGGCAAGGTACCGGTCGCGCTGCCCGGCGGCGAGACGCGGGTGTTCATCGAGGACGGCGACGAGGTGATCCAGCGCAGCCGCTGCGCGCGCGAAGGCTTCGTGGCGATCGGATTCGGCGAGGCGGCGGGGGTGGTGAAACCCGCGCCGAAGTAGGCGCGGCGCCCTACCAGGCAGGCCGGCGCTTCTCCAGGAAGGAGCGGATGCCCTCGCGCGCCTCGTCGCCCGAGCGCACCTCCGCCAGCACCGCCGCGGTCTCCGCCGCCAGCTTCGGCGAGATCGCCGCCTTGCCCACCTTCGCCAGCAGCTTCTTCGAGCGCGCCAGCGCCTGCGGACCCGCCTGCGCGAGCAGCGCGCAGAGCTTATCCACCCACGCGTCCAGCTCCGCCGCCGGCACGCACTCGTGCACGAACCCGATGCGGTGCGCCTCCCGCGCCGCGAGGCGCTCGCCGGTCAGGATGTAGCGGCGCGCCTGCTGCTCGCCCATCGCGCGAACGATATACGGACTGATCATCGCCGGCACCAGGCCGATCTTCACCTCGGGCAGGCAGAACTCCGCCTCTTCGGCCGCGACCACCAGGTCGCAGGCCGCAACCAAGCCCATGCCGCCGGCGAAAGCCGGCCCGTGCACGCGCGCCAGCAACGGCTTGGGGAAGGTATGCATCCGGTACAGGAGCTTCGCGAAGCGCCCCGCCTCGGCCTTCGACTTCGCCCGGGTCATCTTCGCGGCCTGCTCCATGCGCGACAGGTCGCCGCCGGCGCAGAACGCCGCGCCGCGGCCGGCCAGCACCAGCACGCGCGCGGACTTGTCGGCTTCCAGTTCGTCGAGCGCACCGGCCAGCGCCTCCTGCACCTCGCCGTTCAGCGCGTTGCGCAGCTCCGGCCGGCTGAGCCACAGCCAGGCCGCGGCGCCGCGGCGCTCGATCTCGAGCACCATGGTCAGTTGATCTGCAGCCTCTGCCGGGCGGCGACGTACTCGGCGAGGAGCTGGTCCACCACCTGGGCCGCCGGCATCACGGCGTCGATCTGGCCCACGCCCTGCCCGGCGCTCCAGATGTCGCGCCAGACCTTCTTCTCGGCGCCGCCGGCGGAGCCGAAGTTCATCTTGCTCGGGTCCGATTTCGGCAGGTTGAGCGGATCGAAGCCGGCGGCAAGCACGCTGTGCTTCAGGTAGTTGCCGTGCACCCCGGAGAAGAGGTCCGTGTAGACGATGTCCGCGGCCGAGGCGCGCAGGATTTCCTCCTTGTACCGGTCGGGCACGCTCGCCTCCGGGGTGGCGAGGAACCTGGTGCCGATGTAGGCGAGGTCCGCGCCCGCCGCCTGCGCCGCGAGGATGGCGTCGCCGGTGGTGATCGCGCCCGAGAGCACGATGGGCCCGTCGAAGAAGCGCCGTACCTCGCCGATGAGCGCGAAGGGCGACAGCGTCCCGGCGTGGCCGCCGGCGCCCGCGCAGACCAGGATCAGGCCGTCCACGCCCGCCTCCAGCGCCTTCTCGGCATGGCGCACGCTGATGACGTCGTGCAGCACGATGCCGCCGTAGGCGTGGATCTTCGGGATCACGTCGTTGGGCGCGCGCAGGCTGGTGATGGTGATGGGCACCTTGTGGCGGATGCAGACCTCGATGTCGTGCTCGAGCCGGTCGTTCGACTTGTGGCAGATCTGGTTGACGGCGTAGGGCGCCGCGCCCGGCTGGCCCGCGAGCGCCTGCTCGATCTCGGTCAGCCATTGGTCGAGCGCCTCCTTGGGCCGCGCGTTCAGCGCCGGGAAGGAGCCCACCACGCCCGCCTTGCACTGCGCGATGACCAGCTTCGGGTTGCCGGCGATGAACATGGGCGCGCAGATCACCGGGAGGCGCAGGCGTTGCAGGACGGGCGGCAGGGACATGGAATCCTTGGGGGTAACTGTGACGGTCGTCGATTTCGGCGCAGCGTATCATGGCGCGCTCTTGAACAACCTCTCCATCTTCGCCGCCTGCGTCCTCATCTGGGGCACGACCTGGCTCGCGATCACCTTCCAGCTGGGAAGCGTGGCGCCCGAGGTGAGCGTCAGCCACCGCTTCCTGCTCGCGGCGCTGGTCATCGCCGCCTGGTGCCGCCTGCGCGGGCTGTCGCTGCGCTTCGGCGTCCGGGACCACCTTGCGCTCGCCTTCATGGGCGTGGCGATGTACGGCATCAGCTACGTCTGCGTCTACCACGCCGAGCTGCACGTGGCCTCGGGCCTGGTCGCGATCGGCTACTCGGCGAGCCCGCTGCTGTCCACGCTCGGCATGCGCCTCTTTTTCGGCACCCGGATCACGCCGCGCATGGCGCTCGGCTCCGCGTTCGGCGTCCTCGGCATCTCGCTCGTCTACTGGCCGGAATTCAGGGGCATGTCGGCGAGCACGGACGTGCTGCTGGGCGCGATGTTCACTGCGCTCGCGGTGCTCCTGTCCATGTCCGGCGGCCTGATGGCGCACCGCAACCACGCGCGCGGCCTGCACGGCTGGCCGAGCATGGCCTGGAGCATGGGCTACGGCGCCCTGGCCTCGCTGCTGGTGGCGCTGGCCCTTGGCCGGCCCTACACCATCGACCTGGGCGCGCCCTACCTGCTGTCGCTCGCCTACCTCTCGATCCTGGGCTCGGTGATCACCTTCGCCGGCTGGCTGACGCTGGTGGGCCGCATCGGCGTCGCGCGCGCCTCCTACGTCGGCGTCATGGCGCCGGTGGTGGCGCTCTTCGTCTCCACCGTCTTCGAGGGCTTCGCCTGGCACTGGCTCACCGCGGCGGGCGTCGCGGTGTCCATTGCCGGCAACGTGCTGGTGCTGGGTGGCGCATCCCGGCCGGCGGCATGACCCCTATCGGCCCGCTTGGTGAAAACGGCGCGGGAAAGTCCAGAAAAGCGACTTTGGGGCGAGACGGATCACAAAGGATGCGCTTTTGCCTGGTCTCCGCCGCGCACCTTGTCGATCAGCGCAAGTGAATCCGCAGGACATGAACCACCACGCCAGGCCACATGCTGATCGGGGCGTGAAAGAACCAGTGAATGCTCGTAGAGACCCGGCGCACTCCGAGAAACGACGTCAAGCACATTGAAGGGCACTCCTCGCAGAGACGCGGCGTCCTCCAATGGAGCAGTAGACACCCGGGGATCGAAGCGAAGCAGGGTGTAGCCAGGCCCGAGCGCGTCGTAAAGAGAGCGTCCATCGTCCAGCCATAGATGCGGAGTTCTGCAGCCAGGCACGGTGGATGGCGTGAACGTGTCCATTGAGTAGGCCGGTGGCTCCTCTTCGTCGTATGCGATCAGGGGCGAACGGTCGTAGTAATACCCGAAGTTCAAGCCACCACAGCAGTATTGCTTCACATTCAGGTCGTACAGGATTCGCCCGGACGCTGCCCGGGCTGCCTCGCCAATCGGAGTCGCTTCTTCGATCTCCGCGGGTACTGCGCCGCGCTTCTGTTGCAAAGCAAGCGCATGATTCATGGCGTACTTGGAAACCTGCTCCGTGATCGGCAGGCGTTCAGCCTCGTGCGCGTCGAGCGCGGCCTCTGCAACCCATCCCTCGAGCCTTCCGGCAAGAAGCCAGGAAAGATTCATCGCGTCGGCGATGCCCGCATTCATGCCGTAGCCAGCCATGGGCACCCAAAGATGCGCAGCGTCACCACAGATGAAAACCCGCCGATCCCGAAAACGGGTCGCGACAAGCCTTCGACTGATCCAATCTTCCTTCTTGAGAATCTCGTACTCGAAGTCCGAGCCAACGCCGAGGATCTGCCGAAGGGCCCAGTCGCGATCGATCGCCTCGAAGTCCATCTCGTGGGGCGCGAGGTAGTTGTGCATGATGAACTTCTCGCGTCCGTCGATCGCGTACACGACCCCGCAGCGGCGCGGGTTGAAAGAGAACGTGCCCCAGGCCGACGGGTGCTTACTGCGTGAGTACAAGTCTGGTGCCCGGAAGTAGGTCGACTGCACCCGGCCAACCATCTCGTCTCCCTGGAGCTTCAGACCCAGCTTACGACGCACCGTCGACCGGCCGCCATCGCAACCAACGAGGTACTCGCACCGCACGTTGATCTGCTCCCCCGTATCGAGATCGACAGCGATTACCTGAACTTCGTTATCGGCTTGATGGAAATCCTCCACTGCTGTCCGAACGAGCATACGGACATTCCTCGCGGCCTCGACGTGCCCGAACAGCACGGGTTCAAGGTAAATCTGGTTGATTCGATGCGGTGGTTCAGGCGTCGGCCACCACGTATCAGGGCCTTCCTTCGCGGAGAATCGTTCGGCGCGCGCCGGGATCGGGATGCGCGAGAGCTCTTCGCCGGTGAAGGTCAGGCGATAGGAAACGTCGTTGGGGTAGTCAGGCGGCAGGCCTGAATTGCGAACATCGTTCGCAACCCGCAGCCGACGAAAGATCTCCATGGTGCGCGCCGAGACGTGATTGCACTTCACGCTGGGGGGTTCGCCCTTCGCGCGTTGCTCCGCCACTACAACATCTATGCCGCGCTGGGCAAGGTCCAGGGCCAGCGTCAGGCCCACCGGTCCGGCGCCGACGATCATCACCTGGGCCGAAAGCGTCTTCATATGGAAAGTCTACCCTTTGTCGGCGAGGTGCTTACCCCGGCCCTTGGGAATCGGGAGATTCAGGTGCTGTAGCCAGGGCTGACGCGATCAAGCGTGCGTAACAGTGACGGCCACACCAGCGCTCCACCGGTGCCGCGCATGACATCCTTGAGCCTGCCCTCGACCGTCGCCAATACGTCCTGTTTGATCATCACAAGTTTTCCTGGTGCGGATTGCGCTCGAACTTGTATCGAGCACGCGGCTTCGAACTGATACATGTATAGAAACGCGTCCGCTACTGATGCTCCGACCGTAATCAGCCCATGATTGCGCAGCATGAGGAAATGCTTGTCGCCCAGGTCCCGCACCAACCTGGCTTTCTCGCCCTCATCAATGGCCAGGCCCTCATAGTCGTGGTATGCGAGCGACGCCAGCACGAAGGTCGACTTCTGCGAGATGGGAAGGAGGCCTTCCTCCCGGGCGGACACCGCAGTGCCATTCAAGCTGTGCGTATGCAGAACGCAAGCGGCATCCTTGCGCGCGGCGTGAACTGCACTATGGATGACGAATCCGGCCGGATTGATATCGTGGGCACTGTCCACCACCTTCCGGCCGTGCAGGTCGATCTTCACAAGGCTTGAGGCAGTGATCTCGCCAAAGCTCATGCCATAGGGATTGATCAGAAAGTGGTGATCCGGCCCAGGCACGCGTGCCGATATATGCGTGAAGATCAGATCATCCCAGCCGTACATCGCGACCAGGCGATAGCAGGCCGCGAGTGCGACGCGTTGAGCCCACTCCTCCTTCGCCATTCCCGGACGCTGCGCCGCAGGAAGCTTCCTTGCAGTTCGCATGATTGCGATTACTTTGCTGGCTTTGGTATGGAGGCAACGATTTTTCGCCATTTCTCCGATTCACCTGAGATGAAAGTGGCGAACTGCGCTGAATCGAGGAAGGCGGGCTCGGCCGACAGCCCAAGAATCTGCGATTGGACTTCAGGCGTCGCAGCCATTGCTCTCAACTCCTTGGTGAAACGCTCCAGAACAGAGGGGGGCAGGCCGACAGGCCCGAATACCCCCATCCACGCCGTAGCGCTATACCCGGGAACGCCAGCTTCAACCATCGTCGGAACGTCGGGCGCGAGCCTTGTGCGCGCTGGCGAGGTGACAGCAAGCGCGCGAACGGTGCCCGCCTTCATGTGGGTCGCCGCCGACGTGAGGTCGACCATCGCGAGCGGCGTCTGACCGCCCAGCACATCAGTTACCGCTGGCGCGCTTCCCTTGTAGGCCACCGGGGGGAGTTTCGACTTCGTCATCGCGGCGAGAAGTTCGGTTGAAAGGTGCTGCGCGGAGTAAACGCCCGTATGTCCGGTGGGAAGATCCGTCGTCCTCGCCTTGTCGATCACGTTCTTCAGCGTCAGGAGTTCGGAGTTCGATCGAGTAACGAGAACAAGGGGAATATCCGCGATCTTTGCGAGAGGCTGAAGCTGCTTCTGCGGCTCCAGCGGCGGGGCATCTGGCAAGTGTGGATTGACGACGATCGCACCGGTCGCACCCATGCTGATCGTGTAGCCGTTGGGCGCGGACTTCGCTGCCGCGATCAGCCCAGTTGCACCGCCCGCACCGGGCCGATTCTCCACAATGACCTGCTGACCAAGCCGAGTGCTGAGTTCACGCCCGACAATGCGCGCTATGCCGTCCGCCGAAGCGCCCGGCGCGAAAGGCACAATGAGCAGTATCGGCTTGTCAGGGAAGTTCTGCGCCGTCGCGCACATCGAGGAGACGGACAGCACGCCAAAGACTAACAGTTTCCTGAACATCGACATTCCTCCTGGTTTTGCCTTTTCAAGTATCCGGGGCCCGGTCCGGGCTGACCGAAGTTCACTACTCGGCGATGCCCACGATCTCCTCGCAATGCACGGCGTCTTCCGTGCCTACCTCGTCAGGCGATTTCTCAAACTTGACCACTCGCATTTGAAGCCAGATGCCATCACCGAAATTCTCCAGCACCTCTCGAATCGATCCGTCGCGAAGACGCAGACGAACACCGACTTCTATGGTCATCAGATTCAGCATGGTCAGAAGAAAATCGTGAGGTTTTTCGCAAGCAAGACATTCTGATAGATCGTGATCTCGCGCCGCGCGAGCTTCCAACCCGATGCAGTCTTTCGGATGATGTCGTCGCGACTTCCCACGAAGATGTACTCCTCGTGTTCGCAGCGGTTCTGGTAGATCAGGAACCGGCTCTGAGCGCCGACTGCGGTTTCCCCGGGGGCGCTCTGGCTGATGGAGGTCAGACGCACGTTGGTCACAAGGCGACAGACCCGCGATAGCGGCTCTTCCGCCCAGTGCACGCCGGTGAGGATCTGCTCGGCGCGCTTTGTAAGCGTCCACTTGTCTTCGTTGAACCAGCTCATGTCCTTCTCGAGCCGGGTCTTCTCGCGCACCGCGTGCTCGCCGAATTTCACGTTGAACATCATCGGCATGAAATAGACGAGGTCGTCTGCAAGAGTGTCGAGCCACTCGCGGAACCTTCGCTCATCGAGCATCGAGGCCTCCTCAAATAGGAACTCCTCGATCTCGCGCTTCAGTTCGAAGTAGTGCGCGTCACGGGCAAGCTTGGGTTGCGCAACGGACTTCGCTTCAACGGTCTCGGCCATGAAACTCTCCTGGAATCACGAACGGGGTGGGATTGGCCCGCCCTGGTTTGCAAAGCAACCAACGTCGATCACAGTCCCGGATATGGTGGCCGCGTCGTCAGAAAGCAGGAATGCGACGGCGTTAGCCAGATCCTGCCCCGTCGCGGGCCGGCCGGCGACGGTGCCGGGCGCCGGTCGCTTCCTGAAGGCCTCTTCATCGCCCCCGGTGCGGCCGACGCTCATGCCAGATACGATTCCTCCGCCTCCAGGCATTGCCACGTTGACGCGCACGTGCGCGTGGAAGTGGTCGTAGGCCATCGCGGTGCTAAGCGCCACGATTCCGCCCTTGCTTGCTGCGTAGGCAGCCATGTTGGGCTTGCCGTAGCCAGCCCCGGAACCGATGTTGACAATGGAGCCACCTCCTTGCGCGATCATCACGGGGAGCACCGCGCGGCTCATCAGATACGTTCCCTTGAGGTTCACGTCAATGATCCGGGAGAAAGTCTTCTCGTCGGTCGAGAGCACCGTTCCGAGCGGGCCGATTGCGGCGTTATTTACTAGACCATCGATTCGACCGTATTTCGAAGAAGCATGGCTAGCGACGCGGGCGACATCTTCCGACTTGGAGACATCCGCTTCCAGGATGTCCGCATCAAGTTGCTCGCGGTCGAGCGCCGCGCGAAGAGACTCGGTGCCCTTTGCCGTGCTGGAGACCTGCGGCGCGGAGAGACCGAAGGCAATCACGCGGTACCCGCGGCGCGCGAGATCCACGGTGATCGCCTGTCCCAGCCCGAAAGTCCCGCCCGTTACGATCGCTACGCGTGCGGCCACTACTCGGCCTCGCTGGCGGGGCCGGCGTCGCGCTTGCCACAGAGGGTATCCCAGTCGGCGCCATTCATGTAGTCGCGCCAGCGCCGGTAGAACTGGCGCGGGTTCTCTTCGCTCACTTGCAGGCTCACATAGCCCGGCACGGGAGAATTGACCTGCACCTTGCCGGCCGACTGCTGGTAGTTGTACGGGTAGCGCCGGGCGACCGCCCCCCGGCTGCCGGAGGTCGCATAGTTCCAGTTTTCCATGTCGTCCTGCTCAGTCATTCCCGCCGGCCCCGAGTAGCGCATGTAATAGCGACGCAGGAAGTCCTTCACTTCCTGGGGTGCGTCGGCGTCCACGAGGAAGAAACGCCACGCTTCGGTCGTCTCCGGGCCCGTGGGATGCCATACGCAGAGGTTCCGCGGCTGATTTCCGTGGAATGACACGTTCGGAAAGATCGTCCCGACGAATGGCACAAGGCGGCTCTTCTCCGGCCCAAGCCTTCGCTGCCGTTCGGCATGGCAATGGCGGAAATACTCCGCGACTACCGGGTTGTTCTGGAACGTGTCGACGAAAGGCGCGTTCTCGGGCACAAGCGCGCTGTGCACGCCGTGACCGCCCGGGAAGCTCACCCAGAGGTGCTGCGCTTTCTCCAGTTCATTGTCACGTCGACCCTTGGCACCAGCCTGGGCGCTGGGCCCGATGCCGATTAGGTCGACCGAACGGTGGCTCACGTTGTGATACGTGTCGCCAAGAAAGTTCTCCGCCGCCAGCTTCCAGTTGTAGGGGGCGACCCATTTGTGAATTCCCACGAGGACTTCCGAGCCGCCTTCGCGACCGTCACGACAATCGAGCGCCAAGTCGAGATGTGCTTTCGCGTCGCCCAGATATGCAAGGAAATCCGGCGCATCCTTGTCCCAGGTGGCCCAGACCGTACCCTTGTAGATCGCCATCTTCGCCACTTCGATGAGCGACCACTCATCCTTGTTCAGGCAACCCTCGTAGAGCTGCTTGTACTGGGGGACCCCGAAGAGCTTCCCCTCGGTGGTGTAGCTCCAGCTGTGATACGGGCAAGTAAAGAGCTGCGTGTTGCCATTGTCGTATTGGCACACTTTCATGCCGCGATGGCGGCAGCTGTTCAGGAATACGTGAACGGTCTTCTTCTTGTCGCGTACGAGGATTACCGACTCCGCACCCATGCGGGAGGTGAAGTAGTCCCCCGGGTTCGGAACCTGGCTTTCGTGCCCGACGAAAAGCCACGAGCGCGTGAACACCTTTTCGAGCTCCTCCTCGTATATGTCACGGCTGGAGAAGATCTCCCGCTCGATCACCCCCTCCTTCAGACGGACCATTCGGTGATAGTGGAGCGGCTTGACGTTGGCGTTCATGTCCATGTCCCTCAGGTAAATCGCTCGCAGAGCACGTCGTTTCGGACCATGCCGGCGGCGACCACGGCATTGCGTCCCGCATCCACCATCGGCGGCGGGCCGCACAGGTAGACGCGCGTAGTCGCATCCAACTTCAGTTCCTTGATGAGATCGGTGGCGAAGCCCGGATGGCAGCCCTCGCCAGCGTCGGCTTCCGCCGCAAAGCGGACTTCCAGTCCAGGGATTACGGCGCTGTAGCGATCGAGTTCTTCTTTCGCGAAAAAGTGGCCTGGCGTCCTCGCGCCCATGAGAAGCGTGGTGCGCTGTGCCTTCAGCGCCTCGCTGCCCTGGATCGCGCCCAGCATGGCGAGAAAGGGCGCAAGACCGGTGCCGCCCGCGATAAAAAGCCGGTTGCGTGGCTCATCGCGCAGGAAGAAGGCACCGTGCGGCGCGCTCACTTCGAGCTCCGCCCCGGGCTTTGCTGCGCCGCATAGCCAACCGGAGAAACTTCCCCCGGCCACGACCCGAATGTAGAAGACCAGGCGGTTCGAACCGGATGGGCTCGCCATGGAATACGAGCGCCAAGAATCGGTACCTGGGACACGCATGCGGACGTACTGACCAGGCTCGAATACGACGCTGTCCGGGACCCGAACTTCAAGGCGGACAGTTTCCGTGGCGATCTGGTCGATGGCAACTACCGTACCGCGGACCGGATCCGTCTGTTCGGCGGTCGCCTCGGTCGACTCGTACGGAAACTCGATGACGCAGGGTCCGGTTACTCTCGAAACGCATGGCAAGATCCCACCGTCATCCCGATCTTCATCGGGAAGTATGGCTGGATCGTAGTCCGCGAGATCGATGGCGCCTGAGCAAAGGCGCGCGGCACAGGTACCGCACTGGCCGTTGCTGCAATCCGTGAGGAGGTTAAGGCCCTCGTTTGCCGCTTCCTTGACGACGTTCGTGCCCGGCTCGAGGTTCAGCCGATGGGAAACCCCATCGGAGAAGATCAACGTGACCGGAACGCTCGCCACTATCCTGCTCAGTCGGCCTTGATACCTGCGGCCTTCGCCACCGCGGTCCACTTCGCGATATCGCTTGCAATTCGCTTGCCGAAGGCGGCGGAGTCGGCATTTCCGGTCTCGGTGCCCAGGTTCTGCAGGCGCGAGATGTAGTCCGCATCCGCCAGCACCTCTCTCAGGGCACCACGAAGGCGCTCGATGACCGCCTCCGGCGTCCCTTTCGGAGCGACAAGCCCCGTCCAGATCGAGATGTCGTAGCCCTTGATGCCGAGTTCCGCGACGCTCGGGATCTCCGGCAATATTGCCGCCCGCTTGGCAGTAGAGACGGCAAGAGCGCGGAGCTTGCCGCCTTTGATTAGTGGGGTCACCGCCGCGATATCGAGAATAGCGATGTCGATCTCGCCAGTGAGAAGCGCATTGGCTGTCGGGCCGCTCCCCTTGTAATTCACATGCGTGAACCTGGCTCCGGTGTCTTTTGAGAGCACCTCAGCGGCGAGCTGGAAGGTCGATGAGCCCACGCCGTGGTTGAGGCCGCTTGGCTTCTTCGAAGCTTCGACCATCCCTTTCAGGTCCTTGATGGGTGAGGCCGCGCTCACACTCACTACCAGCGGAAAAGACCCCAGCAGGGCCACGGGTGCAAAGTCGGCGACCGGGTCGTAAGGCACCTTCGAGTAGATCGCCGGATTGATCGTCAAGGCGCCGCTGGGCGCTACCAGCAGCGTGTAGCCGTCGGCGGGCGACTTCGCCACGGATTCAGCCGCGATCATCGATGCCGCACCAGGCTTGTTCTCGACGACGAACGGCTGCTTCAAGCGGTCCTGCAGTTTCGTGGCGATGATGCGCGCGATGACGTCGTTGGATCCGCCCGGAGGGAATCCGACGATGAGTTTCACGGCTCGATCAGGATAGGTCTGGGCCGAGACCTCGCCTGAGACCGCAGCAAATGCAGTGCAAAGCAAGACGACAGCATGGCGAAGCATGGGATCTCCTATTCCGCGGTGGCGCCAGTGGACTTGATTACCGCGCCCCAGCGCTGGATCTCTTTCGAGATCCATTGGCGAAATTCGTCGGGGTTCGTGGCAACGACATCAAAGGAAAGCGCTTCAAGCTTTCCCTTCACTTCCGGGAGCGCCGCGATGCGCGCGATTTCCCGGTGATAGCGATCGATGATGTTCTTCGGGGTCTTGGCCGGCGCGAGGAAACCGATCCAGCCAAGGGCTTCGAAGTCGGGAAAACCCTGCTCGATCATGGTGGCAATCTCGGGGGTCGCCGCGAAGCGGTTTCGGCCAGTCGAGGCGATTGCCCGCAGGCGGCCGTCCTTCATGTACGCAAGGACGTTTCCCGGGACAAAGAAGCCCGCCTGTATCTGCCCGCTCAGAAGATCGGTGAGGACCGGTGGTGCGCCCTTGTAGGGCACATGCACGAGGTCGACCTTTGCAGCGCTCTTCACCATTTCCATGGTGAGATGTGACGCGCTTCCGATGGAGACGGATCCGTAGGAGAGCTTGCGGGGCGATGTCTTCGCGACCCCCACGAACTCCGCGACGTTTCTTGCCGGCACTTTCGGATTCACGACCAGGAACTGCGGCGCAGTCACCACGAGCGAGATCGGGGCGAGATCCCTCTGAGGGTCGAAAGGCGGGTTCTTGAACAGCGTGACGTTGATTGCGATCGGGCCGTTGTACCCGATCAGCAGCGTGTGGCCGTCGGGCTCCGACTTCACGACCTCGGACGCGCCAATGTTTCCACCTGCGCCGCCCTTGTTCTCGACCACGAACGGCTGGCCAAACGCCTTCGAAAGTTCAGGCGCGAAGAGCCGCGCGACCACATCGTTGGTGCTGCCTACGATCGGAACGACGATCTTGACCAGCCGACTGGGCGCCCACTCCTGCGCCCATGTGGTCGGGGTACACAACAGTCCTAGCAACAGCAGGAAAGTACGGTTCACTTCGCCTCCTCGGGTGACTTTCGTCATGTCCATCTGATGGACATCTTTGTCCATTTTTGGAGAGACGCGGAGATTGCCCCCGATAGCGAGACCTGTCAACAAGGGATTTGATGCAGATCAAGGCGAGCCGCCCCAGTTCCGGTAGGCGGCGAATACTCGATTTTTGGTACAGGTACGGCCCAGGCCGGGCCGGATTGCTACTCAGGCGCCGAGCGCGTTTGAGAGTTCTTTCGCGTAGCAGATGACCTGCGGCCCGAGCCTTTTCACACGTGCTTCATCACATCGGAAGTCCGGGCCGAAGACCCCGAATGACCCGGCAACTTCGCCTGAGCGGTAAAAGAAAGGCGCAGCTACAGCAACCGCACCCTGGATGAGCTCGTTGTGGCTAAAGGCATAGCCGCGCCTTCGGGTATGCTCGAGCTCGCGCTTGAGATCCTCGGTGTTCACGCCAGTGCCCTTGGTGAAGGCTGAAAGCGCCTCGCGCGCCTCTTCCGTAAAAGCGAGGATTGCGCGGCCGCTGGCACCTTTCACGAGATGCTCCGTGTAGCCCACCCCTCGCTTGAAGCTGATGGCCTGAGGACTCGGTAGCTCAGCCACGCAAAGCCGCATCGCCCCCCGGGCGATGAACAGTGCGACGGTCTCCCCGGTCTCAAGCCAAGCTTTCTTGAGGATGGGTGCAGCCACGTGGGCAACATCGACATTTGATGACCAGACCACGGCGAGCTTGCCAACCGACGTGCCCAGACGGAAGCTTTGAGGTTCACCTACAGATTGAATGAATCCTTTCTTTTCAAGCGTGTACAACAGGCGATAGAGCGTCGGCCGGGTGAGATTGCAGCGCTCGAGAAGCTCCGCGGCGGATAACTCGACGTCCTTCGCATTGAAGGCGAGCAGGATCTCAAGTGCGCGCTCAACCGCGCGAACATTCCCGCCTTCCTGCTGGGTCCGTTTTGCCACGGCTGGCATCTTAATGCCGAACGGCGCCAAAGCAGCCTTCACGACATTCACTTCATCGTCGAGCCTAGTGCAAGGCCGAGCGCTTAGCGGAGTTCTTCGCCGCGCTTCGCCTTGTCCCGCAGCAGCTGCGGCGGCGCGAAGCGCTCGCCGAATTTCTTCGCCAGCTCGTCGGCGCGTTCGACGAATTTCTTCACCCCGACACAATTGATGAACTGCAGCGCGCCGCCGGTCCAGGCCGGGAAGCCGATGCCGAAGATGGAGCCGATGTTGCCGTCGTGCACCGTCTCCAGCACCCCTTCCTCCAGGCAGCGCGCGGTCTCGATCGCCTGCCGGTAGAGGATGCGGTCCTTCATTTCCTGCAGGTCGAAGGACGCGCCGCCGCCGAAGGCCTTCGCCAGGCCCGGCCAGAGCTGCTTTTTGCCATCCTTCGGGTAATCGTAGAAGCCGCCGCCGGCCGCGCGCCCCGGACGGTTGAGTTCCTTCACCATCTTCACGATCACCTTCTGCCCGGGATGCTCCGGCGGCAGCGGCTTGCCCTCGGCCTTCAGGTCCGCGATGGTCTGTTCCATCACGTGCATGGAGAGCGACATCGAGGTCTGGTCGATCACCTCCAGCGGCCCCACCGGCATGCCGGCCTGGCGCGCCGCGTTCTCGATCGCCGCCGCGGGGATGCCCTCGGCCAGCATGGCGCAGCCCTCCTGCACGAAGGTGCCGAAGGTGCGGCTGGTGTAGAAGCCGCGCGAGTCGTTCACCACGATCGGCGTCTTGCCGATCTGGAGCACGTAGTCGTAGCCCTTGGCCAGTGTCTCGGGCGAGGTCTGCGCGCCCTTGATGATCTCCACCAGCTCCATGCGGTCCACCGGCGAGAAGAAGTGCAGGCCGATGAAATTCTCCGGCTTCGCGGAGGCCTTAGCCAGGCCCGTGATCGGCAGCGTGGAAGTGTTGGATGCGAAGATGCCGCCCGGCGCGAGCATGGGCTCGGCGTCCTTCGTCACCTGCGCCTTGAGGTCGCGCTTCTCGAACACCGCCTCGATGATGAGGTCGCAGCCCTGCAGGTCCTTGTAGTCCGCCGTGGCCTGGATGAGCGCGAGGGCCTTGTCCGCGGGCTTCTTGCGCTTCGCGAGCACCTTCTCGGTGTAGCCGCGGCCCTTCTCGGCCGCTTCCAGATTCACGTCCTTCAGCACGCAGGCGATGCCGCGGTTGGCGGTGGCGAAGGCGATGCCCCCGCCCATCATGCCGGCGCCGAGGATGCCGACCTTGGTCGCCTTCCACTTGGGCACGCCCTTGGGCCGCGACGCGCCCGACTTGATCGCGGTGCGGTTGAAAAAGAGCGTGATCAGGTTCTTCGCCACCGGCCCGACCGCCAGGCGCGCGAGGTAGCGCGACTCGATGCGCAGCGCGGTGTCGAAATCCACGTACGCGCCCTCCACCATCGCCGCCATGATGGCCTTCGGCGCCGGGTACAGGCCGCGCGTCTTCTCCACCACCATCGCCGGCGCCACCGACAGCATCTGCGAGATCTTCGGGCTCGAGGGACCGCCGCCCGGCATGCGGTAGTCCGGGCTGTCCCAGGGCTGCTTCGGCGAGGGATTGGCGGCGATCCACTCGCGCGCCATGCGGAAGAGGTCGTCCTTGCCGGCGGCGAGGCCCTGCACCAGGCCCAGCTGCGCGGCTTCCGCCGGCCTCATGGTCTTGCCTTCGACCAGGTACGGGAACGCGGCCTGCAGGCCGAGCATTCGCACCGTCTTGGTGACGCCGCCCGCGCCGGGCAGCAGGCCCAGCGTCACTTCGGGCAGGCCCAGCTGGATGGACGGATCGTCCAGCACGATGCGGCAATGGGCGCTCAGCGCGATCTCCCAACCGCCGCCCAGCGCGGTGCCCTCGAGCGCGGCCACCACCGGGATGCCCAGCGTTTCCAGCTGGCGCATGTTCTTCTTGGTGGCCTCGATCCAGCGGAACACCTTCGGGCCGTCGTCCGGGCCGAACTGCAGCACGTCCTTCAGCTCCGCGCCGGCGAAGAAAGTCTTCTTCGCCGAGGCGAGGATCACGCCCTTGATGGCGGCCTTTTCCTTCGCCAGGCGCGCCACCGTCTCGCCGAAGGCGTGCTCCCAGGCTTCGGTCATGGTGTTGACCGGGGCCCCGGGGGCGTCGAAGGTGATGGTGACGATGCCGGCGGCGTCCTGCTCCCAGCGGATCGGCGCCGGCGTGGGCAAAGCGGCCTGACTCATTTCAGATGCGCTCCACGATGGTGGCGATGCCCATGCCGCCGCCGACGCACAGCGTCGCCAGGCCGTAGCGCAGCTTGCGCCGGTGCAGCTCGTCGATCAGGGTGCCCAGGATCATGGCGCCGGTGGCCCCCAGCGGGTGGCCCATGGCGATGGCGCCGCCGTTCACGTTCACCTTCTCGGCTGGCACGCCCATCTCCTTCATGAACTTCATCGGCACCACCGCGAAGGCCTCGTTGACCTCGAACAGGTCGATCTGGTCGATGGTGAGGCCCGCCTTGGCGAGCGCCTTGCGCGCCGCCGGCATCGGCCCGGTGAGCATGATGGTCGGATCCGCGCCCGAGAGCGCCACTGCGACGATGCGCGCGCGCGGCGTCAGGCCCAGCGCCTTGCCCTTGGCCTCGGTGCCGATCAGCACCGCCGCGGCGCCGTCCACGATGCCCGAGGAATTGCCCGGGGTGTGGACGTGGTTGATGCGCTCCACCTGCGGGTAGCGCTGGATGGCGACCGCGTCGTAGCCCATCTCGCCCATCTTGTCGAAGGAGGTCTTGAGCGCGGCCAGGCCCTCCATCGTGGTCTGCGGCCGGATGAACTCGTCGTGGTCCAGGATCACGTCGCCCAGGCTGTCCTGCACCGGCACCACCGAGGCCTTGAACAGGCCCGCCTCGCGCGCGGCACCCGCGCGCTGCTGCGAGCGCAGCGCATAGGCGTCCACGTCCTCGCGGCTGAAGCCCTCAAGGGTGGCGATGAGGTCCGCGCTGATGCCCTGCGGGATGAACGCGGTGTCGAACGCGGTTTCCGGGTCGCAGGCCCAGGGGCCGCGGTCGGTGCCCAGCGGCACGCGCGACATGGATTCCACGCCGCCGGCGACCACCAGGTCCTCCCAGCCGGAGCGCACCTTCTGCGCCGCCATGTTCACCGCCTCCAGACCGGAGGCGCAGAACCGGTTCAACTGCACGCCCGAGGCCTTGAAATCCCAGCCCGCCGCCAGCGCCGCGGTCTTGGCGATGCAGCTGCCCTGCTCGCCCACCGGCGTCACGCAGCCCATGACGACGTCGTCCACCTGGGAGGTGTCCAGGTCGTGGCGGTGCTGCAGTTCCTTCAGCACGCCCGTCAGCAGCGAGATCGGCTTCACCTCGTGCAGCGAGCCGCTCGACTTGCCCCGTCCGCGCGGCGTGCGGATTGCATCAAACACCATCGCTTCAGACATGACTTCCTCCTGAAAATAGGGACGGACCACGATTTCCGTCAGCGGAAATCGTGGTCCGTCCCTGATTAATCCTTGCCTCCGAGCCCGAGGGAGCGGGAGATGACTTCCTTCATGATCTCGTTGGTGCCGCCGTAGATGCGCTGCACGCGCGCGTCGACGTAGGCCTGCGCGATCGGGAATTCCCACATGAAGCCGTAGCCGCCGTGCAGCTGCAGGCACTCGTCCAGCACCTTGCCCTCCATGTCCGTGGCCCACAGCTTGCACATCGAGGCGGTGGCGGTGTCCAGCTTCTTCTCCAGCAGCAGCTGCATGCAGCGGTCCACGAACACGCGCATCACCTGAATCTCGGTCGCGATCTCGGCCAGCTTGAAGCGCGTGTTCTGGAAGCTCGCGACCGGCTTGCCGAAGGCCTTGCGCTCGTTCACGTAGGCGATGGTCCAGGCGAGCGCCGCCTCGCACTTCGCCGTGGCGCCGATGGCGATCTGCATCCGCTCCCAGGGCAGTTCCTGCATCAGGTAGATGAAGCCGTTGTTCTCCTGCCCGAGCAGGTTCTCCGCCGGCACCTCGACGTTGTCGAAGAACAGCTCCGCGGTGTCCTGGCCCTTGAGGCCCATCTTCTTCAGGCGCTTGCCCTTGGAGAATCCCTTCATCGAGGTGTCCACCACGATCAGGCTGGTGCCCTTGGCGCCCTTGGCCGGGTCGGTCTTCGCCACCACGATCACCAGGTCGCAGTTCCAGCCGTTGGTGATGAAGGTCTTGGAGCCGTTGAGGACGTAAACATTGTCCCCCGAGCCGCTTTTCTTCTTCATGGCGGTGGTCTTGACCGCCTGCAGGTCGGAGCCGGCGCCGGGCTCGCTCATGGCGATCGCCCCGACCATGTCGCCGGAGGCCATCTTCGGCAGGTATTTCCTCTTCAGCGCCTCGCTGCCGTAGTTGAGCAGGTAGGGCGCGACGATCTCGGAATGCAGGCCCCAGCCGAGGGACGAATTGTTGATCCGCGCCTGCTCCTCCATCAGCACCATGCTGAACAGCCGGTCCGCGCCCGAGCCGCCGTATTCCTCGGGCATGCTCATGCACAGGAACCCGTGCTCGCCGGCCTTCTTCCACACCGACTTGTCGGCGTAGCCCTGCTCCTGCCATTTCTCGTCGTGCGGCCTGACCTCGGCCTCCATGAAGCGGCGGACGCTGTCGCGGAAGGTCTCGTGCTCGGGCGTGAACAGGGTGCGGGGGATCAAGGTGTCGGTCCGTCGGGTGCGGGCTTCGGGGCGATGCGCGATTCTAGCCCCGGAACCCTATAATCCCCGGCGGGAGGTTCATGAACGCCGACTTGGCATTGCGGTCCGTCAGGCTGGTTTGCGGCCTGGTGCTGATGGCGTTCGTCGCCGGGCACCTGTGCAACCTGATCCTGGGCCTGCACTCCCTGGCCGCGATGGAAGCCGCCCGCCCGTACCTGATGGGCCCCTGGCGCAGCGGGCCCGGCATCGTCCTGCTCGCCGGCGCCGCCCTGGTCCACATCGCGCTCGGCCTCTACGCCATCGCCTCCCGCCGGTCGCTGGCCCTGTCCCGGACCGACGTGGTCCAGTTGCTGCTTGGCCTCGCCACCCCGCCGCTGCTCCTCAACCACGCGGTGGTGATGCACGTCGCGGGCGAGGTCTCGCCCGGGTTCGATTCCACCTTCGGGCAGATGCTGGCGGTGTACTGGAGCTTCTCGCCGCACTACGCCTTCCAGCAGGTCTGCGTCGTCATGGTGGTATGGATGCACGCGGCCGTCGGCCTGTATTCCTGGCTGGTGCTGAAGCCGGTGTGGCGGCGCATCGGCGGACTCATCCTTCCATTGCTGTTCGCGATCCCGATCCTGGCGCTGCTCGGGTTCGCCGAGGCGGGCCGCGAAGTCCTGGAGCGGCTGGGGACGGACGCGGCGTGGCGCCAGCACATCACCGACAACCTGAACCGGGTGGTCGCGGTCACCAAGCCGCTGGAGGCGCTGCAGGCGCGCCTCCTCATCGGCTACGGCGTGCTGGTGCTCGCCGCTTTCGGCGTGCTGGGCTGGCGCATGCTGCGCGACCGTCTTGCCCGCGTCGAGGTGGCCTACGACGAAGGCCTGCGCGCGCGGGGCCGGCCCGGGCTTTCCGTGCTGGAACTGAGCCGCCTGGGCGACGTGCCGCACGCCAGCGTGTGCTCGGGACGGGGCCGCTGCGGCACCTGCCGGGTCCGCGTGCTGGCGGGCGCGGACCGGCTCTCGCCCGCCACGGACGCCGAGCGCGCGACGCTGCAGCGCGCGGGCGCGGGCGCGGACGAGCGCCTCGGCTGCCAGGCGAGGGTCCTTGGATCCGGCGTGGAAGTGGCGCGCGTGCTGCCGCCCTACGCCGACGCCTCCGCGGCGCGCGCGCCGGCCGAATGGGCGGAGGACGCGGCTTGATCCCGGTGCGCGCGCTCGTCCTTGCGCTGGCGATGCTGTGCGTGGCGCCGGCTGCGGCCGTCGCGAGCGATCCCGGCCCCGGCCTTGCCGGCTGGTCGGTGCAGGCGCTGTCGGGCGCCAAGGCGCGCATCGCGGCGCTGCGCGAGGACGTGGCGCTCGCGCCGGAGGAAATGGCCAGGACCGCCGCCGCCGCGCGCAAGGCGGTCATGAGCGGTCCCGGCGTGCGCGGCTTCACCTACTTCATGATCCTGCTGTTCTCCGCGGTCGCGGTGGAGTGGCTGTTCTGGACCTACGCCTACTCGCCGCTGCGCGCGCTGCGCGCCGCGCAGCCCGGCTCGCCGTCGGCCGCGCTGCGCCTGGGCCTGCGCCGCCTCGCCCTGTCGGTGTCCGGGCTGCTGCTGTTCATGGTGGCCGCCGTGGGCGCCTCGGCCGCGCTGGCCTGGCCGCCCGGCGCGCAGGAGGTCGCCCTGTCGGTGTTCCTGCTCCTGTTCGCGCTGCGCCTGGCCTGGATGCTGGTGGCGGCCGCCCTGTCGCCGGGAAAACCGGCCTTGCGCATGGTGCCGGTGGATCCGGCGCGCGCGCGCTGGCTCGCGGCCGCCGCGATGCTGGCGCTCGCCCTGCTCGCCCTGGGCCGGATCCTGCCGGGCACGCTGGAGCACGCGGCCGGCGCGGCGCACGCCGGAAGCGCTCTGCGCCTTGCGCTCTACACCGCGGCGGCGGCGGTCCTGGTGGTGGCCTCGCTCCTGCTCTTTCCGCGCGGCGGCGCCGGCCGGCCGCTGTTCCCGCGCTCCTTCGTCCTCGCGTTGCTCGCCACAACGGTCTACGTGGCGTGGCTCCTGAACCCGGAGGCCGCGGGCGTCGCGGCGATCGTCGCCATCGTGCTCGCGCTGCTGATCGGCCTGCGGCCGATCGTGTACTTCTACTGGCAGGACCAGCCCGAGCAAAGCGCGTTGCCGGCCATCGTGCTGTCGCTCGCGCGCTTCGTGACCGTGCTGGCCGGTCTCGGCGCGGCGGCCGTGGCGCTCGACACGCCGCTGGAAGCCCTGGTCGAGTCCGGGCACCCGCTGGCGCGCGTCGGCCTGCGCCTGCTGGGCGTGGCGGTGCTCGCGCTGCTCGCGCACGGGGTCTGGATCGCCATCCGCTCGCTGGTGGACCAGCGCATGGCGAAGATCGCGCCGGCCGATCCGCACGAGCCGCCGGGGGCCAAGTCGCGCCTGCTCACCCTGCTGCCCCTGCTGCGGGTCACCGTCGCGGTGCTGTTGCTGGCGATGCTGGTCCTGTCGACGCTGTGGGCCCTGGGCGTGCAGATCACGCCGCTGCTGGCCGGCGCCGGGGTGGTGGGCCTTGCCATCGGCTTCGGCGCGCAGACGCTGGTGAAGGACATCGTGAGCGGCGTGTTCTACCTGATCGACGACGCCTTCCGCATCGGCGAGTACATCCAGAGCGGCAACTTCAAGGGCGTGGTCGAGTCCTTCAGCCTGCGCTCGGTGAAGCTGCGCCACCACCGCGGCGCGCTGTTCACCGTGCCCTTCGGCTCGCTGGGCGCGATCCAGAACATGAGCCGCGACTGGGTGATCGACAAGCTCACCGTCGGCATCACCTACGACAGCGACCTCGGCAAGGCGAAGAAGCTCATCAAGCGCATCGGCCAGGACCTCGCCGCCGACCCGGAGCTCGGCCGCCACTTCCTCGAGCCGCTCAAGATGCAGGGCGTGGAGGCCTTCGGCGACTTCGCGATCCAGATCCGCATGAAGATGAAGACGCTGCCGGGCGAGCAGTTCGTGATCCGCCGCAAGGCCCTGGCGATGATCAAGAAGGCGTTCGACGAGAACGGCATCAAGTTCGCCTTCCCGACGGTGCAGTTGGCTGGCGGCGCCGAGCCGGGCGCGGCCGCCGCGGCCGCCGCGCAGCAGGTGCTGGCGCGCGAGGCGCCGCCCGCCGCCTAGGCCCTGCCTGCCCCCGGAAGGAGCGCGCCCGCGCGCTGAAGCACCGCGTGCAGCAGCACGTTGCAGCCCGCGGCGATGTCCTCGGCCCGGGCGTTCTCGGTCTCGTTGTGGCTGATGCCGCCCTCGCAGGGCACGAACACCATCGCCGTGGGCGCGATGCGCGCCATGTAGACCGCGTCGTGCGCCGCGCCGCTCACGATGTCGCGGTGGGAGTAGCCGAACGCCTCCGCGCCCTCGCGCACGCTCGCCACCAGCTCCGGCGTGAACGCGCTGGGCGGGAAATAGACCACCTCCTCCAGCTTCGCCTCGACGCGGCATTCGGCGGCGATGCGCGCCACGCAGCGCCTGAGCTCGTCCACCATGGCCGTGAGGGTCGCGTCCTTCGCGTTGCGCAGGTCCACGGTCATGCGCACCTCGCCCGGCACCACGTTGCGTGAATTGGGCCTCACCTGCATGAAACCGACCGTGCCGCGGGCGTTGTCCGGGAACATGGTGGCGATGCGGTTAACCTCGACCACGACGCGGCTGGCGGCGAGCAGCGCGTCCTTGCGCGTCTCCATCGGCGTCGGGCCGGCGTGCGAATCCTGTCCGGTGAAGACGAGGTCGAACCAGCGCTGGCCGAGCGCGCCCTGGACCACGCCGATGGTGGTCCGCGTCTCCTCCAGGATCGGCCCCTGCTCGATGTGGGTCTCGAAGTAGGCGCCCAGCGGATGGGGTTTCGCGGATCCCGCGTAGCCGGTGGCCGCGAGCGCTTCCCTCACGCTGACGCCCTCCACGTCCTTCTGCGCCAGCGCATAGTCCAGCGCGTACACCCCGGCGTAGACGCCCGAGCCCATCATGGTCGGCACGAAGCGCGAGCCCTCCTCGTTGGTCCAGGCCACCACTTCGAGCGGCGCGCGCGTCCTGACGCCGGCATCGTTCAGCGTGCGCACGATCTCCAGCCCCGCCATGACGCCGTAGGCGCCGTCGAACTTCCCGCCCGAGGGCTGCGAATCCAGGTGGCTGCCGATCGCGACCGGCTGCGCGCCCGGGTCGGCGCCGGCGCGGCGGGCGAAGATGTTGCCGATGCCGTCCACCTCGACGGCCATGCCCGCCTCCTCGCACCAGGCGACGAACCGGTCGCGCCCGCGGCGGTCGGCCTCGGTGAGCGTCAGGCGGCGCACGCCGCCCTTGTCCGTGGCGCCGATCTGCGCCAGGTCCATGAGCGCTCGCCAGAGGCGGTCGGCGTTGATCTTCAGCATGGGCACCGAGGATACACCGGCGCGCGAGCGCATCCTGCGCTTGGTAAGCTTACGGTCCCGTGCCCGAATCCCCGGCTTCCCGCTACGACTCCATCTTCCGCCCCGGCCTGTTCGCCGGGCAGGTCGCCATCGTCACCGGCGGGGGCTCGGGCATCGGCCGCTGCACCGCGCACGAGCTGGCCGCGCTGGGCGCGAAGGTGGCGCTGGTCGGGCGCAAGCCGGAGAAGCTGGAGCAGGTGGAGGCCGAGATCGCGCAGGCGGGCGGCGAGGCGCGCGGCTACGCCTGCGACATCCGCGAGGAAGAGGCCGTGAAGCAGGTGGTGGCGGCGGTGCTGCAGGACTTCGGCCGCATCGACCACCTGGTGAACAACGCCGGCGGCCAGTTCGCCGCGCCGCTGGAATCCATCTCCGCCAAGGGCTGGGACGCGGTGGTGCGCACCAACCTCACCGGCGGCTTCCTCATGGCGCGCGAGTGCTACACGCAGTGGATGAAGCAGGCCGCCGCGCAGGGAAGCGCCGGCGCGATCGTCAACATCATCGCCGACATGTGGCACGGCATGCCCGCGATGGGCCACTCCGGCGCCGCGCGCGCCGGGATGCTCAACTTCACGGAAACCGCTGCCACCGAATGGGCGCCGGTGCGCGTGAATGCCGTCGCGCCGGGCTGGATCGCCTCCAGCGGCATGGACCAGTACCCGCCGGAGATGCAGGAGCGCATCCGTTCGCTGCCGAGGCACGCGCCGCTGCAGCGGATGGGAACGGAATCCGAGGTGTCGGCGGCGATCCTGTTCCTGCTCTCGCCGGGCGCCGCGTTCGTCTCCGGCGCCTGCCTGCGCGTGGATGGCGCGGTGCCGAACGTGAAGCCCTCTCGCCCGTTCCAGAACCGGACGCCGAATGCGGCCTTCGACGGCTTCCACCTCGCGCAGTTGCCGAAGGTGCTCAGGTAGTGCCGGCCATCCAGTCCAGGCTCGACTCCGCGTCGGAGGCGTTCCAGGCCAATCGGCAGCGCATGCTGGAGCTGGTGGCGCGGCTGCGCATGCTGGAGAAGCGGACGCGCGACAAATCGGAATCGGCGAGGCACCTGTTCGACAAGCGCGGCCAGGTCCTGCCGCGCGAGCGCATCGCCCGCCTGCTGGACGCAGGTGCCCCCTGGCTGGAACTGTCGTCCATGGCCGGCTACTGCCTGGACAACCCGGACCCGGAGAAGTCGGTCCCCGGCGGCGGCATGATCGCCGGCATCGGCTACGTGTCCGGCGTGCGCGCCATGGTGGTGGCGAGCGACTCCGGCATCGATGCCGGCGCCATCCAGCACATGGGGCGCGAGAAGCTGCTGCGCGCGCAGGGGCTGGCGCTGGAGAACAGGCTGCCCTTCGTGCACCTGGTGGAATCCGCGGGCGCGAACCTGCTCAAGTACCGCGTCGAGGGCTTCGTGCACGGCGGCGCCATCTTCCACAACCTCGCGAAACTGTCGGCCGCCGGCCTGCCGGTGGTCACGGTGGTGCATGGCTCCTCCACCGCCGGTGGCGCCTACATGCCGGGCCTGTCCGACTACGTGATCATGGTGCGCGGCCGCGCCAAGGCCTTCCTCGCCGGGCCGCCGCTGCTCAAGGCGGCCACCGGCGAGATCGCCACCGACGAAGAGCTGGGCGGCGCGGTGATGCACACGCATGTGTCGGGCCTGGGCGAGTACCTCGCCGAGGACGATTCGGACGGCGTGCGCCTCGCGCGCGAAGTGCTGGCGCGCCTGGGCTGGTCCGCGCCGGCGCTGCCCGGCGGCAGGCCGCCGCGCTACCCGGCGGAAGAACTGCTGGGCGTCATGCCGGCGGACTACAGGAAGCCCGTGGACATGCGCGAGGCCATCGCGCGCTTCGTGGACGACTCCGACTTCCTCGACTTCAAGGCCGACTACGGCGCCGCCACGGTCTGCGGCCACGCCGCGATCCAGGGACACAAGCTGGGCATCATCACCAACAACGGGCCCCTGGACCCCGCGGGCGCCACCAAGGCGACGCACTTCATCCAGGCCTGCTGCCAGGCCGGGCTGCCCATCCTGTACCTGCAGAACACCACCGGCTACATCGTCGGCAAGGCCTCCGAGGAGGCCGGCATGATCAAGCACGGCTCGAAGATGATCCAGGCGGTCTCCAGCGCCAACGTGCCGCAGCTGACGCTCATGTGCGGCGCCTCCTTCGGCGCCGGCAACTACGGCATGTGCGGCCGCGCCTACAACCCGCGGTTCCTGTTCTCGTGGCCCAACGCGCAGACCGCGGTCATGGGCGCCGAGCAGGCCGCGCTCACCATGGCGATCGTCATGGAGGCCGGCATGAAGAGGAGGGGCCAGGACGTGGACCACCACCAGATCGACGGCGTGAAGGCGAAGATCGTCGAGAACTTCGAGCGCCAGCAGAGCGCCTTCGTCACCAGCGCGCTGATGCTGGACGACGGCATCATCGACCCGCGCGACACGCGCAACGTGCTCGGGCTCGCGCTGTCGATCTGCCGGGATGGAGACGCGAGGACAGTCAGACCCGTTCAATTCGGCGTAGCCAGGCCGTGAGGAGAAGAACGTGAAGTTCACCCAGGAACACGAGGAGATCCGCCGCACCATGAAGCGCTTCATCGAGGCGGAGATCAACCCGCACGTCGATGAATGGGAAGCCGCGGAGATCTTCCCGGCCCACGAGGTGTTCAAGAAGCTGGGGAACCTGGGGATGCTCGGCCTCACCAAGCCCGAGGCCTACGGCGGCGCCGCGCTCGACTACAGCTACGGCATGGTGTTCGCCGAGACGCTGGGCCAGATCCGCTGCGGCGGGGTGCCGATGGCGATCGGCGTGCAGACCGACATGGCCACGCCGGCCCTGGCGCGCTTCGGCTCGGACGAGCTGCGCAGGGAGTTTCTCGCCCCCGCCATCGCCGGCGATTACGTCGCCTGCATCGGCGTGTCCGAGCCCGGCGCGGGCTCGGACGTGGCCTCGATCAAGACCACCGCCCGCAAGGACGGCGGCGACTACGTCATCAACGGCTCGAAGATGTGGATCACCAACAGCCTGCAGGCCGACTGGATGTGCCTGCTCGCCAACACCTCGGAAAGCGCGGCGCACAAGAACAAGACGCTGATCGTGCTGCCCATGAAGACCAGGGGCGTGTCGGTGGCGAAGAAGATCCGCAAGATCGGCATGATGTCCTCCGACACGGGGCTCATCCACTTCGACGACGTGCGCGTGCCGCAGCGCTACCGCATCGGCGAGGAAGGCATGGGCTTCACCTACCAGATGCAGCAGTTCCAGGAGGAGCGGCTGTGGGCGGCGGCCAGCTCCGTGCCCGGCATGCTGCGCACCCTGCAGGACACCATCGACTACATCCGCGAGCGCAAGCTCTTCGGCCAGGCGGTGCTCGACTTCCAGTACGTGCACTACCGGCTGGCGGAGCTGAAGACCGAGATCGAGGCGCTGCGGGCGCTCACCTACCGCGCCTGCGAGATGTACATCGAGGGCCAGGACGTCACCGAGCTCGCCTCCATGGCCAAGCTCAAGTCCGGGCGCCTCCGGCGCGAGGTCTCGGACGCCTGCCTGCAGTACTGGGGCGGCATGGGCTTCACCTGGGACAACCCGGCCTCGCGGGCCTACCGCGACGGGCGCCTGGGCTCGATCGGCGGCGGCTCCGACGAGACCATGCTGGGGATCATCTGCAAGTACATGAACATCCTTCCTCGGAACAGGGGATAAATCCCCCCGTACCCCCGGTGCCTTCGTTCAAGTCATTGCTCGTCGCCAACCGCGGCGAGATCGCGCTGCGCATCATCCGCACGGCGCGGCGCATGGGCCTGCGCACCGTCGCGGTGTATTCGGATGCCGACCGGGATGCGCCGCACGTGCGCGCCGCGGACGAGGCGGTGCGCATCGGCGGCCCGGCGCCGCGCGATTCCTACCTGAACATCGAGGCCATCCTGCGCGCGCCGGGCGAGGCGGTGCACCCGGGCTACGGCTTCCTCTCGGAGAACCCGGCCTTTGCCGAGGCGGTACTGATGGCGGGCCGTACCTGGGTCGGCCCGCCGCCGGCCGCGATCCGCGCCATGGGCGACAAGGCGAACGCGAAGGCCATCGCCGCCGGGGCCGGCGTGCCGGTGCTGCCGACTTACGACAGGGACCCCGAGTTCCCGGTCATGATCAAGGCGCTCGCCGGCGGCGGCGGGCGCGGCATGCGGCTGGTGAAGACGAAGGGCGAGCTGGCCGCCGCGCTGAAGAGCGCGCAGTCCGAGGCCGAGCATGCCTTCGGCGACGGCCGCGTGCTGCTGGAGAAGGCGCTGCTGCGGCCACGCCACGTCGAAGTCCAGGTGTTCGCGGACAGCCGCGGCAACTGCGTGCACCTGGGCGAGCGCGACTGCTCGGTGCAGCGCCGCCACCAGAAGCTGATCGAGGAATCGCCCTCCCCGGCGGTGGACGCAAGCCTGCGCGCCGCGATGGGCGAGGCGGCCATCGCCGCGGCGAAGGCCGTGGGCTACGTCGGCGCCGGCACGGTGGAGTTCCTGCTGGAGGACGGCCGGTTCTGGTTCATGGAGATGAACACGCGCCTGCAGGTCGAGCACCCGGTGACGGAGCTGGTCACCGGCTTCGACCTCGTCGAATGGCAGCTGCGCGTGGCCGCGGGCGAACCGCTGCCTGCGCGCCAGGAGGACATCCGCTTCACGGGCCATGCCATCGAGGCGCGCCTCTGCGCCGAGGATGCGGACCTTGACTTCATGCCGCAGGCGGGGACCCTGGTTGAATGGCGGCCGTCGCCGTCGGTGCGCGTGGACCATGCGCTCGCCCCCGGCATCGAGATCCCGCCGTTCTACGATTCCATGATCGCGAAGGTCATCGCCCACGGCGCCACCCGCGACGAGGCGCGTGCGCGGCTGGCCGCGGCGCTGGAGGAAACGGTGGCCGACGGCGTGCCGACGAACAAGGACTTCCTTGCCGCCGTCGTGCGCGACCGGCGCTTCGCGAACGGGGAGGCGACCACGGATTTCCTGTCGCGCTTCGATCCGGACGCGGGCGATTTCGGGGAATGGAGCGGATGGAGCAACAACCCGGCGCACCACTCGCGCGGCAGCACGCGCTTCTTCGGGCGCCACGCCAGCCGCGATCCGCTGCGCGGCCGGGGCGCGGGCGACGGCAGGCTGCTCGCGCCGATGAACGGCCGGGTGGTTGCGGTCAATGCCAGGGCGGGCGAGACCCTGGCCGCGAGCAAGGCCCTCGTGGTGCTGGAAGCCATGAAGATGGAGCACGTCCTCGAGTTCCCGTTCGCCGTAAAGGTCAAGGCAGTGCACGTCGCCGCCGGGGCGCAGGTCGCGCCGGGCAAGCTGCTGGTGGAGTTCGAGCCGGAAGCGCAGGCGGCGTGATCCATCCCGCCTTCACCCCCGAGCACGAGGCCTTCCGCGAGACGGTGCGGCGCTTCGTCGCACGCGAAATCCTGCCGCACGCCGCGGCCTGGGACGAGGCCGGGGAGTTCCCCCGCGAGCTCTACCGCAAGGCCGCCGCCGCGGGCTTGTTCGGCCTGGGCTTTCCCGAGGAGTACGGCGGCGTCCAAGTTGACTACTTCTACCGCATCTCCAGCGCCGAGGAGTTCGCCCAGGCCGGCGTCGGCGGCCTGAGCGCGAGCCTGTTCTCCCACACCATCGGCGCCCCGCCCATCGCCGCCGTGGGCAGCGCGGAGCTGAAGCGCCGCGTCCTGCCCTCCATCCTGTCGGGCGAGAAGATCAGCGCGCTCGCCATCACCGAACCCACCGGCGGCTCGGACGTCGCCAGCCTGAAGACGACGGCCCGGCGCGACGGCGCCGACTACGTGGTGGACGGCGAGAAGGCCTTCATCACCTCCGGCATGCGCGCCGACTACTACACCGTCGCGGTCAGGACTGGCGGTCCCGGCGCGGCCGGCGTGTCGCTGCTCCTCATCGAGCGCGACCGCCCGGGATTCACCCGCACGAAGCTGGAGAAGATGGGCTGGTGGTGCTCGGACACCGCGCTGCTGCGCTTCGAGAACGTCCGCGTCCCCGCCGCCAACCTGGTGGGCGGGGAGAACGAGGGCTTCCGCGCCATCATGCGCAACTTCAACTCCGAGCGCCTGTCCATGGCGGCGGGCGCGGTGGGCTTCGCGCAGGCCTGCCTGGAGGACGCGCTCGCCTGGGCGCGCGATCGCCAGACCTTCGGCGGCCCGCTCATCGGCCACCAGGTGATCCGCCACAAGCTGGTGGACATGCAGGCGAGGATCCACGCCGCGCGCGCGCTCCTCTACGACACCGCCTGGAAGCTGTCCTCGCAGCCGCGCGAGCCGAAATGGATCGCCCAGCTGGCGATGCTGAAGAATGCCGCCACCGACACCATGCAGTTCTGCGCCGACGCCGCGGTCCAGGTCCTGGGCGGCGCCGGCTTCATCCGCGGCTCGCGCGCCGAGCGCATCTACCGCGAGGCGAAGGTGATGCAGATCGGCGGCGGCAGCACCGAGATCATGAAGGACCTCGCCGCGCGACAACTGGGATGGCAGCCATGAGCACGCTGAAGATGAAGGCCCTGCAGCCGCTGATGCGCAAGGTGATGGAGGAGCTGATCGCCTTCAACCGGCACCTGGGGCTGAAGGTCGAGTCCTTCGAGCGCGACGCGCCCAAGCTGCGCTTCGACATGCGCCCGGAGCTGATCGGCAACCCGAGCACGAAGATCCTGCATGGCGGGGTGATCTCGGCCACCCTGGACGTGGCCGGCGGCTTCGCCATCATGCTGCGCCTGGCGCACGAGATGGACAGCGTGCCCACCTCGTTCCCGAAGATGGGCACCATCGACCTGCGCGTGGACTACCTGCGCCCCGGGCGCGGCAAGTACTTCATCGCCACCGCGCGCATCGTGCGGAAGGGCAGCCGCATCGCGGTGACGCACATGGAGCTGCACAACGACGAAGGCGAGCTGATCGCCACCGGGGGCGCCGCCTACGTGATCGGCTAGCGCTCGCCGCCGCCGAAGCCGGCCGCGCCCCGGTGCGCGGCCGCGAACTCGGCGAGGAACTCGCGGAACGCGTGCGCCGGCGCCGACAGCGCGCCCTCGCTCCAGTGCACGACGTGCCAGGCGCGGCGGATCGGGAAGCCGCGCACCGGCAGGATGCGCAGTTCCGGCAGGTCCGCCTCCGACAGCGCGTGGCGCGAGACGATGGCGAGCCCGAGCCCGCCGGCCACCGCCTGCTTGATCGCCTCGTTGGACCCGACGACCATGCGCCGGGCGAAGCCGACCCGCTCGCGCGCAAGCTGCTCGTCCACCGCCATGCGCGTGCCGGAGCCGGGCTCGCGCAGCAGGAAGCGCTCGCCGGCCAGGTGGCGCAGCTCCAGCCGCTGCCGCGGCGCCTGGTAGGCGCGCGGCGCGATCACCACGAGCGGGTTGTCCAGGAACGGCCGCGCCTCGACCGCCCAGTCCGCCGGCGGCGCGCTCATGATGTGCAGGTCGTCCAGCCGGTCGCGCAGGCGCGCGAGCACCCCGTCGCGGTTGAGGATCTCCAGCTCGACCTCGATGCCCGGGTGCAGCTGCACGAACTGGCCGAGCGCCCGCGGCAGGAAGTACTTGGCCGTGGTGACCACCGACACCCGCAGCAGGCCGCGGCGCAGCGCCGCCTCGTCGTCCAGCCGGGCCTCGAAGCGCGACCAGGCAGCCGCCAGCTCGCGGCAGGTCTCGTGCAGGTCGCGGCCGGCCTGCGTGAGGCGCAGGCCCCGCCCGACCGGCTCGGTGAGCGGCCGGCCGACCGCCTCGGTGAGCGCCTTCAACTGGATCGAGACGGCGGGTTGCGTCAGGTGCAGCAGCTGGGCGGCGCGCGTCACGCTGCCCAGGCGCGCCACCGCCTCGAAGATCTGCAGCTGGCGCAGGGTCAGGTGGCCGGTCTGCTTGCGCTGAAACATTAGTTCCAGTTTATCACTTTTTTAATCAACTCCAATTTGTCCTAATGATTTGCCGTTGGCAGACTGCGCGCCGTCCATCCACCGGAGCCGACGCCATGAGCAGCCGCAGCAAGCGATTCCGCCGCAACAGCCCCGAGGCAGTGGCCCGCGTCCTCGCCGCGGTCCTCACCGACGACGGCCGGCTCGCCTCCGAGGAAATCGACCTCATGGACCGCCTGGGCGTCTACGGCATCGTGGGCGTGCCGCGCGAGCTGTTCCTCAGCGCGGTGGCCCAGCACACCGCTGCCCGCGCCGCCACCGACCGCGCGCCGGGGGATACCCGCGCGAACCGCTGGACGCGCCTCGACGCGGCGCTGGAAGCGATCGAAGACCGCAGCCAGCGGCTGGTGATCTGCGCGGTGCTGGTGTACTTGGCGGAGGCCGACCGGACGATCGCCGACGAGGAACGCGCCCTCATCCGGCACGTGCTGGCGCGCTGGAACGTCGGCGCCGAGGAACTGGAGCGCGAGCTGAACGTGCCGCTGCGCCGGGTGCAGCCGTTCCTGCCCGCGGCGGAGGCGCGCCTGCCGTGACCGCCTCCACCACCCTGTCGCCGCCCGCCCGGCTGGGCATCGTCGGTGGCGGCCAGCTCGCGCGCTACTTCCTTGAGGCGGCGCGTGCCATGGGGTATCGCACCGCCGTGCTCGATCCCGATCCCGGCAGCCCGGCGATGCAGTCCGCCGACGAGCGCATCGTCGGGACTTTCGACGACGCCGCCGCGCTGGACCGCCTCGCGGCCTGCTGCGAGGCGGTCACGGTGGAGTACGAAAGCGTGCCTGCGGGCAGCGTCCGGCGCCTCGCGCGGCGCTGCCGCGTTGCGCCCTCGGCGGAGGCGTTCGCGGTGCTGGAGGACCGGATCCGCGAGAAGCGCTTCCTGCGCGCCATCGGCCTGCCGGCCACCCCCTACGTCCCGGTCATCGCCGCCGGGGACCTGGAGCGCGCCGGCTGCTACCCGGGCGTGCTCAAGCTCGCTCGCCAGAGCTACGACGGCAAGGGCCAGGCCCGCGTGGACGACGCGCGCCAGGCGCTGGCCGCCTGGCGGGACGTGGGCAACCGGCCCGCGCTGCTGGAGCGCGGCGTCGCGATCGACGCCGAGATCACTGTGGTGCTGGCGCGCGCAGCGGACGGCCGCATCGAAACCTATCCCGCGGCCTTGCACCGCGTGCGCAATGGCCTGCCGGAACTGTCGGTCGCGCCGGCGCCCATCCCCGCCGGCACGGCGGCCGAGGCCGACCTGGGCGCGCGCCGGATCGCGCAGTGCCTGGACTACGTCGGCGTGCTGTCGGTGGAGTTCTTCCTCAGCGCCGGCAAGCTGCACGTGAACGAGGTTTCTCCCCGGACGCACGCGAGCGGCTTCCTCTCGATCGAAGCCTGCCAGACCAGCCAGTTCGAGCAGCAGGTCCGCGCGCTGTGCGGCCTGCCCCTGGGCGGCACCGCGCTGCGTTCCGCGGCCGCGGTCGCGCACCTCGACGCTCAGGCGCTGCGCCAGGGCGCGCCGGAACTGAACGCGGCGCTCGCCGATTCCGGCGGCACGCTGCACCTGTACGGCAAATCCCTGACACGACCGCGCCGCCGCGTGGGCCACGTCACCGTGCTCGCGCAATGTGCCGAGGCGGCCGCGGCACAGGCCGACCGCGTGCTTGCCCGCCTGCGGGGCACGGCCGCCGCCTCCGGCCGGCGCGCCGCTTGACCCACTTCCTCCGCCGGCCGATCATGAAACCGACTCCGCTGATCCTTGCACTGGCGCTGGCCGGCACGGCGCCGGCCGCCGGCGCCGACGTGTTCCGCTGGACGGACGAGCAGGGCCGCGTCCACTACGGCGACCGGCCCTCGTCCGCGCCCCGGGGGCAGGATTGGCGGCCCGATCTGCTCGACGCATCCGGCAACGCCGCCCCCGGGCTGCCGCCGGAGGCCATCGACGCGGCGCGCGAGCGGGCGCGCCAGCGCAGCCAGGCGCTCGCGGCGACGCACGAGTCGGTCGTCGACGCCGAGCGCGCCTACGCGACAGCGCGCGAGCGGCTTGAGCGCGAGTCCGAACCGCGCCCCGGCGAGCGCCTCGGCCTGGCCGGCGGCGGCTCCCGGTTGAGCCCGGCCTACTTCCAGCGGCTCGCCGCGCTCGAGGCCGACGTGGCGCGCGCCCGCGCGCGACTGGATCAAGCCCTCGCCGCCCGCAACGCCCTGCGCTAGGAGACCCGGATGGCCGTCCTCTGCGCGCGTCGCGCGCGCATCGCCCTGCTGTTGCTTGCGCTGCCGGCGTTGTGCGCGGCACAAGCAGCCGAGCCACTCGGCCTGCGCGAGTACCTGTCGCTGGTCGAGCGCAACAACCCCGAGCTCGCGGCCGCCCGCGAGCAGCGCGCCCTCGCCGAAGGCGCGGCGCGCGCGGCGCGCGCGCACCCCAACCCCGAGGTCGACTTCAGCACCGGCCCCTGGCGCTCGCGCGTGGGCGGCCGCAACGGCTCGGCGCAGGCGTTCGCCCTGACCCAGCCGCTCGACTTGCCGTCCGTGCGCACCCCGCGGATCGCGGCCGCGGCCGCCGGAATCGACGCCGCGGAGGCCCAGCTGCGCGCGGCGCGCCTCGCCATCGGCTCGCAGGCCCGCCTCGCCTTCTCCGAGCTGCAGCGCCGCCTGTCGGAGGAGCGCCTCGCCCAGGAGAACGCGGCGCTGCTGGCCCAGATCCAGGACCGCGTGCGCCGCCGCGTCGAGGTCGGGGAGGCGCCGCGCTTCGAGTTGGTGCGGGCGGAGGCCGAGGCGCTGACGGCGCAGAACGCGCGCGCCGCGAGCCGGCTGCGGGTGGAGGAGGCGGTGGCGGCCATGCGCCGCCTCACCGCCAACGTGCTGCCGCCGCAGTTCGAGCTCCGCGGCGCGGAACCGGTGCCGGTCCGGGCACCGGCTCTCCCGGCCCTGCAGCCGGACATGCTGGCCGCGCATCCCTCGCTGCAGGTGCTCGCCGCGGAGCGTCAGCGCGCGCAGCGCCGGCTCGAGTTCGAGCGCGCGCTGCGCGGGCCGCAGCCCGCCGTGCGCGTCGGCGAATCCCGCGACCCAGAGGTGAGCGCCACGAGCATCGGGGTCACCCTGGCCATCCCGCTGTGGGACCGGCGCGAGGGGCAGATCGCGCAGGCGCAGGCCGGGCTGGATCTCGTCGCGGCTCAGCAGGAGCAGCAGCGGGTGCAGCTGCTGCGCGAGCTGGACTCGGCCCATGCACGCTTTTCCATCACGCAGCGCCAGATCGAGACCTTCGAGGCCGGTTTGCTGCGCAGCGCGGAGGCCGCGTTGCAGGCCGCGGAATCGGCCTACCGCTTCGGGGAGCGCAGCTTCCTCGAGGTGCTCGATGCCCAGCGCACCCTGCGCGCCCTGCGCTCGGACCACATCCAGGCGCAGTTCGACCGCGTCGCCGCCTGGCTGGACATCGAGCGGCTGCTGGGGCGCGACCCCTTCGAACCGGAGAAACCATGAACCGTACCGTCCTGCTGTGCGCCGCGGCGGCGCTCCTCGCCGGCTGCGGCGAGCGCCCGGCCGAGGCCCCCGCGGCGGCCCCTGCCCCGCGCGACCCGATGACCATCGCCGCGGACGCGGCGCTCGCGGCCCGGTTGCGCATCGGCACCCCGGCCTGGGCGGAGGTGCGCGAAACGCTGCGCGTGCCGGCGCGCGTCGAGGCGGACGAGACGCGCCTTGCGCGCGTCGGCGCGCCGGTGACCGGGCGGCTCACCGACCTCGCCGCGCGCGAGGGCGACGCCGTCCGGCGCGGGCAGATCCTCGCGACCATCAACAGCACCGAGCTCTCGGCCCTCCAGCTGGGCTACCTGAAGTCCATCTCGCAGGCGGGGCTTGCCGCCCGCGCCGCGACGCGGGCGCAGCAGCTGTACGAGGCCGACGTCATCGGCACGGCGGAGCTGCAGCGGCGCCAGGCCGAGCTGGTCCAGGCCGAGGCGGAGCTCAACGCGGCGCGCGACCAGCTGAAGGTGCTGGGCATGGGCGATGCGGCACTGGATCGCCTGGCGCGCGCGCGCACCATCAACTCGGTCTCCCACATCGTCGCCAGCATCTCCGGCACGGTCATCGACCGGAAGGTGACCGAGGGGCAGGTGGTGCAGCCCGCCGACGGCGTGTTCCTCGTCGCCGACCTGTCGAACGTCTGGGTGGTGGCCGACGTGCCCGAGCAGGTGGCGGGCGCGGCGCGCGTGGGCGAGGCCGTCGAGGTGGACGTCGCCGCCCTGCCCGGGCGCAGGATCGCCGGCGTGCTCGCCTACGTGTCGCCGACGGTGAACCCGGAGACGCGCACCGTGCGCGCGCGCATGGACCTGCCCAACCCCGAGCGCGCCTTCAAGCCGAACATGCTCGCCTCGATGCTCATCAAGGGCGCGCCGCAGCGGCGCCTGACCATCCCCGTGGAGGCGGTGGTGCGCAGCGACAACCGCGACGCCGTGTTCGTGCGCACCGCGCCGGAAACCTTCCGCCTGCAGCCGGTGCAGCTGGGCGGCGAGACCGAGGGCCTGCGCGTGGTGGTGTCGGGCCTGCGCGAGGAGGACGCGATCGTGACCGAGGGCGCGTTCCACCTCGACAACGAGCGCCGGCGGCGCGAGCTCTCCGGCAGCTAGCGCCCGCCCCCCGATCGTGATCGACGCCCTCGTCCGCGCCGCCATCACCCAGCGCCTGATCGTCGCGGTGCTGGCGCTGGTGCTGCTCGCCTTCGGCCTCGACGCCGCGCGCCGCCTGTCGGTGGATGCCTTCCCGGACGTCACCAACGTCCAGGTGCAGATCGCCACCGAGGCGCCGGGGCGCTCGCCCGAGGAAGTGGAGCGCTTCGTCACCGCGCCGCTGGAGATCGGCATGACCGGCCTGCCCGCGCTCACCGAGATGCGCTCGCTCAACAAGCCCGGGCTGTCGCTCATCACGCTGGTGTTCACCGACCGCACCGACGTGTACTTCGCCCGCCAGCTGGTGCTCGAGCGCCTGATCGAGATCGGCGGGCGGCTGCCGGCCGGCATCACCCCGGTGCTGGGACCGGTCTCCACCGCCCTGGGCGAGGTCTACCAGTACACCCTGGAGCGCCCCGACGACGGCCGGCGCGCGCTGTCGAAGGAGGAGCTGATCGAGCGGCGCATCGTGCAGGACTGGATCGCGCGGCCGCTGCTGCGCTCGATACCCGGGGTCGCCGAGATCAACTCCACCGGCGGCTACGTCAAGCAGTACCAGGTGCTGGTGGAGCCCGACCGCCTGCGCTACTACAAGGTCTCGATGCAGGACGTCTGGCAGGCGCTGGCGCGCAACAACGCCAACACCGGCGGCGGCGTGCTGCCGCAGCGCGCCGAGCAGTACCTGGTGCGCGGCATCGGCCTGGTGAAGGACCTGGAGGACATCCGCAACATCGTGCTGAAGGAGTACGCCGGCACCCCGGTCTACATCCGCGACGTCGCCACCGTGGCCTTCGGCGAGGAGGTGCGCTTCGGCGCCATGGTGAAGGACGGCGTCACCGAGGCGGTGGGCGGGGTGGTGATGATGATCCGCGCCGGCAACGCCAAGGAGGTGGTGGAGCGGGTGAAGTCCCGCGTCGCCGAGATCAACGCCCAGGGCCTGCTCCCCGGCGGGCTGCGGATCGTGCCCTACTACGACCGGTCGGAGCTGGTGGACGCGGCGCTGTGGACGGTCACCAAGGTCCTGCTCGAAGGCGTGTTCTTCGTCTGCGTGGTGCTGTTCCTGTTCCTCGGCGACCTGCGCAGCTCGCTCATCGTGGTGGCGACCCTGGTCCTCACGCCGCTCGCCACGTTCATCGTCATGAACCAGTATGGCCTGTCGGCGAACCTGATGTCGCTGGGCGGCATGGCGATCGCCATCGGGCTGATGGTGGACGGCTCGGTGGTGGTGATCGAGAACGCCTACGCGCGCCTCGGCCAGCGTCCCGGCGAGAGCCGCGCCCGGGTGGTGTTCGAGGCGGTGCAGGAGGTCGCCACGCCGGTGATCTTCGGCATCGGCGTCATCATCCTGGTGTTCCTGCCGCTGATGACGCTCACCGGCATGGAGGGCAAGATGTTCGCCCCGCTCGCCTACACCATCGCCATCGCGCTCGCCATCTCGCTGGTGCTGTCGCTCACCCTGACCCCGGCGCTTGCCTCCTACGTGCTGCGCGGCGGCGCCGAGCACGACACCTGGCTGATCGCCCGGCTGAAGGCGCCCTACCTGCGCCTGCTGCGGGCGGCGCTGGGCAACGAGAAGCGCACCATCGGCGCCGCGGTCGCCGCCTTCGCCGCCACGCTCGCGCTGCTGCCGTTCCTGGGCACCGCCTTCATTCCGGAGATGAAGGAAGGCTCGATCTCGCCGGCGATCGACCGCGTGCCGAACATCTCCATCGACGAATCCATCGCCATGGAGCAGGAGGCGATGCGCCGCGTGCTCGAGGTCCCGGGGGTGAAGATGGCGGTGTCGCGCCTGGGGCGGGGCGAGTCCCCCGCCGACCCGGCCGGGCCGAACGAGGCCGACCCCATCGTCAGCCTGAAGCCGCGCCGCGAGTGGCCCGACGGCTGGACCCAGGACGACATCGCCGCCGCGATCGTCGACAAGCTGAAGACCCTGCCCGGGGTGCAGCTGGTGATGGCGCAGCCGATCTCCGACCGCGTCGACGAGATGGTGACCGGCGTGCGCAGCGACGTCGCCGTCAAGGTGTTCGGCGACGACCTGGACACGCTCAAGGCGACGGCGGAGGACATCGCCCGCGTGGCGCGCGGGGTGCCGGGCATGCGCGACATGCGCGTGGAGCGGGTGGGCGGCCAGCAGTACCTCAGCATCGACATCGACCGGCAGGCGATCGCGCGCCAGGGCCTCAACGTGGCCGATGTCCAGGACGTGATCGAGATGGCGATCGGCGGCAAGACGGCGACCGAGATCTACGAAGGCGAGCGCCGCTTCCAGGCGGTGGTGCGCCTGCCCGAGCGCCTGCGCGACTCGGTGGACGAGATCCGCGCCATCACCCTGACGGCGCCCTCCGGGGCGCTGGTCCAGCTCGACAGCCTGGCGAGGATCCAGGTCGGCGAGGGCCCGGCGCAGGTGAGCCGCGAGTCGGCGAAGCGCCGGATCGTCGTCGGCATCAACGTCAAGGACCGCGACCTGGGCGGGTTCGTCGCCGAGCTGCAGCGCAAGGTGGCCGCCGAGGTGCGCCTGCCCGAGGGCTACTACCTGGTGTGGGGCGGCCAGTTCCAGAACATGGAGCGGGCGCTCGGCCATCTCAGCATCATCGTCCCGGTCACCGTCGCGGCGATCTTCTTCCTGCTGTTCCTGCTGTTCAACTCGCTGCGGCTGGCGACCCTCATCATCACCGTGCTGCCCTTCGCCTCGATCGGCGGCATCATCGGCCTGGCGGTGAGCGGCGAGTACCTGTCGGTGCCGGCCTCGGTGGGCTTCATCGCGCTGTGGGGCATCGCGGTGCTGAACGGGGTGGTGCTGGTGACCTACATCCGCAAGCTGCGCGACGACGGCATGGACGTGGGCCGCGCCGTGTTCGAGGGCGCGACGCAGCGCTTCCGCCCGGTGATGATGACCGCCACCGTGGCGATGCTCGGCCTGATCCCGTTCCTGTTCGCCACCGGCCCGGGCTCGGAGGTGCAGCGGCCGCTCGCCGTGGTGGTGATCGGCGGCCTGATCAGCTGCACCCTGCTCACGCTGGTGGTGGTGCCGACGCTGTACCGGTTCTTCGAGGAAAGGAGGGTGGAAGCGTGAAGGAGATCAAGGCGGTGATCCAGCCGGCGCGCCTCGCGCGCGTGCGCGAGGCGTTCCGCAGGATCCCGGACTTCCCCGGCATGACCGTGTCGCGCGCGGAAGGCTCGGGCTATCACCCGGACAAGCCGGCGCCCGCCGGCATCAAGAGCGAGCTCACGGACTTCTCCGCCAAGGCGCGCATCGAGATCGTCGCCCCCGACGACCAGGCCGAGCGCCTGGCGGGACTGATCCGCGACATCTGCCACACCGGCCAGCCCGGCGACGGCGTGGTCTGGATCAGCGCCGTGGAGTCGTTCCGGCGCATCCGGGAGGGCGGCGCGCCGCCGCCCGGGGCCTGATCCCGCATGGGAGCCAGCGCCACGCGCGGCCGACCGCGAGGCTGAGCGATGCTCGACCCGGTGGTCCTGTTCTTCCTGCTGGGGGTCCTCGCGCGCCTCGCGCGCTCGGACCTGCGCGTGCCGGAGCCGCTGTACGACGCCCTGTCGATCTACCTCCTGCTCGCGCTGGGGCTCAAGGGCGGCGCGGAGCTCGCCCGCGCCGACGCCGGCGCGCTCGCCGGCCAGACCCTGCTCGCGATCGGCCTGGGCTGCCTGCTGCCGCTCATCGCGTTCGCCATCCTGCGCGGCCCGGGCCGACTCGGGCGCAGCGACGCCGCGGCGATCGCGGCACACTACGGGTCGGTGAGCGTCGTCACCTTCGCCGCCGGGCTGACCTACCTGAACACGCGCGACATCCCGTCCGAACCGACCATGCCGTACTTCGTCGCCGTCCTGGAAGTGCCCGGGCTGCTGGTCGGCGTGCTGCTCGCGCGCCTGGGCACCGGGCGCGCCGCGAACCTCGCCGGCACGGTGCGCGAAGCCCTCGCCGGCCGCAGCGTGGTGCTGCTGCTGGGCGGCCTGGCGATCGGCGCGCTGCTGGGGCCCGAGGGCGTGGCGCCGGTCAAGCCGCTGTTCACCGACCTGTTCAAGGGCGCGCTGTGCCTGTTCCTCCTGGAGCTGGGGCTCGTGGTCGGCGCGCAGCTGCCCGCGCTGCGCCAGGCCGGCGCCTTCCTCATCGGCTTCGGCCTGCTGGTGCCGCCCCTGTTCGGGGTCATCGGCGCGGCCTGCGGCTGGCTGATGGGCCTGTCGCACGGCGGCATCGCCCTGATGGCGACCCTGGCCGCCAGCGCTTCCTACATCGCCGCGCCCGCGACGATGCGCATGGCGATTCCGGAGGCCAATCCGGCGTTGTCCATCGCGGTCGTCCTCGGTGTCACCTTTCCCTTCAACCTCGTGGCCGGGATCCCGCTCTATGAGCAGCTCGCCGCACGCATCGCCGGAGTCACATGAGCACCCTGCATCCGCGCAAGCTCCTCACCATCGTCTGCGAAACCGCGCTCGAGCGCCGGGTCCTGGAGGCGCTGCGGGACGCCGGCGCCAGCGGCTACACGCTGAGCGACGTCCGGGGCGGGGGCGCGCGCGGCGAGCGCGGCGGCGACTGGGAAGGCGGACGCTCGGTCGAGATCAAGGTCCTGTGCGACGCCGGCACCGCGCAGCGCGTCGTGGACGAGATCATGCGGCGCTATGGACCGGACTACGCCCTCACGCTCTGGGTCAGCGACGCGGCCGTGGTGCGGCCCGGCAAGTTCCCCTAGGCGCCGGCCCCGGATGTGCACGATCGTGCACATCCGGCCCCCGGCCGCCCCTCAGCGCCGGACGAAGCGCAGCGTGAAGCGGTCGCTCTCGCCGATCGCGGCGTACTTGGCGCGGTCCCGGTCCTTGAGGCGGTATGTGGGCGGCAGGGTCCAGACGCCCTCGGGGTGGTCCTTGGTGTCGCGCGGGTTGGCGTTGACCTCGGAGACGCCGGCCAGGCGGAAGCCGGCGCGCTGGATGACGCGGATGGCGTAGTCCTCGCGCACGTAGCCGGACTTCATCTGCGCCTCCTGCGGCAGGTCGGTGCGGCCGCGGTGGTCCACCACGCCCAGCACCCCGCCGGGCTTCAGCGCCCGGTGGAAGGCGGCGAGCGCGCCCTCGACCTCGCCGCGCTCGATCCAGTTGTGCAGGTTGCGGAAGGTGAGGACGAAATCGGCGCTGCCCGGCGGCGCGACGTCGTGCCGGCCGGCGTTGAACTTGGTGACCACCACCTTGCCGTAGAGCTCGGGCTGCTCCTGCAGGCGCGCGAGCAGCCGCCGGTGGTCGGCGAGGTACTGCGGCGCCGCCAGCTCGTCGCGGCTGGCGGCGATGTAGCGCCCGCGCGCCGCCAGCCAGGGCGCGAGGATCTCCATGTAGTAGCCGGCGCTGCCGGGCAGGATCTCCACCACGGTGCTGTCGGGCTGCACGCCGAAGAAGGCGAGCGTCTCCGCGGGGTGCCGGTGCGGGTCGCGCGCGACGTTCGCCGGCCGGCGATGGGCGCCGGCGAGCAGCGAGCTGAAGCTGGCGACCTCGCGCACCGGCGCCGGCGCGCAGCCGGCCAGCGCGAGCGCGCCCAGCGCCAAAGAAAAACGGCGCCGCGAGGCGCCGCTTCCGTGCTTCATGGCCGACGCCTCAGTTGGTGAGGTAGTCGGTCAGGGTCACCCACTTGCCGCCCTGGATCTGGCACAGGCGCGCCCGGTTGGAGCCCAGGTGGTTGGTGGCGGTGAACCGCTGCTCGTCGAAGCCGAACATGTCGCGCGGGATGACGATGCTCTCCAGCGCCTTGGCGAAGCTGTCGTTGGTCAGCTTCGGCCCGGCCTTCTCGGCGGCCATGGCAAACATCCCCACCATGGCGTAGCCGTAGGCGGCGAAGATGTCGCCGTCGGCGTTGTAGGCCTTCTTGTAGCTGGCCATCCAGTTGCGCACGTTGGCCGAGGCGTCGTCCGCGTACGGGTAGTTGCTGGTGCAGGCCGAATAGAAGCCCTCGACCAGCCCCTTGCCCAGCGCGTGGATCAGGTGCGTGTAGCTGGCGGTGGTGCCGATGAAGTCGGCGTTGAAGCCCAGCTTCCTCGCCGTGGCGATGGTGCCGATGGTCTCGCGGATGATGGTGCCCATGACCACCGCCTCGCAGCCGGCGCCGCGCATCTTCTGCACCTGCGAGGAGAAGTCGGTGGCGCCGCGCTTGTAGGTGGTGACCTCGTGGTACTTCATGCCGAGGTCCTTGAGCGCCGCCTCGCCGCCGCCGTGCACCTCCAGCCCGAAGTCGTCGTCCTGGTACAGGGAGCAGATGCGCTTGTGGCCCTTGTCCTTGACCAGGTGCTTCAGGCCGGCGCGCATCTGGTCGAAGTAGGTGGCGGCGAAGGAGTACTTGTACTTGTGCAGCGGCTCGTACATCTGGCGCGCGGCGGCGAGCGGGAACAGGTGCAGCACGCCCTTCTCGAGGTACAGCGGCATCGCGGCCATGGCGGTCGGGGTGCCGATCGAGCCGATGGCGGCGAAGATCCGGTCCTTCTGGATCATCTTCTGCGCCGCGAGCACCGCCTTCTTCGGGTCGTAGCCGTGGTCCTCGACCACCAGCCGGATCTTGCGGCCGTGGATCCCGCCCGAGGCGTTGATCTCGTCCACCCGCATGCGCATGCCGTTGACGGCCGGCTTGGAGAACGGCGCCACCGGGCCGGACAGGTCCTGCGCGGTGCCCAGGACGATCTCCTTCGCGGTCACGCCCTGGCCCTGGGCGTGGGCAAGGCCGGCGAAGCCGAAGGCCGCGGCGGTAGCAAGTGCTGCGATGGTGCGATTCATCTCAATTCCCTCCTCCAGAGAGTGTGCTTGGCGATTCTATCCTATGCCGCCTCGCGTACATACATGGACTCGATCAGGTCCCGGTACTTCTCGTTCACGAGCTTGCGCTTCAGCTTCATGGTCGGAGTCAGCTCCTCGTCCTCGGCGGTGAGCTTCTGCTCGATAAGGCGGAACTTCTTGACCTGCTCGACCCGGGCAAAGTGCTTGTTCACGCGGTCGATCTCGGCCTGCACCAGGGCCTGGACCTCGGGCCGGCGGCACAGGCTGGCGAAGTTGGAGAACGGGATGGCGTTGTCCTGCGCGAAGCGCTCCACGTTCTCGTGGTCGATCATCACCAGCGCCACCAGGTAGGGGCGCTTCTCCCCGATCACCACCGCGTCGGTGATGTACGGGGAGAACTTGAGCTGGTTCTCGAACTCCGAGGGCGTGATGTTCTTGCCGCCCGCGGTGATGATGATGTCCTTCATGCGGTCGGTGATGAAGAAGTAGCCCTGCTCGTCCACCCGGCCGACGTCGCCGGTGTGCAGCCAGCCGTCCTTCAGCGTCTCGGCGGTCTTCTCGGGCTGGTTGAGGTAGCCCATGAACACGCCCGGGCCGCGCACCAGCAGCTCGCCATCCTCCGACACCTTCACCTCCGAGGGCGGCATCATCGGCCCGATGGAGCCCGGGGTGACCGCGCCCCTGGGGTTGCCGGTCACCGCGCCGCAGCTCTCGGTCTGGCCCCACACCTCCACCATCTCCAGGCCCAGGGCCATGTACCAGCGCACCAGGTCCGGGGAGATCGGCGCCGCGCCGGTGATCAGGACGCGGGCGCGGTGCACGCCGATGGCGCGGCGCACGTTGTTCAGCACCAGCGCGCGCGCCAGCCAGAAGGCGAGCGCAAGGCCCGCCGGGACCGGCTTCCTCTCCTCGCGCAGCCTCGCCTGGCGCATGCCGATGCCGATCGCGAGCTTGTAGGCCCACTGCTGGAACCAGCCGGCCTCCTTGAGGCCGATCATCACCGCGGAGTAGAACTTCTCCCACACCCGGGGCACCGCGGTGAACACCGTGGGCGAGATCTCGCGCACGTTCTCCGGCACCGTCTCCGGGTTCTCGACGAAGTTCAGGACCGCGCCGGTGTACAGGGCATGGTACTCGCCGCCGACCCGCTCGGCGATGTGGCACAGCGGCAGGAAGGCCATGCGCTCGTCGCGCTCGTCCTGCGGGAACGCGGCCTGGTAGGCGGCGCAGGTGGCGAGGATGTTCCGGTGCGAGATCATCGCGCCCTTGGGCTTGCCGGTGGTGCCGGAGGTGTAGACCAGGATCGCGAGGTCCTCGGGCTTGCGGCTCGCCAGCCGCCGCTCCCATTCGCCCGGGTGCGCGGCGTCGTGGGCGCGGCCCAGCTCGCGCAGCTTCGCCAGGCTCAGCACCTGCGGGTCGTCCAGCTCGTGCAGGCCCTCCATGTCGAAGACGATGATCTTGCGCAGCCCGGGCAGGCGCTCGCGCACCTCGAGCACCTTGTCCAGCTGCTCGTCGTCCTCGACGAACACGTGCACCGTGCCGGAGTCGTTCACCAGGTACTCGACCTGCGCCGCGGCGTCGGTCGGGTAGATGCCGTTGACCACGCCGCCGGCGCACAGCGCGCCCATGTCCGCGAACACCCACTCCTGGTTGGTGTTGGACAGGATGGACACCACTTCGCCCGGCTCGTAGCCGAGCGCGGCCAGGCCCATGCCGGTCTCGCGCACCGCCTGGCCCAGTTCCTCCCAGCGCACCGCGCGCCAGAGGCCGAAATCCTTCTGCCGGAAGATGGTGCGGCCGGCGCGGGACTGCACGCCCGCCCAGAACATCGCCGGGATGGTGGTCTGGTCCGCTACCGCCATTGCTTCTTCTTTTTCCATCTGCGCTGCCCCCTGACGCCCTCCGCCTTCATGCCGAGGTAGAACTCCTGCACGTCTTCCTTGCGGGCGAGGTTGGCGCAGGTGTCTTCCATGACGATGCGCCCGACCTCGAGCACGTAGCCGAACTCGGCCACCTCCAGCGCCATGTTGGCATTCTGCTCCACCAGCAGGATGGTGGTGCCCTGCTCGCGGTTGATGCGCGCGATGATGCGGAAGATCTCCTGCGTCAGCAGCGGCGACAGGCCGAGGCTGGGCTCGTCCATCAGCATCAGCTTGGGCCGCGACAGCATCGCGCGGCTGATGGCCAGCATCTGCTGCTGGCCGCCGGAGAGCAGGCCCGCCTCCTGTTTCGCGCGCTCCTTGAGGATCGGGAAGTAGCCGTAGACCATCTCGATGTCGCTCGCCACCCCGGCGGGGTCGCCGCGGGTGTAGGCGCCCATCCTCAGGTTCTCCTCCACCGTGAGCAGCGGGAACACCTCGCGCCCCTCGGGCACGTGGCCGATGCCGCGGCGCACGATCACCGCCGGGTCCCGGCGCTGGATCTCCTCGCCCTCGAAGCGGATCTGGCCCTTGCGCGGGTCGATGATCCCGGAGATGGTCTTCAGGATGGTGGACTTGCCGGCGCCGTTGGCGCCCAGCACGGTGACGATCTTGCCGCGCGGCACCCTGAGGCTGACCCCGCGCAGGGCCTGCACCGGGCCGTAGCTCGCCTCGACGTTGGCGAGCTCGAGGATCACGTCCGCGCCCTGGTCCACGGTCAGGCCGCCTTGCCCAGGTAGGCCTCGATCACCGCCGGGTGCGACTGCACCTCGGCGGCGGTGCCCTCGGCGAGCACCGAGCCCATGTTGAGGGCCAGCACGCGGTCCGAGACGCGCGACACCAGGTTCATGTCGTGCTCCACCATCAGCACCGTGATCCCCAGGTGGCGTTTGATGTCCTCGATCCAGAACGCCATGTCGTCGGTTTCCTCCGGGTTCAGGCCCGAGGAGGGTTCGTCCAGCAGCAGGAGCCTGGGCTCGGTGGCGAGCGCGCGCCCCAGCTCCACCACCTTGCGCACGCCGTAGGGCAGCCCCGCCACCAGGCTGTCGCGGACCTTGGCGAGCTCCAGGAAGTCGATCACCTTCTCCACCGCCTCGCGCTGCGCGATCTCGGCCCGGCGCACCGAGGACGTGAACAGCATTTCCTGCCACAGCGAGGTGCGGCGGTGGCGGTGGCGGCCGATCAGCAGGTTCTGCAGCACGGTGGCGTGCTCGAACAGCTCGATGTTCTGGAAGGTGCGCGCGATGCCCAGCTCGGCGACCTTGTGCGGCGGCAGCCCGGTGAGGTCGCGGCCCTCGTACAGGATGCGGCCGCTGGTCGCGGGGTAGATCAGCCCGATCAGGTTGAAGATGGTGGTCTTGCCGGCGCCGTTGGGGCCGATGATGGTGAACACCTCGCCGCGCTTCACCTCGAAGCCGACGTTGTCCACCGCGACCACGCCGCCGAAGCGGATGCCGAGGTTCTCGACCTTGAAGAAGCTCATCGCCGCGTCACCTCAGGCGCTCGGACTTCATGTAGCTCTTCTGCCGCCGGAACATGCCCTTGCGGTAGAACGGGAACAGCTCGAACCAGGTGCGGATCTTGAGCCAGCGCCCGTACAGCCCGAGCGGCTCGAAGATGATCACCAGGATCAGGATCACGCCGAACACCACCGCCTGCATCCCGGCGGGCACCAGCCCCTCGGGCAGCCAGCCCTTGGCGATCGAGATCAGCTGCGGCAGCACGATGATGAAGGTCGCGCCCAGCACCGCGCCGTGCAGGAAGCCGATGCCGCCCAGGATCACGATCGTGATCAGCTCGATGGACTGGAACAGGGTGAACTGCTCGGGGGAGATGAAGGCGAGCTTGTGGGCGTAGAGCGCGCCGCCGATGCCGGTGAGCGCGGCGGAGAATGCGAAGGCGACGGTCTTGTACTTGGCCAGGTGCACGCCCATGCAGGAGGCCGACACCTCGGAATCGCGGATCGCGACGAAGGCCCGGCCCGTGGGCGAGCGCAGCAGGTTGACGCAGGCGAGGCAGCAGAGCACCGTCAGCGCGAGGCACAGGTAGTAGAACTCCGCGTCCGACTCCAGCTCCCAGCCCAGGACCTGCACCGGCTTCAGGTGCTTGCCCTCGTTGCCGCCGGTGAGCGAATGCCAGCGCGCGATGATCTCCTCGACGATGACGTTGAAGGCGAGCGTGGCGATGGTGAGGTAGATGCCCTTCAGGCGCAGCGCCGGCAGGCCGACGATGATCCCCACCACCGCGGCGAACAGCGCCGCGCAGCTGATGGAGATGAAGAACGGCACGCCCGCGGCCTGCAGCAGCGCCTCGGTGTAGGCGCCCACGGCGAGGAACGCGGCGTGGCCCAGGGACACCTGGCCGGTGAAGCCGGTGAGCATCATCAGGCCGAAGCCGACGATGGAGTAGATCAGGATGAAGTGCAGCTGCGACATGACGTACTCGCCGGCCCACCAGGGCGCCAGCAGCAGCGCCACGGCGAGCACGCCGTACCAGAAGCGCTGGCCGCCGTGCTTGAAGAGGCGGATGTCCTGCTCGTAGTCGGTCTTGAAGATGAAGCGCACGGTTGCGGGCCCCTAGATGTGATGGCCCAATAGGTTGTTTCTGCTCATTCGGACTGAGTTTGAGAGACTGGA